>QUDE01000034.1 GCA_003477405.1 Ruminococcaceae bacterium AM07-15
AATGCGGGCCGCTTCTTTGTTCCTTATTTATACAGTCCGATTCATAAAGCGGTAGAACATCAGCGCCATCTGTTCCCGGGTCGCGGTATCCTGGGCCGCAAACCGGCCGCTGCCATTCCCCTTCACCATGCCCAATCCCTGGGCAATGGCGGCATAACCGTAATATTCCTTGGGGATCTTTCCGGCGTCGCTGAAATTGCACTGGTAGATCTGCCACATTCCGGCCGCTTTGCCATAGCCCGACATATCCAGAATGATCTTCACCAGCTGACCCCGGGTAATCAGGGCATCCTCCTGCCGCTGGTTCTTTTCCAGAATCCCCAGCTCATAGGCACTCCAATACAGGCTTTCCAGCTCTTCCGGCACCTGAGGATCGTAATACTGCCCCTGAGCCGACACCAGGAAGGCCAGCAGATCCGCCTGGGTCAGCGCCTTGTCCTTTTGGAACAGATCGCTCTTAAATCCCACGCCCATCTGGGCCAGGGCCAGAATCTCGCTGTCTCCTTCTTTCACATCGGTATAAGAAACCTGTACCTGCTCCCACTGATTGCGCAGAGCTTCGCCGGACAGTGCATCCACACCATAAACCTGCTTGGCTTCTTCTGTATACTGATAGGCCAGCATCAATTTATCCCCCTGATCGGTGGGAGCTGCCGAATACCCCAGCTCCACCGGATGGGCTTCCTTCCAGATGTTCTCGGCCTGCTCCAGGGAGATGATCCCCTCTTGGCCTGCAAAGGTCACATCTTCATCCCATTGCCCCTGGAAGGACAGCAGGGCACCGGTCTGCTTGTCAAAACTCATGCGGTAATAGTTTTCCGGGAAAGGCACGCCGTTTGCCTGGCGCACCAGCACCACGCCTTCTCCTTGCAGACTGCTTCCCTCATAGGTTCCCACCTGGCTGAACTGCTGGGGGAAATAGGTTTCCAGGAAGGCCCGGCCTTTGGCCATAGCTGCTTCTCCTTCCAAAGCCTCCCGCTCTTCATCTCCAAAGGCAAAGAACCGGATCAGCTGTCCATCGGAAGCATTGACGGTGGCATTTTTGTATTCCCGCACCTCTCCCTTCTGCCGTGTATAACTGAGGGAGGCGGTATAGCAATCGTCTTCCTTGTTATAATAGTAGGCCGTCTCGGCCAACTGAAAATCCTGCAGGGCCAGCTGGGGCATTTGCCGCAGCAAACTGTCCAGTTCCTTTTCTTCCAGAACCTGATCCAGCTTGCCCAGCCCCTCCAGCTCCACTTCGCTCAGGCCGCTGTCCGCAGCAGAGTTGCTGCCTCCGCTTTCCTGATCGCCGGATTCCTTATAATATTCTTGCCACAGCTGGGACAGGTTGACCGCTTTTCCGGTAAAGGCATCCACCACATAATTGTCTCCGCTCACCGGCACATAGCGCAAATGAGCCTGCTGGCTCTCTGTGCCATTTTCCATCTGCCGGGTGTATTCCAGCTGAAGCTTCTGGGTTCCCTGCAAGGTGCTCCGGCCCTGTTCCAGAGTCACCGAAGGCTTGGGACTGTCCACACCGCCCCGATAGTGCTCCGGATTGGTGCGGCGATAGGAAATCACCGTTCCATCTTCCCCGTCCAGGGTAATCCGTCCGGACAAGGGGGAAGGCAGACCATGAAGGGCGATGTCAAAATAAAACCAGATCTCATCGCCGCCCCGGCTGATCTGGGAAGCGTCCAGCTTCACGCTTTCCCCTTCCAGCAGCAGCTTGTCGATGAAGGCCTGGGCCAACTTCAAAGCCTGGGCATCGCTCACCTTGGGCACAGAGGGAGCAAACCCCGGCTCCTGAGAGGAATAGTCCCCATCATCCAGCCGGTATTCCATCACTTGCCCTTGAGAGGTGGCTTCCACCGTCAGCCGCAGCTCATCCAGGCTCCAGTTGAGCACCCACAAAGGCACCCCTTCGTCGGTCTGATACTCGCTGTGGAAACCGGTGTACTCATCGCCGATCCCGAGAAGAGCCTTGACCTTCCCGGTGACCTGCTGGGCCTGCTGATTCCACTCTTCCGATGCTCCCAAAACGCCGGGGGCCATCCCCAGCAGAAGCGTCATTGCCACGATCCACGCCATGATCCTTTTCATGTCCCGTCCTCTCCTTTCGTGTTTTAAAGAGCTGCTTACTTCATTAGACGATTTCCTTTTCCAAAAGTTCCTTTTTCTCCCTCTTCTAAATCTTTCCGTCTTTTTGCACAAAATATGCTAGATGGTTATAGACACATTCAATAATATCCCTTTACCCTATCGCAATATTAAATAAAGGTTGCATTCGCCTTTTTCCCCCGCTACAATACCCTACGGACATCGATCCGACATATTTTCTTAACATTTTTGAAGAGGTGCCATTATGAAAAAACGCATGAAGCAGCTTTTGGCCCTGGCTCTGGCCGGGATGCTGTCCCTGGGCCTTCTGGCCGGATGCCAGAAGGACACAGCCCAGGAAAACACCAAGGGCAGTCAGACCGAGGACAAAGAAGAAGAAAAAGCGCCGGCCAAGGACAGCATTGTCATCGCCACCGGCAGCGAACCTTCCACTCTGTCTCCCACAGAGCACAACGCTCTGGCAGGTATCTACATGAACCTGCTCACCTACAACACACTGGTGACCATGGACGAAAACATGCAGCCTGTGGCCGACCTGGCGGAAAGCTATGAAAACACCAGCGATACCGAGTGGGTCTTCCACCTGCGTCAGGGCGTCAAGTTCCACGACGGCAGCGACATGACCGCCGAAGATGTGGTGGCCTCTCTGGAGCGGGCCAAGACCTGCACCGACATTTCCAACTACACCACCACAGTGGAAACCGTCACCGCAGTGGATGATTACACCGTCAAGATCACCACTCCCACCCCCACAGCCACTCTGCTCTATGACCTGTCCAACCATGGCAATGCCATCCTGCCCAAAGAGCTCATCGAAAGCGGCAATGACTTTGGCAAGAACCCCATCGGTACCGGTCCTTATAAGTTTGTAGACTGGCAGAGCGGTGTTTCCATCACCTTTGAAGCCTTCGAAGATTATTATGCCGGCGCTCCCGCCATCAAGGACATGACCTGGAAGATCGTTCCCGAAGGCTCTGCCCGCACCATCGCCCTGGAGGCCGGTGAAGTGGACTTCCTGATGGAAGTGGAAACCGTGGATCTGGAGCGCATCGAAGAGAGCGAAGAGCTGGACACCGTCCAGTCCAAATCCAACATCCTTTCCTGGATGACTCTGAACAACGAAAAACCCGGTCTGGACAATGAAGCTGTCCGCCATGCCATCAACTGCGCCATCAACAAGGAAGACCTGGTCACCGTGGCCACCAACGGTCTGGGCAGCGTGGCCGTCTCCCAGCTGCCTGTGGGCATGAGCTCCACCAGCGAGGAAAACGGCGACACCTATGATGTGGAAAAGGCCAAGGAATGGCTGGAGCAGTCCGGTGTGGACCCGGCCTCCATCGAGCTGAGCATCCTCTGTTCCAACGAGGGCAAGCGCCGTATGGCCGAAGTGATCCAGGCCAACCTGAAGGAAATCGGTATCAACTGCGAGATTGAAAGCCTGGATACCGCCACCTATGTGTCGGTAACGGCCGAAGGCAACTTCACCGCTTCCATCGGCGGCTATTCTTCCACCGATATCGTCACCTTCCTGAAGGGTGTGTTCCACAGCAATTCCATCGGTTCTTCCAACCAGACCCGTACCAACAATCCGGAAATCGATGCTCAGATCGACGCAATCGCCTCCACCATTGATGATGACGCCCGTGATGCGGCCATCGTTGAGCTGAACAAGACTCTGAACCAGCTGTGCCCCCAGATTCCCCTGTACCAGGGCAGCAATGTGCGGGCTTTCAACAGCAAACTCCAGGGTGTCAATCTGACCCCCGCCGGCCTGACCCGCTTCGAGCAGATGAGCTGGGCCGAATAAAATTGCACACTCCTCCGTTTTCTGGAGCGCCCTTCGGGGCGCTCCTTTTCATTTTTTCCCTTCTGTGCTATACTTTTTGGGTATGCCTTATCCTTTTTATTCTGATTCAGGAGGCTTCTCCCCTTGTTTTTTGATTCCTATTTCTTTCTATTGCTCTTTCTCCCCGTGGCCATCGCCGGCTATTTTCTTCTGGGCCGGCTGCTGCCTCACTCCCCTGCAAACCGGCTTTTTTTGCTCCTTTGCTCCCTTTGGTTTTACGGCAGCCACGGTCTGCCTTTTCTTTTGGTCTTGTTTTCTTCCGCTGTGGTCAATTACCTGTTGGCCGCCGCCATGGGGAAACAGGGCCGCAAAAAAGGACTGCTGCTCATCGGGCTTCTTTTCCACATCGGGCTGCTGGTTCTATTTAAGTACTTTGATTTTTTCCTGGGGACTTTCAACTCCCTCACCGGACTGCATCTGCCTTTGCTCCGACTGATCGCCCCCTTGGGACTCAGCTTCTTCACTTTCCAGCAAATTGCCTACCTGGTGGATCGCTTCCGTGGAGAGGCTCCTTTGTTCCCGCCATTGGATTATGCCTGCTCCCTTTGCTTTTTCCCCTATATCATGAGCGGCCCCATCTCCCTGCACACTGAAATCGTCCCCCAGCTTCGCTGCCGGAAAAACCGTTTTTTTCAGTGGGAGAACTTTTCCAAAGGTCTGGTGGCCTTTTCCTTTGGCATGGCCAAAAAGGTACTGCTGGCCGACACCCTGGGCCAGGCCGCCGATTGGGGGTTCACCTGGGTGGAAGGCATGAACACCCCCACCGCCTTTCTCGTGATGCTCTGCTACACTTTGCAGCTTTATTTCGATTTCAGCGGCTACTGCGATATGGCCACCGGTCTGGGGTTGTTTTTCAATATCCAGCTCCCGCAAAACTTCGATTCCCCCTATCGGGCTTTCTCCGTGCGGGAATTCTGGAAACGATGGCATATGACCCTCACCCGTTTTTTCACCCGTTACCTGTATATTCCTCTTGGCGGAAGCCGGAAAGGCCGGCTGCGCACCTACGGAAATACCCTTCTGGTGTTTTTGGTCAGCGGCCTCTGGCACGGCGCCAACTGGACCTTTGTACTATGGGGGCTTCTCCACGGGCTGGCTCAGATTGTGGAGCGGATTTTTGAAAAACCTCTGGAAAAACTTCACCCGGCCTTCCGCTTTCTGGGCACCTTTGCCTTCATCAACCTGACCTGGGTGATTTTCCGCGCTCCCGATCTCCACACCGCCTTCACCTTCCTGGGCAATCTTTTCCGGATGGATCTGGGCGTGATCGACATCAATCTGACCGCTCACTTCGACTTTGCAGAACTTCTCTGGCTGCGCCTTTCCTTTATGCCCACACTGGAACGCTGGAACCTGATGCTCTGTTTGCTCTTTATCGGATTTTGTCTGTTTGCTTCCATCCAGCTAAGAAATACCCATGAACGGCTGGCTGCTTTCCGGCCCCGCCTGTCCTTGATGGCGTGTTGTGTATTGCTGCTGTTCTGGTCGGTTCTTTCCTTTTCCGGTGTCAGCGGATTTTTGTATGTGATGTTTTAGGAGGCTCTTCGGTGTATCGCAAATTTTCCATTTCCTTTCTCTGTCTCTTTCTGGCTCTTCTTCTGGGCTGCGGAGCTTTAGTTTATGTCATTGATCCCATGTTCCATTATCACGCTCCCTGGACCCCTTTGCCTCCGGTGACCACCGATGAACGGCACCAGGTGGGAGGGATTGCCGAAAACTTCGATTATGACAGCATCCTCATCGGCACCTCTGTCACCGCCAACTTCCGGGCCAGCTGGTTTGACGAGGCCTTTTCCTGCAAAACGGCCAAGTTCACCTTCCCCGGCGGGAACTTCGGCGAATTCATCAAAGCGCTGGATATGGCCTATGAAGATCACGAGATCCAGCGGGTCTTCTGGGGCTTGGACACCAATCTGCTCACCGCTTTCCCCCAGGAAAGCACCGAGCTTCTCCCCGACTATCTTTACAACGACAACCCCTGGGATGATGTGGAATATCTGTATAACAAGGATGTGCTTTTCCGGCAGATCGTTTCCATGCTCTATGCCTTCCGCTGGGACCCGGTGCCCACAGTGGACGATCTTTTTGCCTGGGAAAACCGGTATGAATGGGGCCCCCAGGCGGTGATGAAAGTATACGGCCGGCCGGAACCCACCCCTATGATGGGATCGGACATCTTTTCCGCCGAAACATCCGCCAATTTGCAGATCATTCTCCCCTATGTGCAGGCCCATCCGGAAACAGAGTTTTATTTCTTCATTCCCCCTTACAGCATTGTCTTTTGGGATCGGGTTTACCGCAGGGGCACGCTGGAAGGCACCCTTGCCGCCCAGGAAGCGGCCTTGCAGGCCCTGGCCCAGTGTGACAATGTCCATGTCTATTATCCCTGCGCGGAAGAAGAAGTGATTTGCGATCTGGAACAATACACCGATCCCATCCACTATTCTCCCCAGGTCAACCAATGGATCACCGAAGAAATGGCCTCTTCTTCCGGTCTCACGCCCCAGGAGATTCCCCAGGCTGTGGAAGAAATGCGCCAACTGGCCTGGAACTATCCCTATGAGGAGCTCTTTGCCCTCTATCCGCCTCAGCTTCCCCCGGAAACCTAAGAGGCCTTGTCCCTCTGTTTTCCCCGTGCTACAATAAAGGCAAATCCATGAAAAGAGGTGGCCGCATATGATCTATAAAACCCTGGGCCGCTCCGGACTGCAAGCCAGTGAGATCGGCCTTGGCTGTGAACATCTGGAGGGCCTGGACGCCAAAACCATTCATCAGGTGGTGGATACCGCTTTGGAGGGCGGCGTCAACATTCTGGATGTGTTCATGTCCGAGCCCAATGTGCGTCGGGATATCGGCCTGGCTTTGAAGGGCCGACGGGACAAAGTGCTCATCCAGGGCCATTTCGGCGCCCGGTGGAAGGACGGCCAATATGGCCGCACCCGGGAACGAAAAGAAACCCAGTTCTTCTTCGAAGATCTGCTTCATCGTCTGGATACCGATTATATCGATATCGGTATGTTCCACTGTGTGGACACCGACCAGGAATTTGACCAGATCTTCTCCGGCGGCACGGCGGACTATGCTCAGAAGCTGAAACAACAAGGCACGGTGCGCACCATTGGCATCAGCACCCACGATCCTCACATCGGCCTGCGGGCCATCGAAAGCGGCATCGTGGATGTGATCCTCTTCAGCATCAACCCGGCCTACGATCTGCTCCCCGACGGCCTGGGCTCCACTGCACCCCTCTTTGACCCTGCCACCTATCAGCAGCCCCTTTTGGGAATGCATCCCCTGCGGGCCAGATTCTATGAAACCTGCCAGCGGGAAAACATTGGCATCACTGTGATGAAAAGCCTGGCAGCTGGCTCCCTTCTGACTGCCCAGCGCTCTCCCTTCGGCGTGGCCCTCTCCCCCATCCAATGCATCCACTATGCCATGGATCGTCCGGCGGTGGGCAGCGTGTTGGTGGGTGTGCGCACACCGGAAGAAATGACAGAAGCCCTCCGGTATGAAACGGCTTCCCCGGAAGAAAAGGACTATTCGGTTGTCCTGGCCTCCACGCCCCAGTTTTCTCTCAAGGGCAAGTGTATGTACTGCAACCACTGCCTGCCCTGCCCCTCCCATATCAATATCGCCCAAGTCCACAAACTGCTGGATCTGGTGGAAGAAGGACAGACGCCTCCTCCTACCGTACAGGCCCACTATGAAGAGCTGGGGGCCCATGCCTCCCAGTGTATCGGCTGCCGGGCCTGTGAAAGCCGCTGTCCCTTCGGTGTAAATGTCACCGAAAACATGGCCCGAGCCAAAAAAGTATTTGGAAAATAATCATAACCACTAGTAAACTAGTGGTTTGCTCAGACCCCATAGGGGTCAGTA
>QUDE01000035.1 GCA_003477405.1 Ruminococcaceae bacterium AM07-15
AGAAAAAGTACCAAAAAGAAAATCCGCTGCGGCGGGGATCGCCTGCGGGCGGGAAGGGGGAAAAGGGGGAGCAAAAGAGCGGCGGCTACGCCGCCTTAAAGAGAAAGTCACCTCCCCCTTTTCCCCCTCGCTGCGGGGCATTGAAAGTGCCGCCACTATGGAAAACCCGATGGGTTTACCACAGTGGCTTGGAAAACCTCTAACGAGGTTTACCACACTTCCAACACCCCTCCGCTCACCCCCCTTTTCCCCTCCGACTTTCTCCCTTTCAGAGAGAAAAAATATAGGTTGGGAGTACCCTTACAGGGGGCTTAGATTATCAATACAGCAATTCCCTATTTTCAGTTGTTATTATAGCCTGTCCGAAAGAGATTTTCAAGCCCTCCGGACAGGCTTCTTTTACAGCTCCATGCCGCCCATTCCTCGCTGGTGCTGCTGTTGCTCCTGCTGCTGTCCAATCTCCGGATCGGGCAGCAGCTCCCTCGCCTTTTCAAGCAGAGGACGCAGACGCTCCGGCAAGTGTTCTTCCAAGAAGTCCAGCATCCGACCGATGCCGTCCGTCAGACGCTCGGTGAAGCTGCGTTCCTCCTGCAGCTCGGATTGCAGATAATAGTTTTCATCGCGCAGCCTCCGGTTTTCCTGTTCAAGCCTCTGCTGCCGCTGCGCTTCTTCCAGCCGCTTCTTCATGGACGGCACCTGTGACCGCAGACGGGTGTTTTCCTCCGTCAGCTCCTGTACCTTGTGCCGATCCGTCACGCTGCGCAGTGCCATTTTCTTTAGCTGCTCGACCTGATCCACCGTCACGCCCTTTACTGCCCCTGTGAGCGTCTTTTCCGGCTGAATATCATGCAGGGGTGCATTTACCCTGTCAGCCTCCTTTAAGAGCCGCACAGTGCCTTTCAGAGCGTCCCGCTGCCGTTCCAGCTCAGCAACCTCCCGCTCTACTGCCGCTGTCTGCTGCTGCACCGCTTCCAGCCTCGCAGCCGCTTCCTTGAACTGCGGCAAGTCCATGTGCGGTCTGTTCGTGCCGAGAGAGATAATTTCAAAATCGTGCCGCTGGGCGATCTCCGTCAGAGCTTCTTTCTCCCGTTCCATCCACGCCGCCCATTCGGTCTGCTTTCTGCCGACACCGACAAACCCCTGCTGCTTCAATGCCTGTTTCATAGATACCCTTGTAGAAAGTCCTCTTGACTGCTCCGTTGCCACAGGGATAAAATCGACATGGAGATGGGGCGTTGCCTCGTCCATGTGCAGCACCATATTGAACACCCGCAGATGGGGGTTGCGTTCTGCAAAAGACTCCGCAAAATCTTTCAGAGCTGCCGCCGCCCGTTCTCCGTCCGGCGTACCGCACCCACAGTCGCTCATGTTGCCGATCTGGAAGATCGCTTCATGGAACAGCTTTTCCTGTTTACTCTGCCGGATATGCTCATAGTAGTCCGGTATCTTATCTCTCGTTTTGGTTTTCTTTGCGTTGTAGGCTGCGAGAGCTTCATCAAAGACCATATGATAGACCTGCTTCAGATCCTCGTTGCAGAAAACAATGTTCTGCTCCGTCCGGCTCCGGTCTACATTCGCCGCTGAGAAGCTGCGGTTGTTGTGCCGGATGCTCCCTGCACCTGTCATACCCGAAATCGTAACTCCCATAAAATCGCCCCCTTTCCGCTTATTCTTCCGTCCTCTATTTTATCATAAATTTCCGCTAAAAACAACCTCTTTGTTACTTTCTGGTGAGAAAGTAACGCAAAAGCACTTTCACACCGCCACCCCATCGGTGCAGCGGTGTGAAAGTGCTTTGCGCCCCTAAAGGGGAGGGGTTGCCGGAGCTGCTTCACTGCCGGCTCGTGCCTGCTGCTCTGCCAGCTCCGGAGGGGCGCTGCCCCTGCCGTCTGCGGACGGCTCCCCGACCTTCATCCCACCGATAAACTGGAAGTTGTCTAAAATAGTAAAGCCGTACCGCTTACTATTTTTTCTTTTACTGCTGAAACAGTATCTTTGATTGAATGCGTAGTTGTATCTATAACATTTAATTCATAGATTCCCAAATTGGAAAATTGCTCCCACATGGTTTCTACCAATTCGATATTTGTCTTTCGGTCTAACTTTGAGCGTTCAACAGCTCGCTTCAACCTCTTCACCAAAACTCTTTACATCTCTAGCGGACATTGTTCTCTCTCCTTGTTTTTGATCGTCACGGTAGGCCCCCGCCAACTGGCCACAAGCAGCGTTAATATCGGAGCCAAATTGCGTTCGGATATTGACGCTAATTCCTGCATTATGAATGATACGGCAAAAGGCCTTTATTCGTGTGTGGCTTGAGGGCACCATAGTTTCCGTAACTGTCGTTTGATTGTATGGGATTAAATCTAAATGGTATAGTGGCAAATACTTTTTGTGTTTGAATAACAACTTGGTAAGTTGCTCTGCGTGTCTGTCGCTGTCATTGACATCCTTTAGCATGATGTATGCCAAAAACACCTTGCGATTTGTTTGCCGAATGTGCTGATCTAATGTATCCAGTACCTGACCAAGGGGGTATGTTTTAGTTATTGGCATGAGCGTTTCCCTCAGACGGTCAGTAGGTGCGTGGAGGGAATAGGCCAGATTGACTTGCGGATATTCTCTTGTCAATTTTTGAATACCCGGCACGATACCGATAGTCGAAATGGTGATGCGTCGCTGGGACAGCCCGAACAGTTCCGGGGCGGTCAGATCATGCAGGGCTTCAAAAACTTGTGGATTAGCGAACGGCTCTCCCATTCCCATAAAAGAGATACTGTTGATACTGCATCCTTGTTGCATAAAATATAGGATTTGGTCGGTAATTTCATCCACAGTCAAGTTTCTGCGTAATCCCAAAGTCCCTGTTGCGCAAAACTTACAACCGAAGCCGCAACCGCTTTGAGATGAAATGCAAAAGGAGTTCCAGCCCTCTTTATAAAACAGGCCCACCGTTTCCACACGGTTTCCGTCCGACAGTTCAAACAGCACCTTGTCAGTTTGCATTGATTTCTCATGATGGATCGCCTTGATCTCCACAACAGTTTCACCAAACTGCTCCACCAACTTTTCGCGCAGCGTTTTTGGAAGCAACTTCATATCTTCAAAACGCATAATTCCTTGTAGGAACACAGCATCAAGCAGTTGCTTATAACGATACTCAGGTAAGCGCATATCCGCTATGAGCTGTTTCATTTTTTTATACTTGGACATAATTATATTTTCTCCTGCTTATTTAATCGCAATCTTTCCTGTCTTGGTACTAAAACAATTCATCCAGTAAAATATAATATTTTATTTTCTCCCAATCAGGCTTGATCCCCAGTAAGTCAAAAAATAGCTCGACATACTGTTCTTCCCCGATATCCTCCCTGATCGACCGGACGCAGAAGGCAATGTCATACCACTTGTCCGCCCTGCCGCTTCTCCCAAGATCAATAAAGCCACTTACTTTGCCATCTTTCACAAAGATGTTGCTGTCTCCCAGGTCGCCGTGGGAAAAGACAAGTTCCTCTTCGGGCTTTTCCGTCTTTAAAAAATCATACAGCTCGCGCGGATCTTTAAATGGAGTGTCTTCTTCCCAGTTTTCGCAATCCACATCGGCCAGATCGTTATTCAGTAAGTAATCCAATTCGGCTAAGCGGCTGTCTAAGCTATTCGTATAGGGACAATCCGATATGTCGATGGAGTGAAAGAGCCTGATGCACTCCGCATACAGCTCGATAATCTTTTCAGGGCTTTGTTCATCTTCATACTCTTCCGAGCAAAGGACGCCATCGGCCTCACTCATGAGCAGATTGCTCCAGCCATCATGCCGTTCAAAGTGCAGGACCTTTGGAACAGGCAGCTTTCCTTCCAGCCATAGCATCATGTCCTTTTCCCGTTCCACATCATAGGTGGTCCCTTTATACCGGCTGTCCGTCATTTTTAAATATAGGTTTTCATTTTCTCCCACCAGCTTATATACCTTAGCAGGAGACATTCCTTCCGTATCTTTTACGCAGCGGTATTTTTCGATCAGTTTTTTCAATTCCGGTGATATTCTCATTTTAGCCATTTATTATTTCCTTCCTCTTTTCTACAGTATTTGTAGTTTTTCCTGTCCCCGGCGCACCTGTGATTACAATAATTCTACCTTGATTCATCTATATTTTACCTCCACAACTTCCGATTTGTCGTTCTGTTTAGTCCCCAAAGAACCTACTAAACCAGCTACGCTTTTGAACCGGTTCTGTCTCACGCTCCGGCTGATCGGCTCCGGACTTGCCGGAAAGAAGCTGCTGATGCATTGTCCCAGCATGGAGAGCCTGGGCCGCTGCCGCAGTCTGCTGTGCCGTCACCAACGCCGAGCTGACCTCCGCCAACCTTGCGTTCAGTTCCTCGATCTGCTTGTCCTTTACAGCAAGTTGCTCGCTTTTCCGGTCTAATTCTCCCTGCAGCATAGCGATCAAAGTGGTTTCGCAAGTTTCGCAACTTGCTTTCGCCTGTTGCGAAACTTGCTTTCGTTCAACACCTAAATAATGCTGATATATGGCGGTTTTTTGACTTTCGCTGATTGCGAAACTTCCTTTCGCATCTTTCGCAACATGGTTTCGCCTACACCATGCACGAACTGCCTGTTCCGACACGCCACATTCTATTGCAATTTCCGTTATTACACCCGCCAAATATCATCACCACTCTTTCATCCGGAGTTAATCTCAAAACAAATCGCTATGAGATCCCGTCCTTATCAATTTCAAAATCAAAGTCTGCCGAACAACTTTATAGACCAACAGCCAGTCCGGCTCGATGTGACATTCTCTCATGTCCTTATAATTTCTGGAATTAGTGAGAGCATGATCTCGATACGCCTCCGGCAACGGCTGCTCGTTACACAACAGCGTGATCACTTCCTCCAACTTCTTCGGATCGCAGCCTCTCTTGATCGCAAGCTTGTAATCTCGTTTGAACTGCCCCGAAAACTCCGGCTTAAGCATTCAGCGCCTCCATCAGATCTGCAACGCTATCAAACGGACCATACATATCCTCTCCCTTTTCTGCCGCCTCCATCGCCGCATAGGTAACAGCATTCGGCTCGTCAACCTTGACTTCAAAGGGAAGTCCATGACACCTAAGTGCCTGTCGATAAAAAATACCCGTTGCCGTACTCAAATCCATTCCGAGGGACTTAAAGAGAGCTGCCGCCTGTGCTTTCAGCTCCGGCTCCATTCTTATCGTCATATTTCCTTTAGCCATAATAGCACTCCTTTCCTCGTCATTTTTAGCTTGCACTAATATTATATTCAATATTCGTGACATTTGCAAGTGCATTGCAAATGTTTTTTTGCAACTTTTCTATGAACAGTGCTTTCTATATGCTAACACCGCAGCGTGTACATTTAGGGGGTGAAAAAGCCTTATTTCGCGCGGTTTTCAAGCCTCGTTTTCGGTGGGGTAATATAAAAACCCTTACCCGCCCCGAAAACGCCTTGTAGGGCGTTTCTGGGGCGTTTACAGCCCTTTCTTAAATTCCTCCACCAACAGATCGCTCAAAGCCTGTGATGGGCGTATTTTGACCGTTATATGCCCCTCCGGTACGGTGTCCCACCATTTGCGGATCGTTTTCGGATCAAGTCCGGTGTCCCTATGACAATCGGCCTTGCGTCCCTCTGGATGCTCCTGCCGCCACGCATAGACTTGCGCTTTCTTTTCTTCTGCCCCTTTTCTTCTCCATGTGCCGCCAGGATAATCCACTTCCTGCACCGCCCTTGCTCTTTTCAAATGCTCTTTCTGTGATCTACCATTCCTCTTGTTGCGCTCGATGCGAACATCGGTCAGAGCTTCAATATCGGAAATCGTGAAATTGTAATACTCCTTGTCGTAGGCTTCCAGCGCACTCCGTATATCTTCCTCGGTCAATGCGTTCTCATGCTTCACCATCTGCAGATCATCAAAAGCCTCTTTCATATCCTGCCGGAGCTGCTGCTTCGACACACCGCATTTGTAAGCATAGATAGCAAGGCACATCAAAAAGAAATACCGATGCCCGCCCTTTATCTCTCCGATCTGCCGCAGCCACCAATGGTAGAGCGCATACGGATCATCACCATGCACCTTTCCGGCAATATCCCACTTCTTGCGTCCTTTCTCGCCTCTCACAACAACACGCTCATACCACTCCGGATATGCCTCCCTCGCCTCAGCTCGTGTCATTTTGGATGGGCTGAAAGGCTTATTGACATCCACCCTGTTTTCTGGCTTTGCGTAGGCGTTCAGATAATCCAGCGTTACCCGTTCTCCGGTACGGAAAGCGACCAGCTCCGTCCCATGCTTGTCATTGATGCTGCCCACCATGCGGAAGCTCTGATTGATGGATTGATACTGGATCGCCTTGACCTGCGAAGTGCTGCCATACTCCCATAGCCGGAAAGTGAGGTCATATTTCAGACTTTTAAGCTGAATTTTTATATTCGGGTATAGGTCAATCGGCTGCTGGAAAACATAGTAGATATGCAGCCCTGTCCCCGACAGAACAAGGAAAGTCGGCATCGGCAACCGGCGCACTCGCTCCGGATCGCCGCCAAAGCGCAGAAAGAGGTTGCGCAGCTCGGCAAGACCTACGCCATCCAGATCGAAGATCAGAGCATACATCCGCTGGGCGTTCTCCAGCCTGTTCTCCTTTCTGCGATATGCAAGACCGCTGCACAAAGTAAGGCTGTTCCCCTCGACAAACTCCATGTAATCCTGTTCCCATGTGTCGTTATACATCTTCCTGCGCCGGAGCTTCTTATCCTCGCTCTGTTCGTCCCGATACAGATACACAGCGTTCGGATGGGAAAAATCCGTGTGCCGTTCTCCGGAGTTCTCATTGTCCGGAAACAGCTCTTTATAAAACTCATAGCCTCCGACCTCCGGATATTGTGCGCTCAAATACTCGTAGCAGCCTCGATAATTCTCGGTCATATTACCACCTCACAAAAGAAAAAGTACCAAAAAGAAAATCCGCTGCGGCGGGGATCGCCTGCGGGCGGG
>QUDE01000036.1:2500-4405 GCA_003477405.1 Ruminococcaceae bacterium AM07-15
ACGCGGAAGAGGCCAAACCAGAGGTAGCAATATCTCTGGGGTTCGGACAGCAACATGTATCAGCGGAGATAGCCGAAGGGCATGGGAAGGCCCATCATAGAAGGTGAGAATCCTGTAGGCGAAATTGAAACTGAGCTAGCTGTATCCAGAGTACCGCGGGACACGAGGAATCGCCGTGGGAAGACGGGTGGACCACCATCCAAGCCTAAATACTACTCAGTGACCGATAGAGGAGCAGTACCGTGAGGGAAAGGTGAAAAGGACCCCGGGAGGGGAGTGAAAGAGAACCTGAAACCTTGTGCTTACAAGCACTCAAAGCCCGTTAAAGGGTGATGAGGTACTTTTTGTAGAACGGTCCGGCGAGTTATTGTTTCATGCAAGGTTAAGGAACTGGAGTTCCGCAGCCGAAGGGAAACCGAGTCTGAATAGGGCGTATGAAGTATGGGGCAATAGACCCGAAACCGGGTGACCTATCCATGAGCAGGTTGAAGTGGAGGTAAAACTCCATGGAGGACCGAACCCACGCCTGTTGAAAAAGTCGGGGATGACTTGTGGATAGCGGAGAAATTCCAATCGAACTCGGAGATAGCTGGTTCTCCCCGAAATAGCTTTAGGGCTAGCGTCATGTTAGATTACCGGAGGTAAAGCACTGAATGGACTAGGGGCCGCGAGGTTACCGAACCCTATCAAACTAAGAATGCCGGATAATTGGTGCATGGCAGTCAGACTACGTGAGATAAGTCTCGTGGTCAAAAGGGAAACAGCCCAGATCCACAGCTAAGGTCCCTAATAGATGCTAAGTGTAAAATGATGTGGAGTTGCACAGACAATCAGGATGTTGGCTTAGAAGCAGCCACACATTCAAAGAGTGCGTAATAGCTCACTGATCGAGTGGCTCTGCGCAGAAGATATAACGGGGCTAAGCATCTAACCGAAGCTTGGGCAGCGCATGCGCTGGGTAGGGGAGCGTTCTTATCGGGGCGAAGCAAGAGCGGAAGCACTTGTGGACTGATAAGAAGTGAGAATGCCGGAATAAGTAGCGAGAATTATGTGGGAATCATAATGGTCGAAAATCTGAGGTTTCTTGGGGAAGGTTCGTCCGCCCAAGGTAAGCCGGGAGCTAAGGCGAGGCCGAAAGGCGTAGTCGATGCACATACGGTGGAAATTCCGTAGCCGCTGACATTTAAACCGCAGTGACACTTTGAGATAGGAGAACCCGGGCGATGGTTGCCCCGGGCGTAAGGGACCGAAATTACAGTAGGGAAGTCTTCGATGCTCAGAGGCGAGAAAAGCTGTGGCGTATACTAAAGCGCCCGTACCGCAAACCGACACAGGTAGATGAGGAGAGAATCCTAAGACCAACGGGAGAAGGGTTGTCAAGGAACTAGGCAAATTGGACTCGTAACTTCGGGAGAAGAGTCGCCCTCAGCAATGAGGGTCGCAGTGAAAAGGCCCAAGCGACTGTTTAACAAAAACACAGGTCTCTGCTAAATCGAAAGATGAAGTATAGGGGCTGACGCCTGCCCGGTGCTGGAAGGTTAAGAGGAGAGGTTAGCGCAAGCGAAGCTTTGATCTGAAGCCCCAGTAAACGGCGGCCGTAACTATAACGGTCCTAAGGTAGCGAAATTCCTTGTCAGGTAAGTTCTGACCCGCACGAATGGCGTAACGATTTGGGCACTGTCTCGACAGCCCGCCCGGCGAAATTGTAGTACTGGTGAAGATGCCAGTTACCCGCAACTAGACGGAAAGACCCCATGGAGCTTTACTGTAGCTTGATACTGGATTTTGATATTTCATGTACAGGATAGGTGGGAGGCTTGGAAATCTGGGCGCCAGCTCAGGTGGAGCCACCGTTGGGATACCACCCTTGAACTATTGGAATTCTAACCTGCGGCCGTGAATCCG
>QUDE01000037.1 GCA_003477405.1 Ruminococcaceae bacterium AM07-15
CCCTGCATTTGCGGCTCCTTAATGGTCGATGTGAACTTGTTCCATATCTGCCGAGTAAGGGCATATTTCAGCTCCTTCAGATACTTTTGGTTTTGGGGGTACATCGGCACCGGCTCCTTCAGCACATAATACAGATGCAAGCCCGTCCCACTATTCACGACAAAGGTTGCCTTGGGTATGATCTCCCTGTCCATCTGATGCAGCGTGTCCCGCAGCCGAGGCATATCGACCCCGTCCAGGTCAAACACCAGGGCATACAGATACCGGGCATTCTTCCCGCAGCGGCGTTTCCCAAAGTATGAAATGGGGGAAATGATGGTAAAATCGGTATCTTGCAGCTCCCGCAGCGTGTCCAGATCATCGGTAATGGTGTAGCGTTTAACCTTACCCTCCTGCTCAATCTCCAGGGCAATTCCCCGACCTGGCTGAGAGATTGTCACGGCAATACCGTTGCCTTTCTCGTCCTCATATCGGCCCTTGCGTTCAAAGCTGCCCTCCGGAAAAATCTCACGGTAGAACTCGTGCGGCTCCACCGGCTCCAGATAAGTTTCAAGAAGATCTGTTTTGTCCTGGTAGAGCTGCCGCAGCTGCTCCATATGCTGTTCCTGATTCATGATCTCCACCGTCCTTTCCGTTTTGAATGTTACAAGTATGCAACGGCCCCCAAAGGGGGAGCCAAAGAGCGGCCCATCCGGGGCCTTAAAGAGAAAATCACCTCCCCCTTTTCCCCCTCGCTCTGGGCACGGAAATGATAGAAAACCAGACAGGATTTCACACCAAGGGAGTTTATAGCCTAAAGGCCATAGGGGGGCATATATTATCAATACATTTTTTTTACACTTTTTCATCGCAATTATACCCCATTCCTGGAACCGCTGCAAGCCCCCAGAACGGCCCCCTCTGCCACCCTGGTCTTTGCCCTGGCTCTGGCCCCGATCGGTATCCCTGGACATCCTGGCGTCACTCTTGGCCCTCCTTACATACCGAAAAAAAATCCTTTTGGTTTTGCAAGCATAGCATTTGTATATACAAATACGAAAATTAGGGGTGTGCTGCACCCCTACAACCCCAATAATAAAAAACTCCTTCAGGTAAATCTGAAGGAGTTTTTCTCAAAGCTCTTTGATGGCCTGCCATAGTTCAGACTGCATCTTCTGAATCTGCTCCACATCTTCTTTTCGGATAGAATGCGTACTATTGGTCACCTTAGCGATCTGGTTAATATTATTCCCCATGGCAGACATCTGTCGCAGCAGCTCCGCTAGATTTTCCGGCGGACGAGGATGTATATCCTGTCCCCGAACCGCAGCTCGAAGAAACCCGGAAATCGTCATTCCGGACAATAACGCCTGCTTTTTCAAGTGCTCATATTCTTCTGGGGTCATCCAAAAAAGCACGGCCTTCTCTCGTTTCCGCATGGTTCATTTCTCTCCTTTCCGCCCTGCGGCGATTGGGGGTATTAGGGGGTGTCCCCTTAACAAGTCGCATTTGTGTATATACAAATGCTATACTTGCAAGGACACAGCAGCACACCATAAAACTTACATCCTGATTAGACTACTCCTTTCTATTTTCCAAAAATCCGGCTCCACCAGCTCCGTGGCTGCTCCGGCTGTTGAGTCTGTCCTGGGGGTGGTGTCTGCTCCGGATCTGCCGGATCAGCAACACCGCCCCCATCGGTAAGCTGCGGTGACATTTGGGCAAGCTGCAATTTCTGGGCTTGGTTTGCCAGCAATACAATTTGCTCCGCCAGCTCCCGGCTGTGCTGCCGCTCCTTTGATAGCTCTGCTTGCAACTGCTCCACTTGTTTTCGCAAAAAATCCACTTCGGAATTGCCAGTTTTCTCATTCAACTCTGGTTGAATAGAAGGTTGAATAGGTTGTTCAACCTTCACCCCATAAATCTCGTATAATGCCGATGATTTCAGCATTTTTCTCCCTTCAACCAGTTGAATATAAGGGTTTAATGAGTTGTTTAACCTTTTGTAAACCGCCTGCACCGACACACCGGCTTGCTCCGCAAATTCTTGTACCGTTAAAAGCTGCTCTTCCCCTCTCATAATTGCCCTTCCCCCCTTTCAATCTCACAGCTGATTTCATCATAATACTTCACAACCGTAGGCCGACTTATATTTAATGCCCTGGCAATTTCTGATTTGTTCTTAATCTCTGGATGTTCTCTCATGTATTGAGCAATTTTCTCCCGTTTTGATGGCCTACCATTCCCAGATCGCCAATTCGTTCCATCTACAATATCGCTCGCATTTTGAATAATTCGACACCATTCCAAATGCTGCGCCCGCTTGCGTCCATTCCGCTTGTTCACCGGCATGGACAGGCCGGACAGCTTCGCTATATCGTCCCTAGGGAATGTCACATAGTCCTCATTGAACATTTCCAGGGCACAGATCACATCGTCCTGGGTAAAACGGTTAATACTCTCAATGCTCATATCATCATAAGGCCGCAGCAACGAAAAAGCGTCCTGCCGCAGCTCATCCTCGTCTATCCCGCATTTCTTGGCGTAAATCGCCAGCGTCATAATCCCATAAAAACGGTGACCTACCTTGATTTCATCCCGTATGCGGTGCAACCACCAATCGTAAAGGTCACGCTTGACCACCCAACGACCCCGCTTCTCCTTACGTACCACTCGTCGCTCAAACCAGTCCGGGTATTTCTTCTTGGCTTCTTCCAAGCTCATACCCGACTTCTGCATGATACCCTTTATCCGCTGCTGCTCTCCATTACTATCCGGGACAAACTCAATCAGCTCATCCAACTCCACCGGCTCCCCCAACCGGTAAGCCCGTACCGGATAATCTCGGCCCAACTTCGTACCACTGCCGATCACCCGGAAACCCTGCATAACACCCTGCATTTGCGGCTCCTTAATGGTCGATGTGAACTTGTTCCATATCTGCCG
>QUDE01000038.1 GCA_003477405.1 Ruminococcaceae bacterium AM07-15
TTTCCCAAAGTTAAAGATATGGATACAGGTTAATCAATTTTGCCGATAAAGCGGTAGTAAATCTCAATCTCCTGATCTCGCATCCCATCCGCACCTTTGGTGGCCTCGTGAATCACAATCTTCTCAATCAGGGTATTGAGAAGCTCAGCGGTCAGTTCTGTGGGATTGGCGTACTGCTTGATGAGAGCGACCCACTTTTCGGCATCCAGGGCAGTCTGCTGCTCTCCGGACAGCTCCGCTTGCAAGCGGTTGATCTTTTCCTCCAGCTCCAGCTGCTCTGTCTGGTACTTTTTAGTCAGCAGATTGAAGTTATACTCAGTGATGCGTCCGGCAGACCAGTCCTCGTACATTCGGACGAATTTTCCATCCACTTCTGCCTTGCGCTTTTCTGCCCGTTTCAGCTCGGATTCCTGACGCTTGGCAGCGGTCATACGTTCCCGGTCACCATTTTTCAAAATCTGCTGCAAGAGTTTTTCTTCGCTCAGCTGCGCCCGATGGGACCAATACTGGATTCTGGACAGCACATAGACATAGAGCGTGTCATAGCGGATATAATGCGCCGAGCATTGTGCCCCCATCTGTCCGTACTGGCTGCAAGTGAAATGGCTGTACGGCGTTTTGTTCTGCCGGTTCGTGCCGAAGCGCATGGACCAGCCGCAATCTGCACATTTTACGAGACCGGCGAAAATCTGCGTTGTGGCATCCTTCTGCTGCCGTCTGCGGCTGGCGATCTGCTTTTGTACCTGCTCAAACACATCCCGACTGATGATCGCCTCATGGGTATCTTCCACCCGAATCCATTCTTCTTTCGGCTTGCGCACCTTTTTCTTGTTTTTATAAGAGATGTTGGTCTGCTTATTGTGTACGCTGTTGCCAATATAAGTTTCATCTTGCAGGATACTTTTGACCTGAGCAATCGTCCAGGCATACGATTTTTCTTCCGGCGCATGGGCATAGATATTGGCGAAAGTTCCATATCTCTGATAATTCAGCCAGCCCGCAGTCGGGACTTTCTCTGCAATCAGGGTCTTGGTGATCTTCGCCGCACCTGCTCCATGAAACGCAAGGTCAAAGATTTTCTCGATGATCCAGCGGGTTTCTTCGTCTATGGCCAAAGTGTTTTTGACTTTGGGATGGCGGATGTATCCCAGCGGCGCATAGGCAAAAGTGCGTTCTCCGGCAGCAAATTTGGCACGGAGCGCCGTTTTCACCTTGCGGCTGGTATCCTTTGCAAACCATTCGTTAAAAAGGTTCTTGAACGGCACAAAATCCGAAAGTCCTTTTTCGGTGTCCTCGTTTTCGGCCACAGCAATGTAGCGAATCTGCTTTTCCGGGAACACAAATTCCAGATAATAGTCCATCATCACGTGTTCACGGCCAAAGCGACTGAGATCTTTGGTAATGATGCAGTTGACCTTTCCGGTCTCCACATCATCCATCATCCGCTGAAAGCTGGGACGCTCGAAGTTCGTTCCGCTCCATCCGTCATCGACATATTCGCCATACACCGAAAGACCATGTTCCTTTGCGTACTGCTGCAAAATGGTGCGCTGGGTCTCGATGCTCACGCTGTCGCCATAGTTTTCGTCGTCACGGCTGAGACGCATATAGAGTGCGGTATTGTAAGGTTGTTTCACGGTAAAAAATCCTCCTTCTAATCGAAACAACCCACGCTTACAATACTTCTGCTTTTATTATACCGTAAGCGTGGGTGTGGTTCAACGACATTTTGTTGTGGGTTTATCCAGCGTTGCGGGCGGCATACTGGATCACATTTTCAATCAGCTTGTCCATGGGTTTGCCTGCCTGGGAGAAATGCTCGGATACTCTAATCCGGGTATTGCCGCAGTAAAAATATTGAGCGCCATCCGGCTCTGTGACATAGACGGAGGTGTTTTCCAGTGTCGGTTCGGGTTCATGCTCCCAGCTGTGCCATTCTTCCAGGGTTTCCAAGGGCGGCTCAAAAATCGGTTCAAAGCAGGATTCAATGTCGATATAACCATAGTCGGGTTCGCTCATAAAATCTTTGTGTTTTCTCATGCAGTTTCCTCCATCAATTAAAGTTCCATATCCTTTGGCTTGCGGTGGGAAGGTTGAGCGTGCTGACTTGTTTGTCGGGTCCGGGTCAAAATGGCGTCAAGAAAAGCCCGCACCTTTTCGGGTGCGAGCTTGACAGCGTCCAGATATGGCTGGACTTCCTTTTTCAGTTTTTGGTACTTGTCATAAATCTTTTCATACCGCTGTTTCCAGACAGCGGCACTCTTTTGCGCTTGTTGCAGACTATCTTCCAAACGGCTGTTTTCCGCCTTGGCAAGAATCCCATTGACCGCATAATCCTTGAGCGTACTGCACTCGGATGGGGTCAAAGTGATATTGCCGGTGATCGTCTTTTTCCCCATGGAGCGGATTTCCTGTACGGTCAGGGCGGCAGTGCGCTGTTCTTTGGTCTGCTTTTGCAGGGATTGCAGCTCCTTCTGCTTTTTTTCAACGGCAGCCTGTGCGGTGCCCAGCGCCTGTTCTGTCTGAGCGATTTGGGCGGTCACATCTTCCAGCCGCTGCTGCTCCTGTGCCACCTTGAACTGGGTCACAGTCAGATGTTCTTCAGTGCTGCCACGCTCTCCACGCTCCACATCGGTATATCCGGCAGCTTTCATATAGTTGAAAAAATCGTCTTGTAGAACACTGTACGAGGTCCGCAGGACTTTCTTTCCCTTGGCGGTCAAAAGCGGATTGCCCTGCTCATCCAGAGCCACCTTGGATTCCCACTTTTTGCTCCGGCTGACCTGCAT
>QUDE01000039.1 GCA_003477405.1 Ruminococcaceae bacterium AM07-15
AATTACACGCTCTATTCGGACAAATTACACGCTCTATTCGGACAAATTACACGGTTGCCAGAGATGTGCTGTGCCGAAAAAAGAATCGTTTTATGGCTTTGCAAGCATAGCATTTGGCTAGCCAAATGCGAACTTGTTAAGGGGATACCCCCTACACCCCCGCTACTGGTATAAGTTTAAGAGTCGTGTTGTTTCAGATGGTAGTCAAACAGCCCTGGAACCTCTGCAATCCCCCAGCACGGCCCCCTCTGCCACCCTGGCCTTTGCCCTGGTTCTGTCCCTGATCGGTGTCCCTGAACATCCTGGCGTCACTCCTGGCCCTTGACTCTTTCTGTGGCCTATTGGTATATTTGACCTGCTGCCCTTCTCCAATCTGGCAACAGAAAGGAGGTGTCAGCATTGGAAATCCTCACAAGCGTCCTTATGGCCGTCGTAGCAGGTGTAATTAGCCATTGCATCTGCAAGTGGCTTGACGGTCACGGCAAGGGCAAGTAAGCACAAAGAACCCCCCTGGAGCGGCTACTCCAGGGGGGTTCAATTTTGCGTGTCGGCCTTGGTTACCTCACAAGCGTCCTTAGCCTATGGCTATTATACCACGCCTATTTAGCTTATGCAAATTGATGTTTGACTACCATCTAAAACAACACGACTCTCAAACATAAGCTGTATAGGCTGTGAGTTTGAGAGTGTTTGACTACCATCTAAAACAACACAACTCTCAAACATCTCAAATAAACCTCAAAGATCTCTAATGGCCTGCCATAGTTCAGACTGCATCTTCTGAATGTCAGATTGCATCTTCTGGATCTGCTCTATATCATCTTTTTGGACAGTATGTATACTGTTGATCACCTTGGCGATCTGGTTGATGTTGTTGCCCATGGCGGACATTTGCCGCAGCAGCGCCGCCAGATTTTCCGGCGGATGGGGCTTCAATTCTCGGCCCAAGATGAGCTGCCGAATCAGCGGTTCCATCTTCAGGCCGGAGGTCTCTGACAGCCGTTTGAGGTGGGCATACTCTTGTTCATTTAAGCGCACTAAAACAGCTTTTCCCCGCTTGCGCATAGTTCAATTATCTCCTCTCAAGGCACATTAAAATCGGGGGGTATTAGGGGGTATCCCCTTAATAAGTTCGCATTTGGCTAGCCAAATGCTATACTTGCAAAGACACCGCAGCACATTATTACATCCTGGCAAACAGTCCAGACACCTGGTAACCCAATAATCCCTCAAGATACCAATCCTCGCCATATTCTACCCGGGTTTCCACCCATTCTGGCTTGTCCCCGTTCAAGCCGTTGCATACCAGGACTTTCAGGCACTCCCCACAATGCAGTTCCCGCCCGTCAAAAATCATGCGGTCACTTTCCGGGTCATAGCGAAGCTGAGAGATTCTTTTTTCCTCCATAGTAAACTTCCTCCTCAAGTTTCTTTAAAAGGCCTTAGAAGGCCCTTCAGAGCGTTCTGTGCGGTTTTCTGCCAAGAACTTAGCCTTGACGGTATCCTGGCTCTCCTGCATCAGCTCCAGTATGTCAATTTGTCCGTCCAGAGCATCGTTGATTGCTCTATCTGCATCCAGCAGATCAGCTTTCTTCTTTTCGGCCATGAAAAAGATT
Organism: Ruminococcaceae bacterium AM07-15; assembly: GCA_003477405.1. Taxonomy (GTDB): domain Bacteria; phylum Bacillota; class Clostridia; order Oscillospirales; family Butyricicoccaceae; genus Pseudobutyricicoccus. The sequence continues at coordinate 1,617 of QUDE01000039.1, forward strand.
ACTCGGGCTACCTTTCTACCTTCTTTTACGGGCTCCCATGCAATCTTGATATCCGTGTATTCATTGATTTCTGCAACCGCAGGCTCAAGAACTCTTTTTCGAAAGTCCTTGAAGTCTCTATAATTCTCGCAGTTTAACTGCTTTTTCAGAGAGTTAATTTCGAAGAACCATTCGATATTGTTCCATTGATAGCTTTTCAGTAGTTCATAAAGACGGATCGCATACTGGCTCTTCATTGGTAGAATGTATTTAAGCTGATAGTGCGTGAAGTACTGGTTCTCCTTGGTTACTTTCAGAAGAAACGGCATCATGTCCTCATGGAATTTAATAGTGATTGTTCCAGATCCTTTATTTGTTCGCATAGTAGAAAACCAACGTACAAGGCTCTCTGTTCCTTTATCATCAATAGTCACCCACCAGCTGCGATCTGAGAGGTTTTGCAATATGGATTTTAGTCGAGTGTAACTCTGATCTTCTATGCCACAGAGAGTATAGAAGTCCTTCAGTTCGAAGGTGTACTCTTGGAAGACTGCGTCTTCTGGTTTAATTTTAGAAATGGCATATAGAACACATCTTTGCTCTTGTAAAGACAGCTCATGTCGGCCTTTCTGTATCATGTCATTTGCTTTGTAAATTTCCATTTCTCTGCCAGTATGGATTTGTAATGCTTGTCTTTCAGAGAGTTTTTTCTTTGCCATACTACCACCTGCTTTTATTGGTATGGCTTCATTATAGCACTGATTCGGACACAAGTCAAAATATGTCCGTTATTCGGACATAAGTTGAGTTTCCTCGCAATTTTGCTAGCTTTGTTTTATTCTTATCTTTATTATTATTTTATTCTTATATTATAGGACCCTCAGCAGCCATTATAGGACAAGGGTTTGCTAAATTCTATTCGGACAAATTACACGCTCTATTCGGACAAATTACACGCTCTATTCGG
>QUDE01000004.1 GCA_003477405.1 Ruminococcaceae bacterium AM07-15
TCCTATTCGCTCTTCTTTTTTCTATTTGTCACACATCATTGTAACACCTACAGTTTGGCTGGATACCTTGCCCAGTTTCTCTTGATTTTCCCTGGGGCATGGTATAAAATGATTGTCGGAAACGCATATAAGCGGCAGGGCATAGCGGGTTGCCGCCCGCTACACCCCTGTGATGAGTGTCTGCACCACTCAGCACAACAGTCCAAATGACTGCACCGTAGCCTTATTATACCCATGTGCCTGCCCTTTTGCAAGGGCGGAAGCAATCGGGGCAATAGGGCCTATTGTGTTACGCTCTGTATTGTGAGCGGTGTTGAGGGAATCGCTCAACACCGCTTTTGCGCTTCCGGCAGACCCCAGCGACCCGGCGCGGGGCGTGAAAACGCCCCGTGTCCGGGCAACCTCTGTCGGAGACAAATTCAAATGAGAGGAGATACCCCTTATGAAACGATGCAAACGAACCCTTGCGCTTCTGCTATGCGCTGTTCTCTGCCTCACCGCCCTGCCTGTCAGCGCCTCTGCCGCCGAGGATTGGCCTGACAACTGGGCGTCTTACACCGAATGCTTCATCACCGGCTCCAAAGACTCCGCCGAGAGCACCGGAAAGTTCCCCTCCGGAAGCGACGACGACCGTACCACCTGGTCTCTGTCCAACGGTGTGCTCGTCATCGACGGCACTGGAGACGCCTGGAACACTTATGATGACCTGTTCGAAGGCAACACCCATGTAGAAACTGTCATTGTAAAAGACAATGTCAGCATGGTAGCATCCGGCATGTTCCTGAACATGCCCAATCTGAAGAATGTCATCGTCATGAGCAACCAAACCGCCGTAAACCAGATTGTCCGTGAGTGCCCCAACATGAACAACTTCATTCTGGGCGCCAACCTGGACAATGAACCTGTAAAATGCCTTCCCGAAGACATCGACCGTGTGAAAGTCACCCTGGGTGGTCTGACCGGCATGGCAGGTGGCGGCACCTCCGTTGCCCGTCCCGTGCCTATCGCCAACAGCATCGTAATCTCCAGCGACTACGGCAATGTTGCCACTCTGACCAACGAAGCCGCCGCCCTGGTTGCCAAGATGAACCTGCCCGCTTCCGCTCTGGCTCTGCTCCCTGCGGAGCTGACCGGCGGCGCTGCCGTTGAGACCCCTGTCACCAGCGAGCCTGCGGTCAGCACCTGGGCTCAGGAATATATCGACACAGCCGAGACCAGCGGCTTCATCCCCGCCGAGACCCTGGGCAATGACTACACCGAGAGCATCACCCGTGCCGAGTTTGCCGCCCTGGCTGTCCAGACCTATGAGACCATCAGCGGCAATGAAATCAGCTACACTGCCAGCAACTTCGCTGATTGCACGAACAACGAAGATGTGAGCAAGGCTTACGCCCTGGGCATCCTGGCAGGCTACAACAGCGCCGAGAGCACCAGCGATGTTCGTGTAGGCCCCGATAACCTGATTACCCGTGAGCAGGCCGCAACCATGCTGGCTCGCCTGTCTGAAAAGCTGGGCAAGCCCATGACCGCCGCTGACAGCCTGCCCTTCACGGACAACATCGCCGACTGGGCTTACGAGAATGTCGCCAAGGTCTACGACGCTGGCGTCATGGCTGGCACCAGCGACACCACTTTCTCGGCCAAGTCCAACTACACCATTGAGCAGTCCATCGCCACCATGGTCCGCATGGCGGAGTATGTCAACCAGTGAAAAGGAGGAATTTGTCTATGAAACTCAAAAAGCACCTCGCAGCAATCCTTGCTGCCACTCTTTCCCTCTCCATGATAGCCACCAGCGCCAGCGCAGGCATCACCATCGCCGTAAGCGAAAAGACCGAAATTGAGTTCACCAGCGGCTCCCCCGGCTCTCCAGAGAGCACAGGCATCTTCGGTTCCAACGGTAAAGTGGAGGACAAGTCCACCCTGCCCACCTGGGAACTGTCCGACGGCGTCCTGATTATCCGCGGCTCCGGCGGGGTCTACTTCCCCCGCACAACATCGCCCTTCCTGGACAACGACTATATCGAGACTGTCATCATTGAAGATGGCATCACCTACCTGTCGGGCAGACTGTTCCACGGCAACGACAACCTGGAGAACCTGATTTCTCTGGGCAGCTATGCACCCAACAACTCCGCCTACGAATGCCCGAATCTGAAAAATATCGTCATCGGCGCCAATCTGTCCCAGAAAGGTGCATATCTCTACAACCAGCTGGACATCAGCCTGAAGACCAGCGGCGAGGCATACAAGACCAACCCCGTTATCGTCTTCAGAACCAATCTGTCCAGCGTCAACGCCATCCCCATGGACTACGACCTGGCAGTCAACCAGGCCGCCGATATGATTGCCGCTATGGACCTGCCGGAGCGCGTATGGGATATCCTGCCCAATGAGCTGCGCAACGGCGGAAATCAGAACCCCACCGAGACCACGGTCAACGCCAAGGTCAGCACCTGGGCGCAGGATACCGTCAACCAGGCCGCTCAGCAGGGCTTCATTCCTGCCGGTACCCTGGGCAATGACTACACCCAGAACATCACCCGGGCCCAGTTCTCCGCCATCGCCGTGCAGGTCTACGAGCAGATTACAGGCGATGTTATCGCCTATGCCTCTACGGACTTCAAGGACAGCAAGGGCGATACTGCCGTCGCCAAGGCATACACACTGGGCATCCTGACCGGTTATAACTATGGCGACAGCCAGGCAGAAATCAGCGTCGGACCCAACGACCCCATCACCCGGGAGCAGGCCGCCGTCATGTTGGCACGCCTGGGCGAACGGCTGGGCTTAAACATAACCAGCAATATCATCAACATGCCCTTCACCGATGAGATTGCAAGCTGGGCAGGTGGCAGCGTCCAGGGTCTCTATAATCATGGTATCATGACCGGCATCAGCGCCAACACTTTCGGCGCAAAGAACCCCTACACGATTGAACAAAGTCTCGTGACCATGATCCGCCTGGCGGACAAGGTAAGCTGACTGAACACAACGACGCCCCCCGTGGAATCACTTCCACGGGGGGAGATATTTTTGTTGTAAATGGAGAAAAATGGGAGTGCGGTTACTGGACGCTTCCAAAGGATGTGATCGTCCATGTTTTTATTTTTGTCAATCCTGTATTTTCCCTTGACTGGGGCGATCCTTCGGTGTTTACAAAAAGTTCACAAAAAAAGCTCATATAGAAGTTTTTCAGCTTGACAAGGTTCGGCAGAATGGTACACTATAAATACCCCCGTTGAAAGAAAAGAACAAGCGCTTCTTTCCAACATCCGAGGAAAAGGATGAATGGAAAGAAGCGCTTTTTTGCTTTTTGGGGTAAAAAAAAGCCCGGCATCCACAAACGGCCCCGGTGTTCTGCATGATGGCCCGCAGGCAAGATACACTAAGGGTATCTTGCAAAGGAGGACAATATGGAAAAACGAATCATCACAACAAAACAAATTGTTTCCTTCGGGCAGTTTCTGCGGCAGGAGGAACGGAGTGCCGCCACAGTGGAAAAGTATCTCCGGGAGGTGGGGCTGCTTGCTGCGTTTTTGAAGGGAAGAGAAGTGGACAAGACCGGCGTGGCCCAGTGGAAGGAATCGCTGCTGGCCCAGCATTATAATCCTGCCACCATCAACGGAAAGCTCTCGGCCATCGACCGGTTCCTGGTTTTCATGGGTTGGGAGGACTGCCGGGTGAAGCATCTGCGGCTTCAGCGCCGCCTGTTCCGGGAAAGCGATCGGGAACTGACCAAAGAAGAATATGAGCGTCTGATCGTAACGGCGAACAAAGAGGGAAAGGAGCGTTTGTGCCTGCTGATGGAAACCATCTGCGCCACCGGCATCCGGGTCAGCGAAGTGCGCTATATCACCGCAGAGGCCGCCGAAGAGGGTAAGGCGGAGATCTCCCTGAAGGGAAAAATCCGCACCATCCTCATCCCGGGGAAACTGCGCCGGAAGCTTTTGAAATACGCCAGGAAAAACAAAATCGCCTCCGGTGAACTGTTTCTCACCAGAAGCGGTCATTCGCTGTCCCGTAAGCAGATCTGGGCCGAAATGAAGGCGATCTGTCAAAAGGCTGGTGTGGAGCCGGGAAAGGTCTTTCCCCACAACCTACGCCATTTGTTCGCCCGCATCTTTTATCAGGTCTGCCGGGATGTGGCGCGCCTGGCCGATGTTCTGGGCCACAGCAGCATCGAAACCACCCGCATCTATCTTATTTCCACCGGCGTGGAGCATGCCAGAACTCTGGAGCAGATGCGATTGGTATTATAGGACAGAATCCTCATTCTGTTTTATGTCAGGCCAGTTTGTTGCTACATATCCAGCCGTTGACATCATCTTATCACTCTGTATGCAAAAAAACAAGTATTCCTGCAATGCAGAGTTGATTTAGGGTATAGGAATCAAGACCGCCAGTGCATCCTGGCTGCCGGTCTGTTTTTTCGCGCTGTTTTTTACTTTGACAGAACGCTCCTCAATCGAGGGGCGTTTTTTCCTTTTTACCGAAAAATTTCTGAAATCTCCTTCATCAGTGAAAAATTGCAGGATCATCCAGCAAAAAGGCATGACAAAATGAGGATTCTGTCCGGAAAGGAGGGGATGCATCGCAAGGTTTTATCAAAACACCATCGGGAATGAAACATACAAGGAGTGAAGAAAGAGTTATGAAAAAAAGACTTCTGTCCGCAGCGCTGTGTCTTTGCATGATGCTGACACTGCTGCCAACTGCGGCGCTGGCCGAAGGAAGTACGGAGCAAATGAGCTTTAATACCGCCATCCTCCATGATACATCCGGCACCTATCCGGACGACGAATTGTACGATGCCGGCAGCTATCAGCTGACCATGAGTATGGAAACCGGCGGTTATTCCATCAGTGCCCACAATCTGAAACAGCATCAGAATGGCGAAAGCGGCATGGGTTATTGGGCCGGAATGGCAGTCATCGCCCCGGCCAAGGCCACCCAGATGAAGGTAGCCGTCTCCAGCGAATCCACCCCCTCTCTGGAGGGCGTTCAGGCCACCGCTTTGGAAGAGCGTGTGTCTGTGGACGAAGAGGGGACAGCATACGATGGCGTGGCCCTGTATGCCGATACCGCCAATGTGACTACCCTTTACTGCAAAGTGCAGTGGCTGGATGGGGAAGGCCATGTGGTCACAGACACAAACCAGACCGGAACCGATGAGGTCTATTCCCTGACGGTGGACTTCTCCGGCGTCACCCATTACCAGGAGCCGGCCGTGGCCCAGGTAAACGGCAAAACCTATCCCACCATTCAGGCTGCGTTGGATGCAGCGGGTGAGAACGATGTTGTTATATTGCTGAGCGGATATCAGTTCAGTCCTTTTGAGGATGAATTGCCTCTGAAAATCACCAAAGATGTGACCATTAAGGGAAATGGCGATGCCACAAAGCTGCAGGGCAATGCGGAAGCTGGCTTTTTCGTACTGGACGCAAACCTGACGCTGGACAATGTGACAGCGCGGATCAACCAAAGCGGGTTTGGAAGAGGAACCGGCATCATTTTCAACGAGCAGGCAGAAGGTGATGTCACTCTGACCATCCAGAACAAGTCCAATCTGATATTCAGCGGCCTGACCTGCATCGATGACCGCTCCAGCGGCCATACCAAGGTGGTAGTGGATGATTCCATCATTCAGGCCAATCCCGATGTGATCGTGGAAGGAGATCCTTCCGATGTGGAAGGAAGCTCCACACTGTTCAATGGCGATGAATTTGTGGTTCAGAACGGTTCCCAGATCGATGCCGATTGGTGCCACACCGCCATCCAGGCCAACCGAACGACCATCGATGCTTCCACCGTGAACTTTGACAACAACTTTGCCGCCGCCATCAAAACAAAGGGAGAGGATGCGTCGGTCACCATCTCCGGCGGTAGCAAGGTCACTGTGAGCAATAGCGGCAGCGTCCTGCCCTTTACCAACAGCTACACAGAGGAGCAGACCAATGCAGTGGTAGAGCTGGGACAGGATACCAACAGCTCTGTTGCCAAAATGACGGTAGAGGCCGGATCTTCTCTTCAGCTGACCAATAATAAGGATAAAAACGGCGCTGATGCCAATTTCGTATACTTGAACGGCAATGCCACTCTGGACAATGCAGGGCCTTATGTGGCCGTGAAAACAGCGCCTCCCACAACAGAAGGACTGTACCGCATTCTCTACACGGTGAATGGCAATGTCTATTGGACCGATCTTGTCACCGCTGCGGAAGGCGTGCTCACCTATAAAGAGCCTGCGGCCCCCAGTATTTCCGGTTATACTTTTGGCGGCTGGGATTATGGCAGTGTGGATGTGACTGGATCAGATGAAGAGACCGGGAAGGTCAGCTTCACACCGGGAGAAGCAAAGGAGTATACTTTCTCTGCAAAGCTGACATCCAACGGCAGTTCCTCTTCGGGGGGCAGCACCTCTTCTTCCACCACCGAAACCACCACCAACCCGGATGGCTCCACCACCACTACGGTGACCCGGCCTGACGGCTCCAAAACCGAAACCACCAAGCATCCCGATGGCTCTACTCAGGTAGTGAAGACCGGGAAAGACGGAACAGTGACCACCACGACCACCGACAGCGCCGGAAATAAGACCGAAACCGTGGAAAACACCGATGGCTCCACCAAAACCACCGTGGCCAAGGCGGACGGTTCCGGTTCTGCCACTACGGTCAGTGCCTCCGGCCAGATGGAAACCCAGGTGACGCTCTCCTGGTCTGTGGTAGATAGCGCCGCGGAGAGCGGCACAGCCGTGGTTCTGCCCATGCCTTCTGTGCCGGTCACCACCCAGCGGGAATCCGCCCCCACTGTAACGGTGACCCTGCCGTCTGGAAGCAGCGCCGAGGTGGAAATCCCTGTGGAAAATGTGACCGCCGGTACGGTGGCCGTCATCGTCCGTGAAGATGGCACCGAGGAAGTCATCAAAACCACAGTGCAGACCGAAAACGGCATTGCAGTGACATTGCACAGCGGCGATACCATCAAAGTGGTGGACAATGCCGCCGCCTTTGAAGATGTGAGCAGCAGCTTCTGGGGGGCCGATGCCATTGCCTTTGCCACCAGCCGGGAGCTCTTCAACGGCACTGGTGAGACCACTTTCTCCCCCAACGGAGACATGAGCCGTGCCATGATCGTCACTGTCCTGGCCCGCCTGGAAGGTGTGGACACCAGCACCGGTGCGACCTGGGACGAGGTAGGCTGCAAGTGGGCTGTGGAAAAGGGAATTTCCGACGGCGCCAACATGAGCGGTAGTCTGACACGGGAGCAGCTGGCTACCATGCTGTACCGCTATGTGGGAGAGCCTGCTGTCAGCGGTTCCGACCTGAGCGCTTACAGCGATGCCGCTTTCATCAGCGATTATGCCCGGCAGGCCATGGCCTGGGCTGTCAGTGAAGGCATTATCTCCGGCAATACACCCACCACGCTGAACCCCAATGGGAAGACAACCCGCGCGGAAGTAGCCACCATGCTGATGCGCTTTTGTGAGAATATCGCCAAGTAAATAAAGAAAAAACTCCCTGAAATCCATGGATTTCAGGGAGTTTTCTTTTGTCGCTGATCCGCGGCCAGACAGGATACCGGTGGCTTTTTTTGTGAAACGCATGTTGCAGATGAAGAAATAGAAATGATGTATGGCGGAATGCTTTTCAATGAATAGAGGGAATGGTATAATGAAAAAAGCATTTTGCTATTTTGGAAAGGGGTGCCGTCATGATAACAAAAATAAAAGGCCGATATGTTATTGGCTTTACCGGGGAAGACCATGAGATCATCACCGATGGTGAAGTGGTGTATGAAGGCAATAGCATTCTATATGTGGGAAAACACTATGAGGGCCCTGTGGATCATACAGAAGATGTGGGCAACGGGGTTATTATGCCGGGATTTATTGATCTGAATGCTCTGGGGGATATTGACCACGATATTATCCATCGGGAAGTCTATCGTTCCCTGAAAAGCAGTCTGAATCCCTCCCAGGAATATTTCCGCAAGGGAACCCACGAACTGATGACCCCGGAAGATGAAGCGTTCAAGTCGCTGTATGCATATGTGCAGTTGATTCGCAATGGCGTTACAACGGCCATGCCCATTACCTCTACATACTATAAAAAATGGGCCGATACTTATGAGGAAGAAGAAGCCGGTGTGCATCATGCGGCAAAGCTGGGTTTGAGATTATACACTTCTCCCAGCTATCAGTGCGGAATGAATGTGGTCAGGCCCGACGGCAGCATGACAGTGGAGTTTGACGAAGAAGCCGGCCAGAGAGGACTGGAAAGCGCAGTTTCTTTTATCAAGAAATATGACGGTGCGTACAATGGGCTGATCCGGGGCGCATTGCTGCCGGAGAGAATCGAAACCCAGACGGAAGAAGTTTTGCTGAAAACAAAAGCCTATGCAGAGGAACTTGATTGCCCCATTAAGCTGCATGCGGCCCAAGGCGCTTTTGAATATCAGTACATCAAAGAAAAAACGGGGAAAAGCCCCATTGAATATCTGAACAGCTTGGGATTCTTGAGCGAAAAAGTGGGAATTCCCCATTGTTATGTGCTCAAAGGAACCAAGTGGACAGACGATCCGGGAAATGATCTGGAGATCCTTGAAAAGACAAAGACAACAGCGATTTATTGCCCCATCATTATTGGTAGAGGCGGACGCTATCTGGATTCCTTCAAACGCTATCGCGACTGCAACATCAATATTGCACTGGGAACCGATACTTTCCCGCCGGATTTCTTCCAGAATGTCCGGGTGGCAAGCATGTATTCCCAGATGGTAGAGGGCTGCGCAGAGGGGTCCACTTATGCAGATGTTTACCGGGCAATTACGCTGGGCGGCGCTAAAATGCTGGGCCGGGACGATTTGGGCCGCCTGTGTAAGGGTGCAAAAGCGGACATGATCGTCGTCAATCTGGACAGTTTCCATATGGGTGCTCTGGATGATCCCATCCGAACCATGTTCCTGTGTGGATCGGGATGTGATGTTACAATGTCCATCATCGATGGGAAAACAGTGATGAAGGACAGAGAGATTGCGGGCGTGGATTTGCAGGAGCTGAAAGCCAAAGCCCAGGAGTACTATGATAGAATGAAAAAAGGATATTTGGAGAGAGACTATCGTCACCTTCCGGAAGAAGAATTGTTCCGCCCCTCTTTTCCGGTAAGATAACGGCAGCAGTCCACAGAGAAAGGTGGTTCAGATGATGTTTGATATCTTGTTGAAACATGCCTATGTGGTGACCATGGACCCGGATCGCCGGATCATTGAAGATGGTGCAGTGGGAATTGAAAAGGGCAAAATTGTTTTTGTGGGGGAAAGCGCAGAAGGGGAAAAGCATTCGGCCGCAAAGGAAATCGACCTGTCAGACCATGTGTTGATGCCAGGGTTTGTGGATGCCCATGGCCATGGCGGACATTCTATTTTCAAATCCATTGTAAAGGACACCAGCTACTGGATGCCGATCATGACGCATACCTACAAAAACTATGTGACAGATGAGTTCTGGTATCATGAAGGAAGGCTGTCTGCGCTGGAGCGTTTGCAGGCCGGCGTGACAACCGGCGTATGTGTACTCGGTTCTCAGCCAAGATGCGATTCACCTGTTTTTGCCATCAACAATGCGAAGGCCTATGCGGAAGTGGGCGTCAAGGATATCGTTTGCACAGGGCCGTGCAGCCTCCCCTGGCCGCACCGTTTCAGCAGATATCAAGATGGTGTTCGCATCCGCAGAGAAGTGACCTACGACGAGATGCTGGACAGCCTGGAAATAGTGATTCAGGAACTGAATCATGCCAATGATGACAGAACCAGAGCATATGTGGCGCCTTTTGGGGTGGTTACTTCTGTGGACCCGTCGGCGCCAACCCCTGCGGATCGATGTGTGGCACTGACAGAGCACGACAAAAAACAGGCCAAAGACATGAGAAAGATCGCGGAGAAGTATGGAACGCGCATTCATACAGATGCATTTGGCGGGATGATCCATCTGGCCTACCAGGACAAAGAAAATGCTTTGCTGGGGCCGGATGTGCATTTGCAGCACTGCACCGGGCTGTCTTTTGATGAGGCCTTGATTCTTCAGAAAACAGATACACACATCAGCGTTGCGCCGGGAATGCGTCAGCTCACCAATCGGACACCGGTGATTGAGCTGCTGGACCTGGGAGTGACCGTGGCCGTTACAACAGACGGTTCCATGCTTTCTTCCGGTTTTGATATGTTTGATGCCATGCGCCGCGCACAGATGATTTTCCGCAGCGCAATGAATGAAAATTATTACTTGCCCGCAGAAAAACTGCTGGAGATGACGACAATCGATGCGGCACGATGCGTAGGCCTGGACAAAGAGATCGGCTCTTTGGAAGTGGGAAAGAAAGCCGATGTCATCGCAGTGAATCTGATGAATCCGCGGCTGATGCCCCGATTCAATGTTCTGGATACCATGATCGGAAATGCAAATCCCACAGATGTGGATCTGGTCATTGTGGATGGAGAAATCAAACTGGACAAGGACGGCGCTGTCTCGGTGGACGAAAAAGAAGTGCTGCTGAAAACGGAAGAGGAGGCCCGAGAGACGGTGGCAAGAACTCCTTATCTGGACGCCTTTGCACATCCCAAAAAGAAGCAGTGGGGACAGACCAAAATCTACTTTGATGAAGTTCGTTTTGACCTGGAAGAAAACAGAAAAGACGGCGGACACTATTAAATCATACAAAGAACCCGGCCGATTTCGTTGAAATCGGCCGGGTTTTTCGTTGTGTAGCATCAATCTGAAACAGCTTGCTGTGCAGCTTCTGAACGGGATAGGAGCTTGTTTCCGGCCAACCATTGAAACAGGGCCGCAAACAACAGACCGAAGGTGACCCCCAGAATGGTGTCTGCGATCCGTAGCACCACAGCGCCCCCAAGGCCATAAATCCCAGTTCCCAGCATCAAAGCACCAAAGCAGTTCATGGCCGTTTTATACCGGTAATCGGTGCAGAAACCCAGACACAATCCGCCCAACGGTCCCATAAGGGAATGGAATGCCTCAGGTGTAATCCGATATAGAACATAAAATGCACAGGAACCGGCCACGGCCCCTATGATCCGCTGGCGGAAGCGGGTGGAAACAGAGTGGGAGTAGGGATATTCCGACAGCAGAGATGCACAGGCAAACCCCATCCACATAAAACGCTCCACAGCAAAGGCCTGGCCAGCGGTCAGCACCAGACTGACGCCAAGGGCCATGCGCAGCTGCCACAGATGAACCGGTGTGGAAGGATTGAATTTTCGCACCACTGCGTGAAAACGGGTGGTATGGTGCTGGGTTCTGTGTTTGGCAAACAGGATGGCCCCGCAGATCAGGTAGCCCACCAGGGCCAACAGTCCCCGGCGAACCAGTGCTTCGCCAAAGACCGGGTTCCCGGTGAGATAGACATAGGCAAAACTATATAAGCCGCCATTGCCCATTTCCGGCTGCTGGGCCGTCATATAGAGCAGGGCAAAAAAGGCGGCGAAGTGCAGGGGGATGAGGCAGAACCAGGGAAGCACTGCCGCTGCACTGGGAACCAGCACCAAAATGGCCAGTATGGCGGCCAGAGTGATGAGAGAATCGGTTACGCAATACTGGAAATTGACAAATCGGATGCCCAGCATCATGCAGAACAAGGCCACGGCCAGCGGCGTATTGTCGGCGCCGAACAGGCCGGACAGCAGGCTGATGAACACAACGGCAAATGCCACGATCAGTGCCGAACGCATGGCCATGGCAAACCAGTAATATGCCTTTTCCTGTTTTGTATCACAGGCGGCGATTTGACCTTTCAATATGGCGGGGTCCATTTGCAAAGCATCATAGAACTTCATTGTCACAGGTGTGTTCCCGTCCTTTCTCAATGTGGGTGGCCAGCCGGTCCACCGAATGCATAAACAGCTCAAAATCCTCTCCGGCCTTGCGCCACAGATCGTAAAAAGGCTGCAAAATGCTTTCATATCCCTTTTTCAGTTCCGCGAGGCCGGTTTCTGTCATAAACAGCCGGTAACTGCGTTCATCTGCGGTTTGCCGCTCTTTGCGGATGCAGTTTTTTTCATAAAGTGACTTGAGACAGCGGCTGACGGCTTCTTTTTTCATGCCGCTTTCCTGGCTGAGCAGAACAGGGGTATTCTGTTCCGGATACAAATACAGGTGGGCCAGAAGTTCACATTCGCTGGCGGTGAGCAGCGATTTGCGCACAGGAAGCAGCGCGCGCACGATCTTTTGCATTTGCTGCTGGGTGTGCATCATATCGGTCCATTCCATGCAGGTTCCCTGCCTTTTCATAAAGTTAACTTTGTTAAGTATATGCCGGATCCCTTTGTTTGTCAATGGCCGATTTGCCATGGAGCAATAAAAAACGCCTTTCCTTCCATACCAAAAGAATACAGAAGGAAAGGCGTTGAGGGCAGGAAAGGGACTTGATAGGATGGCGGTGGAATATCCGTATTTATACGACCACCTGCAGCTGAAACCAGCCGTTGGTCAGATTGAAGTGGCAAACGGCTCCGTTTTTTTGACAGAAGGCCGAAATGGACTGTACACCCAGCCCGTGACCATCTTTCTGGGCCAGGGGCAGGCCTTTGCTGTCAAAAGAGACGCTGCCGGAGCATGGGTTGGAAATTTCCAACATCACGGAGGGAGTGCCCACCATTTTGCAGTAGATCTCCCTTCGATTTTGAGGGAGCTTTTGATTGGCATGGATGGCGTTTTCCAAAGCATTGGCCACCACAATGGCCAATTCCCCTTCGTCCACTGGCAGGGTGTCGGGGAGGGCGATTTTTGCATCCACCCAGATGTTCTGGCTTTTGGCCTGGGCGAAGTAGGTGGAAAACACCGCATCCAGTACCGGTGGACGGCACCAGCGGATTTCTTTTTGCTCATCCAGCCGTCGCTGGGCAGCATCCAGAAAATCCAGAGCAGCCGTTTCGTCGCCCCGAGCCACCAGCTCCATAGCGGTCTGAAGCCGATGGCGCAGATCATGGCGTTCTGTGCGGATGGCGTCCTCCGCTGTGCGTACGGCCTCCATCTGGCTTTGCAGGGCGGACAGCTGCAAGGTGGACAGGCGTGTGCTGTGCCGGGCCTCTGCCTCTTTGCGGATGATGGTAAAGAGAAACAAGACCACAGAATAAAAGCCCACCATCAGCAGAGAAATGGCTGGCTTCAGAATGGTGCTGCTTTCTTCAGAACCCACATAGCCGGGGATCAGATAGATGACGATGATATAATATGTGGCCATCACCAGACACATAAACCACCATCCCCGGCGAAGCTCCAGCAGTGTCTGGAGAAACAGCGGCCGCAGGAAAGAGACCAGAAACCAGATCACCCCGGCACTCAACACTACATAAGCCAGAACCAATGCCCAGATGCGATGCCCCGACAAATAGTACATCAGCCCGGCCCCCTGCTGAATGAGTGTACAGAACAGAATGGCGGAAAACAGCTGAAAGATCAGCTGCCATCCGCGAAACCGGCTGAGCAGAAGCAAAAGCAGCAGGGATGGAATGTGGGCAATGAGGGTATAGATGTGCAATGTGGTTTTCAGACCGGCGATGCAGTAGATGGAGGCCACGGCCGCCATAATCAGCAAAGCAGTGCCATAGACGATCAGAATGGTAGAACGCCGGGAATAACGGCTGTCGAGAAATAACAGCACCATAGTCATACCCAGTGCCGTCAGATATTCCATAGCGAACAATTCTACCATACCGTGCCCTCTTCCAGCCAGTAGTTGCCCCAAGCTTTTTTAAACTCCGATGCAGCCGCACGGGGAAGGGTGACGGTCTGGCCGTTGTTCAGCAAAGCCGTCTGGCCATTGACCCCGATGACATATTGGAAATTCAGCGCAAAACTGGCCCCGCACAGGCAAAAGCGCCGGTCGGCCAGAAGGGGAGCCACCATTTCCCGAAAAGATACCCGGATGGTCTGGGAATCGATGATGCCGTCGGTGCAATAATACCGCATACACCGCCCCACACGTTCCACATACCGGATGCGATCCAGAAGGATGCGCTGTGTGCCCTCGGTGGTGTGCACCATGACCGCCTGGTTTTTTCGCTTGCTGGATTTCTCCACAGCTTCATCCAGCACCTGGAAGAATTTCCGCTCGGTCACCGGTTTGAGAAGATAGAAAAAGGCACGGACATCGTAACTGTCGGAGGCAAAATCGTTGGAGTGGGTGAGATAGATGATCTCGCCTCCATCACCCAAAGCGCGGAGACGGCGTGCGATGTCAATGCCGCTGGCCGAGGGCATGAGGATATCCAGAATATAGAGGTCAAATCCGCCCTGCTTCTCCCGATGGGTGAGCAGCGCATGGCCGCTGGAGAACAGCTCCACCTGTCCGTTTAAATGGGGACGGGATTGGAGATAGGATTCCAGCAATGCATTCATTTTTTCCAAATGTTTTTCTTCATCGTCGCAGAGGGCGATTCGCAGCATAATTTTCCTTCTTTCCCGAAAAAACACAAATTTTGTGCAAAAAACAGCAAAATTTGCACAGACTCCTCTTTTTTTACAGCTATCGGTACAATGAAAATAGCATGGAAGGGAACAAGCGTCAAGAGGGAATCTGTGGAGAGAGGAAGGGCGAATTTCCAGGTGTACCTTTCCTGGAAGGGAAGGAAATCATAGAGGGAAAGACTGGTGAAGCAAATGAAAAAAGTGGCCAATGGCCACTTTTTTCATTTGTCCCTTCCAAGAGGGAGGTTCAGAGGATTTCAATATAAGTCTGGTAAAAGTCGTAGGATTTGCCCTTTTCCTGGGCACAGGTGAGGAAACGGCTGATGACGGCCCCGGTGGTGTGCTCGGCCTGCACAGCGGCCAGATGCCGGGGCAGATCGTTGGGAAATCCTGGTGCGATTTCTTCCCGCGTGAGAAAGGTGACATACCGGCCGCCCCGGTTTTCCCACAGCGTGTGGGTATAACCTTCCCGGTCTTTCTGCGCTTGCGTGATGCTCAGCCCACGATGTTCTTCGTCCAGATGATCCGAGTGCTGCACGCGGGAATACAGGCGGGGGTTTTCGATGTATTGCTTCAGTTTTTCGATTTCCACCAGCTCAAAAGGGACGATGCAGTCCAGATCAATGGCGGTGATCTGGTAGGGATGCTCCTGCAGATGACGGATGGTATCCAAAGCGGCCATATGGTATTGAAGTTTGCGGATGCGCCGTTTCAGTGCCGAACGCTGCTGATGCAGCGTTTTCATCTGCTGGGCACAGATCCCTTCATGGCTGGAAAGCTCCATGCGGTGCATATTCCGGATCTGTTTTAAGGGAATTCCCAGGCTTTGATAAAACAAAACATCGGATATGATCATCAGATCGGAAACGGAATATTCCCGATAGCCATTTTTGCTGTTTTTCTGAGGGGTGACGACGCCAACTTCCTCCCAATACCGCAGGGTGGATGGGGCGATATCGAAATAATTTGCAATCTGGCCGATGGGAAAGGTGTGCTCCATAGAAAGAATCTCCTGTTCAGGCGGTTTTCCACCATTGTATCAAAATAGCCCTTGACCTTCAAGGAACTTGAAGGTGTATGCTGGAGAGGAGGTGATGAAACATGATGATGGAAAAGATTCTGATGCAGCCGAAACAGGTGCGTTTTGGCAAAGTAGTGAAGTTTATTCTGCCCACCTATCTCACATCGCTGTTCAATACATTGTATACTATTGTGGATGGAATTTTCGTGTCGGCCTGTGTGGGAACCAATGCGCTGGCCGCCATCAATATTGTCTATCCCATTGTCAATATCCTGACGGGAATCGCCCTGGCTTTTGCCACAGGAGGCGGCGCTTTTGCGGCCATTTCTCTGGGAGCTGGGCAGAAGGAGAAGGCCGGGCGGCAGTTTTCCGTCTGCCTGGTGATGACATTGCTGGTCAGCGGATTGGCGGCCGGGGGAATGGCCCTGTGTTTGCCTCAGCTGCTGACTTTTTTAGGGGCCACGCCTCTGACAATGGCCGATTGCCGCGTTTATGCAATGATCTGGCTGATCGGCGTCCCCGCTGTGGTGGGGAAAGAACTGTGTACTTATTTTATCCGTGCAGATGGCTCGCCGGGATATGGTTTTCTGGTGGCGGCTGCGGGAGGAATTGCCAATATTTTGCTGGATTATGTGTTGGTAGCCAAGTGGAACATGGGCGTGTTGGGAGCTGGCCTGGCCACTATTTTGGGATTGGTCCTTTCCTGTGGCTTGGGGATCTGGTATTTCTGCCGTCTGCGGCGGCAGCTGCGGCCGGTATGGAGGGGGATGGAAATCAAGGAAGGGGTGCGATGCGCCGTCAATGGAGCGTCGGAATGCGTCAGCCAGCTGGCGATTGCCATCACAACCGTGGTGTTTAACCGTACGGCCCTGGCGCTGACCGGAGAAGACGGTATTGCGGCGGTCTCCATTATTATGTATTTGCAGTTTCTCTTTATTGGCCTGTATTTCGGATATTCCATGGGTATTGCACCGCTGCTCAGCCATGGATATGGACAGGGCAACATCCAGGTGTGCAGAAAACTGGAGCGGTATAGCTATCGGTTCTTTGCTGCGGCCCCGCCGCTGCTGTATGGGCTGGCCTTCCTGTCTGCACCCCTGGCGGTATCCTGTTTTGCACAGCGGGGAACTGGTGTTTGGACCCTGGCTCTGGAGGGAATGAGGCTGTATGGCCTGGGATATCTGGTGGCCGGCTTGAACATTTTCACAGCCATTCGTCTCACTTCATATGGAAAGGGGCATTTGTCGGCTGTGGTCACCCTGCTGCGGTCCTTTTTGCTGTTGATCATTTTCCTCCTTTGGCTGCCAAAAGTGTGGGGGATGGCAGGGCTCTGGCTGGCCATGCCTCTGGCCGAGATGATAACGATTGCGGCATCGGTGGGGCTGAATCAGAGTACCACACGGAGCATTCACAAGGAAAATAGGAATGTTGTGCCGGGCGATCCGGTGACAGAATAAACAGAATAAAAAAAGTGGCCAATGGCCACTTTTTTTATTCTGTCAAATTGGGAGCGGGGAGTTATTTCCCCTGATAGGCTGAACGCCACAGGAAGTAGGAGGGGTGATACAGGCCGGTGGGGGAATAGAATTCGTCATGGTCATACACAAACCCCAGACGAAGGAGCAGCGCCCGGGAAGCGGTGTTTTTGGGATGGTGACCGGCGAACACGGCCTGGCATCCCAACTGGGAAAAAGCCCGGTCGATGGTGCGGCGGGCCGCCTCCTGGGCATAGCCTGCGTGCCAGTAATCGGGCAGCAGATGGACACCCAGCTCGAAGATGTCCGCTCCCATGCCATAGGGACGCAGACCGCACACGCCGATAAAGGCCCCACCTTCCCGGAGAAACACCGGGTGATACTGAAGGCCGCAGCGCTGGTATTGTTCGATTTCCTTTTTCAGACGCTCATCGATCTGCTCCGGGGTCATGACCCCATCGGTTGTGAGAAAATGGGTGACCTGAGGATTTCCCCACAGGGTGTGGGCCAGCTGGGGGTCCTGCTGATCCCATAGGGAAAACTCCAAACGGGGAGAAGCATACAAAACATCCATAAAACAAAACCCATCTCCCTGAAAAGGGAGCCTTTCTGTTATTTTATTATTTATTGTATTTGAGAAGAATAGTGCTCGCCCATGGCCCGGTCATAGGAGAGAATATCCAAAGCATCCCGACACCGCCGCACATCCTTTTTCTCGCCCTCTTCCTGGGTGATCAGCAGAGAATACACCGGCAGGTGACGGAAGGCATCGTCCAGGAAGGACAGATAGGAATCCTTGGGCATGCCCAGGGCCGTAAGGTAGACATCCATCAGATAGCAGGCGCTGAACGGACGGTCGGTGCGCCGTGTGTCGCTGCCGTCGATGGAGGTGAGGGGCGCCTGATAATTGGTGTAGATGGCATAGTCGGTGGTCAGATTGGAAAGGTCCTCATACAGCGTATCGGTCTCGATGCCGTTGAGCTTTTTATATCCTTCCAGCAAAGGCTGGTGGTCGCCGAAGAACAACAGGGCGGTGGGCTTTTCCCGGCTGTCGATATAGTCCAGAAGCTGGCCCAGGGCCTGGTCGGTATCCCGGATGCCCACGGCATAGGCCCGCAGCCCATCCAGCTCTCCTTCGCTGAGCACGCCCTCCGGCGCATCAATGAGCCAGGGATCGTTTTCTTCCATGGTCACATAGGGAGAGTGGTTCTGCATGGAAGTGGCCCAGATAAACTGGGGATCATCGGTTTCTTCTTCCAGAAGGGCGATGAGCTGCTGGGTCAGGGTAGCATCACTGATGTGGATATCCCGGGAATATTCCTCCACCGGCACCGTCAGGTCCTCCTGGAACAGCATCCGGTCAAATCCCATGGCGGCAAAGGCGTTGGCCCGGTTGTAAAACGAGCCTTTGAAGGGGTGCACATAGGTGCAGTCATATCCTTCGTTCCCGAAATACTCCCGGAAGGAGGGAAGGGTATCCCAGGAAGAGATACCGGCATAGGGGGAGCGAGTGCCCTGCAAAGCGGCGTTGGATGTGCCGCTGAGCACCTCAAACTCGGAAGAGGCCGTGCCGCCGCCGAAGGCGGGCACCACCACCCGGCCGTAGCACCCCTGGGACTGCATCCGCCGGAAGTTCTGGTAAAGGGAGTCGTCTACCTCCAGGCCATCCACCCGGCGCAGATCGAAATAGGATTCGCTCATCACCACCAGGATATCGGGGCGCACACCGGTGCCGGCCTGGGGCTCATAGGCAGAGAGCAGGCGCTGTACATTGTCCTCTGTGGCCCGCTCGTCGGTGAATTCGTCGTAATAGACCGAGCCGATTAGGCAGTCGATGGAAGTGAGACGAGGCGCGTTGGTGCGGGAAGAGGGCACCACACTGTAGGCTTGCAGCTGGGGATCAAAGATCTGATAGGCCAGGCTGTTTGTGGAAAAAGTGAGCAGGCACCACATGGCCAAGGCGCCGCAGATGACCCGGCGGCCATGGAAATGCACCGCGTCTCCCACCCGCAGCACCCGGAGAAAGTGGATATACAGGCACAGAAGGGGGAATGTGACCAACAGAAGGGGACTGAAGAACATCCCATTTCCCGCAGCGCCCTGGGGCGTCCAAAGGTCATGCAGGCTGAAGACCATGATGATATCGTCCATGGAGATGCGGGTGCCCAGGGCGTAATATTTATAGTAGTCCACCATGGAGATCACATAAAGAGGCACGGACAGCATCAAAGCGGCCAGCCACGGACGGCGGGTCAGAATGGTCAACAGCACATAGCCTATGAAAATCAGCAGCAGCGCCAGCAGAAAGCGAAGCACCCCTGGCAGATCAAAGGAAAAGCGGGGTGTGCGCGGGGCCAGCGATGGGGAGGGAGTCAGGTTGCAATAGAGCACCAGATTCAAAAAAAGGGGAAAAAGATAGAAGCAGACCCGGCGCATATTCTGGGAGGCCAGGTGCGTTAATTTCTGGCGCAGTTTCATGCCCAACACTCCTTTCCGTGGGAGAGACTGTACTAATAACAATAATACAGCTTGGGAAGGGGGAATGCAAGGACAAATCCCCAACGAAATTCTGAATATTCTATGAAGATTATAGAAAGTTTTGTGAAAAAAGGCAAGAAGGAACTGTTTTGACTGTGTCTTTTTCTTGACAAATTCCGGGGGAAGGGGGAAAATAAAAATCACAGTATGTTGTCGAAGGAGGAAAAAGAGTGGCTTTTTCCAAGGAAGCGCTGGATTTTTTGATGGAAAACAAGCTGCGGGACAGCAAAGAATGGTTCCGGGAGCATCGGAAGGACTACGACCGGCTGGTGCTTTCGCCTATGCGTCAGCTGGTTCTGGAGCTGCAGCCCGGGGTCTGGAAGCTGGACGACAGTCTGATCGCCGAGCCCAAAGTGGGCCGTTCCATCTCCCGAATCTATCGGGATACTCGCTTTACAAAGGATAAATCCACTTTCCGGGATGTGTGCTGGTGCGTTTTCCTGCGGGAAAAGAAGCTCTATCAGGGGCCGCCGGCTTTTTATTTTGAGTTTTCCCCCCGCTTTGTCCGCTGGGGCTGCGGTTATTACCGGGCCAGCCCACGGGATATGGACACTTTGCGGGGGCTGATTTTGCGTCAGGACCCGGATTTTTATAAGGCCGACAAAGCTGTGGGGAAGAATGGCTATTTCCTTTTGGAAGGGGATCGGTACAAGCGGAGCAAATTCCCCCAGGCCCAGGGCCGGGAAAAGCTGTGGCTGGATCAGAAGAATGTGGCGGTGGCCCATACCTGCTCGCCGGAGGAGGCGGAGATCCTCTTTTCGCCCCAGCTGGCGCAGAAGCTGGAAAAGGATTTTAAAAAGCTGCAGCCGGTGTATGACTTTTTCCGCAAAGTGCAGACCCTCTCGTTTGAGCAGACCCAGCAGGAGGATACTCCTTTGCCCAAAGCGCCCCGGCAGCAATTCGATTGGTAACAAAGAAGAGAAAGGAAGGGATCGTTTCCCTCATGAAATTATTCAGCATTGTATCCACGGCCCGGCAAAGGGGAGAAGATGCTTCCGCCGGCTGGAAACAGTGGTTCGTTTTTCAGAAAAAGCCATTGGAAAGCTGGAGCACCTGGAAAAAGGTGCTTTTTTGGGTGTATACCGGCCTGCTTTACGGGGCGGCCACCTTTGGAGTGGCCGTGATCAGCCTGGCCTTTGCCGCCTCGGAATACGGCGGGGAGATGTTTGAGAGCTATTTTGAATTTCCTCTTCTCATCTTCCTCAATGCACTTCCGGTGCTTTTGCTGGGGGCGCTGCTGTATTTTCTTCTGGGACGGGCCTGGCTGGCCTTTTTGCTTCAGAGCATTGTCATTTTAGGCGGCACCTTTGTCAACTGGTTCAAGCTGAGTCTGCGCAATGACCCATTGCTGTTTGCCGATGTGCTTTTGGTGCGGGAAGCCCAGAACATGGCGGGACAGTATGAAATCATTCCCACTGCCGGGATGTGGCTCTCTGTGGCCGGCGTGCTGGCGGTGACGGTGCTGTTTTTCTTTTTCCTGCGGGGCAAGCCCCATCCCCTGGTGCGTACAGGCGGCGCCCTGGCTGTGCTCATCATCGCGTTCCTGGTCAGCGGCAAATATGCCGACGACAATCTGTACAGCTACGATGCAGCCACCGACAACTCGGAACTCATCAGCCCCTGGTCGGATACCCAGGTCTATATTTCCAGAGGCTTTGTCTATCCCTTCCTGCACAGCATCACCGACGCCATTGACCGGCCGCCGGAGGGCTATGATGAGGATACCGCCGCAGCCATCATGGAAGACTATGAGGATGCCCACATCCCCGAGGACAAAAAGGTCAATGTGATCTCCATCATGCTGGAGGCCTACAACGATTTCAGCAAGTTTGAAGAAGTGAACCTGGCCTATGATGCCTACGAGGAATACCACAAGCTGGAGGAAGAAGGCATTTCCGGCAATCTGGTGACCAACATCTTCGCAGGGGGCACGGTGGACACCGAGCGGTGCTTCCTCACCGGTTACTCCCAGCTGAGCAATTTCCGCACCGACACCAATGCCTACCCCTGGTATTTCCGGGACGAAGGCTACACGGTGGAGGGCAGCCATCCTTGTTTTGAGTGGTTCTATAACCGGGAAAACATCAACCAGTACCTGGGGTTTGAAAACTACTACTTTGTGGAAAATTATTATGAGCAGTTCACCGGCGGGGAAGTGGCCTTGGACGAAGTGCTCTTCCCGGAGATCATCAATTTCTACGAAGAAAACAAGGAAACCGGCAAACCCTATTTTTCCTTTAATGTGAGTTACCAGGGCCACGGCCCCTATGACAGCGAGCAGTATTGGTGGAGCCCCAAAGACACCTTTATTGATAACAGCGACGGCAAGCTCACCGACAGCCAGCAGTGTATTCTGGAAAACTACCTGGGCTCCATCTGGAACACCAATCAGAATCTGGCGGCCTTCTTCGATTATTTCCGGGAGGAAGAAGAGCCGGTGGTCATTGTGCTCTTTGGGGATCACAATCCCTGGATGGGAGACGACGGAGAGATCTATGACGCCTTGGACATCAATATGGATCTGTCCACCCAGGAGGGATTTTTGAATTACTATTCCACCCGGTATCTTATCTGGGCCAATGACGCAGCCAAGGAAGTGCTGGACAATGATTTTTCCGGGGAAGGCCCGGACATCGGCCCCTATTTCCTGATGAATCTGCTCTTTGAGGAATGCGGCTGGGAAGGCCCCGCCTTTATGCAGATGACCGATGAAGTGATGGAAAGCGTTCAGGTGGTCCATTCCAGCGGCCGGTATATGAAGGACGGCCAGGTGGAAGAGCAGCTGGAGCTGGAGGATCGGGATCTGGTGACAGACTATCGGAATGCCCAATATTATTGGCGCAAACATTTCTATAAAAAAGAAGAGGATTAGGAAAAGGAGAGAGGAAAGATGATCCGTTTCAACTGTGACTATTCCGAAGGGGCCCATCCCCGGGTGATGGAACACCTGATGGAGACCAACATGGAACAGACGGCAGGGTATGGGGAAGATCCCCATTGCCAGCGGGCCGCCCAGCTTATCCGGGGAAAATGTGGCCGGGAGGATGTGGATGTGCACTTTCTGGTGGGGGGAACCCAGACCAATCTGACGGTGATCTCCGCGGCCCTGCGGCCCCATCAGGGTGTGATCGCCGCCGAGACCGGCCATGTGAATGTGCATGAAAGCGGCGCCATCGAGGCCACCGGCCACAAGGTGCTGGCCATTCCCGGCTGCAAAGAGGGCAAACTGACCGCCGATCAGGTGCGCAAGCTGGTGGAGGATCATTATAACGACGAGACCCAGGAGCATATGGTGCAGCCCAAGATGGTGTACATCTCCCATCCCACCGAGTTGGGTACGCTGTATACCAAGGCCGAGCTGGAAGCCATCAGCGCCGTGTGCCGGGAAAAGAACCTGTTCCTCTATGTAGATGGAGCAAGACTGGGCTATGGCATCACCGCGCCTGGCACCGATGTGACCATGGCCGATCTGGCCCGTCTGTGCGATGCCTTTTATATCGGCGGCACCAAGGTAGGGGCGCTCTTCGGGGAGGCCCTGGTGATTGCTGCTCCGGCCCTCAAGGAGGATTTCCGCTATTTCATCAAGCAGAAGGGCGGCCTTCTGGCCAAGGGACGGCTGCTGGGCGTCCAGTTTGAGACCATGATGGAAGACGGGCTGTATGAGGAGATGGGAAAGCATGCCAATGAGGCCGCCGCCATCATTCGCAAGGCTTTTGCAGACAAGGGCTTCCCCTTCTTCTGCGACTCTCCTACAAACCAGCAATTCCCCATTTTGCCCGAGAATGTGATGAAAAAACTCAGCGAAAAATATGCCTTTGCCGATTTCGGAAAGGTGGACGAAAACCACCATGCCGTGCGTTTCTGCACCAGCTGGGCCACGCCCCTGGAGCACGCCCAGGCGCTGGCCGCCGATGTGGCAGCCCTGTAAGCAGGCAGAAGATACCACTAAAAACCGGGGACTGGTTGTGTTATAATGGCTTTGGTCGGCCATAACGCAGCCGGTCTCCGGCTTTTTGCCGGAAAACAGAGAAAAAACAACATAGGATGGGAGAAAGAATATGAAACATTTGCGAAAACGGCTGTGGGCCGGTCTGTTGGCAGGGGTCATCCTGCTGATGGGGGCCTGCGGCGCCGGTGTAAAAACCGAAAAAAGCCAGAATCCCGCCCGGGAGGATATGAAGGCTGTTTGGGTGTCCACTGTGTACAACCTGGACTATCCCACCAAAGCCACCACCGACCCGGCCGCTTTGAAGAGCCAGGCCGATTCCATTTTGCAAAATTGCGTGGATATGGGGATGAATGCAGTCATCCTGCAGGTGCGTCCCTCCTGTGACGCGCTGTATCCTTCGGAGATCTTCCCCTGGAGCCGCTATCTCACAGGCAGCCAGGACCAGGCTCCCCAGGGAGATTTTGACCCGCTGGCCTATTGGGTAGAGAAGGCCCACGAGCTGGGACTGGAGCTTCACGCCTGGATCAACCCCTTCCGGGTGACCAAAGGCGGCGACAGCGAATACCAGAGCCTGTCGGCTTCTTCTCCGGCCAAGCAGCATCCGGAATGGCTGGTACAGCACGAGGGAAACTACTATCTGGACCCTGGTCTTCCGGAGGTGCGGGAACTGGTGATTCAGGGGGCCGAGGAGCTGGCCCGGAACTATGACATCGATGGACTGCACATGGACGATTATTTCTATCCTGGCCAGGACTTTGATGACGCTGCGGCCTTCCAGAAGTACGGCGGGGAATTTTCCGATCTGGGAGACTGGAGAAGAGACAATGTGAACCAGCTGGTGAAAGAGCTGGGAGAGCGTCTCCATGCCATCGATCCTGAATTGTCCTATGGTATCAGCCCGGCCGGCGTATGGGCCAACCAGAGCAGTCTGCCCGAAGGCTCGGCCACCAATGGCAATGAAACCTATTTCAATGCCTATGCCGACAGCCGCAAGTGGGTAAAGGAAGAATACATCGATTACATCTGTCCCCAGATCTATTGGTACATCGGCCACAAGGCCGCCGACTATGACACCCTGGTCCGCTGGTGGGCCGATGTGGTGGACGGCACCGATGTGCGGCTGTATGTGGGCATGGCCGATTACCAGGCCGGCAACAGCGATCCCTCTTCTCCCTGGTATGGCGTCAAGGCCCTGGAGGATATGCTGGCCCTCAACAAGACCATTCCCCAGGTGTCCGGTGAAGTGCATTTCCGCTATCAGCTGATGGTGCAGAACCCGGAAATCGTGGCACTGTATCAGAAGGAGTACGCCCAGCCGGATGAACCGGAAGAACCGGACACTCCGGAGGAGCCGGAAGAGACCGTGAAGCCTGTGCTCAATCAAACAGACCACGGCGCCTATATCCAGGGCGCCGAGGGGCTGTTCCGGCCGGGGGACTCTCTCAGCCGGGCCGAGGCGGTGGCCATGCTGGCCCGGCTGACGGTGGACGAAAACGGCCAGGCCCTTTACCAGGAGGGGGAGAGCTATCCGGTCTCCTTTTCCGATGTGGCCGGGGATAGCTGGTATGCTTCCTATGTGGGGTTTGCCCAGAAATATCACATTGTAGGGGGCTATGAGGACGGCACTTTCCGTCCCGATCAGCCGGTGACAAGAGCCGAACTGATGAAGATTCTGGCGGCCTATTTTCCTGGCGAGACGGGCAGCGCCTCCTTCACCGATGTGCCGGAAACCCACTGGGCCTATCAGTCGGTGGCTTTTGGCGCTGGAAAGGGTTTTGTGGCCGGTTATGAGGACGGCACCTTCCGCCCCGACCAGCCGGTGACAAGAGCCGAAGCGGTGAAGATGATCAACGGTGCCCTGGGCCGCATCCCGGAGGAAGGGCACCTGGCGGAATTGATCTCCCAGAATCCCTTCCAGGATGTGGACGAAAGCCACTGGGCCTATGGCAACATTCTGGAAGCCTCGGTGGCCCATAATCCCGACGGCACCCTGGCATAAAAACACAAAAAAGAAGCCCGTTTGGGGCTTCTTTTTTATTCGCTCATTCCGGTATTTCGTTTGGCCATATGGAGGTGATCCTCCCATTGGCCGCAGATTTTCAGATAGTCCCGGGCCAGGCCTTCTTCCTCAAAACCCAGCTTGCGCAGAAGGGAGAGGGAGGGGAGGTTCCGGGGCATCACATTGGCTTCCACCCGGTGGAGACCCAAGGGGCCGAAGGCATAGTCCACCACCGCCGCCACCGCTTCGGTCATATACCCTTGCCGCAGGAAATCTTCATCCATGTGGTAGCCCAGAAAACAAGAGAGGAACACGCCCCGGCTGATCTGGCTGAGGTGCACCATGCCGGCGATGGTCTGGGGCGCTTCTTTGGGGAAAAGCCAAAACCGCACACTGCTGCCTGCTTCCTGCTGGCGCACATCCTCCATCAGCCCTTCGGTCTGGCGGGACAGGGTGAAAAATTCCTCCGGCCGCAGGGGAGAAGTGGGGCGGAGATGCTCCTGGTTTTTGATGTAATGGGCGGTGACCATAGGGGCCAGGGACAGGGAAGAGGGAACAAGATGGAGACGAGCGGTCTCCAGGGGCTGTATCGTCATGGGCAAGACCTCCTTTGCTTTTCTTTTATTGTGGATTTCTCCAAAGAAATTGTCAAGGAGAAACAAAAAAATGTTGACTTCCACCCCACTCCAGGCGTTACAATAAAGATAATAAAAATGCGGGATGAATCCCGCCTGTGAAAAAGGAGGAACCTCAAATGATTGCCATGCGGAATTATAAAGACACCGACGATAAGGTTTCCCTGCTGGGCTTTGGTCTGATGCGTCTGCCCAAGATCGATCCGGAGAAATCCGACATCGACAAGGAAAAGGCCCAGGAGATGATCGACTATGCCTATTCCCACGGGATCAACTATTTTGACACCGCTTATCCCTATCACGAAGGCAAAAGCGAGCTGTTCGTGGGCGAGGCCATGAAGAAATATCCCCGGGAGAGCTTCCATCTGGCCAGCAAAATGCCGGTCTGGCTGGTGGAAAAGCCGGAGGATACCCTGAAATATTTTGAGGAGCAGCTGAATAAGTGCCAGGTGGAGTATTTTGACTATTACCTGTGCCATGCCCTCAACCATGACCGCCTGGAGATCATCAAGAAGAACCATATCTTCGAGACCCTCCAGAAGGAAAAGGAAGCCGGCCGCATCAAGCATCTGGGCTTCTCCTTCCACGGCACCATCGAGATGCTGGAGGAGATCGTAAACGCCTATGACTGGGATTTTGCCCAGATCCAGCTGAACTACTATGACTGGGATATGCAGAATGCCAAGCGGGAATATGAGATCCTGGAAGAGCACGGCCTGCCTGTTGTGGTGATGGAGCCTGTGCGCGGCGGCGCTCTGCACACCCTGTGTCCCGAAGGCATCGAGATGCTGAAAAAGGCCGACCCCAATGCCACTCCTGCTTCCTGGGCCCTGCGTTTTGCCGCCAGCCTGCCCAATGTGCTGGTGGTGCTCAGCGGCATGACCACCATGGAGCACATGAAGGACAATGTGGCTACCGTGGACGATTTCAAGCCCCTCACCGAAAGCGAAAGAGAGCTTTTGTTCAAGGTGGCCGATGTGTATAAGCAGAGCAAGACCGTGCCCTGCACCGGCTGCCGCTATTGCATGGACTGTCCCGCCGGAGTGGACATCCCCGCCGTCTTCAAGATCTACAACCAGTACTGCGTCACCGAGAACAAGGCTCAGTTCCTGGCCGATTACGAAGCTCTGGGAGACAGCAAACAGGCGCATCACTGCGTGGCCTGCCGCAAGTGCTGCTCGCAGTGTCCCCAGTCCATCGACATCCCCACTCGTATGGAGGATGTGAAAGCGCTGTACAAAAAGCTGAAAGGCTAAAAAAGTACATATGAAAAGAGAAAGCCCCTTGCGGTGATGCCGCAAGGGGCTTTGATCATTGTGCTTTTTTGTTTTGATGCAGCCAAAGAATGATGAGAAAGAGAAGCAAAAGGACGAAGGGATAAGGCTTGGGCTAATTTGCCCAGGGAAGAGCAAAAAGAAAAAGAGGAGAAAAAAGAAAAAACCTATTGACAAAATAGCGCACGGCTTGTATAATAAAAAAGCTGATTGACCCGGACGCTTAGCTCAGCTGGCTAGAGCACCTGCTTGACGTGCAGGGGGTCAGGGGTTCAAGTCCCTTAGCGTCCACCAGTCAAAGCCCTTGAGCCGCAATGGTTTGAGGGCTTTTTTCATTTTCTGTCAATTTTGATTTGTTAGTAATGCGTTAGTAACGGCAGCGACATTCACAGCCTGAACCAAAGTGTCTGCGTCAAAATGATTGTAAATATTTACCGTGGTGGAGTAGTCGGCATGGCCTAAAATTTCCTGGAGAACTTCTGGAGCCAATCCCTCCTTGATGGCTCGGGAAGTATAGGTGTGACGGGTGGCGTGTGGAGTTTTTCTTTTGATATGGAGTTTTTCCAAAAGAGGGTAATAGTCTCTTTTGCGAAAATTATCAGGGAGCCGTTGCCCAGAATAGCCGGATAAGAGCAAAGGACCGGTTGCTGATTCGGCGAAATAAGAAAAGTGTTCCCGGCCTTCCGGGCGAATGGGAATAATGCGATTCCGGCCAGCTTCGGTTTTGGAACCGCCAATCACATAACTTTCATGATAATTAGAAAGAGGAAGGGAAAAAAGCTCGCCTATTCGCATACCGGTGGCAAGAAGCATGAGCACAATACGAGCGGACTCACTTTTATCCTTTTCCAGCTTTTTAATATCTGAAGGACTGAAGATCTCCTTCTCCTTTTTCGTGTTTTCTGGAAGTTTGACAAATTTGGCAAAACTGGTTGTGATGATTTCTTCACGAATAGCCCAGTCAGACATTTGTGTGATAAGCTGCTTATATTTGGAGAGAGAAGAATGGGATTTTGACCGATGCTGGTCAATGACCATTTGAAAATCCTTTTTTCGCAAAGAGCGAAACTTGGCATTGTGGAGAGAAGAAAATATGCGATAGGCATTTTCATAGGTTTCCACACCGCTGTGGCCGATTTCAGAAAAGTGCTCTTCGCTCCATTGAGAATACACATCGGCAAAGGTCAGATTATAGCGTTCTGTGAGAGGGAAACTGGAAAGACGGCCCAAGGCTTCCAAAGCATCGGTTTTTGTGGCATAGTACCCAATGATTATTTTGTTTTTTGCCGCAACCCAAGGGCGTTTCCTCCTTCCGGCCAGTCTGTAAACAGTGCCGGTACCATTGGCACGCCTGAGATTTTTCTTTTTTTGCAGGGCCTGTTTTTTCCCGCACATATGGCAGAAGTTTGCCCCTTCGGGAAGGGAGGCACCGCATTTTACACATAACATAAAGCATCACCTGAGGATTTTTTAAAAAGCCGCCGGCGGAAACCGGCGGCTTTTTTCTTTAGTTGCCCCCTTGGTAGATGGGAGGATTATAGACCATCTGGTCAGCCAATTTATCAAAGTAGTAACTGATCATTGTTTGGGCTGTGCCCATCTGCATCTGCAATTTGGTACACCGAGTAACGATATCTTTTTTTTCTGCCGAGGAAGAAGAGGAATAATAGTGCATATCACTTGCAAGCTGAGAAAATTGAGAAGAAATATCCAGCATCTCCCGATGGATCGCCTGCAAATCAGGAAGAAGAGAAGACCAACCATTTTCATTCAAATAGACAGCTTCTGTGGCAATGCCAAACTGAACATAAGACAAATGCCTGGATGCAATGTCGTCGGCCTGATTGAGAACCAAGGAAGCATACTCCGAGGAAACAGAACCGGGAGACATAGACTGAATATTTAGTTCACTCAAAAATTCGACAACTCTGGAATAATCAAAAAGAATGTAGCTGAACTGGTAGGATTTCCACATGGCATCCGCCAGAGCGGCGTAGCGGTTGCTGACGGTGGCGGTATAGGTGCTCTGATCCCAATCCACCTGGCAACCGGCAGCTTCCAGGGTGGCCCGGAGAGGAATGTAGGTTTTATCATTCCAGAGGAGAGTCGGCTCCTGGATGGTTTTCTGGTTGGAAACCACAGTGACCTTGTTTACATCCACCAGAATATTTTCCCGCCAGGAAGCGGCACCGGCAATGCCAGCGGTGGTGGCGGCGAGACAAGCGACAGCAACAAGGCGCTTGAATTGGTTCTTAATTTTCATAGTTACCCCTCTTTCAAATGAAAAGTATTCCATGGGAAAATGTGGGCGGCGAAAGCCAAAAATTTTTCTCATGGAGGTAGAAAAGATATGAAGCGGAGAGAACTTATCAGAGAAATCATTGAAATGCTGAGAAAAGCAGATGAGGAAAGGCTGGAGATCATTTATGAATTTCTCCGCCATCTGCTGCGGTAGGGCAAAGGCCGGCCCCCTTTACTGGGGGTCGGTCTTTTTCATTTCGTCCACCAGCTCCCAGGCCTTTTTCTCCAGGATGGCCCATTCCTCCGGGGACATCCGGGAAAGCACGGTGATCAGGCTGTGGCGAAAGTCGGGCGTGTCGGCCAGCAGATCGCCGAAAAAAGCGGCCAGCTCTTCGGATCGGGACCGGGGGCGAAACATTTCCCCTTCGCCAGTGCGGAGCCAGTGCTCGTCTACATGAAACTCCCGGCAGATATCCATGATGGTTCTATCACTAGGATTAGTAGTTCCGGAAGCAAGCCGGGAAATAAAAGACTGAGAAACATTGAGCTTTTTGGCAAAAGCGGTGTTTGTCAATCCGCTGGCTTCAAGACACTGGGCGATGCGGGAATTGATGCTGTTAATTTTCCTCACCTCCTTGACACGATTAAAACATGGAAGCGAAGCCTTGTCAAGGTTTTTCTGTTACTGACGAACAATTAGGGAGTTGACATTGTGAGTTAATCATGGTAAATTGTGAGTAACGAACAAGAAAAGGAGTGAGACCATGAGCAAGACCGAGAAGATGCTGCTGGAGAGCCTGGCGGAAGCAGTGAAGCAGCTGCCGGAAAACAAGCGGGATTTCCTGATGGGCTACGCCGAGGGCGTGAACGCCATGGCCCGGAAGGAAGAGCCGGAAGAGATGTGTTAGTAACAGGAGAACAAGTTTGTTTTTTGCAGTTGATGTAAAAAGAAAAATTCGACACTTTCCCTGGCGTTTGCTATGATAGAGGTATCTTCAAAAACAAAGGAGGAAACGAGATGGGTGCTTTTTCTGGCGCAACGGATTTTTTTGGAATGCCTCTGTCTCAGCTGGCCCGGCGTTATAGGTATGCAGAGGATAACATCTGTATTCTGGAGGGGGATCTCCAGAAACTGCGGGAGCAGTTTTCAGAGACTTATGACAATCTCTGTTCCTGTACCCACCAGGCCGATCAACGCAGCCCTTTGAAATACGGCCAGGACCTGGTGGCCTCCTGGCTGGTGGAGGATGTGTTCCTTCGGGTGTTCTGGGCCGCCGGTCTGGACGCCAGTCTGGATGGGGCCGACCAGGGCCGGAAGGTATTGAGCAATGTGAAAACTTCCTCTTCCAGCGATTTCTCTGTAAGCTGCAACGGCTATAGCCGCAAGCTGGAGCTGATGAACGACTACACCGGCTTTTGGGCCAGAAGCCACAAAATGCATTTACGGGACAACAAATATTTGAAAATGCAGCGGGAACAATCTCTTTTTCTGGCCGTTTCCATGGCTACCAGAGAGTTTGCTCTTTTGGATTTCACAGAAGAGATCCCGGCCCGCCTGATCCCCCATCACATTCCTTATGGGAACAAGCCGGCCTATGAACTGTCCCTGCCTTCCTCGCTGCTGCATACCGCTACTTCGGCCGCCATCGGCCAGGCCGTGAAGGCGCGCTTCCATGCTTGACAGCCTGATTTGATTATGATATGATTTTGATATCATAAAGAGAGAGGGTGTTTTTCATGGAAGAAAAGATCCTGAAAAATTGCAGAAAAGGAATGCCTGTATTGCTTTTGGTGCTGCTGAGCTATGTGGCGGCCATCGGTTTGTGTATCCTGGGGGCCGTTTGGACGGAAGAAGGGGTGCTGGCGGGCGGTTTGGTGCTGGCCCTTTCCATTGCGTGGCTCAGCCTGGGATGGATCTTCCTTTGCGGACTGAAGGTCATCAAGCCTCAGGAAGCTTTGGTGCTCACATTGTTCGGCAAATATGTGGGTACCCTCCGGGGAGAAGGATTTTATTATGTGAACCCCTTCTGTACCGGGGTGAATCCGGCGGCCAAGACCCGGCTGAAACAGAGCGGGGATGTGGACGGTCAAAGCAACGGCGCCCTGGCAGCTGCCGCTGTGGCCGCGGCCGGTACAGAAGCAGCCGGAAAAAAGATCTCCCTGAAGATCATGACGCTGAACAACAACCGGCAGAAGATCAACGATTGCCTGGGCAATCCGGTGGAAATCGGCATCGCCGTCATGTGGCGGGTCACCGATACCGCCAAAGCGGTGTTCAATGTGGACAACTACAAGGAATATCTGTCCCTTCAGTGTGACAGCGCTCTGCGGAACATCGTGCGGATCTATCCCTATGATGTGGCGCCGGGAGTGGATACCACCGGCGACGGTGTGGCCGATGAAGGCAGCCTGCGGGGGTCCAGCGAAGTGGTGGCCCAGCGCATCAAGGAGGAGATCCAGAGCAAGGTGTCGGACGCCGGGCTGGAGGTCATCGAGGCCCGGATCACCTATCTGGCCTATGCGCCGGAGATCGCCGCAGTAATGCTTCAGCGTCAGCAGGCCAGCGCCATCATCGATGCCCGGAAGATGATCGTGGACGGCGCGGTAGGCATGGTGGAAATGGCCTTGGAGCGGCTGGGGGAAAACCATGTGGTGCAGCTGGATGAAGAACGGAAAGCTGCCATGGTTTCCAACCTTCTGGTGGTGCTCTGCGGCAACCGGGATGCCCAGCCGGTGGTCAATTCCGGCAGCCTGTATTAAATCATGGCCGAAGAGAAAAAGCAGGTTCCCCTGCGTCTGTCCCCCAAGCTCTATGCCGCCATTGCCGCCTGGGCCGAGGACGATTTCCGCTCGGTGAACGGTCAGATCGAGTATCTCCTCACCGAATGCGTCCGCCAGCGGAAAAAGGACGGCAAGTATGTGCCGGAAAAGCTGGATGAACCTCCAAAACTGGATTTGTGACAAAAAGGGCGAGAGACTACGATCTCTCGCCCTTTTTCTTGACATCGTTTTGCAAAACCGATACAATGTACGGTGGTGTAAAAGCTCCCCTTTCCTGGAAGAAGAAAAGGAAGGGGTTTGAATAGCGGCCTGGATCGGGTGAAGGATGGTGATAAGATGTATCATATTGCGGTTTGCGACGACAATCAGGAAGAAGCACATCTTATCGGCCGTATGACCCAGGAGATCATGGCCCAGCGGGAGATCGAAGCGCAGGTGGATCTGTTTTTCGACCCGGAAAGCCTGCTGGACAAATTGCAGCAGACACAGATCCAGTACGACCTTTTTTTGCTGGATATCCTGATGGAAGAACGCAACGGCATCCAGTTGGCCCAGGCTTTGCGGCAAAGAGGGTATCGGGGCAAACTGATTTATATCACTGTCAGCCGGGATTATGCCATCGATGGCTACAAGGTGAAAGCCGACGACTACTTGCTCAAGCCGGTGGAAAAGGACACATTGGATCAGGCCATTGGCCGGGTGCTGCCCCGCCTGGAGACCGTTTTGCTGGAAACCACCGGAGGCATGAAGATCCTCCAGCTGCAGCAGATCCTCTATGCCGAGTCTACAGGGCATTATGTGCTCATCCAGTTGGGGGACAAGGGAGAACCTTTGCGTTTGCGGGCCACATTGCTTCAGGTCCAGCAAAAGCTGGGGGCGGAAAAATTTGTCCGGTGTCACAAAGGGTATCTGGTGAACCTGGCCCAGGTGCGGGAGGTGCAGGTGAGCACCAGCCAGATCCTGCTCCATGGGGGGGATACCATCCCCTTGGGCCGGCAATATCGTTATGAAGTGCAGAAAGCTGTTGTGCAATATGTGGAACAGGCCATTTCTTCTTATTGAGAAGAAATGGCCTGTTTTTTGTTATGCTTCTGTCTGAGAGGGGTCTTTCTGAAAATAGAGGTAAGACTTCACATGGAACAGATTGTCCTGGGTTTCGATGATGAGCACACTGTTGTATTGCTCGGCCACCCGGCGCATGGCTTTGATGCCCTGGCCATGGCCTTCGTGGCGCCGGGGAGAAAGGGGATCGCCCTGTTCATCCCGCTGGAGATCGCCGGAGAAACTGTTGGTACAGCTGACGAAAAGGCCGGCATTTTCGAAAATCTCCACTTTCAGCCGGATACTGCGTTCCTGGGGATCGGGCAGGGCCGCCACAGCGTGCAGAGCGTTGTCGATCATATTGGACAAAAGCACGGCCAGGTCGGCATCAACAATGCCGATGTGTTGGGGAACCTGCACCGAGGCCTGGAAAGAAGCATCCAGTTTCTGGGCCTGGATCTGGCAATAGGACACCAGGGCGTTGATGAGGGGATGGTCGGTATACCGGCCGGGGGCCTGGCGGATCTGGCCAGTGAAATGCTCCACATATTGCTGCACTCGCTGCAAATCTCCCTCTTGACACAGCGCCGAAAGGGCGTTCATATGGTGCAGGATCTCATGGCGCATGGCGTAGGTCTCATCCAGGGAGCGGCGAAGGTAGGCAGCGCGTTCCGAGGCATAGTGGTTTTGTACCGTCAGAAGCTGCAATTCGCTGTTCCGGCGTACCACGCTTTGCACAAAGTCGTAGACCGCCAGCAGGAAGAAAAGAAGCAGCAGAAGATGGTTCACCAAGCGGGCCAGATAGAAAAAGCTGCGGAGCATCCGCGTATTTTGCCACAGAGAGCAAAGATAGGACCACAAAGAGCCATCTCCGGCCAGAGAAAAAAGGATCGCAAGGACAAAGAACAGAAGAAGAACGCCGCCCAGCAAGAAAAAGTGCCGGTAATAGGCGATGCCCCGACGGGCTTGGTGGGCGCAAAGCAGCAGAGAGACAAGCAGAGCCAGGGGAAGCAGACGGCTCAGAAGCAGATTGGTCCACCCAGCGCCGCCCTGGTTGTCGAAAAGCCGCCACACGAGACCGACTGCCATGCCCAAAGTGCCGAGCGCGGGCAGCAAGATTCCCCATTTCCGAATTCTTCCCGCCAGATGGTACCAAAGAACCCACAAACTGAGCACCAGAGGGAGCATTTGCAGACCCACCAGCACCAGAGGGCTTTGCAGGAACCAGATGGCATAGGCGCTGTAAGAGACGGTGCGCTCCAGACCGAAGGACAAGGCCAGCAGGGAAAGGGGAAGCAGGCTGGCGTCGGCCTTGCCGTGGTAGAGCTGAAAGAAGAAGAGCCCGGCCAGAAACAGGGCGGCCGCCAGAAGCACTCCCGCCGGCAAAGCATCCTGGGCGGTGGAGGCCATGGCCTGGCTTTGATAAGCTGTAAGATCGGGGTACAGAACCAGGGAGGGCAGCTGGCGGATGGAGGCCATTCCACCGGGATAGGACAGGACCAAAGTCAGTTCCTGAGCAGAGCCCAGAGTGATGATATCGCTGTACATGGCAGGCTGATTTCCTGTATCAAAACGCCCTTCCTGGGGGTGATACCGCAGGGAGGGGTCGGCCAGAAGCTTTCCGCCAGATAAAATGGCGGCATCGCAGCCAAAACGGTTCATTGCGAGGATGGATGTGGGGGTGAGGGAAAACTCCAGCTGGGACAGGTCCCGGCTGCAATATAGAGCGGTATCCGGGGGAAGGAGCAGGTTTTCGCCTTGGGGAGAAACCTCTGTGCCATCGGCCAGGGTGAAGTGCCAGGAGGCCGGATCGGAGGCAGGACTGATGTCCAGACTCTTCAAGGGGGTCTGGGTCATACGGATATAGAGAAAACAGCACCACAGCAGCGCGGCCGCTGGGATCAAGGCCAGCAAAAACCATTTTTTATCACAGAGAAATCTCTTCCATTTCTCTTTGGCAAACACAGCCTGCACCTCCGTCCATAAGTTGAGAGAGGATACCGAAAAAGTATCCTGTTTTTATTTTATGAGAAGCTCATCGCTTGATGGCGAATTTACGCTATTTCTATCATACAGGAGTTTGTTTCCGGACACAAGCGACTGAGAAGCCATTGTCATGTTGTTTGTGCCAGATGCGTGTCGTTTGTGCCAAAAGCCACTATTCGACAAGATTTTATGCTATTCTCATCATGAAAATATGGCATCTGAGCAGCGGTCTTGGGGCAGAAAGAGCCCGAGGGCTTTTCTGTGCGTATTCTCTCTGCCGCGGCCGGATGGGGTCAGGAAGACTGCGGCCCGGCCGGAAGGAGGGATGAGGGAAGGTGCTTTCCAAGGAACAGACAGCGCCTGGAAAAAAGCCGCTGCGGCCCAAATGGAGCAAGGCTGCAGGGGATCACATCACCCTCAGCGCCGCCACGGCCAAAAGCTCCAGCACCTATTTGCAGGGGCTGGATCTGGAGACCGCCGAGAGCATCCGCCTGAAACCGGCGGAAGGGAAAGATTCCCGGCTGCAAAGTGTCAAGCCCTCCTGCTGTGCTTCCCGTGAAGAACTGCCCCAGCTCTCCGGTCAGGTGGATCTTACCACCGGGCGGGCCGAGGTGGGCTATGACCCGAAAAAACGGGATGTGGTTCTGGGCTTTGTGCGGCACGACAACGACTCCCAGGGACGGGAAGTGCTGGAAAACAAGGCCAGAGTGCGTACCATCCACGGTCAGGACCGGTTCCGCAGCAACGACGAGACCTTTTCCCAAGGGGCGATGGGTCTGCGGTGCGAGGCGGCCCGGGCGCCCAAGGCGGTGATGGGCCGGATGGGAACCATGTCCCGTCGGGAGGGCGGGGAGACCACCATGGATCGGGTGCTCCCCTTTTACGGCGTGGAGGAGGAACGAGACCGCCTGCACCAGCTGCAAATGCTGGAGCACCGCAGCGATGCCCGGCGCAGCAGCATTCACAGCGCCGCCTCCGGCGTGGGGACGCTGATCTCCCGCAAGAGGCAAAAGCAAAAAGAGTTCCAGAAAACTTTCTCCCAGGCTTTGCAGAAAGCCGGGGAGAACCGCCAATCCGACGATTATCAGCTTTTTATCCGGAAAAAATGGCTGGCCATGCAGGCCCAGGCCCTGGGCCTGGATCTGGAAAGCGGCCTGGGAGAAGATGTTCTCCCCACGGAAGAAGCGGAGAATAGGGAGGAGGCGGCGGAATCCCCCAAGCGCGAAACACCATGAACACCAGATAGAAAGGAGTGGAAAGATCCCGGGCCGGGCTGTTTGCGGCCTGATCGCTCGTGGATCGAAAGCGTATGGCAGAATATTTGTCTCCCGGTGTCTATGTGGAGGAATTTGACAGCGGCCCGGCTCCCATGCAGGGGGTGAGCACCAGCACCGCCGGTTTTGTAGGCCTTGCAGAAAAGGGCCCCGTGTCCGGCGCTCCGGTATTTGTCACCGGTATTTCCGATTTCCACCGGAAGTTCGGCGGCTATCTGCAGAAAAGCGAATTCGGCGAATATCGCTACCTGGCCCATGCGGTCAGCCACTTTTTCGCCAACGGAGGTGCCCGGGCTTTTGTAATGCGCGTGGCCCCTTCCGATGCGGCAGTGGCCGGCCTGTCCTGCGGCGAAGGCCTGCGTTTTGAAGCCAAGAACCCCGGTGCATGGGGCAACCGGATCGTCATCACCATGGTTCCGGCCAGCAAGGGCAAGAGCCAGATCATGGAGGATCTGGGCGAAGGAAAATACACCCTGAAGAGCGTCGAGGAGTTCTATGCAGGGGATGTGGTGGCCCTGGAGGGCCCCGATGGGGTGGAATACGGCGTGGTGGCCCAGGTGGAGGGCAAGAACATCACCATGGCTTCCCCCTTCCAGAGCGCCCAGGTGGTGGACCAGGCTCTGCTGCCTCAGGTGACCATCAAGACCTGTGAAATGAACATGGAGATCCGCTGCGAAGATATGGCGGAGACCTATGAGAATGTGTCCTTTAACATCACCACCCCCTATTTCATCGAAAAGATGCTCTCCAAGTCCGAGCTGGTCAATGTGACCGCCCAGGCTGTGGAAGAGGCCAAGGCCCCCATCGAGCTGGTGAAAGAGTGGACAGGCTGCCAGAAGGCGGAAGTCCGTCTCCAACTGTCCGGCGGTCTCAACGGTACAGCGGCCGCGTTGTCCGACGGCGATTTCATCGGCGAGGACAAGGGACCCGGCGAGCGTACCGGCATCCAGGCTTTCCTGGACAACAGCGATGTGTCCATCATGGCCGTGCCCGGCATCACCTCTCCCAATGTGCAGCTGTCCCTGGTGGCCCATTGCGAAAACCTGGGCAGCCGTTTCGCCGTGCTGGATATGCCCAAAGAGGCCAAGAGCGTGGATGAGATCATGAAGCACCGGAACATCGTGGACAGCGATTACTGTGCCATGTACCATCCCTGGCTGGAGGTCTATGATCCTCTGGACAAGAGAAACACCTATATTCCGCCCTCCGGTTCGGTGATGGGCATCTATGCCCGCAGCGACAACAGCCGGGGTATCCACAAAGCACCGGCCAACGAGACGGTGATGAACTGCACCGGCCTGTCGGTGGCCTACAACACCGCCGAGCAGGATATGCTCAACCCCAACGGCGTCAACCTGATCCGTTCCTTCCCCGGCCAGGGCATCCGGGTGTGGGGCGCCCGTACCGCCAGCTCCAAACCCCAGTGGAAGTATGTGAACGTGCGGCGTCTGTTCATCTTCCTGGAGGAGTCCATCAAGGCCAACACCAACTGGGTGGTCTTTGAGCCCAACGACGAGCTGCTGTGGATTCGTGTCCGCCGCACCATCGAGGTCTTCCTGGAGGGGATCTGGAAGAGCGGCGCTCTGGCCGGCTCCACTGCTGCCGACGCCTTCTTTGTCAACATCGGCACCAACACCATGACCCAGGACGACATCGACAATGGCCGCCTAGTGTGCGTCATCGGCGTGGCCCCTGTCAAGCCTGCGGAATTTGTCATCTTCCGCCTGACCCAGAAGACCGGCGAATAAGAAAAGGCTCTCACGATTTTTATATAAGGAGTTGAACAGCAAGTGCTTCCCTATCGTAATTTCCGATTCCGCCTGGAGATCGACGGCCTGGACGCCGGCAGCTTCAGCGAAGTCAGCGGTTTCGACGCCACCATCGATGTGGTGGAATACCGGGCCGGGGACGATCCTGCCATCACCCCTACAAAGCTGCCCGGCTTGATCAAATATGGCAACATCACCTTGAAATGGGGCTCTTCTGAGACCATGGTGCTTTATGATTGGCTCATCGACATCACCGAAGGCACCATCGAGAAAAAGACAGTGACTCTCACCGCTCTGGACGAAGAGGGTTCCCCTGCCGCTTCCTGGCGGTGCATCAACGCCTGGCCGGTGAAATACACCGCTCCGGACTTCAACGGCACCTCCTCTGAGGTGGCCATCGAAACCATCGAGCTGGCCCACGAAGGCCTGACTCGTACCGAGTGATGCGTCATCGCTGCCGTGTCCTTGTCCTTTTGGACGGGGACACGGCGGCATGTTGTCTTTTTCGGCAAGGTCACCATAGCGAAGAAATGAGGTGCCATACATGGCTTACCAGACAGAATATCCCTTCACACTGCCCCGGGGCTATATGGATGAAAACGGCACGGTGCATCGGGAGGGCACCATGCGTTTTGCCACGGCGGCGGATGAAATTTTGCCTCTCAAGGACCCCAGAGTCCAGCAGAACCCGGCCTATCTCAGCGTGGTGCTCATGACCCGGGTCATCACCAAACTGGGCACGCTGCCGGCCATCGACAACCGGATCGTGGAAAAGCTGCCCTCTTCCGACATGGCCTATCTCCAGAACCTCTACCAGCAGATCAACGCGGTGGAGCCCATTCGAGTGGAAGCAACCTGCCCCCACTGCGGTGAAAAGTTCAAGGTGGAGGTATCCCTGCTGGGGGAATAGCAAAAAGCTATCCCCTGGACCGGATCTATGAGGAGATAGCTTTTTTGGGCTACTATCTGCACTGGAGCTACGGCGAACTGATGGACATGGAACACAGGGAGCGGCTCCGGTTTTGCCGGGAGGTTTCCCGGATCAATGACAAAATGAACCAGGAGACCCGGGGCAAAAACATCTTTGATGTGTTTTAACAAAAAAAACGGGGCCTTGGGGAAAGGAGGAAGCGTATGAAGGTACCCTTTTTCATCACCCGCAGCAGCCATTATGATCCCATTGTGGCGGTGCGGTTTATTGTGCTGTTCAATGCAGTGACACTGGGATTTCAGAGTGTTTCGGGCATTGGGCGGAGCCAGTCGGTGGATTTCATCAGCGAAGGGGGCCGCAACGACTATCCCATCCGCATTCCCAAACCCCAGACCGAGCCCCACCGGCTCACCTTCAAGCGGGGCTACCAGATGCGCAAGCTGAGCATCGCCGGTCTGTTGGCCGGGTATGTGGGCAGCCAGGCCATCGAGGCCAAGGACGCCCTGGGCCTGATCCTGGTGCTGGACGAAAGCCAGAGCATCAAAGCGATTTATTCCTTTATTTCCCAGGGCGTTGTGGAATGGGAGGTCAGCAATCTGGACGCCACCCGCTCCGAACCTTTGATTGAAACATTCACCATCACCCACAAGGGGCTGAAAAACATTCCCATTCCCTCTCTGTTCTAGGTTCTAGTAAAAGGGAGGGCCGGAGAGGAGGAAAGGTATGGGCATGGGAGGATTCAAACCGATAACCGGCACCATTGGCCGGGGGCTGGGGGAGTTCACCCTGCCTGGCAGCAACGCGGCCTTCTGCCAGTCCATCCTGCAAAAGGGGATCACGGGAGAGGCGCTGCGCCTGGAATCCTTGTCCTATGTACTCCCCCGGGAGGGGCAGGGGCCAGAGCTGACTCCGGCGCCTCAGCAGCCGGTGGTGGTCAATCTTTTGATGCAGCTGCGGGCTTATTGCGATGAAAGCAACACCTTTCTCCGTCAGCAGCACAATTTGCAGCTTCAGCTGACCCGTCAGCTGGATCAGGCGCTTTCCACCGCTCGGGGCTCGGTGAGCTCCCAGGCCCAGCAGATCCGGCGGGCCGTGGAAGGGGAGATGCTCCAGGCTGGCCAGTTCCAGAAGGCTCTTTCGGAACTGACCCAACAGTTAAAAAAAAACGGCAAATCCGATGAAGCGCGGCTGATCCGGGCCGTGTTACCGGGAAGCTCTGTCCCGGTGCATGGAAGAAAGCAGGATCCTTCTGTTGGCCCAGCTTCTCCAGTTTTTTCTTTGAAGCCGGAGATTTCTGCCCCTAGCCGGACAGAGACCGAAAGAAAGCCGCAGTCTTTGCATACCACCCCCTTGACTGTAGCGCAAAAGCAAGAACAGGGGGAAACGGTGCGGGAGCAGGCTCCATCGCCTCGTGGTCTGCGGCGTCGGGAAGCCGGCCATGGCCCTCATGCACAAGGGGAGGTCCATTCCCCAAGCAAAGGGAAAACCGGACGCAGCCAGAAGAAGCGAGGGGAAAGCAGTGCCCCAACTTCCCATGGGGAAGAGATCCGGGAACCTGTTTTGTCTCAGACCGAAGAAACGAGCCGCCGCAGCGCAGCGGTGACAGGGAAAAGCTCCTGGGAGCGAAGCGCCCAATTTTCTGTTCAAGGGACACCGGAAAGTGTATCCCGGGGCTCTGCAAGCGTCGTTTCTAAGCGAGAGCATGGGAGCACAGCCCGGCCAGTTTCCGCTGGAAGCCGGGAAGTACATGGGGAAGACACAGAGAGACCGGGGGAAAAAAGCCTGCCGGTCCTTCGGACTTTTCCGGCGATTTCCCATGCTGCCGCCGTTTTTCAGCCGAAAATCCTTTCAGCAAAGGCTGGAATGCCTGGGCCGGTGGGAAATTTCCCGCCACTTGCGCCCTCTGGGGCTTTGGGAATGCCGTCCTTTTTGTCGGTTTTTCCATCTTCTTATGTGTCGTTTCCTTTTGGAGGAATTGCCAAGACCGGAGCGATATCCCCTGGGCCGCTGACTCTGGCTTCCAAAGGGGCGGCATGGGGGAGGAAAGAAGAACAGCTTTCTCTGTTTTCCGGTCGTGTTCAAGGGACGCCTTGGATCGCCTCCCCTCTTTCTGCTGAGGGAGTGATTCCTGGGCAGAAGAGCCAAAGCCCGAAGGCGGTGCATTTGCGCTTCCGGGAGATCGGTTCCAATGAAGAACCGGCTTCAGGCTATGAAGCCCGTCCGCTTTTTCCCTCAACTGGTCCCCGCACAGAATGGGCCGAGACGAGGGAAGAAGCCGGAAAAGCCCGGACTGTACTCCAGATTGGAGAAAACAAACAGGGAACTGCTTGGGAAAGACCAGGCCAAGAAGGTGTATTTGGGCGAAAAGCGGCTTGGCCGCTGGGAGAAAAGTCGAAAAATGCTTCGGCGCCTCAGTCTGTGAGCAGCAAAACGCCAGGTCTGGGGTACCGTGGGGCCGCTACCCTTTTCCCACAGGGGCGAGCTGGGCTACATTCTTCTTTGGTCCATCGGGCCGCAGCACAAGCAGAGCAGGAGGCCGCTCTTTCGTCGGTCAGCAGTGAAGCTCGTGAGCCGGTGTATCGCACAACGCTGCCTGCTGGAGCATTGTCCCGGTCGGGTGCTTTGACGGGGACGCAGCCGGTCAGCGGTGGAGCTCGTGAGCCGGTGTATCGTACAACGCTGCCGGTTGGAGCGTTGTCCCGGTCTGGTGCTTTGGCGGGGCCGCAGCCGGTGAGCAGTGAAGCTCGTGAGCCGGTGTATCGTACAACGCTGCCGGTTGGAGCGTTGTCCCGGTCTGGTGCTTTGGCGGGGCCGCAATCGGTCAGTGGTGAAGCGCGTGAGCCGGTGTATCGCACGGCGTTGCCGGTTGGGGCGATGTCCCGGTCCAGTGCTTTGGCGGGGACGCAACCGGTCAGCAACAGAGCTTATGAGCCAATATACCGTACGGACTTGCCGGCTGGCGTTTTTCGTTCCAATCCAGTGAATCAGGGGCGTGAGGCGTCTTCTTTCCCGCCGGGGCGGGCGGCATTGCCGCCTTCTCCCATTCCAGAACCTTCCCGGAAATGGGAAGGTCCCTCGCCTCTTCCTCTCCCGCGGCCTTGGGCCTGGGATGGAGAGCCGGTACGCCGAAGTGGGGAGACCGTTGCCATCCGGTCGGGAACAGAAAGGGGAAAATCCTTCTTTTCCTATCCATTCTCTCTTTCTTTTGTTTCTCCCACTGTTCCCGCCTTGGAAAGCGTGGCTGTCATCGGCCGCGCTTCGTCT
This sequence comes from Ruminococcaceae bacterium AM07-15, assembly GCA_003477405.1. Taxonomy (GTDB): domain Bacteria; phylum Bacillota; class Clostridia; order Oscillospirales; family Butyricicoccaceae; genus Pseudobutyricicoccus. Next base: position 42,664 of record QUDE01000004.1, read on the forward strand.
CTGGCCCCGATGAGGGGCAAGGAGACTGCGGCCCCGGCGAGAAAGAGGACGCTCCCCTTTGCCCGTCCCTGGCGGGGCGGGGCCTGGAACGGTGGAAAGAGCTTTATGCCTTCGCCGGAAGGTCAAAGCCCTCTTTCCCATTCCAGTGGAGTTCCTCCCACGGCCTGGGAGGAAGAAGGGCCATGGGACATGGTGTTCCGCACTTCTCTGGATGCCCAGCCGGAGCAAGGGGCCGAGCAGGAAAGAGCGGAGACTCCTTCTATGGGTCCCATGATGGGGCATCTTGCTTTTGCTTTGGAGCAGGGCAAAACTCAGGAATCTGCACCATTGCAGAAAGAAGGGGCACCGGTGATTCGGCGAGGCCAGGGACTTTCCTCTCTGCTGTCTCTGGAGAACGCCCGGTCTCCTGCCAGGCCGGATGCAACTTCCCAGGCCATGGTGCACACCGCCTTTTCCCCGGAGTTTTCCGAAGGAACACTGGTTTCACAGCCGGACAGATCAGGGGCTCCATCCCAGGATGCACCGAAAGGGACAGGGCAGAGCGTGGTCTATCGTCTGCCACCCCGGCCACAGAGTGCACCCCAGGAGAAGGAAGAGAGCGGAGAAGAAGTGCTGCGGGCTCAATCGGTGGACGCAGGATATGTGTCAGCCATGAACGCGGCCTATTCCTATCAGGCGCCGGAGAGCCGTCCCAGGCCGGAAGCTCCCGGGGCCATCAGCCAGGAGACCGAAGAGCGCATCATCCAGCAGGTGCTGCAGGATCTCAATTATAACCGCATGGCCGCCCAGGTGCTGGATCGGGTTGAGCGGCGGCTGCGGACAGAACGGCGGAAAATCGGCCGGTAAAAAAATTGAAATGACAAAAAGGGGGTATGGCCCATGTGTGCGTTGGGCGGACGGTTCGGTGCGGTGGACAAGGCCACATTCACTATCGCCACCAAACAAAAAAGCGATGGAAAATGGGAATCCGAAGGGCCTTATCCTGTGCTGTTCAACCCATCCAGCCTGAAGGTGAGCGCCACCACGCAGGTGAAGCGGGAAGAAGGGGTCGCCAACGAAAAAACCCCGGAGACCGCAGCGGCCGACGGCAAGATTCTGCCCCGGGGCATTGGGGAACAACAGGTGGATATCACCTTGATTTTCAACATTGTGGAAGAATACAACGCCAAAACCGACGGGGTGGAGTTCAAGGCTCTGGCCACGGCGGCCACCAGTATTGTCACCAGCCTGATCGGCAGCGGCGACAAGATCGGCCAGGCGGAAAGTGCTTTGAGTGATTTGATCAAAAAGACCGATTTTACCAGTCTGAGTTTGTTCAACGAGGATCTGTGCTGTTATACCCCCTTGATGAAGGCCGCCCACAAGCAGGTGCCGGTGATATTTACCTGGGGCAATATGGCCTATAAAGGGATCATCACCAAGATTCAGACGACTTTTAATTATTTTTCTAGCCAGGGAGCGCCGCTGGGGGCCGAAGTCTCTTTGTCCATGGTGACCAAAACCAATGCGGATCCTTTGGAGCAAAGCGATTCCACCTCGGATATGCTGAAAATGGTGGAAAAGGCGGGAAAATTTCTCCGGTCTCTGCCCATTTGACCGGTTTGATGAAAAGCGAAGGGAGGAGAGAGCGTGACCCTCAACGATGCGGCCCAAAAATTCAATAATTTTCAGCGGCCAGTGGCTTATTTCCATGTCAACGGTTCTCTTCTTCCGGGAGAGCAGCTGATCTATACCAGCATTCAGGTGAATATGTCCACCGGCATGGAGGCCAGCGATTGCACGCTGGAAGTGGTGGGCCAGTATTCCCGTTTTGAAGATGGGAAACTCCAGATGGATACCTCTTTGGATAAGCTGGTGCTGGGGGCCAAGCTGGAGGTTTTTCTGGGCTATGGCGAAAGCAAAAACGCGCAATCGGTGTTTGTGGGCTATATCTCCTCCCAGGAAATCGACATCCAGGGAGATCGGGTGGCCGTGATCGTCACCGCCATGGACTGCAAGCAATTTATGATGAGCAGCTATCGCTCCTTGCAGAAAAAGGGCATCACCAAATACTCCGAAGCGGTGAACGATGTGCTGAAAAACTACACCGCTCTTTACAAAAGCAAGCAGGTGGAAGTGAGTGCAGAGGTGCTGGCCCCTATCGAGCAGCACAACCAGAGCGATTATGATTTTGTGGTCTCCCTGGCCAAACGGCTGAATTACCTTTTTTATGTGGTACAGGATACGGTGTATTTCGTCAGTTATAAGAAATTCACCGACAGCCTGCTGACGGTGGAGCCGGGAGAGAATCTGCGCCGGTTTCGCCGGGAGGTTACTCTGGCCAATCAGGTGAAATCGGTGACGGTGCGCAACCACAACACAGAGGACGCAAGCAAGCCCTTTGAAGCCAAGGCCACCGCCGTCACCGGAGTGGGAGGCGGCAAAAAAGCGGGGGCCGACGCCACCAAGCTGATCACCGCCACCATGGAAAAGGTGGTAGCCGACGGCTCGGTGCGTTCCGAGGCCGAGTCCAAAGCCCGGGCCCAGGCTTTGCTGGATCAGATGTCCATGGGGTTCCTCACAGGAACCATCGAACTTTCGGGTATCCCCATTTTGTTCCCCGGCCATATGATCACCCTCAAGGGCTTCAATGAGGACCTGAACCGGGATTATTTCATCACCAAAGTGGTGCATCATCTGGATCGGGATGGATTTGATACCATCGTCCACATTGCGGGAAACAAGATGTAGCAGAGGAGGAAGAACATGAGCATCTTCGAAATGCTGGCCCAGGAGCATGAGGACCAGTCCTTCTGCGGCATCACGGTGGGCATCGTCAGCGACATCAAGGACCCGGAGAAAAAGAACCGGGTGAAAGTCCGGCTGCTCAACCGCACCGATTCCCTCCAGGAGACCGATTACATCCGGGTGATGACTCCCATGGCCGGCAAGGATTACGGCGCCTTTTTCCTGCCGGAAGTGGGAGACGAGGTGTTGGTGGGGTTTGTGGATGGGGATTTCACCGCCCCCTATGTGCTGGGCAGCCTGTACAACACCAAAGCCCCTGGCCCGGGTAAGGTGGAGGAAGGCAAAAACCAGCTGCGCGCCATCAAATCCAAAACAGGTCATCTGATGGAGTGGAACGATGGAGAGGAAACCCCTGGTCTGACGCTGAAAACCGCGGGGGAAAGCGCCCTTTCCATGAACGACAAGGAAAAGACCATTGCCCTCACCGACAAGGATGGAACCAATCTGCTGAAGATCGACATCGGGGGCGGCACCGTGACGCTGGAGGCCAAAACCAAACTGGTGCTCAAATGCGGCGGCGCTTCCATCGAGCTGGACGGCAGCGGCAACCAGATCATCATCAAGGCCTCGGGAAATATCAAGGTGGATGGTCAGCAGGTGGATGTCAGCGGCAAGAGCGCCGTCAATGTGAAGGCCAGCGGCCAGCTGAATCTGGAGGCCAGCGGCGTCACCAATGTGAAGGGCGCCATGGTGAAAGTCAACTGATAGGGAGGGAAAGAGGATGGCACAGCTGCAAGGATGGGCTTTTCCGGTGGAAGTGGATGAAACCACAGGCCGGATCCGGATGGTGGAAGACGAAGAATGTGTCCGCCAGGATGTCCGGCTCATTGTGAAAACCGACCAGGGCGAGCGGAAAATGCGTTCCACATTCGGCGCCGGGCTCAACCAGTTCATGTTCCAGAATGTGGATCTGGTGCTGGTCAATCAGATGTCCCAGACTCTGGCCCAGAGCATCAAGCGGTGGGAAGAGCACATCAAGGGAATCAATGTGGGGGTCATGCAGTCGCCGGAAAACCGGACGGCGGTGACGGTGGACATTCAGTATGTCTCCGACATCGACCCCATCCGCCCCCAGCAGATGCGACAGGAGATGGAGCTGAACCAAGGGGACAGATGACTTTAGAACACACAGGAAGGAGGAAGGACAATGCAGACACCCAAGCTGGATGGGCGGGATCGCCGGGATATCATGGACCAGCTGAAAGCTCTGGCCCGGAGTTATGTGCCTGAGTGGCGATGGGATGAGGAACACCCGGATGCCGGCATGGTTCTGGCCCATGTTTATGCCGCCATGATGGAAAATACCGTCAGCAAATACAACCGGACCATGTACAATCACTTCCTGTCCTTCCTCAACTTGCTGGGCACCCGGCTTTTGCCTCCGGCCCCGGCGGAGGGCATGGTGACGGTGGAAGTGCTTCCGGACGGGGGAGAGGTCTATCTGCCCCAGGGCACAGTGGTGTATGCCGCCGCCGATACCGATGCAGGCCGGGTCTTTTATGAGACCACCCAGGGCATGACCGCCCTGGACACCCAGGTGGACAGCATCTTTTTCACCAGTGCCCGGAAGGACACCATCGTCATGGCCTATGACCGGAACGAGCCGGGAGAGCCGGTGCGGCTTTTTGATCTGGAAGGGTATCCCCAGCTTCAGCAGCACATCCTGGTGTTCCGGGATGACCGGGCCTTTTATACCAAAGACCGTACCCACTTTATGATGCGCCTGGATCACGCCCTTTCGGAAAAGCAGCGCCGCCAGTTGGCGGAGGTGTTTTCCAATGAGGATATGGCCCAATGGGAATACCATACCGAAACCGGCTGGAAACCCTTTGATCGGGTTTTGCTCACAGAAGAGGGCATCGGGCTGGAAGGAAGCCAGGGAAGCCATCCGGTGGAGGTGGAGGGGGAGCAGGCCATGGGGCTGCTTCGCTGCCGCCTGAAACAGATCCCTGATGGAGGGGTCTCCTTTACCCACAGCGCCTGGAAGGGCTGGGGAGAGGGACTGGCCCCCGACGCGCTGTCCTGGGAGGGAAACCAGCTGCCGGAGGAGAATTTCTCCCCCTTTGGCGATGGGCTGAGCATCTTCACCGCCTTTCAGTTTTCCAGCCGGGAGGCTTTTTCCAAGGCCGGGGCCGTCATCACGGTGGACTTTACCCTGGAATATTACAAAGTGCCCATTGAGCAGGCCTATGAGCCCGATCCCATCCGCTACCGCAGCGTCATGACCCGGGAGGATTTTGAAGGCTCCCGGGAGCGGGATGTGCGCATCGAGCGGGTGGTGTGGGAATATTGGAACGGTTTGGGCTGGGCCCGGCTCTTCCCCCTGGGGGAGGAAGAGGATTTCTTCACCCCGGATCAGACCGGCGTGCGGGTCAAACGGCTCACCTTCCGCTGTCCCCCGGACATGGAAAGTCTGCTGGTAGGGGCTGCGGAGGGACTGTTTATCCGGGCCCGCATCGACAAGCTCTCTTATCTCTTTTCCACCAAGGGCCATTACATCGTCCCCTTTGTGCGCCATATGGAGATCGGCTACCGGTACCAGGACTGGCAGGAAGGGAAAGAGGTGCTGGTGGAGAGCAATGTGGAGCGCAATCTGGTCGAGCTGCCCCACAGCGGCCAGACGCCTTTGGTGACGGCGGGCCTTTGTCCCGATCCGGCCATGTATGTGTGCTTTACCAATCCTCTCACCGGCGGGCCTTTACGAATCTTCTGGGATGTGGCCGAAGGGGTCTTTCCCGCCCCGCCCCCTCTGCGGTGGGAATATTATGGCATCACCGTCAACGGGGAGCCGGGATGGAAGAGCATTGAAGTGATGGATCAGACTGAAAACCTCACCCGCAGCGGCATGGTGACTCTGGTGGGCAAAAAGGACTTTGCCAAAGCCCGGTTTTTTGGCCGGGAAGGGTATTTTGTCCGCCTTGTGGATGTGGATGGCCGTTACGATGAAAAGAAAAAAGGGAAAAATCCGGTGCTGCGGGCCGTGTGGCCCAACACCGTGCCGGTGATCCAGCGGGAGCGGGGTAACCGGGCCTATTTCTACATCGGCCGGGGAGAAAAGAACAAGCGGTGTTCTTTGAATGTGCCCAATCTGTGGGAAACCAAAGTTTGGGTCAATGAGCACGGTTCCCTTTCGGTGAAGGAAGAAGAACAGCTGCTGCAAAACCCGGATGTGTTGGTGCAGCGAAGCGCCGAAGGCACGGTGGAACAGATCTGGGTGCCCTGGCGGGAAGTGGACCGTCTGGAAGGGTGCGCCGGGGAAGAACGGGTCTACATGGTGGACTATTCCCAGGGGGATGTGGTCTTTGGGGATGGACGCCATGGCCGGATTCCGCCGGAAAGTCCGGAGGAGAGCATCCTGGTGGAGCACACCCGCTGCGATGGCCACCACGGCAACATCCCGCAAGGGGCCATCCTGGGCTTTTTGTCCCGCCCGGCGGGAGTGGCTGGGGTGACCAACCACAAGCCCATCAGCGGCGGCTCCCCCATGGAGACCATCGGTCAAGCCGCCCATCGCCGCACCGGCGAAGTGCTGGAAATGGACCGGCTGGTGACGCTGGAAGATCTGGAGCGGGCCGTGCTGGCCAGCAACCGGAATATTTTCCGGGTGAAATGTGCCGCTCATGTGGACCGGTATGGCCGTCCGGCAGAAGGAAAGCTGGCGGTGGCAGTGCTGCCCCGGACCTTTGGCCGGGGTGGGGAGTTCTTCGATGCCCTGGTGCGTCGGGCCCGGCAGATGCTGGAGGAAAAGGCCTCCTTGCTGCTGGCCGGAGGCGGTCAGGTGGATTTCTTCGAGGTGCGGTATGTGGAGGTTTATGTGACGGTGGATGCCGTCATTCCCGATTACGACTGTTACCACGAGACCCATCAGGCCATTCGCCGCAGGCTGGAGGAATTTCTCGATCCCATCACCGGCAACTTCGGGGGCCAGGGCTGGGAGATCGGCCAGATTCCCAGCCGGGAGCTGATCTATAACAGCATCAAGACCATTCCCAATATCAAATGGATTCGGGGATTGTATCTGTTTACTTATATGGTCACCCAGGACGGGCGGCAGGCGGTGGAATTTGACCGCCTGCGCCGGGATGGCTTTACTGTGCCGGTGTGTGGTGAACCGGAAATCAATCTGACCGCAGAACAGGGGAGGTGAGGGCGTGCTCAAGCTGGAAAAACTCAACAGTGAGACCTTTGAGGACATTGTAGAGGCCGCCGTCAAAGAGATCGCCCGTCACGACACCTCCTGGAACAATCTCCAGGCTGCCGACCCGGGCATGACTTTGGTGGATCTGCTGGCCTGGCTCAAGGCCATGCAGCACCAGTATATGTCGGTGATCTTCCCCGAAAGCAAACGGCGTTTTCTGGAGCTTCTGGGCATGGAATCCCGCCCGGTGCAATGCGCCCGCACGCTGGTGGAGGTCTCCGGGGCCGAAACCGACCTTCCCATTCCGGAGGAAAGCAAGTGGCGGGCCGGGGAGCTGGTGTTTGAAAACAGAACCCCTGCCGCCGCTTTGGCAAGCCGGCTGAAAAGCGTGGTTTTCCGCAGTGGAGAGCGGGCGGAGCAAGTAGAAGCCGGACAGCTGGGACAGGGGCGGCTGTTTCCTATTTTCCCCGGTCTAGGGGCCGAACCGGCCCGGGAGCCCCGGGAGGAAATGGAGCTTTGTTTCACAGATCCCATTCCTTCGGGCTGGGTGTTTTCCCTGTATGTTTCCCTTCAGGAGGACCCCCGCCGCACGCCGGTACAGGAAGGGGACGACTTTGTGCCCCTGGCCCGTCTCTCCTGGGAGGTTTATACCCGGGACGGGTGGAAAGAGGCGGAAGTGGTGCGGGACGATACCCATGGCTTCCTCTTTTCCGGTCTTCTGAGCCTGCGCTATGAGGGGGAGATGGCTCCCCTGGAAAACCAGGGCTTTGCCCTGCGGGTGCGGCTTTTGCAGGACGGCTACGACCTGCCGCCCCAGGTGCGGGACATCCGCTTCAATGTGGTGGAGGTTTTTCAGCAGGACACCCTGGTGCGCCAGGATGTGTTCCAGGGCCCGGCGGTGATGGGGAGCCATTTGGGGCTGTTTGGCCGTCATCGGGTCTTTGTCAAAGGAGAAGAAGGCTGGCAGGAAACCGGCTTCTCTTTGGAGGAGCAGGATGGAAAGCAAGTGATTTTGCCCCGGCAGGAAAGGGGCGGTGAAACCATGGTGATCTCCTACGGCCTGGATGAGCCCCAAGGGGTGACGCTGGGAAGCGGCACCGGGTTTTCCCATCAGCGGCTGGAGTTTCCCCTGGTGAAAAAGGGCATTTTGGACTTAAATCTGCTCATCGGCCGGGGAAGGGGAGAAAAAGCCGCCTTCACCCAGTGGGAAAAGCGGGAGGACTTTTATTCCTCCGGCCCCCGGGACCGGCATTTCGTCATGGATACAGAAGAAGGGATTCTTCAGTTTGGCGACCATGTCCAAGGGGTCATGCCTCCAAAAGGCGAGGGAAACATTCTGCTGGGACAGTGCCGGGTGAGCCGGGGTAAGGAAGGAAACATCAAAGCCGGGCAGATCCGGAAGCTGGATGCCCTTTCTCCTGCGCTGGCTGCGCTGACGGTGCGCCAGATCCTCCCCGCTTCCGGAGGAGAGGACGGAGAAAAACTGGAAGAGACCCTGGCGCGGGCCGAAGAAGCCCTCCGCTCAGGAGAGCGGGCGGTGACGGCGGCAGACTACCAGGCCCTTCTCCGCAAGATCCCTGGTCTGATCGTGGAAAACAGCCGGGTGCTCACCGGCTTTGCAGGGCCAGAGGACCGGCGGATCACTTTGGTGGTGCAGGGAGCAGGTCGGGCCAGAGAACAGGCCCTTCCCTCCTACGAAGAGAACATCCGCCGGGTGATGGACCGGCACCGGCTGCTCACCACCCAGATCCATGTGGTGTGGCCCCGGCGGGTGGAGCTGGTGGTGCGGGGCCGTCTGGCCGCCGCCCCCTATGGCCAGGACGCTCCCGGACAGGTGCGCCGCCGGATCGAGCAATTTGTCCAGGATCTCAATCAGAATTTTGGCAGCGTATTCAGCTTTGGGGAGCTGTATTGTGCCGTGGATCTGCTGGACTGCGTGGAGCGGATCGAAAGCCTGAGCGTGGAGCCGGTGGGAGAATACATCCAGAAGACCACCGCCGACGACATTCTGGCGCCCCCCAACAGCATTTATCATATCACCCGCTTCGAGCTGAGCTTCACCGGCAGCTTGTAAGGGGAAAAAGGAGGTGGGACCGTGGCATCGGGAACCAAACATTTTCTCTATAACCGCCGGGAGGACTGGGAGGACATGGGCCTTATCCAGGGGCTTTCTGCCGGAGATGGAGGTTTGTATCTGGAAAACGCACGGGAAGGAACCTACATATCCCGCAGCCTGGACACCCTGGAAAACGGCACGGTGTGGCACCGGTTGCGGCTGGAAAGCACATTGCCGGACAACGCCCGGCTGGAGCTGTTTGTCTATTGCAGCGATGAGGATACCGTCCCTTTCCTGGGCGAGATCCGTCAGAAGCTGGATGACTGGCTGGAAAAGGCGGATGGAAAGGCCCGGGAAGAGTTTTTCCGCCGCTATGGGCAAAAAAACTGGGACGATCCCATGGATCTGACACTCTATGGACTGCAAGGCCGTTATCTGTGGTTCTGCCTTTTTTTCCACAGTTACGATGGGGAGGCCATGCAGGTGCACAGCATCAAGCTGGAGTTTCCCCGCATTGCCTTTATCGACTATCTGCCCCAGGTCTACCGGGGAGCGGACAGCCGGGATTCCTTTCTGGCCCGGTTTCTCAGTCTGTTCCAGTCCATCTATGTGGACCTGGAAGAGGACATCGACCAGATGCCCGCCCGATGCGATGCGGCGGTCACTTCACCGGAGTTCCTTCGGTTTTTGGGGGAGATGCTGGCGGTGCCTCAGCAGGGGCTGTGGCCGGAGGAGAAGCTGCGCAGCCTTCTCAAACAGGCGGCGGGGCTCTACCGGATCAAGGGCACCCGGCGGGCGTTGGAGCAGGTGGTGGAGCTTTATACCGGCTATACTCCCCGGATCGTGGAACAGTTTGTACCGGCCTCCCAGCCCATCTGGCGGCAGGATCAGGAGGCTTTGGAGCGGCTTTACGGCAAAAGGCGGCAGACCTTCACGGTGCTCATGCCCGGCAAGGCCGGCGGCCCGGAGGAATATGCCAGGCTCTATCAGATCATCCAGAGCTTCAAACCGGTGGATGCTGTGTGCAACCTGGTGTTTATGAACGATGAATTGATTCTTGGCCAGCACTGCTATCTGGGGATGAATTCCATCCTGGGCAGAAGCAAACATCTGGTGTTGGACGGCGGCGCTGTACCCAGCGCACCTTATCTGGCTCAATCGGCAACGGGAGGAAGGACGAATGAACAATCTGCAATATAGCTCCGGCGAGCGCAACCATTACTTTTACGGCAAGCTGATGACCGTCCGGGATTTTCAGGACGAGCAGACCTATATGAACGACAAGCGCCGCCTGGGCAACCGCCTGCTCCATGGGGCCGGTATCGTGGCCGGGCTGGGGGTGCTGCTGGTGGATAACCAGACCTTTTCCCTGGAGGCGGGCATGGCTCTGGACTATCTGGGCCGGGAGATCCTGGTGCAGGACCCCTGTGTCAAGCGCATCAGCGCCATCCAGGGCTTTGATCAGATCCAGCAAAGCGGGGACGTGTACCTGGGCATCCGCTACCAGGAGGAGGAGTGCGAAGGCACCTTCTCGGTGGCGGGCAGCGGGGAAAATGCGGAGGCCGGCCGGCAGTATAACCGGGTGCGGGAGGGCTATGAGCTGTTCCTCACCACAAAGGAACCCAACCGGCAGATGCTGGGTGTGGACAGTGTGCTCTATGACCTGATCACCCTGTATGACGAGGACGGCGTGCGCATCCGGTTGGAGGTGCCCCGTTATGCCAACACCGACCATCAGTTTGCTTTGCGGGTGCTCTTTGAAAAGCGGGATGTATCGGCGCCGGTGCATTTTTCCTTTGACATTGAAAGCGACCTGTTCCGCTCTCCCAAGGGAGAGAATCGGGTGCGGGTGGAATACACCGAGACCGAGGTGACTACCCACAAGGAAGTGACCCTGCCCTATATCATGGACTGCGGCCCGGTGAAAGACGACTACACTTCGGTGAAGGTGCTGAAGGAGAGCTTTTCTCTCCGCCTGGGCAGCAAGGAAGCGCCGGGGCTTTCCCAGGATCTGAGCCAGCCGGTGGAAGTCACCCGTCGGGACCTGGGGGAAGTGGTGATGGAAAATTACTACACCCGCCATTTTGACGAGCTGCTCACGCCCCGGGAGGATCAGGAGATTTACCTGGCCAAGTTCCACATCGTGGCCGGGCAAAGCGCCTTTTTCATTGAAAAAGTGGTGCAGAACCCCTTCTCCCAGCACCTGCCCAACACTCAGCTGATGAGCCTGCTGCAAAAGCTGGGAGGCCATCGGGAAGACCGTAATAGTGAGAGAAAAGCCCAGCAGGATTCTGCCGGGGAAAAGACCGAAAAGCCCCAGGCGCCTGCCAAAAAAATGGCCCAGGGTGTGGAAAATGTGGCTTTGGGCGTGGCGCCCAAGGCGGGACGCACCTATTATTCCCATGAGTTCATCCACGGCCTGGGAGCCGGACGGGTGCGGGCCATGGTGGCCGTGGAGACCGGCAGCCAGGGGAGCAAGGGAGACAACCTGATCTTTGGCGATGGGGTCTTCGGCGGGGAGGAATTTTCCCTGGGAGCTCCGGCCTGTGCTCTGGGGGCCATGGTCAATGTGAAGAAGGGCACCTTGCAGCTGGGGCTGCGGCTGATGGAAAAGACCAGCCAGCAGAACATCCGCCTGCGTTGGTGGGCCTGGAAAGACGAAGAAGAAAACCAGGAGAAGGAAGACCTGGTGGGCGATGTGCAGGTGAGCATCACACCCAATACGGTGGATGTGGAGCCTTTGCAGCAGGTGCGCTTCACCGCCATGGTGGAAGGCAGCGCCAGCCAGGAGGTGACCTGGTCGGTGGCCGAGAAGAACGGCGGCAGCATCGACCGCAATGGTCTCTATACCGCACCGGCCACCGAAGGGGTCTTTGAGATCAGGGCCCAGAGCGCCAAGTATGGCCAGCACCAGGCCAGCGCCTATGTGGTGGTGCGCAAACTGTAAAAAGCCCAACTCCCGGAAGGGGGACTGAGAGGCTGAGGAAGGCTGCGGAATGAGGAGGCGGCACAATGGCAGAGGAAAGACAAACAAACACCCAGACCGCTTTGTATCAGACACTGGGTACGCTCACCGATACCCTGTATCTGACGGCCCAGGTGGTCAGCCGCCCGGGGGAAAAGGAGCTTTTGCTCTCCAACCGGGTGCCCCATGGGGAAGAGACCCGAGCCTTTTTCAGCCAGCTTTATGCCGCCTTCACCCGTCGGGAGGAACGGTCGGATTTTGTGGATCTGTTCAGCGCGGGACAGGACTTTTATGCCATCTTCCGCTATTATGAGGGCCGCTCCCTGGCCGAGAGCTTCCGGGACTGCCCGGGAAACACCGAAAAGCGGTTGACCATTCTGATCAGGGCGCTGTTTCGGGTTCACACCGGCGGCACCGATTTGCCGGAAAGCGTGCAGTGTGCACTGCTCCAGCCGGAGAACATTCTGCTGGATCAGGAGGAGAATGTGCGCTTGCTCTACCAGTTCCACCCGGAGTTTTTCACCGGGAATGTGGGGTGCTCCCACTGGAAGGAGACGGCGGCCCTGATGGAATTCATGCTCCGCCGGGAGCTGAAAAACCCCTATCACAAGGCGCTGCGGGACATCTACAAAATGTGCCAGGCCGGGCTGTATGACGGCCTGCCTCCCCTGATCCGGGATCTGGAGAAGGCCCGGGATAGCTTGGGGCAAAGCGGATTCATCCCCAAGGCCAAGGCTTTTTTCCAGGAGAACAAAAAGCGGCTGGCCCAGGTTTCCTGGCTGGGGATCGTGGTGCTGTTTTTGTGCCTGGTGGTCTATCTCATCACCTCCCTCACAGGAGGGGAAAAGGCGGCCGGGGAACCCATCACCCAGATCGGCCTGGTCTCCTATGGTGAGGGCCAGGAGGAAGAGGGGAGCATTCAGCTTCAGGACCCCACCCGGCCGCCGGAGGAGGAAGAGGTGGCCTTTGCTTCCCTGCCCCAGCCGGAGGAACTGCTGACCTCGGAGGACTATATTGTAGTGCCTGGGGACACCTGGGATTCCATCTGCGAAAGCTATTATGGCGCTGCCGGATATGCCCCCGCAGCCGCCAGTTATAACGGCCTGGACACCGGGAGGGAGCCCCAGGCCGGCACCGTTCTGCGGTTGCCCATGAAGGATCAGCTGGCCCAGTACCTGGAAGATTAACGGCCCGGCGGTAGGAGAAGAGCGTTATGAAATGGATGAAAAGAAGTGTGATCCTGGTTTTGGCCATCCTGGCCGGGGTTCTGTTTGCCCTGGAAAGCGGCAAGGTTCCTCAAATATCCTGGGATGCCTATGCCATTGACGGCAAGGGCCAGCTCTCCCTGCTGGGGGAGGACGGCAAGCTGTGGCGGGTCTCCTCTTCCGGGGAGCTGCTGGGAGAACATCAGCTGCCCCAGCAGGATGAGGAGGGCCGCTCCATCCGCTATGGGGATATGGTGGCAGACGAAAGCGGCACCCTGTATCTCACAAGAGAACACTATGAGGTGCTGGTGGATGGCGAAGGAAAACGGCAGGAAGTGATCTCTTTGGAAGAGGTGGTTTCCTGCGGAAGCGATGGAACCATCCAGGCGGCAGTGGTGACGGTGGACAAAACCGCCCTCTCCGGCCTGAGTACCCAGAGTTATTTCCGCAAACTCCAGATGCAGGGAGACATCCTTCTGGCCATCTGCGAAGATCAGGGCCGCTATGACATTCTGAAAGTTCAGCCCTATGGGGATGCATCCCCGGAGACCCTGTCCAGCTTCTTTTTGGAGACAGAGGAAGATGGGGAAGGGGAGCAGGCTTTGGTGCCGGAGGATTTTGCCGCCCTTTCCGACGGCACGCTGGTTTATACCACCCAGGAGGGCGGGCTTTATGCCATGGCTCCCCAGGAAGAAGAGCCCCGGGTCTTGGCGGAAAGCACTCTTCTGGCCGGTCAGGTGTCGGCCGATGAAGAGGACATGGTTTACTATGTCAGCCGCAGCACCGGTGTTCTCTATCAACTGGACCCTCAGTCTCTTACCGCGCAGCGGCTTTACAGCGGCGAGGACACGGTGAATGCCCGGCTGGACATCACTTTTGACCAGCTCCAGCAAACCCGGTATGTGGGAGCAGGGGATTTCTGCGGCGTCACCATCGATGGGAAAGATCCGGTGTGGCTGCGCTTTGGCAAAGAAGCGGTGGCGGTGGAGGGCATCCATGAGGGTTGGGATCTGCTGCGGGTTGGAAAGACCCTGCTGTGCGCACTGGTGGCCGGGGCCTTGGCTGCGGCAATCTGGTGGGGCGTTTCCCGGCTGCTGGGAGCTTCCCGGCTGGTCAGCCGGATTCTGCTTCAGTTCCTTCCGGCGCTGGTGCTGGTCACGGCCCTGCTTCTAGGTGGGATGCTCACCCTTTACCGGCAGCAATGCCGGGAAAACCTGCAGGACAGTCTGGGGGCGGCGGCCCGCTTTGCCGTCCAGAGTCTGGAGGGAGCGGCGCCGGAGACCTTGCCTTCCCGTTTGAATACCCTTCAAAGAGCTTCTTTGGAAGAAAGCCTGGAAGAGGCATTTCAGGGAGCACAAATTGTTTCCGGCCTCCAAAACATGGGCCTGCGGCTTTACGGTCTGGAGGACGGCAGTTTTTATGGCCTGTTCTCCTTGGGAACAGATGGCTTTTCCTCGGCCAGTTACCTGGCTCCTTTGGACAAAGAACTGACCGGATCAGATTTGAAGCAGGTGGAAAAACTGGCGGAGAAAGACGGCGGTTCTGTGGAGACCACCCAGGGCGCTCAAAGCTATGAAAGCTATGTTGTTCCTCTGCGGGGAGAGGACGGGGAGGTCTGGGGTCTGGTGGAGGCCCGGGCGGAAAAGGATTCCGCGCTTCCCTTATGGGCCAGAGGCAATCTGCCGGCCGTTCTCGTGCTGGCTGGTGCCGTGCTCTGCTGCCTGCTGTGGCTGCTGGCAGTGCTCATCGGGGCCTTCCGGCCTCTCAAGGAGCTGAGCCGGTGCATTGCCGCTATCGGCGGGGGCAACTGGCGGGTCAAGGCCAAAATCACCTCCCGGGATGAGCTGGCCCAGATCGGCATCAGCTTCAACCAGATGACCGAAAAACTAAGTCAGTACATTTCCAACATGGTGCTGCTCAACAACGAATACATCAAATTCACCCCTCGGGAGCTGTTCCAGCTGCTGGGTAAGACCAAGGTCACCGACTTGCAGCTGCGGGACCAGCAGGTGCAGGACATGAGCCTGCTCTATGTCACCTTTGGCACACCGGGGGAGCAGATGGGCAATGAGGATTACTTTGCTCTGATGAACGAAAATTACGACCGGATCTTTGATGTGGTGGACATCAACCACGGCATCATCCAGCGGTTTGACGGAGCCGGGATGCTGGCCCTGTTCCCCGGCCAGACACGGGACGCTCTCAACACCGCCATTTCCCTCAAGGAGATCATGGCCCGGGAGGAGCGGCCGGTGGAGCTGAAGATCCTCATTTCCCGGGATAAGACCCTGGTGGGCGTGGCCGGCAACCAAAAGCGCCAGACCATCACCGCCATTTCCAAAACCATTATGGATATCTACGCCCTCAACAGCCTGATGGACGAGATCGGCACCCGGTATATCATCACCCGCCGGGGCGTGGAGGGCATCGGAGAAGATTCCTATTTCAGCTGCCGGGAGATCGGCGCCGGAGACTGGGGCCGGGAGAGCCTGTATGAGTTCCTGGACGGCATGGATACCTACGAAAAGAAACTCCATCTCATCACCAGAGAAGAGTTTGAAAAAGGCATCCACGATTACCAGCAGAAGCGGTATTTTGAAGCACGGAAACACTTTGCCAGTGTTTTGCAGACAAACCAGCGGGATCAGGTGGCCATGTATTACCTGATGCTTTGCGACACCCACAGCCAGGAGGGCACGGCCCGGCAGAACTGACCAGGGGTGTGACACAAGAGGAGACGGCAGATGAACTTCAACTTTTTCAGCCAAATATCCAAGATCGTGGGCCGGCAGATCAACAACATCTCCAAAAAGATCACCCGGCTTCTGAAGCTGGCTTCCAAGCCCATGGTCTATCTCAATACCTATGTGCGCTCCCAGGTGAAGGCCATGACCCGCCCGCCGGCCAGCAAAGCCGACTATGTGCGCTTTGGCAGCATCTACCTCTCCAAGCGGTTTTTGGGGCTGAGCGTCATGGGCATCGTGGCCATCTGCACGGTGTTTACCGCCTTTGTGTATCCCTGGATGGAAGGGCGGCTGTGGACGCCTACAATGACGCTGAACAGCAACAAAATGGCCGGGTATACCGGCAAGGCCAAGATCGAAAACCAGGTGGGGCAGTTGATCTATCAGGGGGATGTGGAGCAGGGCCAGCTCACCGGCTACGCCCTCCAGTATGATAACCAGGGCCAGCTGGTCTATGAAGGGGATTTCCAGTCGGGGGCCTATGAAGGCTCCGGCAAACTCTATGTGGACGGCGTCCTCCGCTATGAAGGGGGCTTTGCCCAAAACCTCTATGAAGGGGAAGGGCGGCTGTATGACGAGGCAGGGAATCTGATCTATCAAGGGGATTTTCTCCAGGGCCTTTTTGAAGGCACCGGCATGGAATACAGTCCGGAAACCCACAAAATGGTCTATCAGGGGGATTTTGCCGCAGGTTCTCGGGAGGGCAACGGTGTTCTCTATGAAGAAGATGGAGAGACAGTGGCCTACCGGGGCCAGTTTGCCGCCGGGGTCTTTGAGGGCCAGGGCAGTGCCTATGAAGAGGGCGTGCTGGTCTACCAGGGAAATTTCTCCCAGGGATTTTACGAGGGAGAAGGCACCTTGTATGACGAAAACGGCAGCGTCCTTTATCAGGGCCAGTTTGTCCAGGGCTCCCGCCAGGGAGCGGGTACCGTTTATGACCAGGTGGGTTCTGCGGTGTACTCCGGGGAGTTTGTGGACGACGGGGTCAACTATATGAGCTACCTGGGTAAAGGAACCGAAGAGATCACCGCCGCCTTTGGGGCGCCGGGGTATCAGACCCAGGCCGGAGGATATACTCTGCTGTCTTATCTGAATCTGGGGGCCAGTTTCCTTTGCGCCGATGGTGGAGACGGCACATTGGTCTGCCGGTTCGTGCTCATGGACGCAAACCAGGGATTTTTGGGCATTGCCCCGGCTTCCACAGAGGAAGAGCTGGAAGAACTGCTGGGGACACGGTTTACCACCCTGACGGGAAATCTGTCCCAAGAGCGCATCCAGGCCGTATCCCAGCTGTCTCTCTCTGTGCCGGAGAAGGGACGGGTGGACAAATACCTGATGAGCAATTATTACATCAAAGTGTATTATAACGCCCAGGACCAGATCGCCGCTGTGGAATGCGGCGGCTATTAAAGGAGGTGCGGGGATGAACAGAAAAAAAGCACAGGGGCTTTTGGCCCGACTGGGCAGTCTGCTCCTTTCGGCAGCATTGCTCAGTGGGCTGCTGTTTCCCGCCCTGGTCTTTGCTTTGGAAGGGGAGGAAACCAGTCCGGATGGGAACACAAGCACCCAGGAGGGCCTGAACGGAGACCCGGCCTCCTCTCAGGAGCCGGAGCCCACATTGGAAGAGCTGCGGGATGAGCTGCTGGCCATCATGGGCGAGGCGGAAAACCGGGAGAGTGTCAAAACCTCCATCGACCGGCTCATTGCCCTGGGCGATCCGGAAGGCACGCTGCGCACCTATCTGGAGCAGACCATCCGCTTGTATCAGCTGCAAAGCGAGCAGCAGGAGCTGGAAAACTCCCTCACCCAGCTGGAAGGGATGAACGAAGGGCTCAGCGCTCTGGGAGAAGCGGTGGACAGCGGCATGAATCCGGATGAAGTCCTCCGCCGCCTGGAGAGCGAGGTGGACGCCGGGGCGGCCCAGATGCTGAAAGACCTGGGCTATGACGGCACCGGAGAGCTGTTTGAGCTGGCCAACGCCGCCATCACCTATTTGGATGAGGGGAAGGCCGGGACCCAGAGCGGTCACATGGCGGCCATCCTTTTGTACCAGGGACTGATCGATGGGGAATTCCTGGAGGAAGAGGGAGTGGAGCAGGCCCAGAAGGCCATCTCTTCCCATGCGTCCTCCATCGCCGGAAGTTATCAGGGGCTTTCTTCCCAAAGCCGGGAAACCCTGCAAACGCAGTCCCAGGACATTGCCCAGAAGGCCAATCTGGCCCAGGCCATGGACCCGGGAGCACTGGTGGTGGCCGGGGGAACACTGGCTTTGACAAAGCCGGTATTCACCTATAACGGCTGTATTATGATTTCTTTGACAGACGCCGCCTCCTTCCTGGGAGGACAGGTGGTGAAAATGGCCGACGGCTGCACTTTGGCCATCCAGAGTCCCTATGGGGTGCTGGAAGTGACCCTGGGGCTGGGGGATGCCTATTGGAACGACCGGCTTTTGAAGCTGGAAGTGCCGGCCATCGTCTTTGACAATGAGCAGTACATCCCCTTGGATGGGCTGCTGTCCTGCCGGGGCATGGCCCGGATGCAGGTGGGATCTGTTCAGCTGATCTATACAGCCTAGTGAATCGAGGGAAAGGAAGAAACACATGGCGAAATATTCGGTGATCTCCGATGTGAGCCGCACCATTGTGGAGCTGCTTCAGGCCGAGCTGGTGCCCGAACTGGTGCAGCAGCGGGAGCAGATCGGAGTGTGCGACCCCCACGACCGGGGAAATTTTGTGGTGGGAGTCCATTTGTATGACATTTCGGAATCGGGGGAGGCCCGGGGCGTGGGGCCGGTGATGCGCCCCGACGGCACCATGACCAATCCTCCGGTGTCCCTCAATCTGTCCATGATGATCTCGGTGGCCAGCAAGGCGGAAAAAGAGACCCGCACCATGGATGAGCAGATGATCATGGGCCGGGTGATCCAGGTGCTGGAAGACAACAAACGTCTGCCGGAAGAGTATATGCCTCCGGCTCTCCGGGCCGCCGGAGAGGCCATCCGCATCAGCAATGTGCCCATGCAGCTGGAGGAAAAGACCAAGATCTGGACCATGTTCAATGAGTCCTACAAGCTGAGCGTCTTTTACAAAGTGGGCCCGGTGCAGCTGGAATCGGCTGTGACCACCATGCCTGCGCCCAGAGTGCGGGAAGTGCGTCTGGGCACCCGACAGAAGGAGGAACGGAAATGAGGACCATCGCCCGGCTGTCGGCGGCTTTTCAGCTGGTGGACGGTTACAGCAAAGAGGGAGTGAAAGGGGCTTCCTTTTTGGTGGATGGGGCTCCGGTTCCTTTTGTGGCTAAGCCCGACGGCACCTATGTGTTTTCCAATCTGCCCATTTTGCCCCATACCTATCAGATGACTGTGCCCGGGTATCTGCCGGTGCAGCGCACTCTCCCGGTCCGGCCGGAATTTTTCCCCGAAGTGGTTATTTTGCAGCACAGCCCGGAAGGGCCTTTGCTGCAAAGGATCGCCTGTTTTCATCTGCGGTTTCTGGCGGAAGAACAGCCGGTGCAGCGGGAAACCGTGGAAGTGATGCTGGGCAATCCCGCAGGTGGCCTGCGGCTTTTGGAAAAGGCCCCTCGGGGAGCCTGGCAGGTGAAGGTGGCCGCCAAAGGGAAAGGTCTGCTGTTTCAGCACTACCGGGGAAAGAAAACCGGAGAAGAAGTGCTGTTCACCGGTTACGACGAAGGGGAAGAGCTTTTCCAGCTGTGGAAACCGTTGGAGCAGGAGCTGAACAAGGGCGAGCTGCTGTGCCCCTTGTGGCGTCTCCGGACCGATGGAGATGGCAAGGCCATTCTGCCGGCCATCGGAGCCTTTCTTCCCAAGGAGGATGGGGAGCTCCACTTTGCGCTGGGCAATAGGAACGCCACGCTGCAAACGGCAGCCCCCTCTCCCAGCCTGTCCTGTACCATTCCGTTGAAGGAGGAAAAGTAGCATGGGAAATCAAGTGTGCATGGGCGCCATGTGCCAGTGTTCCTTCGGCATGGCCCCTTCCAGCCTGGTGGTCACACCGGAAAACAAGACCCTGACTTCCAATATGCCGGCGGCCACCATCATGGACAATGTGCCCATGAAGAACATCATGCCCTTTGGTATGTGTACCTCCATGTCCAACCCCACGGTGGCCTCGGCCACAGCAGCGGCCATGGGCGTGCTCACTCCCATGCCCTGTGTGCCGGTGATCCCGGCTCCCTGGGCGCCGGGCTGTCCCACGGTGCTCATCGCCAACAAGCCCGCTCTCAACGACTCCTCCAAGCTCACTTGTGCCTGGGGGGGCGTCATCAGCATCAATATGCCGGGGCAGATGAAGCACCAGGTGCCCTGATGGCAGAATCCCTGATTTTTTCCCGAAAGGAGGCATGGTTATGGAATCCCTTTTTCGCCGGTATTTTGACCCGGACTGTTTTGCTGCGCCCTATAAAGAGCCGGAAGAGCATCTTCTGGACCTGGTGTATTGGGTCCGGGAAGCGCTGGACGGCTGGAACAGGCTCTATGGGCAGAGGGAAAACCAACCAATGCCGGAAGGCGCCCGGGAAAAATGGGTGCAGGATCTGGACAAAAGCCTGTTTCATATG
This sequence comes from Ruminococcaceae bacterium AM07-15, assembly GCA_003477405.1. Classification (GTDB taxonomy): domain Bacteria; phylum Bacillota; class Clostridia; order Oscillospirales; family Butyricicoccaceae; genus Pseudobutyricicoccus. The sequence continues at coordinate 63,134 of QUDE01000004.1, forward strand.
GACGCCCGGGTTTCGGCCAGCGTGAAGCGAGGGGATTTTCTGGCCGTCCAGTATGTGCGGGAGCTGTTCCGCCTGACCGATCTGGAACTTTTCACTTTGATCCTTTATCTGCTGCCCCGGTACGAAGAGACCTTTGGCCCTCTGCTAGGGAAGTGGCGGGGCGAGGGAAGACAAACCGGCCCCAGCCTGGATATGGCCCTCAAACTGTTCCACCTGGCCCGAGGTCCCGAGGATGTACCCGGTTATCACCGACAGCGGTATCAGCTGGAGAAAAAAGCCTTCTATGCTTTTTTGCAAAAGGACGGCACATTGGACAAACGCATGGCAGACTTTTTGCTCCAGAATGGCCGGGAGCCTTTGGAACGGGAAGTGGCGGAAACCTTCCTTCCCCAGAATACGGAGGCCCTTTTGTGGGGCGAGGAAGAGGCCGGGCATCTGGCGGAGACCATCGCCGGAGACGGGGAGGAAAAAGAGCCTTTGTTTCTGTGTCTCCGCGGCCCCAGCGGCGTGGGGCGCACCACCAGGGCCAAACGGGTGGCCCAGCTGCTGGGCATCCCGGCGGTGATCTTTTCCTGTGTTCCGTCTCCCCAGATGCGCCGGGAGGATTTTTTCGACGCTCTGCGCACCGCCGGACGGGAGACCATTCTGGTGCAGGGGCTGCTGGTGCTGCGCCAGCTGGACGCTCTGCTGGAAGAACCGGACACCGCCCGTCAGGTGCTGGATATGGCGGGGATGTTCTCCGGTGCGGTGCTTCTTCTCTGCGGAGAGGAGGGAAACCTTCTGGAGCTGTCCCAGGGGCGGCGGTGGCTGGAAGTGCCCATTGCCCTGCCGGACAAAAAGGCCAGCATCGCCCTATGGCAAAAAGAGCTTTCCGCTTTGCCGCTGAAAGAGCCGGTGGACGGGGCGGAGATGGCCAACAAATTCACCTTCACTCCGGCCCAGATCGTGGGTACCGGCCAGCGGGCGGCTGGGGAGGCCCGGCTTCACGGCCCCCTGGGGCGGCAGGATGTGACCCGGGCCGCCTACCACCAGGTGAGCCACAAGCTGGGAGAACACGCCACCCTGATCTATGCCCGCCATACCTGGGACCAACTGGTGCTGGGGCAGCAGGAAAAGGAAATGCTGCGCATGGCCTGCGATCAGGTGCGGTATCAGCATGTGGTCTATGACAAATGGGGCTTTGACAAGCGTCTGGCCTATGGCAAAGGGGTGAGTATGCTCTTTGCCGGACCGCCGGGCACCGGCAAGACCATGGCGGCCCAGGTGGTGGCCAGCGACCTGGGCATCGAGATGTACAAGGTGGATCTGTCCCAGGTGGTGAGCAAATACATCGGCGAGACCGAGAAGAATCTGAACCAGGTGTTTAGTGAAGCAAAAAAATCCAATGTGATTCTGTTTTTCGATGAGACCGACGCCATCCTGGGCAAGCGCACCGAGGTGAAGGATTCCCACGACAAAAACGCCAACCTGGAAACCGCCTATTTGCTTCAGAAAATGGAGGAATACGACGGCATCACCGTCATGACGACGAACTACAAGGAAAACATCGACAGCGCCTTTTTCCGGCGCATCAGCTATGTGATCCATTTTTCCTTCCCCGATGAAAAGGCCCGCCGGGCCATCTGGAAGGGGATCTTCCCTCAGGAAACCCCGTTGGGAGAGGATGTGGATCTGGATTATCTGGCCCGGCAGTTTTCCATCACCGGCGGCAGCATCAAAAACATCGCTTTGGTAGCCGCCTTTATGGCCGCCCGGAAGGATGTGCCGGTGGGGATGGAACACATTCTCAGGGCCACCCAATTTGAAATGGCCAAACAGGGAAAGATCATGCTCCGGGAGGATTATGGCGAATATGGCTATCTCCTGCCGTAGAGCGTTGCACGGATAAACAAGCATGGGAAAGGAGCACCTTTTATGGATAAGGATTCTTTGATGTACGGCATGGATGTGTTGGATGAGATCAATGGGGCCCTGGAGCCCATCGGCCTCACTGTGCGCAAACTGGATGCGGAGGAGACCCAGGGATTGCCTGTGGGATTGATCGTCCCCGCGGGGGAAAACCCTTCTTTCTCTGTTACCTGCCATGTGCTGCCCACTCATAAGGACCAGGTGTCCACCACCTTTGTTCAGCTCTTTCTCCCCCTCACAGAGCCCTGCCCGGAAAAGCTGGAGGAGATGGAGCAATTTGCCAAAGAATGCAACAGCCGGTTTTTGCTGGGCACCCTTTTTGTGTACCAGGATTGCCTGAGCATGAAATATGTCACTGCTCTGGAGCCCACCATCGCCCTGGAAGGGGCCCATTTTCAGGCAGCGGTGTTCGCCTTCCTGCAGCAGGCAGAGGAGATCGGCAAAAAGGCCCAGGCTCTGTGCCGGGGAGAGATCACTTTGGAGCAGGCCCTGGGTGAAAGCGCCCAGTAACAGGAGGTGACAGCCATGTTCGCACAGGACGAGCGGAAAGAAAGGAACACATTCCCTGCGCCCCAGAATCCCCAAGGAGGAACCACCTTGTTTCAGGTGTCCGACAGCCGGGACGGGGCGGAAGTAAATGCCCGGCAGACGGCCGACAGCGTGATGGGCGGCGGCATTTTCCGGGAAGGAAGCGGCAGTTTTTCCCCGGGTGGCGAGGCACAGCTGTCCAATCTGGATCTGGCCGGGGCGGGAGAGAGCCTGCCCGCAGGGCTGCAGGGGCAGATGGAGCAGGCCATGGGCGCCGATTTCTCCCAGGTGCGGGTGCACACCGGCGCCGGAGCGGCCCGGGCCAGCAAGCAGATTTCGGCCCGGGCATTCGCCCGGGGGAAAGATCTGTATTTTAACCAGGGAAATTATGACCCCCACAGCCAGGAGGGCCAGCATCTGATCGCCCATGAGCTGGCTCATGTGGCCGCCGGAGACGGAGGCATCCACCGGGACCCCGACGATGATGAACGAAGACGGGCAGCGGCCAATGCGGCCGGGAATGGAACTGCTGCCGCGGCCAGCGCCACAAACGCTGCACAGAGCGCTCAGGTTCCCGCAGGAGCAGAGGCCACAAGAGCAGCCGATGTATCCCGGGTCGGAACAGGCGCCACGGCCAGTGTTACAAACGATGCGCAAAGTGCGCAGGCTCCCGTAGGAACAGAAACCAGAAGAGCAGCCGATGTGACCCGTGTCGGGGCAGGCGCCACGACCAGTGTTACAAATGATGCGCAAAGTGCGCAGGCTCCCGTAGGAACAGAAACCACAAGAGCAGCCGATGTGACCCGTGTCGGGGCAGGCGCTACGACCATTGTTACAAACACTGCGCAAAGCACTCAAGTTCCAGCAGGAGCGGCGGCCACAAGAGCAGCCGATGTATCCCGGGTAGGGACAAGCGTTACGGAAGGCGTTACAAATCAGGCACAAAATCCTCCTGCCTCGGCAAATACCGATCAGGAGCGCCGGAACAAGGCTTTTCAGGAAATGAAGGCTGCCACGGCCCAGGGAACAGCTGCTTTTCAGCAGGCCAACAGTGCGATTGCACAAGCGGGAACTTTTCAGAGCATTGCGCTGGCGGCCAAAGCCAGGGGCCTCAATACCGGAGAACTCAACCGGAAAAAAACCAATTTGAATACTCTTCAGAATACACTAGCGGAAAAAAGCACGCAGGTGCAGCAGAAGGTCCAGGATTTTCTGGCCGCTTCTCAGCCTGCGGGAGTACAGAATGAAGAGCAAAAAACGGCAGTACAGCAGGCTCATCAGGTGAAGGAGCAGCTGGCAAAGAGCAGGAGCGACTTGAATCAGGCGATCCAGGCGTTGGATTTCGGCCTGGAACAGAGCAAAATGAAAGATGAGAATCAGCAGGGGAAGGCCCTGTCCCAGCCAGTGCTCCATATGCTGAACAGCTCTGCGGGAGAATTGTTTATCGAAGCGGTAGCTCAGGTGAACAAAAGCTCCGGCGGCCAAAGTATCGAGGATTTCGATAAACAGGTGGCCGGAGGCGCAGCGGGCAAAAAACTGCGGGCAGGCGATGGTGACAGCGCAGCGGATATAATCGGGGGCTTGGCGGAAAAAACCAGTGTGGGCCTGGGGGCGATAGGAGCTGCCAATGGCTTTATTTCCAGCGGTACTGAGCTGGATGAGGCAGTAAAGGGCGAGGACAATGTGAGTGGTGCCTCTTCGGGTGCTGCTGACTTTTCCAGTGGAGTAAGCGCCGTCGCCGATACAGCCAGTGCTCTGGTGGGAACGGTAGGCGGTGTGATCGAATCCAAACAGCTCCATGATCAGGAGAAAAGCCGGGAAGACAAAATCAAGCAAATGAAGCTGAAAAGCGCTGCGGCAGGAAAGTTGAAGAGCGCCGACCATGTGGCACGCACGGCCAACGCCGGCACCTGGATCGGCAACGCTTCGGATTATGTCAGTGCGGGCAACTCCATCGGCGGCATTGCCAAAGGCGAGGACTATGATGAGACCAAAGGCAATGTGGCCAGCGTGGTGGGAGACAGCTTGTCAGTAACAGGGGATGTGCTGGGATTGGCCGCCGACAGCCAGACGGCCAAAGTGCAGCATGAACAGGATGTCCGTGCCAAGCAGAATATGAAAAACCTGGGCACCCAGCTTCAGAGCACCATTCACGGGAATACCGGCCGCAGCGAAGTGCTTCAAATGGTATGTGAACGGCTGAAAGCAGAGAGATTCAACGCCAAACAGCAGAAGTTCAGGATGTTGGATCTGATTGATGCGGCTCTGGATGGCCGCCATCCCTCTACGCCCCGTCCCAGAAACGGAGGGAATCAGGGGAACCAGGCCAACCAGGGGAACCAGGCAAACCAGGGAAATCAGACGAGCCAACCAAACCAGCCGGCAGTGGATTACGCCAAACCGGATCTGGAAGAAAAGCAGAGAATGTTGCTGCTTAGCCTGCGGATGCTGGAAGTAGGCCGGGAAAACAGTAAGGAAGCTGCTTCGGACAGCCGGTGGGACGCTGCATTTGATGTGCTGGGCACTGTGGGAGATCTGACCAGCCTGGCGGCCAGCATCACCCGTATGGCCGGTGGCAAGCTGGGCGGCGCCATTGTGGGATTGGTGGCCAATGCGATTGGTGCGGTAGGTACAGTCCGGGATGTGGTCAAGACTGTGCGTGACAGCAAGGATGGAGGCAAAGGAGAACAGGACCAGCGAATGAAAAAAATGCGTGTTTTCCGGGGAGCCATGTGGCAGATGGCCATGTTGCCGCCTTTGTCCTATGGAGCGCTGCAGGCTGCGGCAAAAACGGGGATCAATGTATCCGATGACACGGCCAACACCGCCGAACAGTATGCCGCTGTCTTTTCCTCTCTGGAGGCGGCCAATGTGAATATGGTGGATTTCCTGTATGCCATCCAAAAAGGAAACTTTGGCGGTAAAGATGCTCTGGGGAATACCTTGTCTGTAAAGCAGAGCCTGGAAAATACATATAACGCTATGGAACTTTGATCCAAAGAAAAAGCCGGGGGAATCTTCTCCCCCGGCAGAAAAAAAGCACCCCTTGCGGGGCGCTTGCGAACTACTGACACAGAACCTGGGAAAGCTCCTCCATGGAGAGCTTCTGGCCGGGCACCGCCAAAGGGAAGGCGGCTTCGTCCTGGGCTGTAAGCTGAGCCTCATGGGCCTTGGCCAGAGCGTCAAAGGCCGAGATGGGATCTTCTTGGGCCAGGCGGGCAAAGTCCGGGTCTTCCAGGCATTTTTGGTTGAAACGGTCCAACACCGTGTTGAGTTCCTGATCGGGAAGGGCCATCGTGATGCCTCCTTTCAGGAAAAATTATAGCAGACCGCGCCGGAGGGCGCAAGGAATTGGGTGAAGAAATGAAACGGTTTTTGGCACTGATACTGTGTGCCCTGACCCTTATGGGGGTGACGGGGTGCGGCAGCTCCGAGGCCGCCACAGACGGCGGAGACAAAAACATCAAGATCGCCGTTTTGGACACCGAAGTGGTGTTTGAGGCGGATGACAGCTATATCAACGGCATTACCATGGCCATTGAGGATCTCAATGAGCTGTATGGAGACGAAGGCTACACCATCAGCTATGAGTTTTACGAGGATGGTTCGGTGTTCCAGACGGGCATGGAGGCCTTGAACCAGATCAGCGCCGATTCGTCCATTACGGCGGTGGTGGGCACTTCCTCGTTGAATATCCTGGATGTGGCCGCCGACGTGCTGGACAGCGCCGGAAAGCTGCTGGTCACCTATTACAGCGCCCCCGACAGTCTGTTTGAAAACGGCTACACTTCGGTGTTCCGCAACTGTTTCGGAGAAAGCGACCTGGGAGAGGCCATTGCCTCCTATGCCGCTGAACAGGAGGATATCTGCCGGGTGGCCGTCTATCACAGCGACACCAGCTACGAACGGAACATGGTGCGGGGATTTCTCCGGGGCCTGGAGGGTACCAGCACCCAGGTGGTGGATGTGGCCATCACCACCCCTGTGGAGGATGAACTGACCGCCATGGTGGAAAAGTGGCAGGCCCTGGGGGTGGATACGGTGTTTGTCAGCCAGTATATCGGCGAAGATGCCTTTGATATCCTCCGCCGGGTGCGGCATATGAATCCCGACATCAATATACTGGGTGACTTTTCCTTTGACTACACCGACTTTCTGCTGGCCGATGCCGATGTGAGCGACGATATCTACATCGCCACGCCCATTCCCTTGGAGCCCAGTGAAAAAGTGGACGATTTTTACACCCGTTACCGGGAAAAGTACGGCACTGAGCCCACACAATGGGCCATTCAGCTGTATGATTCGGTGCGCATGATCGGGGATACCGCCGTGCGGATCGGCAGCACCGATCCGGAGGATATTGCCCAGGCCTTGCGCAATGATGGCTATGAAGGCATCGGCGGCACCATCACCTTTGATGATCAGGGACGGCTCACCGGCCGTACGCCCCGGATCATGGTGTCCAAAGACGGTATGTTCAGTTATATAGAGGAGTGAGCGCCATGGATCGTCAGCAAATTTTCATCCGTTCTCCCCGCCGGGAAGACCGCGCTCCGGCGGCAGGCCGTTTTTCCGTGGCGCCGCCGGCGGCTTTTCTGGCAGGGCTTTGCCTGCTCATCGCCGCAGTGGGTGCGGTGGCCTGGTGCTTTTTTGGTACGGTCACCCGCAGCGTTGAGGTCACCGGCATCGTTTTTCCCCATTATGGCATCAAACAGGTGAACAGCCAGGTTTCCGGTATTGTGTCCTATCTACAGGTGGAAGTGGGAGAAGAGGTGGAGGCCGGAGATCTGATTGCCATCATCCCCCAGCAGGAATTGCTGGAGCAGATAGAGCAGGCCCGTCAGCAGGGGGATCAGGCCCGGCTGGACACTTTGTATGAAGAATATCAGACGGCTTCCATGATCTATACCCCGGTATCCGGCCGGGTGGTGGATCTGGTGCAGGAGGGAAGCGCTGTGGAGGCGGGAGAGCTGATCGTGGGGGTTACCAATGCCGACTCCACTACCAATGAAACCGAGATCCGGGCATATGTTCCCTCCACTGTGGCCCAGTCCATTCAGAAGGGCATGGAAGTGCGGGTCTATCCCAACACTTCAGATACCGAAAGCTATGGCTATGTCCAGGGCATGGTGAGCAATATCTACGATTACCCCATCACCGAAACCGATATCAGCCAGACCCTGGGTCGGTTTTACACCAGCCAGATCATTCCCCAGAATGAGAACATTGTGGAAGTGCGCATCACGCTGGTAGGCGGGACCGAAGGCAGCACAGGAGCCTGGGCCCGGGCCGAAGGCGGCAGCATTGCCATCGACACAGGGATGCTCTGCGAGATGGATGTGGTGGTGGAAGAGATGACCCCCTGGCAGTTCCTCAGATCCTGAGAAGGAAGGTGATGTGGTGAAAAACAGCCGGCTGATGGGGCAGGAGGAGCTGGTGCTCCAGACCTCCCCGGAGGAAAACGGAAAAGCGGCCCTGGCCATGATCCTGGCCTGCTTCGGGAGAACAGTCACCATGGAGGAGCTGGGTGGCCCCATCCATAACGCTGCGGAATTGGTGTCCGCCGCTCAGGAGCAGGGCCTGGCGGCCCGGGGATTGCGCATGACGGTGGAGGAGGTGGAAAAAGCTCCTCTGCCCCTCATTGCCCATTGGCGTTTCCGCGCCTTTGTGGTGGTGACCAAAGTGAAAGGGAACAGGGTGTGGATCTCCAGCCCGGAGGAGGGCTTCCTCACCCTGTCCCGGAAGGAATTTCAGCAGGGCTTCACCGGTGTGGCCCTGTGTTTTGCTCTGCCTGGGGAAGGAAGGCCGGAACCCTCCGGCGGCGACAGTGACGGGGAAGAAGACAAAAAGCCCTCAGCTGTTCAGAAGCCCGCCCGGAAAAAGGCAGAAAAAGAGGAAGGCGGCCTTGAAGGGATGCTGCCTCCGGCAGCACTGGCGCTGCTGGGAGTGATTCAGTTGTTTATCGCCGCAGGGTATGGTCTGCTGGCGATTTTGTGCCGTCGTCTGGCCATGGGCCTTTCTGCGCCTCAGCAGGTTCACGGAGTGGGATTGTGCCTGTTCATCGCAGGGCTGCTGCTGGCGCTGGGCGGAGCGGAGATTTTCCAGACCTGGCTTGTTCATCGGGGCCAGGAGAAAAAGAGACGGGAGAGCCGCCTGATTCTGGAGGAGAAGATGGAAGAAGTCAACCCGGCCCGTTTGCGTCCGGTGCATCCCTTCCGGCTGCTCCAGGGTGTGCGGGGGTATGAAGGCATCCCCCAGGCACAGGCCCGGCAGATCCTGGCCTGGACACGGCTGTTGGCTGGTGGTTTTTGTCTTCTGTGGATGGCCGTACAGGATGCGGGCGCTTTTGGAGCGGCCGTTGTGGTGACGGCGGTGTATAGCGGTGTGTGCGTGGCCTGCGTACGCAGCGCCTATGGGGAAATGCAGAAAAGCCGTCTCTATGGATTTGCCGTTCAGGCATTGGCCCAGGAAGATCTGTCCCATCTGGAGGACGCCAAGCTGCGGGGAGAAAATATCTCCCTGGGCCACCGGTGGCTGAGCCGGGCGGCGGCTTCTCCCGTTCTTAAAATGAGCGTGATCAAGGGAGAAGGATGGTATTTCAGTGCGGCTTTGCTGCTGCTGCTGTTTGTCTTTGGGGCCAGCCTTGTGGGAATGCTCATGGGGCACAGTGACACAGCCGATCTGCTGGGGTGCATGGCCATGGCGGCCGGAGCAGCCAGTGCCATGGGTGCTTTGCCCGAGCTCCTGTCGGCCCGGATGGAGGAAAAAGCCGCCGGAGAGGCCATTCGTTTGGCCTTCCCGCGGGAAAATCCCCTGGAAGGGGCCTATCAGGACCGGCGGGCCCAGTCTCTCACCTTGCAGAATGTTGCGGTGCAGCCGGAGGGCTGGGATACACCGGTGCGGGGAGTGACCTTCACGCTTCGCCGGGGAGAGGCCCTGGGCGTACTGGCCCAGGAACCGGTGGGCCAGGCTCTGGCGAAGGTGATGGCCGGACTGGGGTCTCCCGTGCAGGGAGAGGTGTACCTGGACAGCCGGGACATGGCCAAGGAAAACAGCCAGGATGTGTTTCAGAATGTGATGATGCTGGGGGAAAGTTTGCCCTTTCCTCAGGGAACCGTGCGGGAAAATATTGCAGCACAAAAAGAAGATGTGTCCGACCAGGCGGTGGCAGAAGCGGCTTCCCAGGCCTTGCTCCATGAGAGCATTCTCCGCCATAAGGACGGGTACGACACGCCGGTGCAGGAGCTGTCCCGGGGAGAGCGGGTGCTGCTGGAGTTTGCGCGGGCTTTTGTGCGGGGCACGCCCTTTTTGATCAGCCCCGGCCTGACCCGTGGGCTGTCCCGGGAGACCGAAGGAGAGCTGCTTTCCAGCCTGCGGCGGCAGGGAATCGGGATTGTGCTGCTGACACAGGACCGGGGACTGCTGCGTCAATGCGACATCGCCTGCCGCATTGAAAAGGGCCGGATGACCCTGCGGGAGCGGGGAGAATTTGTGGAGGAGGAAGAGGACGCCTATGGAAATGAGCCAAAGGGATGAAAAACGGGCGGCTGTGGAGAATTTTCCCGGCATCTGCCGTTTGCTTGATTATTTCCGTCTGCCGTCTCCCAGCCTCTCCCAGGATGTAGAGGATCTGGAGCAGGCGGTGGAACAGCTGAACCAGGAGGGGAAGCTGCTGTTTACCCCCACCTTGCTGGAAGGGGATTGGTACCGCACTTCGGTGGGGCCTTTCCTGGTGGAGGATGAAGGGGGAATCAGCCGGGCCGTGCTTCCCGATGGCTGGGGCCGGTATTATTTCAAGGACGAAGCCACCGGGAAGCGGATCTATCTGGGGAAAAAGAACCCGGGAAACTTTCAAAGAGCGTATAGCGCCACGGCGGATTTTCCCAAGGCAAAGCTGTCTTTTGCCAACCTGATTTTTCGGCTGGCCAAGGGCCTCAGCCTGCGGGCCGGGGTGCTTTTGGTGCTGCTGGGATTTTTGGGCGGTGCTTTGTGGGCCCTGTTTGCCTATCTGACCCGCCAGACTTTGTCCAGCGTCATGCTGCTGGCCGATGGGGGCGATCTGGGTGCCCTGTGGTTTTTGCTCACAGGGGTGTTTCTCCTTTTGGTGCTGCTGGTGTTCACCACTCGCCGCATCATAGAGCGGGCGGCGGACAAAGGCGCCATTCTGGCTTTGCCGGCCCTGCTGCGGCGTCTGTACGAAGGGGATGGCGGGGGAGAAGAGACGGCGGAAAGTCTGGCCCATTTCCGGGACAATAGCCGTCACCTGATCGGTTGGATCTTCTCCGGAATCTGGAGCCTGTGTGTGCTGGCGTGGGTCCTGCCCTTTTTCCACGGGAAAACACGGGGCTGGAGCCTTCTGACCATGGCGGCACTGTTCCTGGTGGCCGTTCTGGTGTTCTTCCTGGCCCGGAATCGGAAAAAGGGAGCCAAGGAAGAGCGGCAGCGGCGGCAATGGGTCCTTCGCCGGGCCGATGACCGGCGCTTGGGCGTTTGCCGTCCGTTCCCAGGGGAAAAGAAACCTGTGGAAAAATGGAACCACATCGGCGGATCGTTCTGGATCGCGCTGCTGCTGGCTTTGCCGGTGGTGGCCTGGATGGTATCGGATGGCCGTTCGGCTGGCCGGCTGATGCAAAATCTATTGCTGTATCTGCCCTTTGCCGCGCTGCCCTTGCAGCAGGTGCTGTCGGCCACGGGAGCCGGACGGGCCGCAGGCGAGCTGCGGTCTCTGCTGCCCCGGGCAAAAAAGGAACCGGGCGGTCAGGCGGCACTCCCCTCTCTGGGCAGTGTGATGGAGTGGAAGGATGTAACCTTTTCCTATCCGGATTCGGCGCAGCCGGTGCTGCAGGGAGTTTCTCTGCGGCTGAACCCTGGGGATCGGGTGGGGATCTATGGCGGCACCGGTGCGGGAAAAACCACCTTCTGCCGTCTGGCCGCCGGATTGCAGCGGCCCACCGGTGGCAATATCTACTATGGCGGCGTAGAACTGGGACGATATAACGGCGCTGCGCTGCGCAGCCGGGTGGCCTGGGAAACAGGCCGGGACATTGTGCTGGGAAGCACTCTGCCCTCCCAAGCGGATGAACGCACCTTTGTGGTGCTGTCTCCCCGGATGGAGGATTTGCGGGGATGCCAGAGGATCTATCGGCTGGAAGAAGGCCGGCTCATCCCTGTGGATGAAAAACAAATCGGGTAAGGAGCGAGCATATTTTGGCAACGGCATGGATACGGGACGGCAAAAAACAATGGGAAGAGGAGAAAAACGAAATGTCCCTTCCCCGGAAGCTGAAAGACTTTCTCCAGTGGATGGAAGAAAAGCAGGGCTTCCGTCCTTTTCGGCTGGAAGACCGGGCCATGGTGGACCAGTACAGCAGGGAGAGCGTCTTTTTTGACCTGTCCTTCACCAACTTCTGGGCCTGGGAGGAGGTGTTCCACTACTGCTGGAAAATGGTGGGCGACACTCTGGCGGTAGTATACATCACTCTGGACCAGGTGCCTGCCGTTATCGTGATGCCCGGGCCTTCCCGCAGGCTGGAGGCGGCCGTCCATGTGCTGCGTGAGCTGTTCGGGCGATGGGGCCACTCCCTGATCTGCGAATACATCCCCGAGGAATGGCTGCCGCTCTATAAAGGGCTTGGTGTGCCCACAGAAGTATCAACCCACCGGGATTGGAGCGATTATGTGTACGATGTGGCGGACTTCACCCTTCTGGAAGGAGGGGCGAACAAGTCCCGCCGCCGGGAACTGAAACTGGTGGAAGGAATCGACGGTGTGCACTTTGAACCGCTGCGTTCGGAGCTTTTTCATCCGATGCTCCAGGTTTTTGACCGGTGGTGCCAGGACAGAGACTGCAAAGACTGCTTTTTTGGCTGCGAGCGCCAGGCCTTTGCACGGCTGGAAAACATCTGGGAAGAAGGCCGCTATTATGGCGGACTGGTGTACATAGAAGAGGAACCCATGGCCTTTGCCCTGGGAGAAACTTTGGGGAACTGCGCTTGCTATTCCTTCCAGAAAAATGCCGTCAATCTGCGGGGGCTTACTTATTATATCAGCTATCGCTGTGCCCTTTTGCCCGGCCATCCGCCTCAGCTCAACTGGTGTGAGGACATGGGCCTTGCAGGCCTGCGGGAAAACAAACTTCATTACCGTCCCAGCAAGCTGGTGGATAAATACACCGTGACCATAAGGCCCTGAGAAGGCCGCCGAAGGAGTGAAAATATGAAAGCATTGTGGAAAAAACATCGACTGCTTTTTCTGGGACTGCTGGCCCTTGTGTGCCTGTTGGTGCTGGTGGCGGGGTGGAGCGCGCTCCAGGCCGATCCCCGGACGGATTCGATCTATATCAGCGATCCCACGGCGGTGTTGTTTGGCCCGGATGGGAAAAAGTATATCATCGCCGAAGGCAGCACCAGCATTCTGGTGCTCAATGAGGAGGACCAGTATCTCCGTACTCTTTCCGGAGGCCAGCAGAGCCAGGGCTTTTACTATGCCCAGAGCCTGGCCGCCGATGAAGAGGGGAACCTGTACATCAGCGACAAGATCCTGAGGGAAAACGGAAAAGACATCCAAAGCGAACGCATTGCCGTTTATGATAAAAACGGGGGCTTTGTGGATTATCTGTATGAACTGCCTCGGGAGAGCACCCAGGGAGACAACCGGGTGCGCATTCAGGACCTGCGGTGGCGGGATGGAAAGCTTTGGTTTGTCCAGATAGAGCAAGGAGGCCTGAGACTGTGCACCTTGGACAAGGACACCGGCGAGCAGACAGAAGCGGGGTTTTACCCCTGTGAAGATGCCTGGCGGAAGGTGATGTATGCCGCCGTTTCCCCGGAGGGAACGGTGTATTTCACCGACAAATACGGTGCTTTGTACCAGGCCTCGGAAGAGGGGAGTCACACCCTTTTGTACGATCCTGTGGCCAGTGGGGAAGAAAGCAGCATCGCATCAAACCTGGTGTGTGCCGCAGACGGCAGCATCTATTTCAACGATTTGGGAAAACGGGAGATCCGCCGTATTACCCCGGAGGGACAAGTGGAGACCGCCGTGGGACAGGGAGAGCCTATGGCGGAAAAGCCGGAGGCTTTCAACGAACTGCCCATCTATTCCTTTGTCGCCCTGACGCCGGAAGAAAATCTGGCTGCCATTTATTGCGAGTACTATTTCGATGAGACCATCGATGACTACACCTATGACTACTGCATCTATGTGAAGGATGCAGAAGGACAGGTGCTGCTCAACACGGCAGAGGTATCCAAAGCCCTTCCTGTGCGGCTGTGGGGCTATGCAGCCTGCGGGGCCATTGTGTTGCTGGTGGTGCTGGCCGTTCTGTGCCTGGCCTATGTTCTGCGGGCCGGCTGGCTGAGCCGGATCACGCCCAAAAGCCGCATTCATCTGGCGGTTATCGTGGCGGCGGTGCTGGGCGCGGCCGTCACCGCCACAGTGGTGGTGGGGGACCTGAATGACCGTTATATCCAGGAGAGAATCAGCAAGATGACCAACATGGCGGTGCTCATGGTCCGGGATCTGGATGCCGAAGACATTGCCAGCCTGGATTCGCCCCAGGCCTATGACTCTCCGGCGTACCAGCGTATCGACGAGTCGGTGCAGGAGATCATGGACAGCGATATCAACGAGGATGGAGCTTACTGCACCCTCTATCGGGAAAAGGATGGAGTGGTCTGCATCGTCTATTCCGACGAAGGCCTGAACAATGTGCTCTATCCCATGAGCGGTGTGTTTGAAGGCTCTTACGAAGCGGAGATCTATGAAACAGGCCAGCTGAAGCAGTTCTCGGCTTTTTCCAGCGCCGATGGACACTATGCCTTTACCCTGGCCCCCATCACCGATGAGAACGGCGAAGTGGTGGGCCTCATTGAGGTGGGTACCGACCTGTATGCCTTTACCGCCAGCAATCAGGCCCTGATCCGGGAGACTTTGCTCACCGTGCTCATGGTGGTGGTCACCTGCGTGCTGCTCTTTTCCGAAAGCACGGTGTTTTTCTCGGCCCTGCGCCGCAACCGGCAGGAAAAACGGCAGCATCTGCTGCGGGATGTGGGCATTGTACGCCCCATCGCCTTCCTGATCTTCTTTGCAGGAAATATGTCCACCGCCTTTTTGCCGGTGTATGGCATGGGGCTGTGGGATAGTTCCATGGGCATCCAGAAGGTGGTGGCTTCGGCCATCCCCTTGTCGGCCGAAGTTCTGGTCACCGCGATCTTTTCCTTCTTAGGCGGATTTTTGGTGGACAAAATAGGAACAAAGCCTCTGATTGCCGTGGGTAGCGTACTCTTTATGGGCGGCTTGGGACTGTGCGGCGCCGCTCCCGACCTGCGCTTCCTCATCGGGGCCAGCGTGGTGCTGGGTGTGGGCGAAGGCCTGGTGCTGGTGGCCCTCAACACCTTTATCAGCAACTATGGGGAAGAAGAGCAGCGGAACCGGGGCTTCTCCGGCTATAACGCCGCCTATCTCTCCGGCGTCAACTGCGGTACGGTGGTGGGCTCCCTGGCGGCCGAACAGTTCGGCTACCGGAATGTGTTCTATATCGCCGTGGTGGTCACGGCAGTGGCTCTGCTGCTGGCTATTTTCTGCCTGCACAAGCAGTCCGTGGGCGGCGAGACGGAAGAGGAAGAAAAGGGAATGTCCACATGGGCCTTCCTGTTCAAACCCCGGGTGTTCTTCTTTTTCCTGTTCATGCTCACACCCTATCTGATCTGCGCTTCCTTCCTCAGCTATTTCTTCCCCATTTTCGGAGATGAAAACGGGCTCAGTGCCTCCTTTGTGGCCCAGGCCTTCCTGATCTCCGGCGTGGTGGCCATCTACTTGGGACCCACTCTGACGAAGGTCGTCACCGAGAAGCTGGGAGCCCGGGGCGGTTTGATCCTGGCCACCGGGATTTATGTGGCTGCCTTCCTGCTCTTTGCCCTGTATCCCACCGTGGAGTTCTGCTTTGTCATCATCCTCCTTCTGGCGGTGGCCGACAGCTTCGGCCTTTCCATGCAGGCGGTGTATTTCAGCGCCCTGCCGGAGGTGCGGGTTTACGGTTCGGGCAAAGCCATGGGCATCAACAGTGCTGTGGAAAGCATCGCCCAGACGGTGGGCCCCATGATTTTTGCCGCCGTGCTGCTGCTTGGAGTGGAGAAAGGCGTCATGACCCTGGGGTTGGGCGTGGGCGTATTGCTTCTGCTCTTTGTTTTCTCCACTCTGCGGGATCGGAAGAAGGAGAAGCGCCACAATGGATGATCTTCGTTTCCGCCTGGCCCGGGCCGGGGAAGGGCCGCGTCTGCGGCCTTTGTGGCAGGAGTGTTTTGGGGATTCCCAGGAGTTTTGGGAGGTCTACGAAACCTTTGCCTTTTCCCCGGAGCAAGTGGAGCTGGGCTTTTGGGAAGAAACACTGTGCGCCATGATGACCTTGCTTCCCGGTACATTGCATACCCAGGCGGGAATGACAAAAAAAGCCGCCTGTATTTACGGCCTGGCCACTCTGCCCCATTATCAGGGGCGAGGGGCGGCCACCGCTTTGCTGAAACGGGCGGTGGAACGGCTGAAAGACGGGGAACTGGACTGCGTGGCCGTGGTGCCTGACACCCCGGAGCTGTACTCTTTTTATGCCAAGGCCTTGGGAGCGGAAACCGCCTTTTATATCTGTTTTGCCGAAAAAGAACGGCAGAGTTTGGAGAAAGCCCATATGTTTCCCCGTCTCATCGGGGCCGAGGGCTATGTCGACTTGCGGCGAAGGGCCTTGGAAGGCCGGAACTTTATGGACTGGGGAGGGCGGCTGGTGGAGTTTCAGCGCCAGATCTCCCAAGGAGAGGGCGGGGGATTGTTTTCCTTTCCTCAGGCTCCCCAGTGCTGTGCTGCGGCGGAAATCGACGAAGAAGGCCGGCTGCAGGTGCGGGAGTTACTGGGGCCGGAGGAGGCGCTGGAAGGCTGCCTTGCCGGTCTGATGGACGCGTTGGGTTGTCAGAAGGCCCAGGTGCGCCTGCCTCCCTGGAGCCAGGCCCTGGGCGGAGAGAAAGAGCCTTTTGCCATGGTGTCCGGTCGGCCGGTGCCCGCAGGGGAAGAATGGTATCTGGGATTTGATTTTGCGTAATAACAAAGGCCCTGGGCAATGCCCAGGGCCTTTTGCAATATATCAGTTTTTGGGGGGCAGATCCCGTCGGTACAGGCTGCGGCGGGATCGGGTGACAAACCCCTGGCTTTCATAGAGCCGGACGGCTTTTTCGTTCCAATCCAGCACTTCCAGGGTGGGGTTCTGGCCTTGAGCCAAAAGACGGTTTACGGCAAAAGCCAGAATGCCTTTCCCCAGCCCCTGTCCCTGAAAGGCGGGAGATACCGCCAGATTGTCCAGCAGACCGCTTTCATCCAGGGAGACCGCTCCCATGAGCTGCCGGTTTTTCAGAAAGAGGAAAATATCCCGGCGATGCCGGGCACAGGAAAGCCGGTCTTCCACCGAAGGGAGCATCCGGTGGGGCGGCACATCCATGGCCCGGCGCAGAGGGAGAAAGGCCTGGGCGATCAGGTCCTGATAGGCCCGGTACCATGGGTCCTCATAGGGAATGGGGGAAAGAGGCTCAGGCAAAGGCTCTCCTTCGTAAACCATATGCCGGGTGGTGAACCAGGGGACAAGTCCCCCTTTCTCGGCAAAAGGATGGGAACCATAGGGCAGATCGGTGGTGACCAGGCGCAGCCCTAAGCTGCTGGCCTGCTCCAGAGCGGCGGCAATGAGGGGGACAAAATGATCCCCTTCCTCTCCCAGAAGGAAGAGAGCCGTCCGTTTCTGAAAAGGGGCAAAAGGAAAAAGGGCTACGGCTCGGGGAAGGCCTCCCTCCCAGTGAACGACACCCCGGCAGTTTTCCCAAGGGGGCTGCCGGAACAGGCAGGGCAGGGAGGAGAGGGCCTCCGCCTGCTCAGGAGAATAGGAAATGAGCATGGCTTAAAACAGTTCGCTCACCACTTTGATCATCAGCAGCACGATGACCAAAGCAATGATGGGACGGATGAACTTGGCGCCATTTTTGATGGCCAGATGAGCGCCCAGGTAGTTTCCGGCGATGGTGCAGCAGGCCGCGGGCACGGCCAGCCAGAAAAGCACCTTGCCTCCCAGAAGATAGGCCACCGCCGAGGCGATGTTGGACGCCAGGTTGGTCAGCTTGGCATTGCCGGAAGCTGTGACGATGGGAAGCCGCAGCACCATGCAGAACAGGATGATGAGGAAAGTGCCGGTGCCCGGGCCGAAGAAGCCGTCATAGGCCCCCAGAAACAGGCCGATGACAAAGGCCTTGGGATAGAGCAGTTTTACCTGGTCGTGTTCGTCCTCATTTTCCCCGAACTTCCGGTTGATGAGAATAAAGACGCCAGCCACCGGCAGGATCACCATCAGGCACATCCGCAGCACCCGGTCTTCCAGCACCATGGCCAGCTGAGAGCCCATCCAGGCGCCGATCAGGGCGCCAACGGCGCTGTATAAGGCGGTTTTCAAATGCACATTGCCGCTTTTGAAATATTTGAAGGAGGAGACGCAAGTGCCCAGAGCGGCGGAAAACTTGTTGCAGCCATAGGCATTGATCATGGGCAGGCCGGCGAAAACATAGGCGGGGATGGAGATCAGTCCGCCCCCTCCGGCCACTGAATCCACAAATCCGGACAAGAACACCAATGGGCAGACGATAAGCAGTGCGTGCAGACTGAAATCCATAACCAAAATCCTCTCTTTTTCAAATGAAAGCAAACCTCATTTATCATAAATCAAAAATGGCGCCCTGGCAAGGTATCGGCGAAAAAAGTCTTTGGGAAGTCTGGATTTCTCAGGCTTTTCAAACTGGACTAAAACTGATTGGATTGGAGAGAGACGCTTGTCCAGCCCTTCATCAACCCGCAAAAAGCCGCGACCTGTGCGTGGCTTTTTGCACTTCTCAAGGGGCAAGTGTGCGCCGAAGGCGTACATGTATCCCCTTGCAAAAACTCGGAAAAGCGGCAAGGGCCGCTTTTCCGGCATACAAAAAAGTCCTTGGGAAGTCTGGCTTCCCAAGGACTTTCGTATGTCAGATCTGAATGGCTTCCACCTGGCGGTGGTTTTTATCTCCTTTGGCAAAATACAGCTGAAACACCCCTTTTTCCATTCCCAGGCTGTTGGCCGCGGCGATGGCCTCCTGCTGGTCCATTGGGGGCAGCATCACCGAGATGCCGCAGCTTTGGGACACTTCCCGCAGAGTGGGGATGACGGTGATGGAATAGCGGGGCCGGAGGATCTTCTGGGCCTCCATGGCCGAATGGGTATTTTCAAAGGAGATCACATAAAATTCTGTCCGTTCCATCAGACGCGCATCATCTTGCCGCAAGCGGTGACGGCTTCCAGAATTTCATACATATTGCTCACTGTGCCGCACTGGAGCTTGTCGGTGATGCCGAAGAAGTTCAGGCAGGTGCCGCAGACCATCACCCGGGTACCCTTCTCCATCAGTGTTTTCAGGCTGTCCACGATCTGCTGGTTTTCACAGGGCAGCATGACGCCTTCGTTCATAAAGGCAATGACAGAGGGCGGGGTGTCCATCTGGGTCAGGGTGTAGAAATACATATTGATCAGGTTGTGGCCCAGCTCATTGTCGGCGGAACCGATACGGTTTTCGGTGCAGAAAATGGACCAGGAACGGTCTTCATAGGCCTCAGCTTTCTGCACATCGGCATTGGGGTCCTTTTTCAGGGTGACGGTATAAACACCGTTGTCCTCCTGGCTCTCATGGGTATAGCCCACACTGGCGGCAAAACGGCTCAGGTTCTGCACGGCGGTGGGGTTGTCCACCAGGGTCTGGATCTCTTCTTCACCGTTCTGCACGGCGGCCTTGGTCATGAGGACGGGCTTGGGGCAGGCTTCGCCCCGGGCATCGACTTTATACATTGGGGAACCCTCCAGTTTCAAAAAAATCCGGACAGGGACAAAGACCCTGTCTCCTGGTTTCATTATAACAGCCGGGTTTTTCCCCGTCAATCAAAGGGAGGGTTCTATCGAAAAGGGCGATAAAAACAGGGGCTTTTATCGAAAAATGCCGGCTTCAGCTGCCGTAGTCCTCCAGCAGCATCTGGAGTTCTTCTTCGTTGCGCAGGCCGATGCCCTCTTTCAGCATTTCCCGGTCCTGCTGGGGAAGAACGGCTGTGTCAAAATCGGTGACATACTGAGGCGTCCGGGCTTCCATGGAAGAATAGACGGCGATTTTTCCCTGATAATCCCGCACCACATATTGATACAGGGCCTTTTCCACCGGCTGTACCTCCACCTTCTGGCTTTGATGGGAGACGGTCTGGAGGGGGGAAGCCTCTTCGGGACGGGAAGAAACGAGGGCGGCCATCCCCATGGCCAGGGAGACCGAGACCAGACCCCCCAGGATAAAAAAACGGCTTTTGGCAGCGGTCATCGTGATTCCACCTTTCCGGTTTGTCTGCTGCTTATTTTTTCCATGAATGGGGGCCTTTATACAAAAGTTTTGGATTTTTTCCCGAATCTATGTTATAATGTAAACCGATTATTGTACTTGGGGCAGGGAACAAATGCCCCTGCGCATTCGTCTCAATCAGAAAGATACCCGGGAAGGCCTCAGGGCCCTTCTCCCACACCCCGGCGAAAGGAGAACGGATCTTTGGATAAGCAACTCACCCCCAATGAAGGCGCACCCCAGGAAAATCAGCGCAAAAAGCGGAAAAAACGGAAAAAGCGCCGTTTGTTCGGCATGCGTCCCATTCCCTTTGTGCTGCTGTCCACGGTTCTCATTGCCATTACCACCGTGGCCATCTGCGGCATGGCCTTCGCCCTGTATGTGAACAAGTATATCAACCCCACCATCGATATCAATCTGGACGATTTCCGGCTGAATTTCACCAGTTTCGTCACCTATATCGACAGTGAGGGCAACGAGCAGGTGCTGGAGGAACTCCACGGCAGCGAAAACCGGATCTGGGCCGATATGGATGAGATATCACCCCAACTCCAGCAGGCCTTCGTGGCCATTGAGGACAACCGCTTTTATGAGCATGGCGGCGTGGACTGGAAACGCTCCATCGGCGCGGCCCTCAACTACATTGTGCCCTTCCGGGACAACTTCGGCGGCGGCTCCACCATCACCCAGCAGCTGATCAAAAACATCACCGGCGACGATGAGACTTCGGTGAAGCGGAAAATCACCGAGATCATGCGGGCTCTGGAGCTGGAGGATAAATACGAAAAGGACGATATCCTGGAGTTTTACCTCAACACCATTTACCTGGGGCAGAACGCCTATGGCGTCAAAGCAGCGGCCCAGACCTATTTTGGCAAGGAGCCCTCCCAGCTGACGCTGGTGGAATGTGCCGCCATTGCGGGCATCACCAAAAACCCCTATAAGTATGACCCGGTGCGCTTCCCCGAATTCAACAAGGAGCGGCGGGACCTGGTGCTGGAGCAGATGTGCAAATACGGCTATATCTCAGAAGAAGAGAAGAATGAGGCCATGGCCCAGGAGCTGGTGCTCTATGAGCCCACAGAGGAAGAAGAAGACGAGGAAGTCTGGTCCTACTTTGTGGATGAGGTCTTCACCAGCGTGGTGGAGGATCTGATGGAAGAAAAGGGTTACAGCCAGGCGGTGGCCCGCCAGATGGTTTACACTGGCGGCTTGCGCATCGTCAGCACCATCGATCCCAATGTTCAGGCCAAGATGGACGCTGTGTTCCAGGATGAGGACAACCTGCCCGGCGTGCTGGGTAAGGACGGCACCATGCCCCAATGCGCCATGGTGATCATGGACCAGCACACCGGCGAAGTGAAGGCCCTTTATGGCGGACGAGGTGAGAAGGAGGGCAACCTGGTGCTCAACCGAGCCACCAGAACCAACCGTTCTCCCGGTTCTTCCATCAAGCCGGTGAGCGTCTATGCTCCGGCTTTGGAGATGGGGCTTATCACCCCGGCCTCTGTGCTGGACGATGTGCCCCAGGACTTTTCCATCAAGAGTTCCGGCTGGCCCAAAAACTCCACCAATGGCGGCGTGTGGCAAGGCCGCATGACGGTGAAAAAGGCGGTAGCGGTTTCCAACAATACCATCCCTGTGGATTTGGTCCAACAGATGGGTGTGGATGCTTCCTTTGATTTTGCCACAGAAAAGCTGGGCCTGCCCTTGGAAGGGGGACGCACTGTCACCGACAAAAAGGGCAACACCAGCACGGTGTCCGACAAGGGCCTGGCGCCTTTGGCTCTGGGCGGCCTGACTGACGGTGTTTCCGTGTTGGATATGACTGCGGCCTATGCCGCTTTTGGCAACTACGGTTATTACAACGAGCCCAAGGTCTATACCAAGGTCTATGACTCTCAGGGCAATGTGATTTTGGACAACACCGGCGAGACGGTGGAGGCCATGAGCCAGAAAACCGCCGACTATATGCTGGATCTGCTGGTGAATGTGGTCACCGGCCCCCAGGGCACTGGTGCCCGGGCCAAGATCCAGGGCATCGAAACCGCAGGCAAAACCGGTACCACCGACGATGATTACGACCGTTGGTTTGTGGGCATGACCCCCTATTATACCGCCGCTGTGTGGTTCGGTTACGATACTCCCCAGGTGGTCAAGGGCGTGAGCTCCAACCCGGCCCTGGCCATTTGGAAAGATGTGATGGAGGATGTGCACGCCGATCTGCCCAATGCCGAGTTTGACCGGAAGACGGCCATGAAAACGGTGTATGTCTGCGCCGACAGCGGTCTCAAACCCACAGAATATTGCAGCAGCGATATCCGGGGCAGCCGGGTGATTTCGGCCCGTGTGGCGGCAGAGGATGTGCCCACGGCCAGCTGCGATATGCATGTGGCCGCCCAGATCGACAGTCAAACCGGCCAGCTGGCCAATGACTATTGCCCGGTGGCCGATGTGAAGACGGTGGGTATGCTCCGCGTGGACCGCAGCTTCCCTGTTTCCGGCGTACGGGTTTCGGACGGAGGTTATGTGCTTCCCGGCAGTGATTCCAGCGGCTATCCCGCCGCCAGCGGAGCGGATTCGCCCAATCACACCTGTACTCTGCACAATGCAGAAAATGACGGCAATGCCCCGGTGGAGCCCGATCCCAATGATCCTAATAACCCTACCGATCCCAATGATCCCAACAATCCGGATGATCCCAACAACCCTACCGACCCGGATGATCCCAACAGTCCCACCGATCCGGACGATCCCAACAATCCCACGGACCCCGATGACAATCAGGACCCAGGGACCACGGTGACGCCATCCTCCCCTTAGGGGGATAAAGCGAATAAAAAAAGAGACCCGATCGGGTCTCTTTTTTTTATTGTTTTTGCCTTAGCCCTGGAAGGTGCGGGCCGCTGCAATGGCCCGATCCAGATCTTCCATGGTGTGAGCACCGCTGACAAACATGGCCTCAAACTGGGCCGGGGCCAGGTAGATGCCGTTTTTCAGCATATGGCTGAAGTAGGCGGCATAGCGGTGGGTGTCGCTTGTCTGTGCCGAAGCAAAATCGGTGACAGGGCCTTCGGTAAAGAAGGCGCACACCAGGCTTCCCACCTGATTGACGGTGCATCCGGGAAGGGCCTGACGCAGGCCATCGGCCAGATGAGCGCCCATCTTTTCCAGCCGCTCATAGAGGGCCGGGTCCCTTTCCAGCTTCCGCAGGTTGCAAAGTCCGGCTGCCATGGCCACCGGGTTGCCCGACAGAGTGCCGGCCTGGTAAACACTGCCCAGGGGAGACACCTGGCTCATGATGGCCTTTTTGCCGCCATACGCGCCCACCGGCATCCCAGCGCCGATGATCTTGCCATAGGTGACCAGGTCGGCCTGTACGCCGTAGTATTCCTGAGCGCCGCCCAGAGCCAGGCGGAAGCCGGTGATCACTTCGTCAAAGATCAGCAGCGCACCGTTTTCGTCGCACAGCTTCCGCAGTCCCTGGAGAAAGCCGGGAGCAGGGGGCACAACACCCATGTTGGCGCCCACCGGCTCCACAATGAGGGCGGCGATCTCGCCGGGATTTTCCTGGAACAGCTGCTCCACCGAAGAGAGGTCATTATACTGGGCCAGCAGGGTATCCTGGGCCGCGCCACGGGTGACACCGGCGCTGTCCGGTTTGCCGTTGGTCAAAGCGCCGCTTCCGGCCTTCACCAGCATGCTGTCGCTGTGGCCGTGGTAGCAGCCGGCGAACTTGATGAGCTTTTCCCGGCCGGTATAGCCACGGGCCAGACGCAGAGCGCTCATCACGGCCTCCGTGCCGCTGTTGACCATGCGCACCATTTCCATCCCCGGCACCAGACGGCAGATCAGCTGAGCCATCTCCACCTCCCGGCGGGTGGCGGCGCCAAAGCTCAGTCCTTCCTGCACCGCTTCCATGACGGCCTGCTCCACATCCGGGTCCCGATGGCCCAGGATCATAGGACCCCAGGAGCCTACAAAGTCGATATAGGTCACATTGTCTTCGTCGGTGATGCGGGCGCCGCGGCCGCTTTTGATGAACCGGGGCGCACCGCCCACGGCGTTGAAGGCCCGCACCGGGCTGTTGACGCCGCCGGGCATCACTTGTTTTGCCTGTTCAAACAGTTCTTCCGATCGTCCCATATCAGCCGATATCCCCTTTCATGATGGCATCTGCCAGTTCGTTGGCATAGTAGGTGATCAAAATATCCGCTCCGGCCCGGAAGATGGAGACGGCGCTTTCGCACATGACGCCGTATTCGTCGATGAGTCCGGCCTGGGCCGCCGCCTTGATCATGGCGTATTCGCCGCTGACGCTGTAAGCCGCCAGAGGCAGGTGGGTGTTTTCCTTTACCGCCCGGATTACATCCAGATAGGAAAGGGCGGGCTTGACCATCAGCAGGTCGGCTCCTTCCCGGGTGTCCTGCATGGCTTCCTTCAAGGCTTCCCGCGCATTGTGGCAGTCCATCTGGTAGCTCTTCCGGTCTCCGAAGGAGGGAGCGCTGCCGGCGGCATCCCGGAAGGGGCCATAGAAGGAGGAGGCGTATTTGACGGCATAGGACAAAATGGGGGTGTTTTCAAAGCCGTTTTCATCCAGGGCCTGACGGATGGCGGCCACCCGGCCGTCCATCATGTCAGAGGGGGCCACCATATCGGCTCCCGCCTGCACATGGGACAGGGCGGTGCGGCTGAGATAGGGGAGGGTTTTGTCGTTGTCCACCGTTTCCCCACAGAGGATGCCGCAATGGCCATGAGAGGTGTATTCGCACATACACACATCGGTGATGAGATAGACCTCTTTGCCGTATTTCTGCCGGATGGCCCGCAGTCCCTGCTGAACGATGCCGTCCTCTGCATAAGCGCCGCTGCCTTCCGGGTCTTTGCTGGCGGGCAGACCGAAGAGCAGGAATTTGTTGATCCCGTGGCCCAGGGCTTCCTCAATGCCCCGGGAAACTTCATCAGGGCTGTAATGGAAGTGGCCGGGCAGGCTGGGGATGGGGGAGCAGATCTTTTCCCCTTCCTGCAAAAACAAAGGCAGAATCAGGCTCTGGGGGCTCATGCGGGTCTCCCGCACCATGCCCCGGAGCAGGGGAGTGGTGCGGAGACGGCGGGAACGATCAATCATGGAAAAAACCTCCTATCAATGTATCTATCATGGAATCGATGGTGGCTTCCGGGGATAGAGTGACATCCATCCCCATTTCCGCCGCCTTTTTGCCGGTTTCCGGCCCGATGCACAGGGCGGGAAGATGGGAAAGATCGGCGCCGGGACAACCGAGCAGGAAGCCCTCCACTGCGCTGGCGCTGGTGAAGGTAAAGGCGTCATAGACCCGGGGGTCGATGTGCTCTTCTCCCGCTTGGAGCAGGGTTTCATACACCGGCAGGATGGTGTAGGGAACCTGCATCTCCTTCAGGGCCTCTTCCAGATGGGGCCCGGCCTTTTTGGCCCGGGGGATGAGGGCACGGTCCTCCGGTGTGAGGAAGCCTGCGGCTTTCATTTCCGCTCCCAAAGCTTTGCCGCTGTATTCCCGGGGCACAAAATCGGCCCGCAGCCCCTGCTTTTGCAAAGCACGGGCGGTCTGACTGCCCACGGCGGCCAGCTTTTTGCCAAAAAGAGCCCGGCTGTCCAGGCCCGCTTCCCACAATCCCTCAAAGAAACAGGCCACACCGTGGGGGCTGGTGAAGAGCAGGGCGGTGGTATCCTTCAGGTCAGGCAGGACGAGGGGCAGCTTTTCCCGTGCAATCGCCGGGAGCAGGTCGGCCCGGGCCCCCAGCTCTTCCAGGCGGCTTTGCAGGCGGGAGCCCTCCTGCCGGGGACGGGTCACCAGGATGCGCTTACCCTTGAGAGGCAGGGCATCGAACCAGTCAAACTGAGGGGACAGGGACGCCACCTTGCCCACCAGCAAAATGGCGGGGGAAGTGACCTGTTGCTCCTGCACCGTTTCTCCCAGGCGGGAAAGGGTGGTGAGGATGGTGCGTTGATCTGGTCGGGTGCCCTTTTCGATGATGGCTGCCGGCATCTCTTTTTCCATGCCTGCATCCAGCAGGCCCTGGGCGATCTGAGGGGCGGTGGACACCGACATGAGGAAAACCAGGGTGCCCTGAAGCCGCACCAGAGCGGGATAATCCAGCGTCAGCTCTCCGTCCTTCTTTTTGTGGCCGGTGATGATGTGGAGGGAGGAGCAGAAGTCCCGGTGTGTCACCGGAATGCCGCCGTAGGCCGGAGCGGCCAGGGCCGAGGTGATGCCGGGGATGACCTGGAAAGGAACCTGTTCTTTTACCAGCTCTTCCAGCTCTTCGCCGCCACGGCCAAAGAGGAAGCAGTCGCCTCCTTTGAGCCGCACCACATCCTGTCCCTTCTTGGCTTCTTCCGCCAGGATCTGGTTGATCCGCCACTGGGGCACGGGATGCTCTCCCGACCGCTTGCCCACATCGATCTTCTTGCATTTGGGGGGAATGAGGGCCAGGACCCCTTCGCCCACCAGACGGTCATAGACCACCACATCGGCTTTTTCCAGGGCTTCCCGTCCTTTGCAGGTGAGCAGACCTGCGTCTCCCGGTCCGGCGCCCACCAAAGTTACTTTTCCTTTTGTCATTTGCCCCTCCTTGCAGCCATCGTCCGGGCCAGAGTGACACCCAGGTCTTCTGCGTCGGACACAGAGCCACGGATCTCATCGATCTCCCAGCCGATTTCGTCCCAATACAGGCCCCGCAGACGGATGGTTTCTCCATCCACTTGGGCATAGGCCGCCACCGGGGAGGAGCAGCCTCCATCCAGAAACCGGACAAAGGCCCGTTCGCACAAAGCGCAGGCGGTAGCATTCTTGTCCTCCACTTCCCGGAGCAGGGAGCAATCGAAATCCGCCCGGCCCTGGACGGCCAGGATGCCCTGACCAGCGGCGGGCAGCATTTCCTCCGGGAAAAACAGGCGGCTGATCCGCCCTTCTAGCCCCAGGCGGCGCAGTCCGGCGGAAGCCAGCACCAAAGCACCGTAGTCCCCCCGGTCCAGCTTTTCCAGGCGGGTGAGCACATTGCCCCGCACCGGTTCCACCCGGCAGCCGGGGAAGAGCTTTTCCAGCTGGATGCGCCGCCGGGCACTGGCGCAGCCGATGGGCTTTTTGAGGTCCAGCTCTGTTTGTCCCAAAGGCAGAACCAGAGCATCCCGGGGATCTTCCCGCCGGGAATAGGCCAGGATGGGAAGGCGGGGATCTGTTTCCATGGGCATATCTTTCAGACTGTGGACGGTGATATCCGCCCGCCTGTCCAGAAGGGCCTGGTCCAGCTCACGGACGAAAAGGCCCTTGCCGCCGATCTTGTCCAGGGTGCGGTCCAGAATCTTGTCCCCGGTGGTTTTCATGGTGACAAGCTCCACCTGATAGTCCGGGTGGTGCTTTTGGATGAGATCGGTGACGATCCGGGTCTGGAGCACCGCCAGCCGGCTTTCCCGGCTTCCCACAAGCAGTTTTTTCATTGTTCCAACAGCCTCCTGATCTGCCCAGCCCGCTGGGCGACTGCGGCGTGATCCCGGCCGTCGCCGGCAACGCCGATGGTGATGGGCCCGTCCTCAATGAGGGCGGGAAAATAAAAGGTGCATTCCTCCCGCCGGTCGGCCACGCTGACAAAGGCCCCGGCCTGTTTTCCCAGCTGTCCCGCCAGGGCATTGACCTGCCGGTCATCGGTGGCGGCCACCAGAAGGAAGGCGCCCTTTTCGTCCCCCGGGGCAAAATTGCGGCGGGAGACGGTGGCAAGCCCCTGTTTTTCCAGCTCCACAATGTCCGGGTGGAGTGTGGGGGCGATGATGTGAAGGGCAAAAGAAAAGCGGGAAAGGGTGCGGCATCGGCGGGCGGCAATGGCGCCGCCGCCGATCACCACCGCTTTTTTCCCTTGGATATCACAAAAAAGGGGAAAGTGGTTTTTCTGTTCCATGTTAGCACCCGGAGATCCGCTGGGCCCGATAGCTTTCCCATTTGTGCAGATCCTGACGGTATTTTTCCACGATCTCCTGGGCCTGCTGGAGAAGAACTGCCCGCTCCCGGGTGAATTCCTCCCGGCCCAGGGTGTCGATGTCATAGAGGGCGGCTTTTTCACCGCAGGCGGGGTCGATGTCCCGGGGCACTGCCAGGTCGATGAGATACCGGGGAGCCTTGGCAAGGCGGGAGAACTCCGCCCAGTCCACGGTGTAGTGGGGGCTGGAAGTGGCGCTGACCAAGGCGTCAAAGCGGGGCATTTCCTGGTAGCGCAGGGCGTAATCAAAGCTCTCCGCCCCTTCCGGCACCTGGATCTGGCCGTGCTTATACTGGCGCAGGGTCATGCTCACCGAAAAGCCTTGTTCCAGCAGCCGGGAGCACACCAGGCGGCCGATTTCCCCGTTGCCGATGACCAGCACATTGCGGGGGGCATCCGGGGCGTTTTGCAGGATCTCCAGGGTTTTGGTGGCCACCGATGCCTCCGAACGGGTGAAGCGCAGGGTGGTTTTGATCTTTTTGGCGGCGGTGATGGCGGTGCGGAAAAACACTTCCAGCAAAGAGTCGGCACAGTGTTCCTCCCGGGCCAGAGTGATGGCGTTTTTCACCTGGGTGATGATCTGATCCTCACCCCAGATCTGGGAGAGGGCGCCGCTGCCCAGAAGGCACAGATGGTCAAAGCACTCTTCTCCCCGGCGCACCTTGTAAAGGCCCTGACAGTCTTCAAAGGGCAGATTGGCTGCCTGGCAGAACAGGGCGAAGGGATCGGGGGAAAAGCCTTCCCGGCAGGAAAGGTAGATCTCGGTGCGGTTGCAGGTGGAAAGCAGCACCGCTCCCTCCACCATCTCCATGTGGAACAGGGCCTGGAGAATCTGCTGCTGGCGGCTTTTGGCCAGGGAAAACCGCTGGCGGATGTCGATACCGGCCATGGAATGGTCGATGCCGGCCATGGAAATATTCAAAAAAACACATCTCCTGTCTCGTGTGAGGATAAAAGGCAAAAGAAAAGCCCCGGCGGAAAACAGGCCGGAGCAGACCTCCCCCAGGGAGATCAGACCGCTCATTTTCCGTATCCGCGCAAAAAATGAAGGGCGACGGTGAAGGCAGGTGTTCTGGCTTTGCGTCATGGCGCACCGCCGCCTTCCCGGAAAACCAGTGGCCAGGGCGGACGCTCGGCGTTTACAGCAACGGGATTGCGCGGGATTTACACCCGGCTTCCCTCTTGGCCCCAAGGGGACCTTCACCGCGTTTGGTTGTTTCAGGCCGGGAACATTCAGCCCCAGTCCAGTACCTTATTATATAAAAACCACTCTGCCTTGTCAAATAAAAGGGGTGGGCAAAAGTCAAAAAAACCCTTGCAATGGAGCGGGAATTTTGGTATTATATAGCTAATTTATTTTACAGCGAAGGAGCGACGACTCTTGGATGAGCCGCCTTTAACCGGCACTGAGCCGGGACGAAAACGAAAGAAGGATTTTGCCGCAGCTTGCTTTGGCGCCGCCTGATGGCGGGGTCTGTGTTTGCTGCGGCTTTTGGTTTTGTCCAAACGGCGCTTTTTTGCGGAATACCCACATTTATTTTTTAGGAGGAAGATCATTCAATCATGGACAGTCACAGTATGCTGCTTATCGGGGTTCTGGTGGTTCTGATCGCCATGTCGGCCTATTTTTCCGCCACCGAAACGGCCTTCACATCCTTCAACCGCATCCGGCTGAAGAACATGGCCCAGGCGGGGAGCAAAAAGGCTCAGCTGGCTCTGAACCTTTCGGAGAACTACGATAAGCTCCTTTCCACCATTCTCATTGGCAACAACATCGTCAACATTTCTTCGGCTTCTCTGGCCACCGTCATCTTCACCAAGTATTTCGGCAATGCCGGCGTCACCCTTTCCACTGTGGTGATGACCGTCCTGGTGCTGATCTTCGGTGAAATCTCCCCCAAGAGCCTGGCCAAGGAATCCCCCGAGCGTTTTGCCATGTTCTCCGCTCCCATCATGCGCCTGCTTTTGTGGGTGCTTGCCCCGGTGAACTGGATCTTTATGCAGTGGAAAAAACTCCTTTCCATGGTGTTTAAAGCCCAGGAGGACAAAGGCATCACCGAAGAAGAGCTGCTGACCATTGTGGACGAAGCCCAGAATGACGGTGGCATCGGCGAGCAGGAGGGCGAGCTGCTGCGTTCGGCCATTGAGTTCCATGAGTTGGATGTGTCCGATATCCTCACTCCCCGGGTGGATGTGGTGGCTGTTTCTGATAAGGATACTCCTGAGGAAGTGGCGGAGCTGTTCCGCTCCACCGGTTTCTCCCGTCTGCCCTATTATGAGGACACCATCGACAATATCCTGGGCGTCATCAACCAGAAAGATTTCTACGGCCGGAAAGATTGGAAAGCTCCTGTGAAGGAAGTGGTCAGCTCGGTGCTCTTTATCACCGACTCCATGAAGATTTCCCGTCTGCTCCATCTGCTTCAGCAGAACAAGGCCCATATGGCCGTGGTCACCGATGAATACGGCGGCACCGCCGGTATCGTCACACTGGAAGATGTGATCGAAGAACTGGTGGGCGACATCTGGGATGAGCACGACGCAGTGGAAGAAGAGGATTTCGAGAAGATCGCTGAGCGCCGTTACCGTGTGGAAGGCAGCGCCGATCTGGAGGAAATGCTGGAACTGTTCGGCATGGAAGAAGATCCGGAGCTGGATGTGAGCACCGTCAACGGCTGGGTGCTGGGCGTGCTGGGCCGCATCCCCAAGGAAGGGGAAGTGTTCCAGTATGACAAGCTCACCGCCAAGGTGACCAAGGCCGATGAGCGCCGGGTCATTGAGGTGGAAGTCAACGCCGACTGATTTTTATAAAAGAATAAAAAGGTCCCGGGCTTCGGCTCGGGATCTTTTTTTGTTCTTCATCATACCCCCTCCCCCGGGGGGTGGCTGATAGTATGACGGTAAAAGCGAAAAACAGAAAAGAAAAAATCCAGTATTTACAGGGGAGAAACGGTTGACAAAGAAGGATGGGCGTGCTACCATACAGTCAGACCCCCTCCCAGGGGGGTGGGGGATAGGAAAGGAGAAATCCCATGTCGAGACATTATGATAAATCCCTGGACAACCGGCTGGCCGCCATCGAGGGCCATGTGCGGGCGGTGCGCCAGATGCTCACCGAGGACAAAGAGTGCGAAGACATTCTTTTGCAGCTGTCCGCCATCCAGGGTTCCCTGGAGAAACTGGGGAAGATCATTTTGAAGGATCATCTGAATAACTGCGTAAAGGAAGGCATCCAGCGGGGAGATACCCAGGTGCTGGAGCGGTTCAATCAAGTGCTGGACAAATATCTGTAAGGAGCCGGCCAAAGGAGGAGAGGACAATGCCCAACCCCAAGGAGAACACCATGCATTCGCATGAGCACGATCACGAGCATGAAAGCTGCGGTTGTGGTCACGACCACAGCCACGAACACGAGCACGAAAGCTGCGGTTGTGGTCACGACCACGGCCATGACCACGAGCACGAAGGCTGCGGCTGTGGTCACGACCACGGCCATGATCACGATCACGAAGGCTGCGGTTGCGGTCACGACCACAGCCATGAACACGAGCACGAAAGCTGCGGCTGCGGTCACGACCACGGCCATGAACACGAGCACGAAAGCTGCGGCTGCGGTCACGATCATGGCCACGATCACGAGCACGAAAGCTGCGGCTGCGGTCACGACCACAGCCACGATCACGAGCACGAAGGCTGTGGTTGCGGTCACGACCATAGCCACGATCACGAGCACGAAAACTGCGGCTGCGGTTGTGGTCACGATCATGGTCATGAGCATCATCACCATCATCATCACACACCGTCGGCCGGAATGAGCCGGAAGGTGTATATCATCGATGGCTTAGACTGCGCCAACTGCGCCGCCAAGATCGAGCGGAAGATCAACCAGCTGGAGGAAGTGGAAGAGGCCACCCTGACCTTTGCCACAAAACAGCTGCGGGTCACCGCCAAAGATCCGGACGCCCTTTTGCCTCAGATGCTGGAGATTGCCCGCAGTGTGGAGGGCACCGCCACCATCACCCCCCGGGGGGAGAGTGTGCCCCAGGGAATGCGGCGGAAGACCTACCGCATCGACGGTCTGGACTGCGCCAACTGCGCCGCCAAGATCGAAGGGAAGATCAACCAGCTGGAGGAAGTGGAGGAGGCCACCCTGACTTTCGCCACAAAACAGCTGCGGGTCATTGCCAAAGATCCGGACGCCCTTTTGTCCCGGATGGTGGAGATCGCCCGCAGCGTGGAGGGCACCGCTACCATCACCCCCTGGGGAGATGGCCGGGAGACCGAGAAGGAAAAGAAGGACGAAAAAAAGGAAGAGCGGCGGGATCTTCTCTTTATCCTGCTGGGCGCCTGCCTGTTTGTGGCCGGTGAAGTGCTGGGCCATGTGCTGGGCGGGGCGGAAGACTCCCTGTGGCTGCGGGGCATTTTCCTGGTTTCTTATGTGATTCTGGGCGGCGAAGTGCTGCTCACCGCTTTGAAAAACCTGACCCGGGGCCATGTGTTTGACGAAAACTTCCTGATGAGTATTGCCACATTGGGTGCGCTGTGCATTGACAACTTCCCCGAAGCGGTGGGTGTCATGCTGTTCTACCGGGCCGGTGAGTATTTTGAGCACCGCGCTGTGGAAAAGAGCCGCAGCCAGATCATGGAGGCGGTGGACCTGCGTCCCGAAGTGGTGGAGCGGGTGCTGGGTGAAGGCAAAACCGAAACCATCCCTGCTTCCCAGGCCCAGGTGGGAGATATCCTGCTGGTGCGTCCTGGTGACCGGATTCCCCTGGACGGCGTTGTCACAAAGGGCGAAAGCCGCATCGATACCTCCCCGGTTACCGGTGAGCCTGTGCCGGTGAAGGTGACCGAAGGCAGCCCGGTGACCTCCGGCTGCGTCAATACCTCCGGCCTGCTGGAAATGCGGGCGGAAAAAGTGCTGGAAGAGTCCATGGTCACCCGTATCCTGGATTCGGTGGAAAATGCCGCCGCCAGCAAGCCCAAAATTGACCGGTTCATCACCCGGTTTGCCCGGGTCTATACCCCGGTGGTGGTGGGATTGGCTCTGGCCACTGCCATTCTGCCCTCCCTCTTCACCGGCGACTGGAGCTACTGGATCTATACCGCCCTGACCTTCCTGGTCATCAGCTGTCCCTGCGCCCTGGTGCTCAGTGTGCCTCTGGCCTTCTTTGCAGGCATCGGTGCCGGTTCCAAAAAGGGCATCCTCTTCAAGGGCGGCGTCTCTCTGGAAGCCATGAAAAATGTCAAGGCTGTGGTGATGGACAAAACCGGTACCATCACCAAGGGCAACTTTGTTTTGCAGCAGATCGATTCCCTGGAAGGTGTGGATTCCCAGAAGGTGCTGGAAGTGGCTGCCATCTGTGAGCAGAACTCCACCCATCCCATCGGCGTCAGCATCCTGGCCGCTGCCAAGGAAAAGGGCATTTCTCTGGAAAAGCCCCAGCAGGTCACCGAACAGGCCGGTCAGGGCATTGCCGCCCGGACCTCCCAGGGCCTGGCCCTCTGCGGCAACCGGAAGCTGCTGGAAAATCATGGGGTGCAGGTGTCCGATCTGCCTTCCCACAAGGAAGGCACCCAGGTGCTGGTGGCCCTGGATGGAAAAATGCTGGGCAGTTTGCTCATCGCCGATACGGTGAAGGAGGAATCTCCCTCGGCCATCGGCAAGATCAAGAGCCAGGGCATTGCCACCGTGATGCTCACCGGCGACGGGCCGGAAAGCGCTCAGGCCGTGGCAGAAAAGACCGGAGTGGATCAGGTCTTTGCCCGTCTGCTTCCCGAAGAGAAGCTGGATAAACTCCAGCAGGTGCGGAAAGAGCGGGGAGCGGTGATGTTTGTAGGCGACGGCATCAACGACGCTCCGGTGCTGGCTGGCGCCGATGTGGGTGCGGCCATGGGTAGCGGCGCCGATGCCGCCATCGAAGCCGCCGATGTGGTCTTTATGACCTCCTCTATGGAAGCGGTGCCCCAGTCTCTGGCCATCGCCCGTCAGACCAATTCCATCGCCTGGCAGAATGTGATTTTCGCCTTGGCCATCAAGGCTTTGGTGATGGTTCTGGGTCTCTTCGGCTACGCCAATATGTGGGCGGCGGTCTTTGCCGACAGCGGTGTTGCCATGCTCTGCGTGCTCAACGCGGTGCGGCTGCTGTATAAAAAGGAACACGCCTGATATTCTGCCCCCGGGGAAAATCCCCGGGGGCTTGCGCTTGTATGCACTTGACGGCAGAAGAAAAGATGATAAAATCAGTATAGATTGCAGTTTGGAAAAAGGAATGATGAAAACTTGCTGGAACTGAAGAATGTATCCTGGAAACTGGAAGAGGAAGACAAATGGATCCTGCGGGACATCAATTTGAAGGTGCAGAAGGGAGAACGGCTGGTGCTCACCGGTCCCAATGGCGGCGGCAAAACCACCCTGGCCCGGGTGATTGCCGGGCTGCGGGAAGGAGCAGAGGGAGAGATCTGGCTGGATGGCCAGCGCATTGACGGTCTGGACATCACCGGAAGAGCCCGGGCCGGACTGGGCTATGCCTTTCAGCAGCCGGTGCGCTTCAAAGGCGTGACGGTGGAAGAACTGATGCAGATGGCGGCAGGGGAACAGTGTTCCCGGGAAGAGCTGTGCCATCTTCTGTCCCAGGTGGGGCTGTGCGCCCGGGATTATCTGGGAAGAGAAGTGGGTAACGGCCTTTCCGGCGGTGAGATCAAGCGGGTGGAGATTGCCACCGTGCTGGCCCGCAAGCCCCGGGCGGCGGTGTTTGACGAGCCGGAAGCCGGTATCGACCTGTGGAGCTTTGACAAGCTGATTCAGGTGTTCGGCCACCGGGACCGGTGGCCGGGAGCCTTGGTGCTCATCTCCCACCAGCGGCGGCTGATGGAGATCGCCGATACCATCGGCGTTGTTTGCCAGGGGAGACTGGCCGACATCGGGCCAAGAGAGCAGATGCTTCCCCGGCTCTTTGGGGAAAAATCGGGGCAGTGCCCCTGGGATGGAGGGAATGACTGATGAAAGCCATCACCGAAAAACTGTTGGAAGTGGTCTCTGATTTCAAAGGGAAGCTGTGGGAAAAATCCGCTTATTCCGTGCGGGAGGATGGAGGCTGCGCCGCCATTCACTCCACCCAGCACACCCATATCACCCCCAAACCCGATGGGGGCGGTCTGGATATCACGGTGGATGAGGGGACCCAGGGAGAAACGGTGTATATTCCCGCCTGCATCACCCACGGCGGCGTGGACGAAGTGGTTTATAACGATTTCCACATCGGCAAAAACGCCGATATTACCATTTACGCCGGCTGCGGCGTCCATGTAGAAGGAGAAGAGGGCAGCCGCCACAGCGGCATCCATCGCTTCTTCCTGGCCGAAGGAGCCAAAGTCCATTATATCGAAAAGCACGCCGGCGAGGGCCAGGGGGAAGGCAAGAAGGTGCTGGACCCCCAGACCTGGTTTGAACTGGGAGAAGGCTCCCTTCTGGAGATGGACACCACCCAGCTGGGAGGCGTGGACCGCACCTGCCGTATTACAAAAGGCAAAGTGGGCAAAGACGCCCGGCTTCTGGTGCGGGAGCGCTTGCTCACCGAAAAGGACCAGCAGGCCGACAGCCAGTTTGAAGTGGATCTCATGGGAGAAAACAGCGGCTGCGATCTGGTCTCCCGGGCGGTGGCCAAGGATCAGTCCCATCAGGACTTTTCCTCTCTCATCCGGGGCTTTGCCCCCTGCACCGGCCACACCGCCTGTGATGCGCTGCTCATGGGCCAGGGCACCGTGGACGCCGCGCCCCGGCTGGCGGCCCGGTGTGAGGACGCCTCCCTTATCCACGAAGCGGCCATCGGCAAGATCGCCGGGGAACAGCTGTGGAAGCTCCAGACCCTGGGCCTGACCCGGGAAGAGGCCGAGGAACGGCTGGTGGCCGGATTTTTGAAATAGCGCCCCTTGTCAGAAGAGGGGATTTTGTGTAAAATGAAAGCAGTATTTTATAGATGAAAGGCGGCTGTGCCCATGAAGGACTATCGCTCTTATGAAACACCTCTCAATTCCCGCTATGCCAGCGAGGAGATGAAATACCTCTTTTCCTCCCAGTACAAGTTTTCCACCTGGCGGAAGCTGTGGATCGCCCTGGCCGAAAGCGAGCAGGAGCTGGGATTGCCCATCACCGATGAGCAGCTGAACGAAATGCGGGAGCATATTGATGACATCGATTTTGACAAGGCGGCGGAGTATGAAAAGAAGTTCCGCCACGATGTGATGGCCCATGTGCACACCTATGGGGAGTGCTGCCCCAAGGCCCACGGGATCATCCATTTGGGGGCCACCTCCTGCTATGTGGGAGACAACACCGATGTGATCATCATGCGGGAAGGACTGAAGATCCTCCTGTCCAAGCTGCTGGAAGTGCTTCGCTCCCTCTCGGCCTTTGCAGAGGAATACAAGGGAATGCCCACTCTGGCCTATACCCATTACCAGCCGGCTCAGCCCACCACTGTGGGCAAGCGGGCCACTTTGTGGATGAATGACATCCTCATGGACATCGAGGAAGTGGAAAAGCTGATGGGCGAGCTGAAGCTGCTGGGCAGCAAGGGCACCACCGGCACCCAGGCCAGCTTCCTGGAGCTGTTCGACGGGGATTACAGCAAGGTGCGTCAGCTGGATGGGCTGATCGCCAAAAAAATGGGCTTTGAAAGCTGCGTGCCGGTGTCCGGCCAGACCTATACCCGGAAAGTGGACTTCAAGGTGCTCAGCGTGCTGTCCCTGATCGCCCAGAGCGCCGCCAAGTTCAGCAACGATATGCGCCTTTTGCAGCATATGAAGGAAATGGAAGAACCCTTTGAGAAGAACCAGATCGGCTCTTCTGCCATGGCCTATAAGCGCAACCCCATGCGCTGCGAGCGTATGGCCGCTCTGGCCCGGTATCTGATGATCGACTCTCTCAACCCGGCCATCACCGCCGCCACCCAGTGGTTTGAGCGCACCCTGGACGACAGCGCCAACAAGCGCCTGAGCATTGCGGAGGCCTTCCTGTGCTGCGATGCCGTGCTCAACCTGTATGAGAATGTGTCCGCAGGGCTGGTGGTCTATCCCAAGATGATCGAAAAGCATCTGCGGGAAGAGCTGCCCTTCATGGCCACCGAGAATATCATGATGGACGCCGTCCGCCGTGGCGGCGACCGGCAGGAGCTGCACGAGCACATCCGGGAACATTCCATGGATGCTGCCCGTCAGGTGAAGCTGGAAGGCAAGAGCAACGACCTGCTACACCGCATTGCCCAGGACCCCATTTTCGGAGTGACCGAGCAGGAACTGGAGGGCATTCTCCAGCCGGAGAAATACATCGGCTGCGCCGAAATGCAGACCGAGGACTTCCTGCGTGAGTGCGTCCAGCCGGTGCTGGATCGCCATGCGGATATCCATGCCGGTAAAGCTGAGATCAATGTATAACAATAACGCCAAAAAGCCCCCGCACCCGGGGGCCTTTTTGCTATCCAGGTGATGGAAAAAGGAGGGAAAACCATGGTGAAGAGGCTGTGTGCTCTGGCTTTGGCCACAGCGATGATTCTGCTGGCCTGTGTGCAAACCGGCCCGGCTCCAGGGGAAGGTGCGCCAGAAACAGGGCAGAAGCAGGAGTTGGAAGTATTCGATCCGGCTACCTACACCCGGGAGATGATGCTGGAGGACTATGACTTTTTCTGGACCACTTTGGAGGAAAACTGCGCCACCTTTGACTTGATTGAGCAGGCCACAAGGATTGATCTGGAGCAGGTAAAGCAGGAATACCGAGCTCGCATCGAAACCACCCAGGATGGGGAAGCGGAGACCTTTGTGCGGATCATGAGTGATTTGAATCAGGAATTCAGATCGTTTGCCCATATCAGTGTGGAGGAACCTGTGTCCTATTACCGGATGATGGATGGTGTATATTGGGAGAATACGGTAAAAAAAGAACTGTATGAATCGGATCAGGTGCAGGCGTTTTATCAGTGGGAGGCCGACCTGCCCTATTATCGCCAGCAGCTGGAGAGCGCGCAGCAGGCCAGTGCATTGGAAGAGGATGGGGAAGGAGAACTGGATAATTCTGTGATAGAGGAAAACATCCAGCTGTCCCGGCAGGGAGATATTGCCGTTGTGCGCCTGAAAAGCCTCTATTTTTACGGAGAAGAGCTGAATCAAGTTATCATAGAAAAACTGCGGACCTTCTGCCGGGAGAATCTGGACGCCCAGCATTTTATCATTGATATCACGGGAAATCCCGGCGGAAGCAGCCTGATCTGGTCTGAGGGGCTGGACCCTTTGTGGGCCGGAAAGGTCTTTTTCCGTGAGGAAGTGGCGGCCTACAAGCAGGGAAGCGTGAATGTGCAGATGTGGGATGGCTGGCCGGAGAACGATCCCGATGTGGAGCTGCGGCCCATTTCTGATTTGAGCACCATGGACTATCCCAAACTGGATATGCAGTCTCTGGAAGGATGCGACGGCATAGCGATTCGAACGGAAGTGGATGATTACACCCATGTGGAAAATCCGGACGGGCAGGAATTTGAAGGTCGGGTCTGGATCTTGACCGATAGGCGGGTGGCTTCTTCTTCGGAAATGTTGGCCCGATTTGGAAAAGAGAGTGATCTTTGCACTTTGGTGGGGACTCAGACAGGGGGAATGGGCGGAACAATGGCCCAGCCGATGGTGATGGCAGCGGCCATGCCCAACTGTGGGATGCTGATACAGTATGCTCCTTTCTATTTTATCAACGAGGACGGCACCTGTAACGATATAGAGGGCACCCATCCGGACATTGAGATCGGCCCGGAGGAAGATCCGATGACACGGTGCTTGCAGGAGATCGCAAAGCTGGGATAAATTATTGACAAACATGAATATAAAATGACGGCATCACAGAAGGAGGAACTTTTTATGGAAGCGAAAAACAACATTTCTCTGGCCCGTCTTTGCTCCACTCTGGCAGCGGTACTGGATGTTCCCGCCCCGGAAAAGGCCGAGCCGCCTTTGGATTGGGCGGTGCAGCTGCTCAAGGAACAGGCCGGCGGCCCTATTCAGCGGGCACTGATCTACAATCCCGATGCCGTGGCCCAGTGGCTCTTCCACAAAAACCGGCTGATGTTCCAGCCGGTGCTGGAGCAGACCCAGTTGGTGCTGCCTCTGCGGGCGGTGATGCCTTCGGTGACCCCGGTGTGCTTCGGCACCATGTACACCGGCGCCCAGCCGGAAGTCCATGGTATCCAGGCCTATGAAAAGCCGGTGATCGCCATCGATTCTTTGTTTGACGCATTGGTTCGTGCAGGAAAGAAGGTGGCCCTGGTAGCGGTGGAAGGCTCCAGCATGGCCATAATCTATAACAATCGGCCCATCGATTATTTCTATCTGCCCTACGACAAAGAGGTGGAGGAAAAAGCTCTGGAGCTGATCGATAAGGATCAATACGATGTGATCGTGGCCTATACCCAGGAATATGACGATGTGATGCATCGCACCGGTGTGGATTCCCTGCTGTCCATGCAGGCCCTGAGCAATCAGATCGGCATTTTCCAGCGTCTGTGCCGTAAGGCCGCCGAAAGCTGGAAGGATAAGACCAGCCTTGTGGCCTTCTGTCCGGACCACGGCGTCCACCAGCAGGAGGATGTCCACGGCAACCATGGCCTGGACATTCCGGAAGACCTGAACATCCAGCACTTCCTGGGGGTCCGCCGGGCGGTAAAATAAGAAGATTGCATACTGCCGGAGAGCTGCCAAAAAAGGCTCTCCGGCCTTTTTTCGGCACTTTGCAGAGGGAAGGCAAAAAATGATAGGGAAAGGGACAAAGAGGACAAAGGGAAGGCGGGAACTGCCGGCCCCCTTCTGTGCAAACAGGACAAAGAAGGGTAAAGCGGAAGGAGTAAAATTTTAAAGGGGCAAAAGGGCTCTCCCGCCTTGACTTTCCTGCTGAGAGGATGCTATATTGGGCTGGAGGGGGAGGAAAAAATCCGCCCCGGGAAAAGGAGGAAGCAATATGAAACAGACCATGGAAAAAACGGGAAATCCTATCATCGACGGCGTGATCTGGAAGCAGCTTTTGGCCTTCTTTTTTCCCATTTTGTTAGGTACCTTTTTTCAGCAGCTCTATAACACCGCCGACGCCATGATCGTGGGCAACTTTGTGGGCAAAGAGGCCCTGGCCGCCGTGGGCGGCACCACCAGTGTGCTCATCAATTTCTTCGTCAATCTGTTTGTGGGCATCTCTTCCGGCGCCACGGTGGTCATTGCCCAGGCCTATGGCGCACGCCGCTTTGACGATGTGAAAAAAGCAGTGCACACCTCCATGGCTTTGGCGTTGTGGGTAGGGGCTGCCATTATGCTGCTGGGACTGGGACTTTCCCATTGGGCCCTCAGCGCCATGGGCACTCCTGCGGATATCATGGACTATGCCCAGCTCTATCTGCGGATCTATTTTGTGGGCACCATCCCCAGCTTTGCGTATAACATCGGCTCGGGCATCCTCCGGGCCATGGGCGACACCCGCCGCCCCCTGTATTTTCTTATCATCGCCTGCCTGACCAACATCGTGCTGGACCTTTTGTTTGTGGTAGTGCTGGGCTGGGGCGTGGCCGGTGTGGGCATCGCCACCGTTACCTCTCAGGTAGTGGCCGCCGCTCTGATCCTTGCGGCCCTGCGGAAGGAAGGGGCGGTATATGAGCTGGATCTGAAACAGGTGCGCTTCACTCCCCGGCTGCTGCGGGATATTGTGAAAATCGGTCTGCCTGCCGGTATTCAGTCGGATATGTACTCCATCTCCAACATCCTTATCCAGGCCAGCGTCAACTCCTTCGGTACCAATACCATTGCCGCCTGGACGGCCCAGGGTAAGGTGGACAGCTTCTTCTGGATGGTGCTGGGCGCTTATGGCGTGTCCATCACCACCTTTGTGGGCCAGAACTTCGGGGCCCAGCAATATCATCGGGTGCGTAAAAGCATCTGGGTGTGCATGGGCATGGCTGCTTTGACCACCATTTTGTTCAGCGTCCTTTTCTATTTTGCCGCATCTCCCCTCATCGGTCTGTTCAGCACCGATCAGGCGGTTCTGGCCGAAGGGGTGGACATCATGCGGTTTCTGGCCCCTTGGTATATCACTTTTGTGTGCATCGAAATTTTCTCCGGCGCCATCCGGGGCACCGGGGATTCCCTCATTCCCATGCTCATCACCACCAGCGGCGTGTGTGTGCTTCGTGTGGTCTGGATCTATGCCGTTCTGCCCCTGAATCACACCTTCCACAACCTGGTGCTCAGCTACCCGGTGAGCTGGATTCTCACCTCTATCCTCTTTTTGATCTACTATTTCCAGGGAGGATGGATGCGCCGGAGAATCAGGAAAATGGGATTTTCACCGGAAGAAAAATCTTCAAAAGCCATATAACGCAGTGAAAGGGGAAGGGTAACATGACACAGATGGAACAAATCGGCGCCTTTTTGGAAGAACACCGCCCGGCCATGCTGGAGCTTTGGAAAGAGCTTGTCAACATGGAGAGCTATGTGGGCGAGCCGGAGAATGTGGAAAAGGTGCTCCGGCGGCTCAAAGAGGAATTTGAAAAAGAAGGCTTTTCCTGCCGCATCCAGGATGTGGGCGGCGGCTGGGCCGGGACCCTGGTGGGGATCTGGGGCGAGGAAAACGGAGGCAAACCCATTTTGTTCTCCGGCCATCTGGACACCGTGTTCCCCAAAGGCAGCTGGGGAGAAAATCCTTTCCGCATCGAAGGGGATAAGGCCTTCGGGCCGGGTGCTCTGGATATGAAGGGGGGCGCGGTGATCTCCCTTTATGCCATCAAGGCTCTGAAGCACCTGGGCTACAAGGAAAGCCCCATCAAGATCATCTTCTCCGGCAATGAGGAGAAGGGGCATCAGGGTTCCACCGGGGCCGAAGTCTTTTTGCAGGAAGGCAAGGACTGTCTCTTTGCCTTCAACATGGAGACCGGCCTGATGGACGGCTGTCTGTGTGTGGGCCGCAAGGGCCATCTGGGCTGCCGTGTGACGGTGGATGGGGTGGAATCCCATGCGGGCAACGACTTTGAGTCGGGCCGCAGCGCCATCGAGGAGGCCGCCCACAAGGTGCTGGCCATCCAGGCCCTCACCGATCTGGAGGAAGGCACCACAGTGAATGTGGGCGTCATCCAGGGCGGCACGGTGCCCAATGCCGTGGCGGGAAGCTGCCAGATGGATGTGGATATCCGGGTTTTGCAGGAAGTGGGACGGCAAAGAGTGAAAGCAGCCATTCCCCAGATTGTGGAACACTGCCAGGTGGAGGGCACCCGGGGCCATGTGGTCTTTGAAAAGGACGCTCCCATCTATGAAACCGATGCGAAGGTGGAAAAGTTCTATTCCTATGTTTGCCGGGTAGCAGAGCAGGAGGGCTTCCCGGTGCCTGGC
Organism: Ruminococcaceae bacterium AM07-15; assembly: GCA_003477405.1. Taxonomy (GTDB): domain Bacteria; phylum Bacillota; class Clostridia; order Oscillospirales; family Butyricicoccaceae; genus Pseudobutyricicoccus. The sequence goes on from QUDE01000004.1 coordinate 105,400, forward strand.
CGGAAGGTGCTGGGCGGATTTTCCGATGCCGCCTATATCTCCCTGGCGGGTACGCCGGTGATTTGCTCCTTTGGCGTGCAGGGAGAATGGAACCACACCAAGCGGGAATATGCCTCTGTGCCCTCTCTCACGCAGCGGGCCAGGCTGATCTGCGCCGTAGTGCTCCACCAGAAGGAGTTTTAAAAACTCGAAAAAGTGGCTTCTGCCACTTTTTCGATATATTAGGCCCAGGACAATTATTGTCCTGGGCCTGTTTTATTTGGGTACGAGGGTGGTCAAATCTTCAATATGAAGGAGTCCTTGTTTTGCTCTTCCATAAGCATATTGAAGCAAGCGGAAGGTGTTTCCGGTGGTATCTTCGCAATAGGTGATGAAAAAACCACAATGTTTTATCATATATCGATTGGCCCGAGGAATTGCCAAGGTTTTAGGGATATGCTCCAGTTCAAACGGATAAATGCTGTCATCAAAGTCGGGAGGAAGAGTGAATGGTCGTTCTGCGGGATGGTAGGGAAGTAACGCACTTAAAGTGATGAACGGATAGGCCTTTTTTAACTCTGATACGGCCCGGGCTGCCATCCGGTCAAAATGTCCATAATGTCCCACTACAAAAGAGGTTATGTTGAATTCACGAATGTGTCGTTCTATGGCGGCAGACAAGATGGGGAATACACTCTCAGGCGAATTGTGATTACCTAAGAAGAAGCAGGTGCTTTCTGACAGCATCAGTACATCATCTCACTTTATTTTAATATAAAGTGATGTCACTTAAATGTCAAGTGAATGTATAAAAAGTACAGAGGTTGCTATATCATAAAGGAGGTGGTATCAAGATGTGGGAAGGGGAGCGTTATGACCAACAAGCGAGTATTTACCTTGCGTTTATCCGATGAAGTTTTTGATAAAATCGGATATCTGGCTACAAGGGAGCATCGCTCCATGACCAATTATATCGAGTTTGTTCTGATTCAACATTTACAGCAGGTGGAGCGGGAAAAGGGCCCGATTTCTCTGGATGAAAAAGAAGAATAACAAAAACCCCGGCCAATGGCCGGGGTTTTTGTTATTCTTCGGTTTTTGTTTCTTCCAGAGAAAGGGGAGCAGGATCGGGGAGCACAGGGCCGGGGAAGGTGGCCACGCACCGATAGATGGGAAGCCCCTGGGAGGAAAAACGCTCTTCGTATTCGGTCATCACATTGAACAACGGCAGCTTGTGCAGATCAAAGGTGATCTGGCTCAGCTTCAGACCGAAATCGGCAAACTGATTGAGGGAAAACTCAAACAGCTTCTGGTTGTCGGTTTTCATGTGGATGCTGCCGCCGGGGCAGAGGAACTGGGCATAGACCTGGAGAAAATTGGGGTGGGTCAGCCGCCGCTTGGCCCGGTTGTTGGGGGGCCAGGGGTCGGAAAAATTGAGGAACAGCCGCTCCACCTCGTCTTTGTCAAAGACATCGGCCAGAGCAATAGCGTCCTGGTTGAGAAAGAGCACATTGGTCAGTCCCAGTTCCATGGCTCCCTCCATGGCGATGACCAGGGCGCTGGGGTCCCGCTCCACTGCCACAAAATTCACCTGGGGAAAATGCTGGGCCATTTGCAGCACAAACCGGCCTTTGCCGCAGCCGATTTCCAGCCAAAGGGGACCTTTGCGGCCAAACCGCTCCTCCCATTTTCCCTTGAGAGCCTGGGGCTCTGTGATATGTACCTTTTCGCACCGGGCCGTGCGGGGCTCCAGATTCTTTTTGCGGCGCATTCGCATGGCGTTTCACCTGTCTCTTTCCGTATTTTTTGTCAGTTCATCTATTATACTCAAAAATTCCTTGATTCGCAACCATTCCCCAGGAAATTTCCCGGGGTCGGGCTGGATTTATCCGGCCACAGCAAACCAAACCAGGAGTGCAACCCCGATGGCGAGAAAAGCAATGCCAACTTGTCGGTACGGCTTTTCGGTGTACTGCTGATACTTATAGAACAGCATAAAGGCGATGCCGAAGAACAGCAGAGACAGACTTCCTCTCCATGCAGGATTGCCTTTGATCAGGCACAGAACCGTTAAAATTTGTGTGGCTGCAATGACATATTCCAGTGCATGGCTTTTGGCCTGTACATCGATTTGTTGGTCCCGTTCGTCTTTCAAAGGATAGCGTTTGGGTGATGGATTCATGGTCTGTTTCTCCATTCTCAGTTCTTCGATTCATAATAAATGTATGTGAAAATCTCAGTGAGGAAGGAAAGCCCCCAGGCCAGGGAAAAACCTATCATAATGCCGATGATGCCCAGGTTTTTTGTGGCGATATAGGCGGCCACACAGCCCAGTATCAGCACAAAGAGAATCGATCGGCTGATGACAAATGCCCGGCTTTCTGATTTCAGTTTGATCAGTTGGTTGCGCTCGTCCATGGCCTCGATTCGATCCTGGCGGCTGGCCTTTCGGGACAGGCTCCGCAGGAGCAAAGTTCCGCCAAACAGAAAGAGTGCGGCGCACACAATACCATCCTTGATGGTCACACTGCTCTGGATGATGCCTGTGGACAAATTCAGCACCCCCAGCACCAGCATGAACAGGCCCTCTGCAAAATTCTTTTTGTTATAAATTTTCATATTCCCCATCCTCCTGTTCCTTATTCTCTTGCAGGCAGCACAGCTCCTCCACCGTGACATCAAACACCTGTGCAATCCGGTAGGCCAGCATGAGAGAAGGGCTGTATTGCTCCTTTTCAATGGAAATGATTGTTCTTGATGAAACATGAACCAGATCGGCCAGCTGCTGCTGCGTCATTCTGGCCGCTGTACGCAATTCTTTTACCTTTGTTTTCATGGGTTCCTCCCAACAACATGAAGCAAACTTCTCATGAAGTTAACTTCATGTTAGCAGGAAAGACTCGGGTTGTCAAGAAAAAGTGAAGGAAACTTCATGCTTTTGCCTGCGGCGATACAGCAATGCTCCTGTGGGGTTGTCAGAAAGAGGGGCGGTATGGTATAATAGGTTCAGTAAAATATTGTAAATTACGGAGGAATATTATGGAACTGAGAGCCATTACAGAGCAGAACTATCAAAAAATTCTGGATCTTTCCACTGGCGCAGGGCAAGAGGAGTTTGTGGCCCAGAATGTCCGGTCCCTGGCCCAGGCCTGGGTGTTTCGGGACAGGGCCCGCCCTTATGCCCTGTATGAAGGGGAAGAGCCGGTGGGCTTCATTATGTTCGACTGGCGGCCGGAGAAAAAATGGGTGGAGATCTGGCGGTTGATGATCGATCACCGGTTTCAGGGCAAGGGCTATGGCCGGGCGGCGGTGCAGAAGGCTCTGGAGTTTCTGAGGGAAAGCGGACTGTTTGACAAAGTGCAGATCAACTATGTGGAGGAAAACCAGGGGGCCAAGCATTTGTACCGGAGTATGGGTTTCCAGGAGACCGGGGCCATGGAGGGCAACGAAGTGGTGATGGAGATGGATCTGACAGGGGAGAGCAAATAAATGGAACTGCGGGAGATCACCGGAGAAAACTATCAGCAGGTTCTGGACCTTTCCACCGGAGCCGGACAGGAGAAATTTGTCACAGCCAATCTGTATTCTCTGGCCCATGCCTGGGTGTTCCAGAAGACCGCCCGTCCCTATGCCCTATATGAAGGAGAAGAGCTGGTGGGGTTTATCATGCTGGACTGGCGGCCGGAGGAAAAGACGGCGGAGATCTGGCGGTTTATGATCGATTACCGGCACCAGGGGAAGGGCTATGGCCGCCGGGCCATGGAGCTGGCCCTGGAGAAGATACGCCGGGCAGGGGTGTTTGACCGGGCGCAGCTTTATTATGTGCCGGGGAATGAGAAGGCCCGGGCCCTGTATCACAGCCTGGGATTTGGGGAGACGGGCAACACCCTGGATGGGGAAATTCAGATGGAGTTGATTCTGGAGTAAATAGAAGAAAACGGCCGAAACTAAAAGGAAAATGACGGAAAAGAGAACTAACAGGGAAATGGGGTGAATTTTGGCGGAAAACGGGGAAAAAGCAGGGGCGTTCCCTTGACAAAACCACAAAAGGACGGGTATCATAGAAGCAGAAGGAATCTGTGAGAAGGGAAGGCGATCCCCATGGGGAAGAAAAATGGAATCCAGTGGAAAAAACTTTTGTGGCAGTATATCCTGTTCACCATCGGATCGGTGATTTATGCTGCGGCCGTGGCCCTGTTTTTGGACCCCAATGAGCTGGCTCCTGGCGGCGTGGTGGGCATCAGCGTCATTCTCAACCGCCTTACCGGTCTGCCTACCGGCACGCTGATGCTGTGCATCAACATCCCCTTGCTGCTGGCCGGGGTATGGAAACTGGGGCTGCGGTTCTTGCTGTCCACCATTTATGTCACTTTCTTTTCTTCCTTTGTGGTCAATCTGCTCACTCCCTATGGCCCTCTCACCGAAGATCTGCTGTTGGGCGCCTTCTTCGGGGCCGTGGTGCTGGCTGTGGGCATCGCTCTGGTCTTTCGGGCCGGCGCCACCACAGGTGGCACCGACATCCTGGTGCGCCTTCTCAAGCTGCGGTATAAGCACATCGAAACCGGCAAGCTGTTTTTCTGCACCGACCTGGTGGTGGTGATCTGCTCCATGGTGGTGTTTCACAATGTGAACACCGGTCTGTATGCTCTTTTGTCCATCATGGTGTTCGCTATTGTCTTTGATGTGGTGCTTTATGGCAGCGATACCGCAAAAATGGTGTATGTGGTGTCGGAAAAAGAAGAGCGCATTGCCCGACGGATCATGGATGAGCTGGAGATCGGCGTCACCTATGTGTATGGCCAGGGAGCTTATACCGAAAAGGAGAAGCGGGTGATCCTCTGCGCTGCCAAAAAGCAGCTGTTCCCCAAGGTGAAGGAGATCGTCAAGGAAGAAGACCCGCAGGCCTTTTTGATCGTCTCTTCCGCCAGCGATATTTACGGCGAGGGCTTCAAAGACCATTTCGCCGAAGAATTTTGATTTGTGAAGGGAGTAGAGAGCATGGATGCTTCCATGGAGAAAACGCTGAAGAACTTTGAGAGCCACGGCATCAAGGCCCGGTATTTTGAAACCGGAGAGCAGGCCAGACAGGCCATCGTCCAGGCCGTTCAGGGGAAAAAGGTGGCCTTCGGCGGCTCGGTGACTTTGCAGCAGCTGGGGTTTTATGAGGCCCTGGAGCAGAACAATTCGGTTTTCTGGCACTGGGTCACTCCCACAGAAAAGCGGCGGGAGCGGGAAAAGGAATGTGAGGTCTTTTTCACTTCGGCCAATGCCCTCAGCCGCACCGGGGAGATCGTCAACATCGACGGCACCGGCAACCGGGTGACTATGGCGGCCTATGGGCCGGAAAAGGTCTATTACATCTGCGGCATCAACAAACTGTGCCCCGACATCACTTCGGCCATTGACCGGGCCCGGAATGTGGCGGCGCCCCAAAACGCCAAACGCCTGGGGCTGGATACGCCCTGCGTGAAAGATGGAGTGTGTCATAACTGCCAGAGCCCCCAGCGGATCTGCAATGTGATGGATATCACGCTGCGCCGTCCCGGTGCTGTGGAGGTGGAACTGTGGATCATCCAGGAGGAACTGGGCTATTGAGTGGGAAAAAGGCCCTAGCCTTGGCGGGAGCTGGGATTCTGGCGGTTTTGTGCGCCGGATGCGGCACGGCGAGCGGGGAATATTATAAGGAGACCGCCCATACCTCTTTGGCGGAAAGCGAATCCCGCCTCAGTTTCAGCAGCGGGGTGAGCAATTACTATGCCCTGCAAAGCGCCGTTTTGAGCATGATCGGCGCAGGCCAGGAGCTTAGTACCCTGCCTGTGGGCAATTACGAAGGCTCGCTGGAGGAAGATCTGAGCCGCATCACCCAGGAGATCACCACGGAAAATCCTCTGGGCTGTTTTGCTGTGTCTTCCATCGTCTTTGACCAGACCAAAATGCTCACTTATGAAGAGCTGAGCATCACCATCCAATACAAACGCACCCCGGAAGAGATCGCCGCCGTGCGGGAAGCGCCCAGCCAGCAGGAATTTGAGCGGCGGCTCACCGAGCTGCTTTCCGGCTACGGCACAGAGGCTTATTTTTCGGTGAGTGCCCTGGAGGATGGGGAAGAGGATCTGTACGACCGGGTGCTGCGGTGTTTTTATGGCGCGGCCGACACGGCCTATGGCCTGAAAAGCGTCAGCCTGGCCACCTATCCCAAAACCGGCCCCAAGCGGATTGTGGAAGTGAAGCTGGAATGGACCGACAGCCGGGAGATTTTGCTGGAGCAGGGGCAGCAGGCCCAGGAGCGCGCCCGGGAAATTTGTACGGAGTTTAACGGGAAGAGCGATTTTGAGCGCCTGGATTTCGTACAGAAATACCTGGGAGACCATGTGCGTTATGATGATAAGGCCATGCGGGTGGTGACCGAAACCGGAGGACGGCAAAGCCGCACTTCTACATACACGGCCTACGGGGCCCTGGTGGAAGGGGTGGCCGCCCAATCCGGGCTGGCCCACGGGGCCAAGCTGCTGTTGGATGAGCTGGGAGTGCCCTCCACGCTGATTGCCGGACAGAACGGCGGCATCAGTTATGTGTGGCTGCTGGTGCAAAGCGAAGGGGTGTGGTATCACTATGACCCCACCGGCGACCATGGTCTGATGAGCACCGAGGAATGCAAGCAGCAGGGCTATACCTGGAATGAACGGGTTTATGACGATTTATCCTGAGGATTTCCCCGGCGAAAGAAAAATTTTTTTCGCCGGGGAAAAACCCCTTGACAAACCCCTAGGGGTTTGCTATTATAATAAGGCACTTGCGGATGTAGCTCATCTGGTAGAGCGCCACCTTGCCAAGGTGGAGGTAGCGAGTTCGAGCCTCGTCATCCGCTCCATGAAAAAGACACGGTTATTTAACCGTGTCTTTTTTGTTTCTCAGGTGTTTTTTGTCCCAGGCCCTGGGCGTGTGCGGCAGCACCACTTGTGAACCCAGGCCTTGCGTAGTGAATTGACTTTTCAGATGGGGTGTGGCATACTTGTGCCATAACAAAACCAAGAAACCACACCTTTTTACAATGAAAGGAGAACACGAACTATGGGAATTTTGTCTCGCTTTGCCGACATCATTTCGGCCAATATCAACGCTCTTCTGGACAAGGCGGAAAACCCGGAGAAGATGATTGATGAATATCTGCGCCGGGCCATGGAAGACCTGGCCGAAGTGAAGCAGGAAACCGCCGCCGTCATGGCGGAGGAAAACCGCTGCCAGCGTCTGTGGGAAGAGAACCGGAAGGATGTGGAGAAATACACCGATCTGGCCAAAAAAGCCCTGATGGCTGGAAACGAAGGGGATGCCCGCGTCTTCCTGCAGAAGAAGCAGGAGCTGGAGCAGGCGGGAGTTTCTTTGGAAAAGACCTACCAGGCGGCCCGGCAGAACGCAGAAAAGATGCGTCAGATGCACGATAAGCTCACCGAGGACATCAATACCCTGAAAGCCCGCCGGCAGAATGTGAAGGCCACCATGGCAGTGGCCCGAACCCAGGAGAAGGTCAACCGGGCCCAGGAGGCCTTTGACGGCGCAGGCGGCGCCATCCAGGGCTTTGCCCGCATGGAGGAAAAGGCCCAGGCCATGCTGGATCAGGCCAACGCCATGGCTGAGCTGAACCAGCGTCCCGCCGATCCGGCAGCGGCTTTGGAGGAGAAGTATTCTTCCGGCGGCAGTGCTGCCGTGGAAGACGAACTGGCCAAACTCAAGGCCGAGATGGGGCTGTAAGATGGGTCGCGGCGGAAGAGGGGGCGGCGGTGGCCGCTCCAGTGGCGGCGGAGGAGGCCGTTCCTCTGGCGGACGGATGGGAGGCGGCTCTTTCGGCGGCCGTGGCGGCCGGTCTGGCGGTTCTTTTGGAGGCGGGTTTTCCCGCGGTCCTTCCCGGCCTTCTATGGGCGGTTGGCGCCCCGTTTACCGGAGCGGTTGGGGCCCGCGCCGTCCTGCACCCGGCCCCGGACCTTCTCCCGGCGGCTGCGGCTGTCTGTGGAGTACATTCCTGCTGCCCATCCTGTTGGTGCTGGTGCTTTTCGTCCTTTTCTCCGGTGTGGGGAATGTGCTTCACGGCGGTTCCTTCCTCCCTGCGGGAAGTGAGGACATCACCCGCTCCACCGTCAAGCGGGAGCCGTTGGACAAGGCCTATGTGAATGAAACCGGTTATTATACCGACGAGCTGGGCTGGGTCCGCAGCAGCAGTACCCTGGAAAAGGGCATGAAGGCGTTTTACCAGGAAACCGGCGTGCAGCCCTATCTGTACATCACCGACACCGTCAATGGCACCACTTCTCCCACTTCGTCGGATATGGAAGCGGCCTGCCAGGCGCTGTATGATGAGCTGTTCACCGATGAGGGACATATGCTGCTGTTGTTCCAGGAGTACAATTCCTCCGGGAATTACAATATGTGGTATGTGTGCGGCAAGCAGGCCAAAACCGTGCTGGACGATGAGGCCATGGACATCCTGATGGACTATGTGGATTATTACTACTATTCCGATCTGGATGAGGATGAGATGTTTGCCCAGGCTTTCCAGAAGGCGGGAGACCGGATTATGTCGGTGACCCGTCCGGCCTGGATGATGCCGGCCATCATTCTGGGCGTGGTGCTGCTGGTGGCTCTGCTGTACAGCTGGTGGAAGAAGGCCAAGCAGCAGAAGAATCTGGAGGCCGAACAGACCAAAAAGATCCTGGAGACCGATCTCAACACCTTTGAGGACAACGAGCTGAAAGATCTGGAAAACAAGTACAAATAAGCAAGAAATAAGGCCCGGCGTCTGCCGGGCCTTGCGCTTTATGGGAGGGAAGAACATGGATATTCGATTGACGCCGTGGAGCATGGAGGATGAAGCAGCACTGGCCTTTCTGATGGACCGGGCCGACCGGCGGTATCTCAGCGACCGGCTGCCCAAGCCCTATACTCTGGAAAACGCCCGGTGGTGGCTGGAAATGGTGGCCCAGCAGGAAGGGAAGACCGGTTTGTTCCGCAAGATTCTGGTGGATGGGCATGTGGTGGGGAATATTTCCGCCGAGGGCCAGGAGGATATCTACCGGAAAGACGCCGTACTGGGCTATGTGCTGGACAGAGAGCAGTGGGGACGGGGAATCATGAGCCGGGCGGTGGAGCTGTTCTGTCCGCTGGCTTTTGACAGGCTGGATGTGCTGCGGCTCAGCGCCCGGGTGATGGAGGAGAACATCCCTTCCCGCCGGGTGCTGGAAAAGAACGGTTTTCAGCTGGAAGGCGTGGTGAAAATGGGAGCCTGGAAAGAGGAAAGAGCCCACGACCTTTGGCTCTATGGCAAGCTGAAAAATCAGAACGGACTTTAGTCTTTTCCGCCATCGGCTCCCGGCAGAGTGAAGTAGGTCAGCTGCGATACCGCCTCGGGAGTGCACAGGCACAGGCCGTGGCCCAATGGGGCCGGGAGAAGGGAAAGGTACAGGCCGGGAAAACAGGGGAAGGCACCTTCCTCATTCACCAGAGAGAAGGTGGGCAGGCCCTGGGACAATCCCCGGCCAGTGTATTTGATATAACTCTCCTTGGCGCTCCACAGGGGGAAGAAAGCATCGGGATGGGCCTTCAGGTATTCCTGCTCCAAGGGGTGGAAAAAACGCCGGGAAAGGGCTTCCTTGCGGCAGGAACGGGAAACCTGGTAATCCAGTCCCAGGGGCGCGTCTCCAAAGGAGCACATCCAGGTGTCACCGCTGTGGGTGATGGAGAAGTGGAGCTGAGGAAAAGCAGGAAAATAAGGCTTTCCCCATTCCCCAAAGGCCAAGGGCTCTGTAACCGGCTCCCTATTGAGATAGACACCGGCCCCCTGGCGGAGCAGAGTATGGGAAGAGCGGTTGGAAAGAGAAGAAGTGACCAAAAGCACTTTCATGGCATATCACCTTTCAAAACAGCCCCCAAGGCATTGCCTTGGGGGCTGTTGTTTTTGGAAAATTCCCCGCTATCCCAGATAGCAGGAGCGGCCCTGGGGAAGAGCACTGCCTTCCGGCAGAGCCAGGGCGATGCGGCAGGAGGAGCCATCCTCCACCTGTGTGATCAGGTTTTGCACAAAAGCATCGGTTTCGCTCTGGGCATTGACCAGCAGAGCGTCGCAGTATTCCCGCAGCTGCATGGGATTCTGGCCGGTCATGGCATCGGTGAGGCTCTGGGCGGCGGTATCGCTCAGCTCTACTGTCACGGTCATTTCACCGGCGGCCTGCTGAAGCTGCTGGAGCAGCTGGGTGGTGAGGGCCTGCTTGTCGGCGTCCTTGTCGGTGACAATGAGATCGGTTTTGCCCCGGGGCGGATAACCCAGGTCGCTGAGGATCACCCCGTCAAAGCCCAGGCTCTGGCAGGAGGTGAGCAGCTGACCGATATATTCCCCGGTCTGAGGGCCGGAAGGCGCCAGCCAGGTGATGTTGTCATAGTCCATCCATACGGCGCCGCTCTGGGTGCGCAGAGCGTTGTCCCGCAGAGCGCGGGGCACGATGTTGTCCCGGCAGATCGACAGCCGGGCGGTGAGGGAGAAGCCGGCCTCTTTCAACTCTGTCAGTCCTTCGGCCACACCGTCATAGGGCTGGGCCGAACCGGCCTGCTGGGCGATGGCCGAATCGGTGGGGATTCCCACCCGGCCGCCTTCTTCCTTCACGGTGAACACCAGAGCGCCGCAGCCGGCGTTCCAGGCCTGGTTCATCAGCTGGCTGCGATAGTTTGCGTCCCCAATGCGGGACAGATCCCCTTCCATGGCCGTGACAGTGGGAGCAGATTCCGGGGGCGTTTCCTCTTCATCCTTGTCCTCCGGGTCTTTGTTGCCCTCTTCCTCTTTTTCCGAGCCGTCGTCCACCACCAGCGGCACATCCTCCGGCGTGGTGGGCTCTTTCCCCGACAGGAAGGGGAAGTCAAAATAAAAACCGTCGGCCGTATAGACGATGTGCTCCTGGAGATAGAAGTACCCGCCGGCCAGAACACCTGCCGTGATGAGAAGCACCAGCAGCAGGATGAGAAGCCGGCGGCCTTTTTTCCGGCCCCGGCCATAATAAACCGAATGAGTGGAGTTGATGCCCTTATGCGCCAAAGCTCCCGCCTCCTTTGTTTTCCGAAAAAGTCATTTCTTATATACTATATGAAATGGCCGCCAGTTTCAACCGAAAAATGGTGAATTTTAGTGGAACAGTGAAAAATCGGTATAGGAAAGAGAAAAAATTCAAAAAAAGAAGGCCCGAAGGCCTTCTACGGGTTGCCAGAGATTATGCACCGGGAAGAGTCTGTCTGCTTTCAAATCAATCTGCAAAAAGCCGCAACCTGCGCGTGGCTTTTTGCACCTCTCAAGGGGCCAGTGTGCGCCCAAGGCGTGCATGCAGCCCCTTGCAAAAACTCGGAAAAGTTGCCTGAGCCACTTTTTTCCATATACAAAAAGAAGGCCCGAAGGCCTTCTTTTTTGTTTCACATTACAGTGCCGACTGACGGGTTTCGCTGGTGATGGAGCTGGCCCGGACAATGAGCTTCCGGGGGCATACCGCCACGCACTCGCCGCAGTTGACGCATTTGTCGTAATCGATGGAGGCCAGATTATCCACCACATGGATGGCATCGTGCTTGCAGGTCTTCTGGCACAGAGTACAGCCGATGCAGCCGATGTTGCAGTTTTCCCGCAGCACCGGGCCACGGTCGTGGGAGGAGCAGGAGACGAACACATCCTGCTTTTCCGAAACCAGGGAGATCAGATGCCGGGGGCAGGAGGAGACGCAGAGGCCGCAGGCACGGCATTTGTCTGCCTGTACCACCGCAACGCCGTTGACCACATGGATGGCGTCATAGGGGCAGGCCTTCTCGCAGGTGCCGTAGCCCAGGCAGCCATAGGCACAAGCCAGGTCGCCGGAGCCCACCTTGGAGGCGGCCAGGCAGTCCTGGATGCCCTCATATTCAAACTTCCGCTTGGCATTGTGGCCGCCGCGGCAGTTCACATGGGCCACTTTCCGGTCCTGTGCAGAGGCTTCCACGCCCATGATGGCGGCGATTTTGGCAGCCGTTTCCGGTCCGCCCACAGCGCAGCCGTTGCAGGGAGCTTCCCCGGCCACCACGGCGCTGGCAAAGCCGGAGCAGCCAGGGTAGCCGCAGCCGCCGCAGTTGGCCCCGGGCAGCACTTCGGTGATCTGGGGCAGGCGCTCGTCCTGCTCCACATGGAAAATCTTAGAGCTCACCGCCAGCAGCAGGCCGAAAAACAGGCCCATGGCCCCCAGGGCCACCACCGGGGCGACGATCGACAGTGTATACAAAGTGATTCACCTCATCTTCTTCATCGGGGATTGTGTTTTGATTAAAAGATCTTCAGCCCCTGGAATCCCATAAAGGCCATGGCCAGCAGGGAAGCGCTGATCAAGGCGATGGGGAAGCCCTCAAAGGAGGGGGGACATTCGGAAAACTCCAGCCGCTCCCGCACAGAGGCGAAGAGCACGATGGCCAGGGTGAAGCCGGCGGCGGCCGAGAAGCCGTAAACCACCGAGCCGATGAAGTTCAGGTTGTTCTGCACATTGAGCAGAGCCACGCCCAGCACGGCGCAGTTGGTGGTGATCAGAGGCAGATAGATGCCCAGGGCCTGGTAGAGGGAGGGCATGCTCTTCATCAGGAACATTTCCACAAACTGTACCAGGCTGGCGATGATCAGGATAAAGGCCACCGTCTGCATATACTCCAGGTCAAAGGCCAGGAGCACATATTTGTTCACCAGATAGGTGACGGCGGAAGCCACCGTCATAACGAACATGACGGCCAGGCCCATGCCCAGGGCGGTCTCGGTTTTCTTGCTCACGCCCAGGAAGGGGCAGCAGCCGAGGAATTTCACCAAAACGAAGTTCTCCAGCAAAATGGCGCCCAGGGCCAGGGAAAAGAGTTCGGTAAAGCTCATAAATTAGGCCCCTTTCTTTTTCAGGATCTTTTGGAACAGGGCGATGACAAAGCCCAGGGTCAAAAACCCGCCGGCGGGCAGGATCATCATGATGGCCGGCTGGAAGTTGTCCCCGAAGAGGGGATGACCCAGCAGAGTGCCGGCGCCCAGGATCTCACGGATGGTGGACAAAATGTACAGGGCGAAGGTGAAGCCCAGACCCATGGCAAGACCGTCCACCAAAGAGGGGATGACCTTGTTCTTGGAAGCAAAGGCCTCGGCCCGGGCCAGAATGATGCAGTTGACCACGATCAGCGGGATGAACAGGCCCAGGGATTTGGACAGATCGGGCAGATAGGCCTGCATCAGCAGATCCACCGCCGTAACAAAGCCGGCGATGATGGTGATATAGGCGGCAATACGCACCTTGGAGGGGATGAGCTTCCGCAGAAGGGAAATGACCACATTGGAGCAGATGAGAACTGCGGTGGCGGCCATGCCCATGCCGAAGCCGTTTTCCAAAGAAGTGGTGGTGGCCAGAGTGGGGCACATGCCGATCAGCTGCACCAGCACCGGGTTGTTGGTAAAAAGCCCTTCATAGAGCTGACGGAGAAAATTTTTCACGATGCACCCTCCTTACTGCGCCAGGGAAGCGGCCAGGTCCAAAGCGGACTGGACGCCCGAGGTGACGCCGTTGGAAGTGATGGTGGCGCCCGACAGGGCCACGATTTCCCCTTCGGCGCCGGTGGCCGATTTCACAACGGTGAGATCGCCCTGCTGGCCTTCATATTGCTGGAGAAATTCCGGTTTTTCGGCGTTGGCGCCCAGGCCGGCGGTTTCGCTCATGTCCACGATCTGCACGCCCAGCACGGTGCCTTCACCGCTGACGCCCACGATCATGGTGATTTCGCCGCCGTAGCCCGAGGGGGCTACCTGGACGCAGATGCCGTCGGGAGAGCCGTCCCGGATGATCTGATAGGCATCCTGGATGGTCTCGTCATCGATGTCGGCCTCCAGGGGCTCAAAGGTGGCGTCGGTGCCGCACACAGCGCCCATGGCGTCCTTTACCTGCTGCTCTTTCAGAGCGGCGATCTTGTCCCGGGTCAAAGCGTCCACGCAGCCCAGGCACAGAGCAACCACAACGGTGATGGCCAGAAGGGCGCCGCCCAGATGAAGCAGGTCTTTTTTCAGGCTGTCGTTCATTTGCTTTTCCCTCCTTCCGGGGTCTTAACGGCCTTGGGAGGAGCCACAAAGCCGTATTTGCGGGGTCTTGTCACCTTTTCGATGAGGAACACGGTGGCGTTCATCACCAGGATGGAATAGCTGACGCCTTCCGGCATATTGCCGAAGAAGCGGATGAATACCGTCAGCAGGCCGCAGCCGATGCCAAAGACCACCTGGCCCTTTTTGGTCACAGGGCTGGTGGAATAGTCGGTGGCCATGAAGATGGCGCCCAGCATCAGACCGCCGCTGCACAGCTCGGCCAGCATGAATTCCACTCTTCCGTTGCCGTGGGGGAAGAGGAAGCACAGAAGGGCCACGGTGCCCAGATAAGCCACAGGGGTATGGAAGGTGATGACCTTCCGGGAGATGAGATACAGGCCGCCGGCCAGAAGGGCCAGAGCGGAGATCTCACCCATGGAGCCGCCCACCATGCCCAGAGCCAGGTCGGTGAGAGAGGCGTTGGGCATCATTCCCTGTTTCAGGCTGGCCAGAGGAGTGGCCGAGGACACCACATCAGGGGTGGCGAACAGGGGGAGCTTGGTGCGGATGGCAGGCCAGGTGGTCATGATCACCGGGAAGCTCATGAGAAAAGCACGGGCGCTGAGGGCGGGGTTCATGAAGTTTTTTCCGATGCCGCCGTACAGCTGCTTGACCACGATGATGGCGAAAGCGTCGCCGATGAGAACCATCCACATGGGGGAGGACACCGGCAGACAGTAGGCCAGCAGAATACCGGTGACCAGGGCGGAACAATCCCCCACGGTCACAGGCTTTTTCATCAGTCTTTGATAAAGCCACTCAAAAAACAGGCAGCCTGCGGCGGAGACCGCCGTCAGGGTCAGGGCCCGGGGGCCAAAGACATAGATGGCAATGGCCAGGGCAGGCATCAGGGCGATGATCACATCCACCATGATCTGCCGGGTGTTGTCCTCGTGCCGGATATGGGGGGAGGAAGAAACCGTCAATTTGCTCAAATCAGCCATAGGAACCTCACTTTCTGCGCGCGTTCAAGATCCGCTGCTTAGCCGAGCGGATGCCCTGGACCAGCGGCAGCTTGCCGGGGCAGACATAGGTGCACGCGCCGCACTCGATGCAGTCGAGGGCGTCATATTTTTCACAGGCCTCCAGATTGCCCTTTTCTCCATAGAGGTAGATGTAAGTGGGCATCAGGCGCATGGGGCAGGCCTCCACGCATCGGCCGCAGCGGATGCAGGAAGGGGTCTTGGAACCCTTGGCTTCGTCGCCGCAGAAGGCCAGGATGGCATTGGTGCCTTTGAAGATGGGGGCGGTGAGATCGAACTGAGCCACGCCCATCATAGGGCCGCCCATGAGGATCTTGTTGGGTTCCTCTCTGAAGCCGCCGGCCGCTTCGATCACTTCCCCGATGGGGGTGCCCACCCGCACTTCCAGGTTCTTGGGCGCGGTGATGGCCGAGCCGGAGACCGTGACAATACGGCGGATGTCGTTCATGCCGGTGCGGAATTTCCGGGCGATGGTGGCGCAGGTGTCCACATTGAACACCACGCACCCGGCGTCGGCGGGCAGCTTGCCCGAAGGCACTTCCCGGCCGGTGAGGGCGAAAATCAGCTGTTTTTCTGCGCCCTGGGGATACTTGGTCTTGAGACGGCACAGCTCGATGGAGCCGTCAGCAGGCAGCAGCTTTTCCACATGGGAAAAGACATCGGCCTTGTTTTCCTCCACAGCCAGCTTGGCCTTCTGCAGGCCCAGAGCTTTGAGCAGGATCTTGATGCCCAGGATCACATCGTCGGTCTGTTCCAGCATGACCCGATGGTCGGATGTGATGTAGGGTTCGCATTCAGCGCCGTTGAGGATCAGGGTATCGGCCTTGCCCAGGCCGGAGCGGATCTTCACATCGGCCGGGAAGGTGGCGCCGCCGTGGCCCACGATGCCGGCCTCACGAATGGCGTTGATGATTTCCTCCTGGGTCATGGCGTCCATATCCAGAGGATGGAGCGAGGGGTCCGGGGTGTCCTGGAAGTCATTTTCAATGACCACCGACAGCACTTTGGACCCATTGGGATGGGGACGGGGCGCCACATCCACCACAGTACCGGAAACGGTAGCGTGGATATTGGCGCTCACATTGCCGCCCGCTTCAGCCACCAGCTGGCCCAAAAAGACTTGATCGCCTTTTTTGACCACCGGTTTGGCCGGGGCGCCGATGTGCATCGAGACGGGAAGCACCACCTGTTTGGGCGGGGCCATGGGCTCGATGGCCTTTTTGTTGGTTGCAGCCTTTTGATCGTCGGGGTGAATACCCCCGCGGAATGTGTAGGCCATAGTCTCACCTCACAAAGATAATATGCAGAGAAGGGAAGTCCTCAGTTTCCCCTTTTACACAATGCAGTTTATTATAATACAAAAAATCGAAATCCGCAACAAAAATGCGAAAATCTCCCGAAAAAAAGATGAAAAATCATGGAATTGATAATTAAATAACAAAATTGAAAAAAATTCCTTCTCCTCGGGGACAGCTCTCTTATATCAGAAAAACAGATGATGAAAAGTATAAAAGAGAAGTTTTTCAAATGGGTTGGAAAAATAGAACAAAAACGGAATCGAAAAAATATATGAAATGAATCTTGTCTTTCCAGGGGTTTTTATATAAAATGATGAAAAGGAGGAAATACTATGAAAAAGAGGTTTGTTCTGGGTTTCCTGATTGTGTTGGATTATTTTATTGGCATTTATTTGGGTTACCAGCGAAGCGTCAGCTACTACATCCTGGCCGTTCCGGGGATTCTGGTGGGACTTTTCCAGGGCGTGTGCATAGGGCTTTTGGTGTGGGGACGGATGGAAGACCTTTCCCTGAAAAATTTGAAGCTGGATGCATTTTCCGCTGTGCGCCTGGTAATCACCCTGGTTTTGCTGGTTGTCGCCCATCTGATCGCCTGGCGCTGGGGCAATTACAACAGCTTTTTGCCCTATTGGCCTTTGATGGGCATGATCGCCGGTATGAATCTGCCTGGCATGTTCCTCCGGGGAGCTTACGGCAAGGGCGCCTATAAAAAAAGATAAATCTTAAATTTCCCCTGGTTTTCCAGGGGAAATTTTTTTTGCTTGTTTTACTTTTTCCCACTCTGCGGTATACTGGAGACAACCACTATATTTACGCAAAGGAGAGAACTGCCATGACATTTCAGGAAATGCCTTATGAGCGGGTGGATCTGGCCGCTTTGTGCAAGGTCTACGAAGATCTGAAAGCCCGGATGGAAGGGGCCAAAACGGCAGAGGAAGCCGCCGCTTTGCTGGACGAGCACACCCGTACCTATGAGCCGGCCAGCACCATGATGAGCCTCAGCTCCATTCGCCATACCATCGATACCGAAGATCCTTTCTACACCGCAGAAGAGGAATTTTATGCCCAGGAAGGCCCGGCCTTTGGGGAAAAGGTCACCGATTTCTACCGGGCCGTGCTGGCTTCTCCCTTCCTGGAAGAGCTCCGGAAGGAATTTCCCCCGGTGTTTTTCAAAAACATCCAGATGGACGCCAAGACCATTTCCCCGGCTGTGCTGGGAGAACTGGAAGAGGAAAACAAGCTGGTGATGGATTACCAGAAGCTCCAGGGCAGCGCCCAGATCGAGTTTCAGGGAAAGGTGTGCAACCTGTCCCAGCTGGGTGTTTATAAGGAAGACCCCCAGCGGGAGGTGCGGAAAGGGGCCTACACCGCCGAAGGGAATTTCTACCGGGAACACAAGGCGGAATACGACCGGATCTATGACGAGCTGGTGAAAAAGCGCACGGCCATTGCAAAAAAGCTGGGCTTTCAGAATTTTGTGGAGCTGGGCTATCTGCGCATGGGCCGCAACTGCTATGACAAAAAGGATGTGGCCGTGTTCCGGGAAGAAGTGGTGCGGGAGATCGTGCCCATTGTCTGTGAGATGAAAAAAGAGCAGCAGAAGCGGCTGGGTCTGCCGGACTTCAAGTTCTATGATGATCCGGTGGTGTGCCAGGGAGGAAATCCGGCGCCCCAGGGCACCTTTGAGGACACCTATCGCACCGGCATTGAAATGTACCGGAAGATGTCCCCGCTCACAAAGGATTTCATCGACAAGATGGACAGCATGAACCTGTTTGACCTGATTGCCAAAAAGGGCAAGATGACCGGCGGCTATTGCAGCTATCTGGCTTCTTACAAGGCTCCCTTTATCTTTGCCAATTTCAATGGCACTTCCCACGATGTGGAAGTCTTTACCCACGAGGGAGGTCATGCTCTGGCCGCCTTTATGGCCTCGGACAAAACCCGGCTGATGGAGTGCGCCATGCCTACATTGGAAGGCTGTGAAGTTCATTCCATGTCCATGGAGTTTTTGTGCTGGCCCTATCTGGAAGGGTTCTATGGGGACAAGGCCGACAAGGCCCGGGCCATTCATTTGGGCGGCACTCTGTCCTTCCTGCCCTACGGCTGTCAGGTGGATGAGTTCCAGCACATCGTCTATGAAAACCCGGATATGACCCCGGAGGAGCGCAACGCCCAGTGGGCCGCTCTGGACAAAAAATATCGTCCCTGGCTGGATTTTGAATCGGTGCCCTTCTATGCCGACGGCGCAGCCTGGCAGCGGCAGATCCACATCTACACCGATCCTTTCTATTATATCGATTACTGTCTGGCCCAGTCGGTGGCCCTGCAGATCTTCCGTCTCATGGAGGAAAAGGGCTGGCAGGCCGCCTTTGACCAGTATCTGGCCTACACCCGCCAGGGGGGCAATGATACCTTCCTGGGTCTTTTGCAGAAGGCCGGGCTGGAAAATCCCATGGAAAAGGGTTCTCTCAAAAATGTGGCTCAGGAAGCCAGAGAGTATCTCACTGCCCATCAAAAAGATCTGGATTAAAAGCGCATAGTTTCCTTCCTTCCGCCCATACTGGGAAAAAAGGGAGGAAGGACGATGAGAAAGCGTGTATGGTTGGCCGGGATTCTGGCGGGCAGCATATTGCTGTCCGCCTGCGGCCGCAATGAAAAGGACAAGGCCCAGGAAAAGAAGGATGATCCGGCCCAAAATTCCCAGGAACAGACCCAGCAGCAAACCCCGGAGGAAACACCTGCCCCCGATCCGGTACAGCCACCGGAGACGGCGGAAAACAAAGCCGCACCCCAGGAGCTGGCCGCTGTGAGCACCGCCTTGCACGATTGGGATGAAGGGCGCATGGAAAACCTACGCCTGGCCTGTCAGGCCGTTCACGGGGCGGTGATCCCGGCGGGCGGTTCCTTTTCCTTTAATGAAGCTCTGGGAGAGCGCACCGAGGAAAAGGGTTACCGCCCGGCCATTGCCTTTGAGAATGGAGAGAAGGTACTGGAGGTGGGAGGCGGCGTGTGCCAGGTGAGCACCACCCTGTTCCTGGCCGCCCAGCAGGGAGGCATGGAGATTCTGGAGCGGCATCCCCATCAGCTGCCGGTGCCCTATGCAGGAGAAGGCCAGGATGCGGCGGTGGAATATGGAAGCCTGGATTTTCGCTTTCAGAATCCCACCGCATCCCCTGTGGAGATCGGCTGCTGGCTGACGGGAGACAGCGTCACTGTCTCCCTGACAGTCCGGTGACCGGGCTTGGAGTTTTGGTGCATTGGCCTGGTTTTGTTGCCGAGCGCGGCAGCGCAGTATGGGTGCAGCGTCACGCTGCTCCGGTGACCGGACAGTCGTACCTTCTTAGCCTGGACGAACACAACAGGCCTGGTTCTGTTGCCGGGCGCAGCAGCGCAATATGGGTGCAGCGTCACGCTGCTCCGGTGGCCGGACAGCCGTGCTTTCTTTGCCTGGATGAACACAACGGGCTCTGGTTCTGTTGCCGGGCGCGGCAGCGCAATACGGGTGCAGCGTCACGCTGCTCCGGTGGCCGGACAGCCATACTCTCTTTGCCTGGATGAACACAACAGGCTCTGGTTTTGTTGCCGGGCGCGGCAGCGCAGTATGGCCGTGGCAGCTTGCCACCTGCCGGAAAAAGTGGATGAGCCACTTTTTCCGGCTCTTTTTTTGTGTTACAATAAAGGATAGAGCAAAAGGAGGAATGTCCATGCTGTGGCGGTGTCCGGTGTGCGGCGCAGAATTGCAGGAAGAGGAAAAAGGCGGGGTTTGTCCTCAGGGCCATCGGTTTGACAAGGCCCGCAGCGGCTATCTGAACCTGCTGCCCCCTTCGGGGAAAAAGACCCGGGAGCCGGGGGATAACAAAGAGATGATCCGGGCCCGGTGGGCATTTCTGCAAAAAGGCTATTATGCCCCTCTGGCCGATCTGGCGGGGGAGATCACCCTGGGGGAGGAAAAAACGCCCCTTCGGATGCTGGATGCTGGCTGTGGAGAGGGTTACTATTCCCAGCGTTTGTGGGAAAAAGCCCAGGAAAGCAGCCGGGAACTGGAAATCTACGGCATGGACATCTCCAAATTCGCTGTGGACCGGGCAGCCAAGGGCCTGAAACAGGGCCGCTATGCGGTGGGAAGTCTGTACCATCTGCCTTTGGGAGAGGAAGCGGTGGATGTGATCTGGAACTTTTTCGCTCCCCATTGCCCGGAGGAGTTTGCCCGGGTGCTGAGAAAGAATGGGCGGCTGCTGGTGGCGGTGCCGGGAAAACGGCATCTGTGGGAGCTGAAAGAGCGGCTGTACGATGAACCCTATGAAAACCCAGGAACGGCGCCCCATCTGCCGGGATTTCTTCTGGAAGAGACCCGGCCGGTTACATACCCCATGGCCCTCAGCGGGGAGGATGTGTGGAGCCTGTTCCAGATGACGCCCTATTTCTATAAAACCGACCCCCAGCGGCGGGAGACCCTTTCCCAGGGAGAGGGAATGGAGATCACCGCCGATTTTCTGCTGCTTTGTTACCGGAAGGAGGAAGGATAAATGGAATACGAAGGCCAGATCTGCCGCAGTCCCATGGAGCGTTCTTCCTTCATGCTGCCGGTGATGGTGGGGTGCAGCTATAACCGGTGTAAGTTCTGTATGCTGTTCAAACACCTGACCTACCGCCGCCTGCCCATGGAGCAGATTTTTGCCGATATCCGCCGGGTGGCCGATCTGGGAGGCGATCCCAAATGGGTTTTTCTGGGAGACGGCAACGCTTTTTCTCTGCCTGCGGAGGACCTGCTCACCATTTTGCAGGAGATCCGTCGGGCATTCCCCAGCTGCCAGGGGGTGAATATGGACGCCACCGTCCAAAGTATTGCTCAAAAGACCGATGACCAGCTGCGCCTGTTGGCTCAGGCCGGGGTATCTCATTTGTATCTGGGTATCGAAAGCGGCCTGGACGATGTACTCCGGCTGATGGATAAGGATCACACCAAGGCCCAGGCCATGGAGCAGATCCGCCGCATCCAGCAGGCGGGGATGGTCTTTGACGCCCATATCATGACCGGCGTTGCCGGAAAAGGCCGGGGACGGGAAAACGCCCTGGCTCTGGGAGAGTTCTTCCGCCGCACCCGTCCCAGCCGGGTGGTGAATTTCTCCATGTTCATCCACCGGAGAGCGCCTCTGTACCGACTGATCCAGCAGGGGAAGTTTGTTCCGGCGGACGAAGGGGAAACCCTGGAGGAGGAGCGGGTGCTGCTTCACCAGTTGTGGAATATGGAAGTGGAGTACGATGGCTTCCATGACATTCTGCCCCTGCGGGTGCGGGGCAAATTGCCGGAGGATCGGGAAAAGATGCTAAGAAAACTGGAAAAGGCCCTGGGAGAGCATGGGGATGCTCCCTGGCCCACGGCGCTGGTGGATTGATGGCAACGAAACAATACAATGTAGTGGATTTGTTTTCCGGCGTGGGTGGCCTGAGTTACGGTTTTGAACAGCTGGAGGAATTCTCCATCCTGGCGGCCAATGAGGTGGAGCCGGACATTGCACGGGCTTACTCCCTCAACTATCCCCAGGTGAAGATGCTCTGCCGGGATATCGGCCAGGTGACCGGAGAAATGCTGGAGCAGGCGTTGGGCGGCAAGCAGGTGGATCTGGTGCTGGGCGGCCCGCCCTGCCAGTCTTATTCCACCCTGGGCAAGCGGCAGATGGACGGCCGGGCACGGTTGTTTCTGGAATACAAGCGGGTGCTGTCCTTGCTCCGGCCCCGGGCCTTTTTGTTTGAAAATGTGTCCGGGCTGCTGAGCATGGATGGAGGACGGCTCTTTCCCCAGATCCAGCGGGAGTTCGGGGAGCTGGGTTACACTCTGAAATACCAGGTGATGGATGCGGCGGAATACGGCGTACCTCAGCGGCGGGAGCGGGTGATTCTGGTGGGGATGCAGGGGAAGAATACCTTCTCCTATCCCCAGCCCACCCATGGAGAAGGAAAATTGCCCTTTGTGACCCTGGAGCAGGCCATCGGCGATCTGCCCCCCATCAAAAGCGGGCAGCAGAAGAATCGGTACCAGGGGCCCATTGACAACGATTTTCTCCGCTTTGTCCGCCGGAAAGGGGAGGAAACTGTCACCGAGCACGCTTCCCCCAAGAACGGGGCCCATCTCATCCGCATCATGGAGGCTCTGAAGGACGGCCAGGGGAAAAACGATCTGCCGGAAGAACTGCGGCCCAAAAGCGGCTATGGCAACACCTACGCCAAGCTGTGGTGGAAACGGCCCTCCACCACCATCACCCGGAATTTTGCCTGCCCATCTTCCTCCCGGTGCATCCATCCCCGGGATTCCCGGGCCTTGTCCATCCGGGAAGGAGCACGGCTCCAGAGCTTCCCTGACGATTACCGCTTCTATGGCGGTGACGGCATGAAGCGGCTGGAGATCGGCAATGCCGTGCCGCCCCTTCTTTCGCTGGCTCTGGCCCGGCAGATGCTCCAGGCCCTGGAAAACTGAAACCTTCCGAAATTCTTAAGAAAAGGCTCAGGAGTTTTTTCAAAAGGGAAAGCCCCTCTTTGGTAGTATGGAGATATACCAGAGAGGGGCTCTTTTCAGTCCCTCCGTAAAAGGAGTGGTTATTTATGAATACAGGAATTTGGGATGGGGAGAACTGGGAACTGGAGCAGAAGGCCCACTGGAAAAAGCAAGAGGCAATCGCCCGGGAACAGCGCCGGGCCGTCCGGCGGAAAAAGCGGCGGCGGAAGATGTGGGGAGATCTGTTCCTGACCTTTTTGTTTGTGCTGGGATGCCTGGGGATCGGTTATTGGGCCATCGGGCAGCAAGGAGCAGGGGGGAATGGTCAGTCTGTTTTTGCCCAGGCCCTTGCGGGGCAGGATCTTTCCGGGGAAGAAACGGATGCGCTCCTTTTGGTCAACCGGTGGAATCCTCTGCCGGAGGGCTATGTTCCCGATCTGGTGGAGGTTCCTGGCGGGGAAAAGGTGGCAAAGGAGGCCTATGCTCCTTTGATGGAGATGTTGCAGCAGGCTGAGGCGGAAGGCCTGGGGCCTCAGGTGGTCTCCGGCTGGCGCACCCAGGAAAAACAGCAGAGTCTGTATGACAATAAGATCGGAGAATATCTTTCCCAGGGATATTCTCAAAAGGACGCTGTGGCCGCTGCGGAAGAGTGGGTGGCCAAACCCGGCACCAGCGAGCACCAGTTGGGACTGGCGGTGGATATCAACGGGAATAGCTACGACATCTACACCTGGCTTCAGGAAAACAGCTGGCGCTATGGCTTCATCTTTCGTTATCCTGGGGACAAGCAGTCCCTCACCGGGGTGGCCGAGGAAGTGTGGCACTACCGGTATGTAGGGAAGGAAGCGGCGGAGGTCATCCACAGCCAGGGGCTTTGCCTGGAAGAATATGCAGAACAACAGAAATGAAAAAAGGCGCTGGAAATACTGTTCCAGCGCCTTTTTTAGTGTGCAGAAATTACCCCTGGATGAGATCGATTCGTTTTTCTTCCAGCATCTGTTCCAGAAGCTCATAGGGGTTCTCTCCTTTTACAATGCGGAAAGAACCATGGGAGAACAGGGAGACCTTTTTCGTGACCCCATGTTCTGTCAGGGTGATGCAGTCCAGTGTACGGCCGGAGTCATCAAAAAGGGTAATGGTGATTTCGCTTGACTCTTTATCAGGGGCCTTTGTCTGCTTCATGCGAATGGCGCCCCAGTTTTCCAGAGCGCAGTCCAGATATTCCGGGAAATGATCGTCAATGGCGAGGGTGTAGTCCTCCGGCCGTGTGCCATCACCGGTGGAAATGCGAATGGAAGCGGCTTCTTTTGTATGCTCCAGAAAGGGCTGGGGACGGTGCAGCAGGATGGAGCGGACAAGAACGGTCCCGGCCAGGCAAAGCAGCAGGGCACCGAGTAGAGCCAAAAGCAGTTTTCGCCTTTTTTTCATAGGATCATCCCCTTGCTTTTTTCGTACTATATCACAGGGCCAAGCAGAAAACAATCCCCCGGAGCAACGCTCCGGGGGATTGTTTCTATGTGATGTTTTATTTTTTGTTGACGAACTTTTCAATCCGGTCCATAGCCACTTTCAGGCTTTCCAGAGAATAGGCATAGGAGATGCGCACATGGCCTTCGCCGCAGGCGCCGAAGGCGTCACCGGGCACCACGGCCACCCGCTGGTCGTTGAGCAGATCGGTGCAGAACTGCTCACTGCTGGAAGCAAAGCGGCGGATGCTGGGGAACATATAGAAGGCGCCTTCCGGCATGAAGCAGTCAAAGCCCAGATCGGTGAGGGCCTTGTGGAGATACAGCCGGCGCTCGTTGAATTTTTCCCGCATATATTCGATGTCGGGGATGCCTTTGGTGATGGCTTCCAGACCGGCCCGCTGGGACATACCCGAAGCGCACATCAGCTTGTATTGATGCAGACGGCCCAGGGAGGTCATCAGTTCCACAGGGGCGCAGCAATAACCCAGGCGCCAGCCGGTCATGGCAAAGGCCTTGGAGAAGCCGCTGACCACCACAGTGCGCTCCCGCATACCGGGCAGAGTGGCAATGGACACATGACGGCGGCCATAGGTCAGCTCGGCATAGATCTCATCGGAGATGACCACGATGTTGGTATCCCGCAGAATGGCGGCGATCTCTTCCATCTCCTCCTTGGTCATGATGGCGCCGGTGGGGTTGTTGGGGTAGGAGAACACCAGCAGCTTGGTCTTGGGAGTGATGGCGGCCTTCAGAGCCTGGGGAGTCAGTTTGAAGGAATCCTCTTCCTTGGTTTCGATGACCACCGGCACGCCACGCTGGGCGATGGCCAGAGGCGCATAGCTGACGAAAAGGGGCTCGGGCAGCAGCACTTCGTCGCCGTCGTCGATCAGGGCGCTCATGCACAGGTCGATGGCTTCGCTGCCGCCAACGGTGACCAGCACTTCTTTTTCCGGATGATAGGAAAGATCAAAGCGCTTTTCCAGGTATTCGGAAATGCCCCGGCGCAGTTCGATCAGGCCGTAGTTTGCGGTGTAGGCGGTTTTGCCGTCCAGAATGCTCTTGATACCGGCATTGCGGATGTGTTCCGGGGTGACGAAATCGGGCTCGCCCACGCCCAGGGAGACCACATCTTCCATGGTGGCCGCCACATCAAAGAATTTGCGGATGCCAGAGGGCTTCAGAGTGGCAACCCGCTGGGGGACGATCTTGGAATAATCGATCATGATGCTGTTTTCCTCCTTCTTTCGGCCGGGCGGACGCCGCAGCCAAGTACTGTTTCTCTCAAGGGGGCCAAGGCCCCGCTCCATCTTCTTTTGCCATTATACCACCGGCCAAAGGGAAAAGGCAACAGGCCACAGGTTATAAATGTTAAGAAAATGTCAATCTTTCGTTTCTTTTCTTCTGTCTTCCCTTACCGGTGGAGCAGGGGAGACAGCCGCTTATACAGCAGCAGGGTGATGAGGGAGGACAAGGCTCCCTTCAGCAAGTTGAACGGCAGGGTGGCGAAAATGACCAAAGTCCCCACAGAAGTGATGGAACTGTTCACCGCGCTTCCCATGTCCACCAACGCGGAGAGGGGAATGCCCATGAAGAAAGAATAGGCGGGCAGCAGCACAAAATAGTTGATAGCTACGCCTGCAATGGTCATAGCCAGGGTGCCGCACAGAAGTCCCCACAAAGCCCCTTTCCGGCTTTTTTTCTTCCTATAGATTAAAGAGGCCGGCAGCACCAGGGACAGGCCGATGAGGAAATTAGCCAATTCTCCCACACCGGCGGTGATGGTGCCTTTGAACAAAAGATACAGCAGGTTTTTCAGCAGTTCAATGCACAGAGCGGCCAAGGGCCCCAGGGCAAATCCGCCCAGCAGCACCGGCACTTCGCTGAGATCGATCTGATAAAAACTGGGGGCAAAGGGCAGGGGGATCTCCAGGGTCATCAAAAAGGTGGCCAGGGCGGCCAGAAGGGCGGTTTTCGCCATAAAACGAGGGGTAAAACGCAAAAATAGATCTCCTTTCGGGGATGGTTTGAATGGTTACAAAAGTTCCAGCAGCCGGTCGGTGACCTGGGATGTGGTGGCGGTGCCGCCCATATCCGGGGTGAGGCATTTGCCCTCTTCCAGCAGTTTCTCGATAGCGTTGAGCACTTTTTCTCCCCACTGGGGTTTGCCGAAAAAGTCCAGCATCTGGCTGACGCTCCAGATGGCAGCCAGGGGGTTGGCAATGCCTTTTCCGGCGATGTCCGGGGCGCTGCCGTGGATAGGCTCGAACATGGAGGGGTATTTTTTCTCCGGGTTCAGATTGGCCCCGGCGGCCAGGCCCATGCCGCCGGAGATGGCCGCTCCCAGATCGGTGAGGATGTCGCCGAAGAGGTTGGAAGTTACCACCACCTGGAACCGGCCGGGATCTTTCACAAAGAACATACTGGCCGCATCCACCAAAAAGCTCTGGGTCTTTACATCGGGGTATTCCTTGGCCACTTCCTGGAACATTTCATCCCAGAAGACCATGGAATAGTTGAGGGCGTTGCTTTTGGTGATGTTGGTCAGGGTCTTGCCTTTCTGCCGGGCCAGTTCAAAGGCATAGCGGATTACCCGCTGGCAGCCGTGGCGGGAAAAAACACCGGTTTGCAGCACCACTTCCCGGTCTGTGCCGGGGAAGAGGTGGTCGCCGGCCCCGGCGTATTCCCCTTCGCTGTTTTCCCGTACCACGATCATGTCGATGTCCTCCCGCTTCACATCTTTCAGCGGGCAGGGAGCGCCTTTCAGAAGCTTCACCGGACGCAGGTTCACATATTGGTCAAAGCCTTTGCGGATCTTGAGCAGCAGATCCCACAGGGACACATGATCGGGCACCCCGGGAGCGCCCACCGCTCCCAGATAGATGGCGTCAAAGTGTTTCAGCTGCTCCATGCCGTCTTCCGGCATCATCCGGCCGGTTTTCAGATAGTATTCGCAGCCCCAGGGGAAAGATGTGACCTGAAAAGAAAAGGTGCCGTCTGCTTTTTCAATGTGCCGCAGCACCCGCAGGCCCTCTTCCACCACTTCCGGGCCGATGCCGTCGCCGCCGATGGCGGCAATGCGATAGGTTTCCATCGTGCAAGTCTCCTTTAATAATAATGTAAGAAAAACGAAAAAAGGGCGCGGCAAAACCGCGCCCTTTGGGCTTAGAATTCCAGTTTGCTCTGGATATAGGCGTTCAGTTCCTGGATGGGCAGGCGCACCTGGTCCATGGTGTCCCGATCCCGCACAGTGACGCAGCCGTCCTGTTCGGTCTCAAAGTCCACGGTGACGCAGAAGGGTGTGCCGATCTCATCCTGGCGGCGGTAGCGCTTGCCGATGGAGCCGGACTCGTCGTAATCGCACATAAAGCTGCCGGCCAGCTGCTGATAGAGGGCTGTGGCCTGCTCAGACAGCTTCTTGGACAGGGGCAGGATGGCGCACTTATAGGGGGCCAGAGCCGGGTGGAGGTGGAGCACCACGCGGGTATCATTCTTGCTTTCGTCTACCACTTCCTGATCGTAGGCGTCGGTGAGGGCGGCCAGGACGATCCGGTCCACGCCCACCGAAGGCTCCACGCAGTAGGGGATGAACTTTTCATTGGCTTCCTGGTCGAAATATTCCATGCTCTCACCGGAAGCCGCTTCGTGGGCCTTCAGGTCGAAATCGGTACGGGAAGCCACGCCCCACAGCTCGCCCCAGCCGAAGGGGAAGAGGTATTCGATGTCGGTGGTGGCGTTGGAATAGTGGGAGAGCTTTTCCTTTTCGTGGTCACGATAGCGCAGGTTCTCCTCTTTCAGGCCCAGGCTCTCCAGGAACTTCTTGCATTCGTTTTTCCAGTAGTCGAACCACTCCAGTTCGGTGCCGGGTTTGCAGAAGAACTCCAGCTCCATCTGCTCAAATTCCCGGGTGCGGAAGACGAAGTTGCCGGGAGTGATCTCGTTGCGGAAGGCCTTGCCCACCTGGCCGATGCCGAAGGGCAGCTTTTTCCGGGTGGTGCGCTGCACATTTTTGAAGTTGACAAAAATACCCTGGGCGGTTTCAGGGCGGAGATAGAGCTCGGACTTAGAGTCCTCGGTGATGCCCAGGAAGGTTTTGAACATCAGGTTGAAGGAGCGGATGGGAGTGAAATTGGTGCTGCCGCAGTTGGGGCACTTGATGCCGTTGTCCTTGATGTATTGCTCCATGGCGGCAAAATCCATGCTGTCGGGCTCCTGGCCGGAAAACTCCTCGATGAGGGTATCGGCCCGGTGACGGGTGTGGCAGTCCTTGCAGTCCATCAGGGGATCGGAGAAGCCCCCCACATGGCCGGAGGCCACCCACACCTGGGGATTCATCAGAATGGCGCAATCCAGCCCCACATTGTAGGGAGACTGCTGGATGAAATGCTTCCACCAGGCTTTTTTCACATTGTTTTTCAGTTCCACACCCAGGGGGCCGTAGTCCCAGGAGTTGGAAAGTCCGCCGTAGATTTCGCTGCCGGGATAGACAAAACCCCGGCCTTTGCACAGCGTGACGATTTGATCCATGGTCTTTTCGGTATTTTTCATTGGCAGGTTCTCCTTTTTGAAAAAGACGCATACACTGGATGCGTCTGGATTTTCTCACAACAGGTATTATACCGGAAAAAAAAGAAAAAGAAAAGGGGAAAGCCGGGAATTGACACGGGATAAAGGGTACGGTATAATAAAAAACGCCGCCGGGGTGTTGCGCAGTTGGTAGCGCGCCTGCTTTGGGAGCAGGAGGCCGCGAGTTCGAGTCTCGCCACTCCGACCATGCGGAGTATCATTAAAGGATCTGAAAAGGTCTGCTGATGATACTCCGCATTTTTTATTTCCAAGTTTATATAGCGATCTGTGCGGGGGCGTAGCTTAATGCTACGCCTTTTCTCGTTTCCAAAAGAATGTCCCGTTCGGGAATCTTCCGGCGATCTGGCACCTCAAAGGCTCCAATGCAGTTGTAGTGGATCGTCACCCGCTGATTGGTAATGCCGTCCTCCTTGACCGCCGGATAAACCTCGATGTACTGAATGAGCTCGGCAACCATGCGCTTGGTGATGGTGGTGGCGTCGGTATAGCGTCGCACCGTTTCCAGAAAGGTATCCACATCCATCCG
This sequence comes from Ruminococcaceae bacterium AM07-15, assembly GCA_003477405.1. Lineage (GTDB taxonomy): Bacteria > Bacillota > Clostridia > Oscillospirales > Butyricicoccaceae > Pseudobutyricicoccus. The sequence goes on from QUDE01000004.1 coordinate 134,881, forward strand.
CTTATCTTCCAGCTTTTTCAGCTCCAACCGCAGTGCCTTGATCCGCCCGGTGTTCTCGCCCTGTTCCTGCTCATACCGCTTGGACATTTTGGCAAACCGGGCATCGTCAATCTTGCCGGACACATTGTCCTCATAGAGCCGTTCAAAGAGCATATCCAGCTCCCTGTCCCGGGCCAGCAGCCCGTCCAGCTCCCGATTCTTGCGTACCCGGTCATTTTCCGCTACCTTGGCGGAGCGGCCCACCATCGCCTTGATAAAGTCGTTTTCGTACTCATTGGCGAAACAGGCCAGCCGGTGTACCTCGTAAAGCACAACCTGTTCCAAGAAGTCCAGCCGGATATAGTGGGTAGACGAGCATTTGCGGAGCCCGGAATTGTGGTTGTTGCAGCTAAAGAACTTAATGTCGTGGTTGCCCTGGTTAAAGTGGAAAGTCAGATTGCCGCCGCACTCCGGGCATTTCAGATAACCGCAAAAGGCGCTGGACTCCTTCGTTACGGTAGGCCGCCTGCGCCGAGTGGTTTGCAGGCTTTGCGCCTTTTCCCAAGTTACACGGTCAATGATGGGCTCGTGGACATTGAGGAAGATTGCCCGGTTCTCTTCCGGGTTTTCAATCCGGCGCTTCATCTTGTAGGACTTGGAATAGGTTTTGAAGTTAATTACATCGCCGCAGTATTCCTGCAAGGTGAGAATTTTCTTGACGGTGGTATGGTTCCACTTGGTAGGCTCCAGCGTGCTTTTGGAGCCGCCCTTGCTGATCCCCTTGCTTGTTCGATAGGCCGAGGGGTTCAGCGCCCCCATCGTCCCCAGCGCCGTGGCAATCTGCAAGGGGCCGTTTCCTTCCAAGGCCAGACGGTAGATGCAGCGCACCACCTCGGCGGCCTCCGGGTCAATGACCCAAAACCGGGGATCATCCGGGTTCTTCATGTAGCCATAGGGCGGCGGGGAGAGCGGAATCCCAGCGTTACCTTTCATCTTATTGACAATCCGGCGCTTCTTGGAGATGTCCTTGGCGTAGTACTCATTCATAATGTTTTTGAACGGGGTGAAATCGTCCTCGCCTTCGTCGCTGTCCACGCCATCGGAAACGGCCACCAACCGCACATCATGGAGTGGGAAAAACTCCTCGGTGAGCTTGCCTACCTCAATGTAGTTCCGGCCCAGCCGGGAGAGGTCTTTTACAAATACCGCCGTGATGTACCCGGCCTCGATTGCGGCAATCATTTTCTGAAAGCCTGGACGCTTCATAGTAGTGCCGGTGATACCGTCATCCACGAAAAAGATAGTGTCCGTGTACCCCTTGTCCTTGGCGGCCTTTTGGAGAATTTTCTTTTGGTTCTGGATGCTGTTGGACTCGCTATCCATGTTATCGTCACGGCTCAGGCGGCAGTAGAGGGCGGCTGTGCCGTGAGTGGTTTTATTGTCCGACCGTTTCAAAATGTCCTCCTTCCTCGGGTGTCGGACAATCAGTATTTCCAAGTATATTGTACCTCCGCCCCACCCCTTTGTTAAGGATGTAGCCGCTCTCTAAATCCGCCAGCGTGAGATTTAAGAGGATGTCCGCCATTGTACCTCCTTCCCAAATGAATAATAGACCAAGGGACGACGCCGGAGCGCCGCCCCTCGGCCTTTCCCCTTACGAAAGGACTTTGGGACAAGTTGTCCCAAAGTATCCTCTCATATACCAAGGACAGAAATCAGGCCAATGCGGGGGATGTTTACCAGTTTTCTTTCAGGTAATTTCTCATATTTGCAAGTCCTCTCAATACGAAATCGCTGACGGCATCAAGGGTGACGCCCTCCGCCTCGGCAACCTCTTTGAGCTTCTTTCCATCGAGAATACGGGCCTATACCCGCCGCCCCTGCTTTTCGGACAGGGAATTGAGCGCACGACACAGCATTTCCAACCGTTCCTTCCGCAGCACCAATTCCTCCGGGGACGGCTCAAAGACACAGGCGGAATACTCGATCCCATCGTCACAGTCCAAAGAGTATTGTGCCTTGTTTCGGGTCACACGGCGACGGTAGGCTGCCTCAAACCGTTTGTCAGCTCTCAGTTCTTCCGCTATTTCATCGGAAACTTCCATATATTCATCTTGGGTGTACCAATGGTAAAAGTCCTTCATATTGATGGTAGTCATCTTATGTACCTCCGTTCAGATTTTTGTGAATGGGCGATCTGAACGGAGCTGGCGGAGAACGACAGCGGGGTCTTACTTTGGGACAACTTGTCCCAAAGTAGCGAAAATAAAATGCGCCTGCGTGACAAGACGACACACAAGCGCATGAAACGACAAATTAATTTAGGTACTGCCATATTTCGCATCCGCTACCGGACTGTCCCCATAAAGCGGACGGGCTTTTTTTGACAGATTAGGCGGATGGGAAAAGAAAAAGGACACGACGATACCTCCCGGATACCGCCGTGTCCTGCCTTAGCGCATAGTGAATGATCTGCCCACGGCGTTTTTTTCTTTTCTGCCGCCGGGCAGATAATAAAGCGATATAAACATGAAAAAGCCGACAACATCAGGACTTGCTCCTGTGTTATCGGCTCTGCGTCAAAGCGTCTGGCTCTTTGATAACCAATACCGTTTGCTGTTTTACATTGATCAATGACTCTTTCTTGCACTTGGGACAGTATAAAGGAAAGTGTATCAGCTCAGTATCTTCCCTTATTTGCAGGCGTGTTTTGCTGCCGCACGCCGGGCATAAAATCTAATCTCGGTTTTCCGTGTTGTTCACCCCTTTCAGCGGCCCCGATGTTTGTCCCGCTTTTTCTGCTGGCGCAATTCATATTGCCGTTCTTTTTCCGCTTCCCGCTGTTCACGGCTTATGGTTTTACGCTCCAATTTGTTTTGTTCATGCTGCAATTTCAATGCCTGCTGTGCCTTTGTCCCAATCCCGGGCTCCTGCAACTTGCTGTGGATCTCCCGCTGCATCCGTTTGGGATTTATCTTCCGCTCCTCAACTCGTTCGGCTTTTATGGGTGGACTGAACTTCAGCTTGCTCCAATTTTTGAGCAGGAAATCCCATACCTCATAATCCTTCGGCCCCGCTCCAAAAGTAATTTTGCAAACCTCATACCGATCACCATCAATACGCTCGTAGACCCCGACCCAAAATGGATTTTCAAAGAATACCGTTAAGGTACTTCGTGCCATTACAAGGCGTTTTCCTCTTCGGAAAACTGGGCCGAAAAGGAATCTAACCATGCTAACAGCGCTTGATACAAAAGGCGCTGCTGGTCAAAGATTGTCCGGCCTACCAAGGGAATGTCGGCGTATTGCTGTGCATACCCCTCGTTTTTTTCCGCAGATGCAAGAATACTTTTCCGCAGCTTGTTGACAAGGGCTTTGGCATGGGTCCGATCCATTTTGTTGAGGTTCGTAATCACCACATTGAAATCAAAGGTAAGCGGCACATTCTGTTCAGCGATAGTGTCCATCAGCGTTTCAAAGTAGGCTTTCCCGGCATCGGTAATTGAGTAGATTGCTTTTTCGGCAAACCGCTCTCCCTTTACCACATCGCTTGTAAGATAGCCTTTTTCTTTTAGTTGGAGCACCTTCTTGTAGACAGATGGAATGCTAATTTTTGTCCATCGGGAGAAATTATGGTACTCAATATCTTTTTGAATGTCATAGGCACTTTGGGGCTTTTCCAGCACAATCCCCAGAATCACTAAATCAATGGACGACATACATATTATCCTCCTTTACTATAAAATATAATACTATAATTTATAGTAAAAGTCAACAAAGAAAAGGCAGACAAGTTCCGTCAAATCCATAGGGGCTATACGGGAATACACTAACGGCAAGCAGGGCAAGTGTGGCCACACTTGCTATTTTTTGTAGCCCGAGGGGCTACAAAAAACGCTTGTTGGAGAGCCTCCCCAAACCCGGCGCACAGCGCACTGTCTGCGGCCCAAGGGCCTTAACTTTGGGACAAATTGTCCCAAAGAGAAATGCTGGTGGAGGGGCTTAACTGTCCCCAGTTCGTCAGATGTGGAAAGTGTTTCGTCTAAAATAAGAGTGTAAAGAAATTGTATTAGCCGCTCTAAAACGGTGCCCGCAAGCCCTTGCAGATGGGGTGTTTTTACAGCTTCGTTTTCCACGCAGCTCCTCCGCTGCTCCGGAACAAAATGTTAGCAGTATTTTAGAAGATCGAGGGTGGGTAAGGAAATCATATTGCCCCCGCTAAAACTGTGCTCAGACCCCCTTGCAAATCAAGCTTCATTCTGGGCCAAATGCTAAATTATTAGCACTGCTTTTTTAAGTGCTTTCGATAGCAGAAAACACAGGTGATGCCCTGCCAATAAGGACACCCCGCACAAGGCGATCCTTCCGGGGCCTTCTGCGGGGCGGACTTCTTATAAGGGGGGATTTCTTTCATCATGCGCTCATAGGGGCTGTTGGTAAAATTCATAAGTAAAACCTCCTTGATGTTCAACCCTATCCCACCGCCCTTTCCCAATCTTGGGAAGGGGGGCGGCTCAGGAGGATATACCCCCGTCACGCCGCCAGAAAGTAAAATAGCCGGGGCCGTCAGTCAAGGGCGAGCCGCCGTATAACGGCGGTGCTATGCACCCTTGACAGACAGCTCCCGGCTGTTCTGAACAATATGCGGCAACGGGGGATGTATCGCCCGAGCCGTGTAAGGGAAACAACTCTTGCTTTCAAATTTCAAAAGAGTCTATTAAAATAGCAAGTATTTTTTGTTAAATTAAGATAGAGTCTATTGACTTTATAAGCCTTTCGAGTTATACTGACAAAAAATCACTCAGGAGGTAATGGTTATGTCCCTAATGATGGCGTTTTCTTATGACTCTCGACCAATCCAGACACTTATAAATCAAATTCAAAATGTTAACAAACGAGATGGTATTGATTTAAGACCATCTTATCAGCGAGGCTATATCTGGAGTTCAGACTTTAAAGACAAATTAATATACAGCATTATCAAGAGCTATCCTATTGGTAACATCAGTTTACGAGTCCGATCCGATAAAAATTCCAAGGGCGCTATGCAAGAAGTAGTCGACGGACAACAGCGGTTGACCACTATTTATAAATTTATCTTAGATGAATATACAGTACAGGGTGATATTTCCCGTAAAATAATTGAATATATAATTGAGTATATGGGCGATGAACAGGACTCTAAATTAGAAAAACTGAAAAAGCGACTGAATAACAGAGGAAAAATCGCTTTGAAATACAGTCAACTTCCAGAGTCAATCAAAAACAATATGCTTGCATATAACATATCAATTACAAACATAACAAATGCCACAGATGATGAAATTGCTGAGTATTTTAGATACCTCCAAAATCAAGAGCGTTTGCGTGCAGGAGAGATTATCAATTCTGTTCCTGAAACCAAACTCGAGAAATATCTTGACGGAATAAAAGATAAAGATTTGTTACTTTCCAAGCTCTCATTTTCAAATACAAGGAAACAATTTGATAGGGTTTTTTATAGCATTTTAGGGCTTGAAGATGGCCAGATAGGCTTTGGAGTCATGGATAAAGATGTCATGGCGTTTGTTTCTGATTGTAAAGAGCTCAACGAGGATACCATAGAAAATGCTAATCGATTAGTCGCTCAACTAAATTTAATTTGCGAAGATGATACGATCCCTGTAAATTATATTTCATGCAATGCCCGTGCAATTAAATTCTTATTGTTGCTAATGTCTTTGGATTTAGTTGATTTCTCGCAGGACAAGAAAAGAAAACTGAAAGCTCTTGACGCAATAAATAAAAAGCTATCTGCATTCAGTTCCGCTAAAGCGGATAGTGTACGCGAAACTTTTCATGGTTACTCTGATCCAGTCATAGAAGAATATCGTTTATTGGCCCTTATTTCTAAAGGTGGACATTCTCTTAAGCGCGTACAAAATCGCATGGAAATTCTCGCTTACTATGTGAATGACTTTTCAAATCAAACAAAGCCATCAGGCATTCAACCAATCTAATAGGAAGAGGCTTTGGGACAAATTGTCCCAAAGCTAAATAAATTGTGTCTTTCATCTGTTGAGCAAGGTTTGTGCGTGTAATTGACCTATAAATTGAAATACTGATTGCCTGTACCCGAATTATTTTTGTATCTTGATTTTCCGAAATCCTTTAATTACACTCCGACCAAAAATCCCGCAAAATCTTTGGATTTTGCGGGATTTTTTTATGCCTGTGTATGATGCACAAATGCTGCATTTTTTAGATGGTCACCTTCCTCAGCTGAGGGATTCCGAAGCCCCTGGTGCATTGGAGACCGGCTGGGCAGCTTCCAGCTCGCCAGCAAGCTGGAAGCCCTTTCGTGCCAGGAACACGGCGATGACTTCGTTGATGACAGCGGCCGCGGCAATGGTGCCACGCACAATGTCACCATATTGGCTGAAAGAGCCAGTGAGGGACGAGATGGCAATGCCGGTGAGAACCAGGGAAACGCCGGAATGAGGCATCAAAGTAAATCCTAAATATTTCCTCACAGTGGCCGGGGCACTGGACATCCGCGCACCGATGGCCGCGCCGCCAATTTTGCCCACAGCACGGGAGAGAATATAAATAGCAGTAAAAATTCCGGCATCCAGAATCAGATGATAATCCAGCGGAGCTCCTAGATTCAGGATGATCAATGTAAAGCATCCGGCGATAATGGGAGTGCATACCGTCATGGTCTGATCCAGGCGCTCTTCTGGGATCCGGTTGGCGAAAACAGCGGAATAGACCATTCCGGTGAGCATGAAATTGAGAATGGGGAAAGGCATCAGATAGGTGTTGGCCGCCATGGTGAGTCCGGCCGCGGCCAGAACACCCAAAAGGACAATGATTGCATTTTTCTTTTTGTCTTCATTCCTGCGCAGCAAGGCGGAGACAGGGATGCCTACGGCCAGTCCAATGAGAATGGGGAACAGTACCACAAGCAGGATCAGATAACCCGGGATATTTCCGCCGGCTGTTTGCTTGAGTACGATGCTCATCACGCCCAAAAACACGGCAATGGCCGCCACATCGTCCAGAACGGCCAGAGGGATCAATGTTCTGGTCACCGGGCCGTCCGTGTGGTACTCGGTGACGATGGACAGAGCGGGCGCAGGAGCCGTGGCCAGGGCGATTCCGCCGAAGATCAGCCCCAGGAATACAGGCACGCCTGTCAGATAGAAGATGGTGCAGAAGGCGGCACTGACCACCAGGAATGTGCCCAGCGATTCTGTGAGCGTGATGACCAGCACTTGTTTTCCATAGCTGCGCATCCGTTTCCATACCATTTCGGTGCCCAGCATCAGCCCCATGCCGCATTCCAAGATGGAGATAAGACATTGATAGGATGGCGCATCCAAAATCTCTTGGTTCAGGAGATTGGCCGCGTTTGGCCCCAGGGCCATGCCTGCGATTAAGGCGCCCAGCACAGCCGGCATCTTCAGTTTGGACGCCAGCTTGCTAAACAAAAATCCAAGGGCCACTACAAGCAGCAGCCGCACAAAATTGAGTACCATTGTGATTGCCCCCATAAAAAATTATTATCTTCTGTCGTGCCTTGTATCTGTCAGCCAACGCTTTGTCAGGGATGGGAGTGATCGGGAAGAATTTGCTGATGCAGCAGCAAGTTCTGTATCATTTCTCGGTCGCGCCAAAGATCCGCCAACAAGAGTTCCTGAGTTCCGCTGCGGCGGATTTCTCGTAACTTTGCATAGTGTAAACTCTCTTGATTTTCCCGGAGGCCATGGCGGTCTCCCTCGTAAACACCGAGAATACAGCCTGCTTCGATACATTGATGGAGGAACCGCTCCTCAGATTCCAAGCTGTGGATTTCACGGTAGTCACGGTGGAAACCAAACAGCATCCCGGCTTGTTTCAGCGAATGGGCAATGTCCAGAAGGTCTTTGGATTGGATGAGCAGAACCACATTTCCCAAGGCCGTCATATCTTCCAGATACTCTTCACAGAAGGAAGCTACCTGGCCAAGCAGGAAGAACACGCATTGACGGTGTTTTCCGGCGATGTTTAAAATGGTTTCCAGCTCTGACTTCTCTGCGAAACGAAAAAGAAATGAGGAAGTTCCCCGTTTTTGCAGATGGGTGATTTTTGGATGCAGTGTTTCCGGGTCCATTGGTCCGTCTAAAGGCTCCAGCCAATAGACCGTTGTTCCCTCGGGCTCTTGGTTGTTCTCCGACTGAGAGGGAGGGGTATAGGCGTGGAGCCCCAGGTTTGTGATCAAGGTTTTCAGGCAGTTGATATCCACATCATTGGCGGCTCGGGCCAGCAGCGATCCATACTGCTGGCCTGGGCGGCGGAGGATCTGCTCCAGCTTGCTCAGGAATTTCTGGCAGCCGGGAGGGGCAGAAGGCCCCTTGCAAAGTTCCATAATATTGCGTTGTTCCCGCTCTCCGCCGCTGCGCAGATCCCGGATGGCTTTGTCGACCAGGGTCTGGATGACACTCCGGGTATAGATTGTGTTGATTTGCATGGAACCACCTGGTTTCTCAAATGCTAATAAACAAGATCGATGGATACCACTTCGTTGTCGGTGCCAAGCCGGATGGGAAGCTGAAAGACGCCACAGCCGGCCGACACAATCGCATAGGTTTGGCCGAACCGATGCTGTCCCCAGAAGCGTTTTGTCCCATAGGCCCACTGGGTGAAAAGGGTGACGGGGAACATTTGCCCACGGTGGGTGTGACCGCACAGTACCAGATCGGCGCCATAGGCCGCGGCTTCATCGATTCCCAGGGGATTGTGATCCACCACGATGAGGGGACGATAGTGCGGGTAGCCGGAAGCGATTAGGGAAAGGGGGCGTCTGCGGTCGGGTTCGCAGACAGAAAGGGCGTCATTTCTTCCCAGAACGATCAGAGGGTCCAAAATCATTCCACAATCGTTGAGCATGGAAATGTTGCAGGCCCGTAAGAAGGAGCGAAAATCCGGGTCCGTGGTGGCGGGGTCGTGATTTCCAGCGGCAAACACCACGCCGTTGCGGGATTGAATGCGCCCAAGCTGGGCCGCTGCGGCCTTGGAGTCAAAGTAGGCCTGGGCGTGAGGTCCGTCAAAAAGATCCCCCGCAATCACAACCAGATCCGGTTGGGCGGCATTGACGGCATCCACCACTTTGCCAATGTGTTTGGCCCCGTTGTAGATGCCCGGGTGAACATCGCTGAGCAGAACAATGCGGCAGGTGTGGTCTCCCTTTCCTGCTTGGACGGTATAATGGACAGGAACCACAGTGCGGGAATGAATCAGCCCATAGAGAAAAAGAACCAGAGCAAACAGAAAAGCAAGATAAAACCCGAGAATTTCCCACGGGCCGTATGGAGCGATCCGGTCTATAATCAAAGCCAGAAGATGAAACAAAAGCAGGCTGAGAAACCAATAGAGGAAAAAGGAAACATACAGCCCGCCCAGGCGCAACATCCACTTTTTCCCCGGGAAAGTGGATGTTGTGTTTCGCACCACTTCATAGAAAATCAGGATGCTCAGCATCAGAAAAAGCAGCCATAAGCCGGGGGCGTGACGCCCGGTATCATAGAAGGCAGAGCAAATTTCCCGATAGGTAAACCAATTTGCAAAGAACAGCCCAACAAAAAACAAAACAGCAAAGCATTTGCTGCGTATAAATTTCCCAAAGCGATTGGTCTGAACCACCATGGTGCCTCCTTTGGTTTCATAGCTGAATGGGGGATTGGCCGGATAGAAAAGCGGTTGGTTTTCCATCAAACAGATGGATAAAACTGGGATTTTCTGCGCCTGGCTATGTGTTGCGAAGCCTTATTGGTTATGATAAAATACAGGAAACTGTTCCGGGAGAATCCACGATGTCAAACTCTGAGTTTACAAAGTTTATGATTGCCAGGGGATTGAAGCAACTGCTGGAGACAAAGGCCTTCACCGATGTCACCGTGGGGGATATTGCACGGCACTGCAACATCAGCCGCAACACCTTTTACTATCATTTCAAGGACAAATACGATGTGATCAACTGGATTTTCTATACAGAGATCACGCCGCTGATTGGAGATACGGTGTCCATTGGGAAATGGGGCAGCGGAATGCGCGCCCTTTGCCATTACATACGGGAGAACAAGGCGTTTTACACCAATGTGGTTCAGTTTGAGGGACAGAATAATCTGTCTGACTGTCTCATGGAGTTTTACGAAAACCTGGTGCAGAACATCATTTTCAATGCCAAAGGCGAAAAGGTGCTCCGGCCGCAGCAGATCAAGATCATCTCCCGCTTTTATGCCCATGGCATGTCGGGCGCCTTGTTGGATTGGATCAAAAATGGCATGATCATGGAGGCCGATGCAACCGTCACCACATTGGAAGAGCTGCTGTCGGGAGAAATTTTCCGTCAGATCATTTCCCAGCAGGATGATGCGGCTTTTTCAGAGAACGAACTATAATTTCTTCTTCCACGAAGATGCTCAGAACCGTCAGATCAAAAATCTGACGGTTCTTTTTTGCTTGGAAGCACTCAGGCCGATACCAGGAAGGATACCAGCCTTTCCGGCATATCTGTACTGACATTTTCGAGGAAATGTCCGAATTTCGCACAAAAATGGAGAAATACGAAAATTTCGGACAAAGTCCCTCAGTTGCTCCTGTACAAGAACTTTTTTCCACGATAGGATGAAATACGAACTAGGGGCCTTGCGCCTGTCAATCCATATCAGAAAGGATCGGTCTTGTATGAGTGAATTGGAAAATGGTCTGACCCGTATTTTCCTGGCCGGGGTAGGGGCCTTGGCTGTGACGGCGGAGAAGTCCAAGGAAGTTGTGGATGAGCTGGTCAAAAAAGGCGAACTGACCGTGGAGCAGGGAAAAATCCTCAATGAAGAGCTGAAGAGGGATGCCGCAGCCAAGGTGAAGGAGGCTGTGGCCAGCATCCAGTCCCCTGAATCTGTGGAGAAGATCATGGGCCGTGTGGACGAGATGACGCCGGAAGAGCGGGCCGCGCTGAAAGCCAAGCTGGAGGAGGCCGACCGGAAAGCCGCTGAGGCACAGTCGGGGGAAGAAGCGGCGGTCCGTGCAGAAGAAACCCATTCTGAGCAGGCGTAAAGATTGCAAAAGCTCTGTGACGGCTGTTCCCGTTGCGGAGCTTTTCCGCTGTAAGGAGGGCCGTATGCGCAAGGAAGAAAAACAAGAGTCCCGTCTTTCTGAAATGTTGGCAGTTCTCCGGAAAAATGACATCGCCCATGGGATCACACCTGAAAAACTGCGCACGATTCTGGAAGAACTGGGCCCCACCTTTATCAAACTGGGGCAGATCCTCTCCATGCGTCCCGACTTGATTCCCCAATCCTATTGCAAAGAACTGACCCAGCTCCGGCCCCAGGTCACCCCGCTGGACTATGGAGAAGTGCGGAAACTGATTCGGGAGGAATACGGGATCAAGCATATCCATGAGGTCTTTCTCTCCTTTGATCACGAGCCATTGGGCTCGGCCTCCATTGCGCAGGTTCACCATGCGGTTCTGATCAATGGAAAAGAAGTGGTGGTCAAGGTCCAGCGGCCAGGGATCAAAGAAGTGATGGGCCGGGATGTGGCTATTTTGCGGAAGGCCATCGGGCTTGTGAAGTTTGCGCCGGATTTGGGCGATCCGCTGGATTTCAAGATCATGCTGGAGGAAATGTGGGTGGCCGCCCAGCAGGAAATGGATTTCCTCATCGAAGCGGCCCATCTGGAGGAATACGCAAAACTCAACCAGGAGGTGGTCTATGTCACCTGTCCCAAGGTGGAAAAGCATTTGACCACATCCCGCATTTTGGTGATGGAATACATCGAAGGCATTCCCATTGACCACCGGGACGAACTGCTGGAATTGGGCTATGATCTGCGGGAGATTGCAGAGAAGATGGCAGAAAACTATGTCAAGCAGGTGCTGGACGACGGATTTTTCCACGCCGATCCCCATCCCGGGAACCTTTGCGTGCAGGACGGAAAAATTGTATGGATGGACTGGGGCATGGTGGGCCGCCTGACCCAGCGGGACAAGGAACTGTTTCTGACAGCGATGAAAGCCATTGTGGATGGCGATGTTTATGAGCTGAAAAATGTGGTGCTGTCCATGGGCGTTCTGCACCAGAAAATCAACCATGCCGCTTTGTATAACGACATCGACCTGATGATGACCAAGTATGCCAGCGCAGACTTTGCCTCGCTGAATCTGGGAAACTTCCTGCTGGAGCTGAACGATCTCACAAACCGCCATCACATTGGAATGCCGGAAGGGGTATCCCTTCTGGGACGGGGCGTTATGACCATAGAAGGTCTGCTGGCCGAAACCAATCTCGATATCAACTTTATGGATATCATCACCCTGCATCTGGCCGGGAAAGAAGTGGACCTGAAAAAGGAATTGAAGGAGACCGGGGCCTCTGCGCTGATCACGCTCCGGAAAAGCCTGGATATCCCGGCCTATCTTTCGGATATTCTGAAGATGACGGTGAAAGGACAGACAAAGATCAATCTGGAGATCACAGGTTCCGAAGAACCTCTTGCCAAACTGGATGCCATGATGAACAAACTGATTCTGGCCGTGATCTGTGCCGGGCTGTTGATCGGCTCCAGCCTGGTTTGCACCACAGACATGGCCGGCAAGCTGTTCGGTATCCCGGCCCTGGGGGCCATCGGCTTTTTCCTGGCGCTGGTTTTGGGACTGATCCTGGTGTATACCATACTGAGAAAAAGGTGAAACCGGCCTTAAAAGCGGCGCATGGATAAAGGAGAATATAGCATGGGAAATTACATATTGAGCTGTGAATCCACAGTGGATCTCACAAAAGAGCATCTGGAGAGGCGGGATATTCACTATATCTGTTATCCCTATGAGCTGGACGGAAAAGCGTATCGGGATGACTTGGGCGCCACCATTTCCTTTGAGGAATTTTATGCGGCCATGAGCCGCGGCGCCATGACCAAAACCGCACAGATCAACGCCTATGAATTTGAAGAATATTTTGAATCCTTTCTCAAGCAGGGGAAGGATGTTTTGCACCTTTGCCTTTCCTCGGGAATCACCGGCGTCATCAATTCGGCGGAGATGGCCCGCTCGGCTTTGCTGGAAAAATACCCGGAACGAAAGATTTTCCTGGTGGATTCCCTGGCGGCCTCCAGCGGCAGCGGGCTGTTGATGGACCGGCTGGCCGATTTGCGGGACGGCGGTATGCCGCTGGAAGAACTGTATCAGTGGGTGGAGGACAACAAGCTACGGCTGCACCACTGGTTTTTCTCCACAGACCTAAAATATTATGTCCAGGGTGGGCGCATTTCCAAGACGGCCGGGATGGTGGGAACCATGCTGGGTATCTGTCCGCTGCTGAATGTGAGCAAGGAAGGGCGGCTCATTCCCAGGGAAAAGATCCGCTCGCAGAAAAAGGTGATCGAGGCCATTGTGAGCAAGATGGAGATGTATGCGGAAAACGGCACCCGTTACACGGGAAAATGCTACATCTCTCATTCGGGATGTCCCGATCTGGCCGAACAGGTGGCAAAGCTGGTCACCGAGAAGTTTCCCGATCTGGCGGAACCGGTTGGGATCAACAGCATCGGCACCACCATTGGAAGCCATACAGGGCCGGGCACGGTAGCTCTGTTTTTCTGGGGCAGCCCACGGGAAAATTGAGAGGTGAATCGTTTGAAAACAGCAGTTGTAACAGACAGCAACAGCGGCATTTTTGAAGCAGAAGGCAAAGAATTAGGCATATATATTCTCCCCATGCCGGTTCTGATCGACAATCAGGTGTATTTTGAAGGGCAGAATCTGTCCAGCCAGCAGTTTTATCACCACTTGCAAGGACAAAAAATCGTCACCACCTCCCAGCCGTCTCCCGGCGATTTGACGGCCCTGTGGGATCGGGTTTTCCGCGATGGGTATGAGGAACTGGTGTATATCCCCATGTCCAGCGGTTTGAGCAGCTCCTGTGCCACGGCCCAGATGCTGGCGGAGGATTATGGCGGAAAGGTTTTTGTGGTGGATAACCACCGGATCTCGGTCACCCAGCGATACGCGGTGCTGGATGCGCTTGGATTGGCACAGGCCGGATGCAGCGGAAAAGAGATCCAGCAGGAGCTGGAGCGCACCGGTCTGGATTCCATCATTTACATTGGGGTGGAAACTTTGCAGTACCTCAAGCGGGGTGGCCGGATCACGCCGGCCGCTGCGGCCATGGGGGCGGTCATGGGGATCAAACCCCTCCTGATCATCCAAGGGGACAAACTGGATGCCTGCGCCAAGGTGCGTGGAACGGCCAACTGCAAAAAACGCCTGCTCCAGTATCTGGAACAGGCTGGGGAAAAATATGCCCGGCAAGGCATCCCGTTTCAGGCAGCGGCAGCCGGCAGTTTTCTGAACCAAGAGGATGCGGAGGAATGGAAAACCCTTTGCCAGGGTCTTTTTCCCGACCGCACACCTCATTATGATCCTCTCATTTGCAGTGTGGGCTGTCATGTAGGGCCTGGTGCTTTTGGAATGGCGCTGGCCCGCAGATTGGTTCCTTAAAATCGAGGGGGGATTTGGTGAAACAAAAGATTGCAAAGGGAATCCGGGTGGTTACGGTGCCGCCTGTTCTGGTTTCCGCAATGCTGCTGATCTTGTATCAGGTCTATGGGGACGAGTTTGCATCAGGAACCATGCTTTTGTGCGGGATTTTTTTCCTGGCGTTGCTGCCGGTGCTGGCCTATCCCCTTGCGTCCTGGGGATATCAGCGGAGAAAACACCCCAGCCGGTTTTTAACATTGAGGGAAAAGCAACGGAATCTGGCCTTTCTCCTTACGCCGGTGGGGTATTTTCTGGGGTGGATTGCGGGATGGCTGGGACATTGCTCTGCCATGATGATGGGAGTTCTGACCGGTTATCTGATGGGCGTGATCCTGCTGACCGTGTTGAACAAAGGCTTCCATATCAAAGCCAGCGGCCATGCCTGCAGCTGTGTGATGGCCTATCTGCTCTTGGGGGAGTGGCTTGGCCTGGGCGTGTTTTTCATCTGTGTTCCTCTTTATCTTGGTGAATTCTGGGCCAGTGTTTCTCTCAAGCGCCACGCCGTAAAAGAATTTATAGGGGGAACCGGTGTGGCCGTGGTTGCGTTTTTGGCCCAGAAGTTTCTGTATTTGATGTAGCGTCGCCTTGCATAGGAAAAGAAAAGTTCGTTTATCAGAGAAGATTTGTCCATGGGAACGGGTTTCGGCCCGATACATTCAAATAAAAGAGAGCCCTTCGAATCGGGTGGCAGTTAGCGCTGCACCTCACTTCGAAGGGTTCTTTGTATTTTCCAGATGTTGAGAGAAAACGGAATGCGGTGCGTTGATTCCCGCCTGGCCATTGACAATGCCCAGGGCAGCAGATATAATTCTACCTAACGATAGGTAGAATTATTTTGGAGGAAGATCGATGAAAAGGGACAGCACAAAAGATAAAATCCTGGAAGCCATGTACACGCTGATTGCCGAAAAGGGATATGACAAATCTTCCATTGGCCAAATTGCAGATAGGATCGGCATCAAAAAAGCCTCGATTTATTATTATTTTGCCTCCAAAGAGGAAATTTTCTTGGAACTTGTGCAAGACTTGTATCAGGACGATTTTGCAGGAAAAATCCAGGAGATTCAAACAAAGAAGACCGTCCAGGACTACCAGAAGGCCATTGTTGCCTTGGGAGAGGATTTCATAACGTCGTACTTTGAAAACCAGACGCTTCGAAAAGTGTATGCGGAAATTGACATCCAGACCACCCGGATACCGGCCCTTCAGACATTCGCCCAGGAGGCCAACCGCACACTGAAAAACTTCCTGTTTCAATCCCTCTCTCATGGTGTGAAGATCGGCGCTTTTTTGCCGGATTTTGATGTGGAAAAGAATGCGCAGATGCTTTATACCATTTTGATCGGCATCGATGCCGCCATTTTATATGATTTGCCCGTTGAGCCGGAAGTGGTTTGGAACACTTCGGTAGGGTATTTGTTTGCGCAAAAGGAGCTGCGATGATGATAGAAACCCATTTTGTGACATTGCCTGTGAAGAAGGTTTTTTTCAAGTTGACCATTCCCATCGTGATGAGCATGTTCTTTTCATCCATATACATGATGGCTGATGGGATTTTCGTGGGGCATTTCATCGGTTCGGATGCGTTGGCTGCGGTCAATATGGTCATGCCGGTGATCATGATATTGTTTGCGGTGTCCAACATGATTGCCGTTGGGTCTTCGGTGAAAGTGTCCACGGCCTTGGGAGAAAAGAATCCTGGGAAAGCCCGCAGTATGTTTTCTTTCAGCACGGCGCTGGTGATGGGAGTGGGAGTTTTCTTTGCCGCTGCGGGGCTTCTTTTCTCAAAGCCGCTGATCCACCAAGTGATCAGGGAAGACCAGCTGGCCGAAATGGCGATTCAGTATTCCCGGGTGCTGATGCTTGGATTGCCCTTCATCATGCCCCTGTTTGCCATGGACAATTTTTTGAGAGTGTGCGGCAAAGCCCGGTACAGTATGTGGATCAATATCATCGTGTCGGTGCTCAACATCTTTTTGGATTGGCTGATGGTTGCCAAATGGGAGTGGGGGATTTCCGCCTCTGCATTGGCCACAGTCATCAGCATGATGATCGGGTCCGCATTTTCATTTTTTCCCTTTTTCAGCAAGAAGATCACGCTGTATTTTACAAAGCCCAAAATCAAAAAGGCCGAGTTGATGGGTATGCTGTACAATGGGAGTTCGGAGTTTTTGAGCAGCATTGCAAGCTCGGTCATTGCCACTTTGATCAATGCTGTTCTGCTGTATTTGGGGGGATCGGTGGCGGTGGCCAGTTATGGGATCGTGATGTATATTGACACTTTGCTGGTAGGTGTGTTATATGGTGTTGTGGATTCCATACAACCGGCGGTCAGCTATAATCTGGGCGCGGGAAAAGTAAAGCGGACATTCTCCTTTTTCAAAATATCCTGTGTGGTTACGGCGGCGATTTCTGTACTCTGCATGGCTGTGATCCTGATATTTCCCGATAAATTGGCTGCTGTTTTCTCCGAGAAAGGCAATGTTCAGGTGATGCAGATGACAGTGGCCGCCTTGCTGCTGTTTGCGCCATCCTATTTGTTTACATGGTTTAACATGGTCACAAGCGCCTTTTTGACAGCCATGGACAAACCAAAGGAATCCATGATCATCATGCTCTTCCGAACCGTTTTGCTGCCGGTATCCTGTCTGGTGATCCTGACTTCTGTTATGGGAGTGTACGGCGTGTTTTCCACGATTACATTATCCAGTCTCCTGACCTGCATTCTGGCCGGTCTGATCTGGAGGAAAACGGTATGGAGTTACGCCCGCTAAAGCGCAGCGAAAGGCCCGTGAAGCACAGGCCGCTGAATATTGGAGGTGCTCAGATGAAACGAATTTTGCCTATATTGATTTCTTTTTTGTTTTTGCTCGCTGGTTGCAGCGGAACAGAAACAGATCGCTCTTATGAGCAGATCACCCAGGAAAAAGCAAAAGAGATGATGGATACCCAGGATGTGATCGTGCTGGATGTGCGGGAACAGGATGAATATGACAGCGGGCACATTCCCGGCGCTGTTCTGCTGCCGGTGGGAACCATTGATGAGGACACCGCCGGTAAAGTGATTCCGGAGAAGGATTCGACGGTTCTGGTCTACTGCCGCAGCGGCAATCGCAGCAAAGCCGCCTCGGACACTTTGGTGAAATTGGGATACACCAAGGTTTATGAGTTCGGCGGCATCAACACCTGGCCCTATGACATAGAGCAGTGAGCCGGGATATTTTTCATTCCCCTCAGAAATCCATGGATTTCTGAGGGGAATTGTTTTTCTTGGGGCTGCTTCCTTGACCATGATTCTTCCACAAACATGACAGACTGTTGTCCGTCTCCTGTGCTATAATACAAAAAACAGGAAAGGCGGTGCATTCCATGAAGATGGAGCGGCTCATCGGCATTTTGTCCATTCTGCTCCAGCGGGAAAAGGTCACGGCGCCGGAACTGGCCCGGCAGTTCGAGGTGTCCCGCCGGACCATCCAGCGGGATATCGAGTCCCTGGGCCGTGCAGGTATCCCCATCTCCACCGTCCAGGGCCCGGGCGGCGGCATCTCCATCATGGAGGGATACCGGGTGGACCGCACGGTGCTCACCGCCCCGGAGATGCAGGCCATCCTGGCCGGCCTCAGGAGCCTGGACAGCGTCAGCGGCACCCGGCGCTATGTCCAGCTGATGGAAAAACTGTCCGCCGGAACAGGAGGACTGGTGCCAGGGGATGCTCATATGCTCATCGACCTTTCTTCCTGGTACAAAACCAGTCTGCCGCCTAAAATTGAGTGCATCCAGGGAGCCATAGAGCAGCATCGCACCATACAGTTTGCCTATTTTTCCCCCAAGGGGGAATCGGTGCGCACCATTGAGCCCTATTATCTGGTATTTCACTGGTCTACCTGGTATGTGTGGGGCTGGTGCCGGATGCGGGAGGATTTCCGCCTTTTTAAGCTGAATCGCATGACAGAACTCACTCAAGGCCAGCCCTTTTCTCCCCGCAGCGCACCGCTGCCGGACTTTACGCCGGAGAGAGTTTTTCCGGCAAACTATCAGGTTACGGTCCTCTTTGATCCGGCCTGCCGCTGGAGATTGATGGAGGAATACGGGGCAGATCATTTTACGGAGGAGCCGGATGGCCGGCTGCGTTTCACCGGAAGTTTTCCCGATGGCGATAGTGTGCTCAGCTGGGTTCTCACCTTTGGAGACAAGGCAGAACTGGTGGAGCCGGAAGAATTGCGGGTGCAGCTGGGAAAACTGGCGGAAACGCTGGCCCACCGTTATCAAAGGGGGAGATCGCATGGCATCCCATAGGGATTTTGTAGATTATGTGGCCGAACAACTGGGGGAGGCCGGAGCCATCCGCAGCCGGAAGATGTTTGGGGAATATGGTCTTTATTGCGATGATGTGTTTTTTGCCGTCATTTGCGACGACCAGCTTTTTGTGAAGGTCACACCGGAGGGGGAGGCAGCCTTCCCGGATCTGCCCAAGGCCCCGCCCTATGAAGGGGCCAAGGAATCCTTTCTGGTGGAGGATGTGGAGGACCGGGAGCGCCTGACTGCGTTGACTCGCATCACCGGCCAGGCGCTGCGGAGCAAACAGCAAAAGAAAGGAAAAAGATGACGATGGCTTTTGACTACAAGAAAGAATACAAGGAATTCTATCTGCCGCCCAAAACCCCGGGGATCGTCATGGTACCGGCCATGAACTTTCTGGCGGTGCGGGGACAGGGGGACCCCAACGAGGAAGGCGGTGCTTACAAGCAGGCCCTGGAAATGCTCTATGGGGTGGCCTTCACCATCAAAATGAGCAAGAAGGGAAAGCATCAGCCAGAGGGTTACTTCGATTATGTGGTGCCGCCTTTGGAGGGGCTTTGGTGGCAGGAAGGTATTTGCGGGGTGGATTATGCCCATAAAAAAGACTTTCAGTGGATCTCCCTGATCCGTTTGCCGGAGTTTGTGACAAAGGAAGTCTTTCACTGGGCCATCCAGGAGGCCGCGGAAAAAAAGCAGCGGGATTTTTCCAAAGTGGAATTTTTCCCTTGGGAAGAGGGACTGTGCGTTCAGTGTATGCACATCGGCCCTTATGACGACGAGCCCGCCGCTGTGGCCGCCATGGAAGAATACACGAAGAACCAGGGCTATGAAGAGGATTTCGGAGAGAACCGATTCCACCATGAAATCTATTTGAGCGATGTGCGCCGGTGCAAACCGGAAAAGCTGAAAACCGTCATTCGGCACCCGGTGAGGAGAATGCTATGAAAGGATTTTCCCGTGAGGAGACCCGCTTTTCTTTGTGCGGCCTGAACTGCTTTCTGTGCAGCATGCACCTGGGCGGTTATTGCCCCGGTTGTGGAGGTGGGGCAGGCAATCAGAGCTGCGCCCTGGCCAGATGCTCCTTGGAGCATGGCGGCATCCGGTTTTGCTGGGAATGCCCGGAATACCCTTGCTCCCGCTATGAGGGGTTTGACGACGAAGATTCTTTTGTTCCCCACCGGAACCGGCAGCAGGACATCGCACAGGCCTGGGAGCTGGGGCTGGAAACCTATCTGGCTCAGCTGGAAGAAAAGCGGGAGATTCTGGATGAGCTGTTGGCCCATTACAACGATGGCCGCCGCAAAACTTTTTTCAATAGGGCGGTTTACTTGCTGCCTTTGGAGGATTTGCGAGGGGTGCGGGCTGCCTTGGATCGTCAATCGGCGCAAGGGGAGCAGGAGATCAAGGCGCGGGCTTTGGCTGCGGTGCAGCTGTTGCAGGAAGCGGCAGATCGCCGGGGCCTCAGTCTGAAAAGCAAGAAAAAACCGAAAAAGGGGTGATCCCATGGCGACTTCCCAGGTGAGTGTTTTGTTTCCCTGTTCAGTGGAGCAGGTATGGCAGACCGTGACCGATCTTTCCTGCACTACTTGGCGCAGCGATCTGAAAGGGGTGGAGGTGCTGGATGAGATTCACTTTGTGGAGCATACCAAAAGCGGCTATGCCACGAAGTTTACCGTTACAGCTTGCGAGCCGTTTCACTCCTGGGCCTTTGTTATGGAGAATGACAATATGTCCGGTTCCTGGGAGGGCATCTTTCAGGAGGTGGAGGGCGGCACACAGTTGACCTGCACCGAAACAGTTGAGGGCAAGCATTGGTGGATGCGTCCCTTTGTGCCCGGTTATCTGAAGCGGCAGCAGAAGCGGTACCTGGAGGATTTACGGAAAGAACTGCTGGAATAAGCCATGTTAACAGGCGTTGCTTGCGGCCACGGGTCCTTCTTCGTACAATATGAGCGAAAGGAGTGAGCCCGTATGTTAAGGGAAAACATCAAGACAATCCGAAAATCCAAGGGCCTTTCCCAACAGGAGCTTGCCGTTAAACTGAATGTGGTGAGGCAGACCATCTCCAAATGGGAACAAGGGGGTTCACTTAGATAAAGATACCACACCAATCCCACGCTGACTTTTGCTCAACCAATACAGCCGGAGGGCTGGATAACAAGAAAAGGCGGTATGCGCCCCGTGGAGGGGTAGCATATCGCCTTTTCTTGTGGGGGTTTCCAAAGGGGGCAACGCCCCCATTTGGCACACGACTTTGCGAAGCAAAGTGTAGTGTGTTATACGCTCTGTCGGCGTTGTCGTGAAAATGCCGTTGCCGCCGGGGAGGGCAAGGGCATTTGAAGCGGCAAGATTTGAAGCGGCAAGAAAACAGGGCTGTGCTTGCGTGGCGTGGAGCCGCAAGCGCAGGTCTGGTTTCATCAGCAGACAGGGCGTATATGAAAGCCCCCGTCCCTCGTCCTACGCTCCGACTTGTGGACAAAGTGTCCCGAAGTTGTGGCCACACTCCCGGAAAAGTAGCAGGACAGCGGGCAACCGTCAAGGCTGAAATGAACGGGGTTACACCCGGCCTTGACCGCCGCCCGCCGCCCCGCTGGATGGGTGGACAAGGCGGCCAATCCCTCAAAGTGCTTGGCCGCGCTCTTTCTGATTTTGAGGTATTCAGTTTTTCAAAATTGAATAATCAAAATAAATTTTTTCGATTGAAAAAATTTTATTTGTTATCATCTTCAATGCCATATTTTTTCTTTTGCCGAATCACATAATTACTGATTTTTTCATCATATAGTGGATACTGGTAATCCAACTGGCATGCCACTTCTGACGAAACCTCCCGGAACAATGCCATACATTGTTCAAAGGATTCCCACATATGGGGATAGGAATCCATATTATAAGTGGACATAAGTCGTTCCCACAATTCCTCTGGGACATATTGCTTCATAAATTTATAGTTTTTTCCCAAACTGAAATGAAATCCCTGTTTGATACCAATCAGCCAGGAAATCATGCGAAGCAATTCTTTTCGTACTATATCATTCATATGGTCAATAGCAAAAAGAATTTCTTTGCGGCATAAGCCCTTTACTACATATGTTGTAGTATTCCAAAATTCATTACAGCAATCGTCAAACATTCTTTGAGTAGGCTTCTGCAAGTGGTAGTCTATATCCGTTGGTATTGGCGGCTTTACGATACGGTTGTCTTTATCCAACAGTAACTTTACCAGTTTATCCCATGTAAAATACTCGTCTATCAGTTCCAGCGGCAGCAAAGTTAAATCTATCTTAACATCATCAGTAAACAGCATTAAATATGAAAATCCCTTTTCTACAGCTGGAAATAATTCCATATCTTCCGGCTTTTGCAGAATCAACCTTTCACCAAATATATCTAGCCATTTATCATCACTTGTGAAGCTGTCCATATCCGTAACAAAAAAAGTAATATCAAAATCCTGAAAATCATCAGGCGGAATATTTGTATTTGTTCTAGATCCTTCCAAAGTAACCATGCGAATGCGTTTGTCTGTTTTTGCAAAATTCAAAACAATATCATAAACTTCCTTTTCTGATCTCATTTTTATCTCCTCCAATTATTGAAATAGGTGTGAAGCCATTTTAGGGCTTTCCCGCCTTGATTACCCTTTAGCAAAGACGGGCGGGACTGTCAACGGCGGCGCATTTATGCGCCGTTCATCTTGACCGTTGACTGGCTCGGCTGGCTTTGCTATCTCTCCGATAAACCTGAATTCATTTAATGTACTTATTTTTAGTGCATATAAAAGGTTATATCAAATTTTCCCGACTGCTTTGTGTTTTCATATATTTTAGTATCAAGTCCGCCAATTTCAAAACCGCAAGCCAAATAAAACAAGCACGCATTCAAATTGTTGTCCTGACCAACAGTATACAAACCTGCATACCCATTTGCTATGGCATATTGATAAGATGCCTTAATTAGCTGTTTACCAATACCTTTACCACGCATTTTGCATTTGACTTTCAAGTCGTATAAAAAAAGACAGGGATTGAATACAGGAGTCAATATTGCTAATCCAATACAATCCGCTCCCTCATATGCTCCGATAAAAACATAGTCTTTCATCTCATGATAATTGTAGTTTTCATCTTTATTATTTTTCATTTTTTTAAACTATTTAATACTAATGTCTTTTATAATAGCTTTTCATATATTATATAATCAATCTTTATAAGTCCTTTTATAAATTTCTTTTCTACCATTTTCGATAAATTCCTGTTTAATATTTTTAATTCCATAAACAATAGTTTCAATAGGATAATATTCTTCAACTATATCTTGATATTCTTTTGCTTTCTCAATATCTATATTTCCATACATTCTTAATATATCTTCTCCAAAATTTGTTCCTATTTCTTCTTCACTATCTTCAAGTAAGTATATAAAATCACAATATTCATCTATAATTCCAGAATCTCCAAAATCAATTATTCCAGTTAATCTATTATTGCCATCTAACAATAGATGATTACAACTAAAATCATTATGGCATAAACACTTTTTACCCTCAAAAACTGTTGTTGCATTTAGTCTTTCCATAAAACTTTCTATATAATCTTTTTCTATATCAGTTAAATCATTATAAATAGTTTCACGCAACAATATATACTCTTCTAATACATTTTGTTTATTATCAATAGTACATTCACTAATATCTGTATAATCTAAACCGTGCATTTGTCTTAAAAAACTGGCAATATCTCGTTTTAACAAATTTTGTTCTTCTTCTGACATAGTAGAATAAATTTCTGGTGTTAAAAAAGTTCCTTTAATTTCTTTATAACCTAGTATAGATAATTCATCACTAATATACGAATATTCAATATTAGGAATTTTTACATTAGTTTCTAAATTTGTATTTAAAAAATTATATATTGCTTTTTCTTTTGCATAACCTTTTTTCTTATTAGTACTAAATTTTGTTTTAAAAATGTATTCATTATTAACTAAATATGCCACACTATCATAACCACTACCGATTATTTCAATACTATCTACTTTGAAATTATCAAAGTAATGCTCAATTAAATATTTCATTGCCTTAACATTTGTGGCATTATCATCATATCTATATTCCATTAAATAACAATCTTCTTTTTTGCCCTCGTGTAATTCATGTTCTGGCAAATCTTCAATAATTCTAAAACCAGATTTTTGGTATGCCCTTATTGCTCTTGGATTATTTTTATGAGGGTCTAAAATAACTGCATTAGCATTTCTTTCTTTTTTCAAAAATTCAAAAATCAATTTAATATATCTTGTACCAATTCCTTTACTCCAATAATTTGGCTCTCCTATAAATTGATCCATACCATAGACTATCTCATCAGTTTTTGGATAATGATAATCAGTATATAACTCATCATACATTTTATATATTTGTCCATATCCAATAGGAACATTGTTATATTCAATAATTACTCTAAAAACTTCATCTTCCCAAGGCTCTGTATAATGTTTTTTTAATGATTCTAATGTATATTTTTTATCTCTACCACCATAAAATTCTAATACTCTTTCATCAGTTAACCATTTTAACATCAAAGGAAAATCATCATCTATTAAAGTTCTTATACATATTTCATTTTCAACTATATTCATTTATTTATCACCTTTTTCATAATCATATACATATACTATTTCATCTTTATAATCATTTTTACCACCTAATTTTTCATATACATGGCAAGCTCTAGGATTACCTTTATCAGTTATTAAAAACATTTCAGAACAACCAATCTCTTTAGAATATTCCTTAATAAAAGATAATAATTTTGAACCATAACCTTTGTCTTGATAGTTAGGTAACATTCCTATTGAGTGTAAATAAAACATTGTTTTTCCATCAGGTCTTAAAAGTGTATAGCAATATGCAAATCCTATAATTTTATTATTTTCTTTAGCTATAAACCCAAATGAACTGGTATCATTAAGAAATCCTTTTAAATTATCAATATCAAAAACCATATTATCATCAATTAAAACTTCTTCCATCTTTCATCTGGGAATGTCATTTCTTCAATCTGTTCAGAAGGCAATAGTTTTTCTGTATGTTCCCATCTGTCTCCGTTGTAGGTAATAACCATTCGTCCCCTAATGGGAAAAGGTTCGTTGGGAATATTTATATCTGCGGCGTGTTTTTCATCAATAAATCTAATTTCCACTCCTTACACCTCACTAAATCAAATTTTTCCGTTCTCTTACTTTCTCCCTCGCTGCGGCTTTGGATTTTTCAGTAAATCCGATTTCTGTGCAATCTTTTTCAACCACTTCTTTTCTTCCTCTGACAGTTTCCCATAGTTCAGCTTGAGCCGCTTACAGATAAATGCCATAGCCGCCTGCTCCGGGTCGCTGTCCTCTCTGGTGGTTTCCTCTGCGGTCTGCAAAAAATCTTCCAGTGGATTGTCCTCCGGGACACTGAAAAAATCGTCCTTGTGGGCTTCCCGCAGGTCGAAGGCTATCTTGTTTATGTCCTGCTGTATCACATAGCGGCAAAAGCTGTCGTCGTCAATGTGGGCGGCGATAAGCTGTCGCAGCTGCGGGTCAGTCAAGCCGGGATTGTGTTGTTTCATAATCGTTGCACTCACGGCGTCCACAATGGCGTTTGCACTCTGTACCTGTTTTCCCGCCACGCCGTTCACATAGATTTCAAGGTCGGCCATGAGCCGGGGAAAATCCGGGTGGGTCGCCAGTTCACACAAAAGGGAATTGTCCACCAGCCCGCTTTTCAATAGTTCAATCATATCATCACTCAAATGCAGGTCTGCAAGATCGGCGTTTGGGTGATTTCTTGTTTGAGAACGGCCCAGCAGATAATCAACAGTCACTTCGTAAAACTTTGCCAACTCAATAAGGGCGTAATGGCTGATGTCCTTGAAGTTGTCCCCCTCATAACTCCCTAAAGCGGACTTGGAGAGGTGGGTTTTCTCCGCAAGCTGTTCCAGCGTCAGACCGCGTTCCACACGCAGGTCTTTCAATCGTTCTTGTATGGATAGTTCCATGCGCTCCCCCTTGTCTGCAAATATCATTTTTATTATACCACAATTCCGAAAGCGTGGAAATAGCCTGTTTTTTAGGCCAATTTCCTACCTTTCGGATATACGGGACGGGCGGTCATTTAGGTGTAGACTTAGGGTAGTTCATCGATGGACAGCACCTTGAAAACAGAATGACCGTCCGAAAAGGAATACCCCGGCTGGGGAAGCACCGCAAGGAGCCGGACTTCGGGACATTTTGTCCCGAAGTTGCGGGGAGCGTGCCAACGCTGGAATACGCCGCAGGAATGGGGCAGGAAACCTTTTCGGGGAGAACGGCAACGGAAAGCAAAATGGAGGGAACGCATGAGAAATAACCTCTATAAAGACTTGCCGCCACTGGAGCGCAGGCCGGACGGTTCCCTTTACCGCATGACACCGGCGCAGAGGAAACAGGCGGCCAGCCGGATACGCCGGGAGTGCTGTTGTTGTGAGGACGGCAACTGCATTGTCCTTGACGATGGGGACACCTGCACCTGCCCGCAGACGGTTTCTTTCTCGGTCTGCTGTAAGTGGTTCCGCTGGGCGGTCTTGCCGCTGGACGGAACGCTGGAAGCGGAGATTTTCCGGGATAAGGACTTGAAATGCTGTGCGGTTTGCGGCGGCGTGTTCGTCCCCAAATCCAACCGGGCTAAATACTGCCCGGACTGCGCCGCCAGAGTTCACAGGCGGCAGAAAACAGAAAGTGAACGGAAAAGGAGGTCTACTGTGGACAGTTAGGAGCGGAAAAGCCTTGATTTATAAGGCTTCGCAGGCCCCAAACCGGGGCAGGTGGTATAAAGTATCGCCCGCCCCGGAAAACGGGCTTCTAACCGTCCACAAAACACGATATGACAAACACGATTTACATTCACCAGCCGGAACAGGCGTTCAGCTTCACCCGGCTCCCGAATTTTCTCTTTGAAGCCCCTACATTCAAGCCCCTGTCCAACGAGGCAAAGGTGTTGTACGCCTTTATCCTGCGCCGGACAGAGTTATCCCGCAAGAATGGGTGGGCGGACGAGTACGGGCGGATTTACCTGTACTATCCCATCTGCGAGGTAGTTGACCTGCTCCGCTGTGGGCGGCAGAAAGCGGTAAATACCATGCGGGAACTGCAATATGCCGGACTGGTGGAGATCCAGAAGCAGGGCTGTGGAAAACCCAACCGCATTTTCCCAAAATCCTATGAAGCGGTTCCGAACACCGACTTCAAGAAATCCCGTTCTGGTACGCCGGAGGACTGAAAACCGTACCCTTGAAGTACGGAAACCGCCCCCCTAAAGTACGAAAACCGGACGGTATATAGAAATACAAAGATTAAAATGATTTATTTATATCCATTCCATTCCTATCGTATCAGAGATAATTCTGGCAGGATTTTCCCTGTGGAAAACCCAGGATAGGAAAGGAATGGGGAAAGGAGCAGAATGGCACAACACGCAATTTTGCGGTTTGAGAAGCACAAGGGCAACCCGGCAAGGCCGCTGGAAGCCCATCACGAAAGGCAGAAAGAACAATACGCCAGTAACCCCGACATTGACACAAGCCGGAGCAAATACAATTTCCATATCGTCAAGCCGGAGGGACGCTATTACCACTTCATTCAGAGCCGTATCGAGCAGGCCGGATGCCGAACCCGCAAGGACAGCACACGGTTTGTCGATACGCTGATAACCGCCAGCCCGGAGTTTTTCAAGGGGAAATCTCCAAAGGAGATACAGGCGTTCTTCCAAAGGGCGGCAGATTTCCTCATTGGCCGGGTAGGACGGGAAAATATCGTGTCGGCGGTGGTACACATGGACGAGAAAACGCCCCACCTGCATTTGACCTTTGTTCCGCTGACAAAGGACAACCGCCTGTGTGCAAAGGAGATTATCGGCAACCGGGCAAACCTGACGAAGTGGCAGGACGATTTTCACGCCTATATGGTGGTGAAATATCCCGACTTGGAGCGTGGGGAGAGTGCCAGCAAGACAGGCCGGAAGCATATCCCCACCCGGCTTTTCAAACAGGCGGTTTCCCTCTCCAAACAGGCCAGAGCCATTGAAGCCGCCCTTGACGGCATTAACCCGCTGAACGCCGGAAAGAAAAAAGAGGAAGCCCTCTTCATGCTGAAAAAGTGGTTCCCGCAGATGGAGAACTTCTCCGGGCAGTTGAAAAAGTACAAGGTCACAATCAATGACCTGCTGGAAGAAAACAAAAAGCTGGAAGCAAGGGCAAAGGCCAGTGAGCAAGGCAAGATGAAAGACCGCATGGAACGGGCAACGCTGGAAAGCGAATTACACAATCTCCGCAATTTCGTTGACCGTATCCCGCCGGAAGTGCTGGCGCAGGTGAAACGGCAACAGCGGCACACAGTAAAGGAAAGGTGATAGATATAAGCAGAAATTTTCGCCGCCCCTGTGCGGCATTGTACCTTGAAAACTGAATATGGAGGACACTGGATGGCAAAAAGCGAAAGCGATATTTTTACGCCCCGGACAGGGCAGGTCATACAAGCAGAGAACGGCACGCAGTATTTTGTATGTGGGAACAACCGTATAAAAATCTCCGAACACTTCGCCGCAGGCGGGAAGCCCCTCGGTGATCTGATTGTAGATGTGGTGCGGCATACCGCAGAAAAAGCCGCTTCAACCTGATAGCCCATCATTGATAACACGCCCACGCTTATGATATAATTGCCATAGAGCAAAAGTATTGTAAGCGTGGGTTGTTTCTTTAAGAAGGAGGATTTTTAACGGTGAAACAACCTTACAATACTACGATTTACAACACGGCGCTTTATATGAGATTGAGCCGGGACGATGAAAACTATGGTGACAGCGTAAGCATTGAAACACAGCGGACAATCCTGCAACAGTACGCAAAGGAACAGGGACTTCATGTAGTCGGTGAGTATGTGGACGATGGCTGGTCGGGGACGAACTTTGAACGCCCGGATTTTCAGCGCATGATGGACGATGTGGAAGCCGGAAAAGTAAACTGCATTGTCACGAAAGACCTTTCCCGTTTCGGGCGGGAACATGTGATGATGGACTACTATCTGGAATTTCTGTTCCCGGAAAAACGGGTGCGCTACATCGCCGTTGCGGAGAATGAGGACACAGAGAAAGGGCTTTCCGATTTTGTCCCGTTCAAAAACCTGTTCAATGAATGGTTTGCGAAAGATACAAGCCGCAAGGTAAAGGCCGCTTTCAAAGCAAAGTTTGCCACAGGACAGCGTATCGGCGCTTATGCTCCCATCGGGTACAGGAAACACCCGGAAATCAAAAACAAGCTGATAATCGACGAGGAAACCCGCTGGATAGTGGAGAAGATTTTTGACCTCGCCATTCATGGCAGAGGGGCGGCCAGTATCACAAGAATACTGATTGCGGAAAAGGTTCCCACGCCGGGATTTATCAACTTCCAGCGTGACGGGACTTTCGCAAACATCTATGCGGGTGCGCCAGAGGAAAAAAGCTACGCATGGACGATAGCGCAGGTCAAGAGCATTATGAAAGACGAAACCTATATCGGCCATACCATCCACTACCGGGAAACAAACATTTCCTTTAAGAACAAGCGGAGGATACGCAAGCCCCAAAGTGAATGGGTGCGGGTGGAGAACACGCAGGAGCCGATTATCAGCGAACAGGTTTTCCGGCAGGTACAGGAGCAGATAGCAAACCGCCGCAGAAAATGCAAGGACGGTACAACACAGATTTTTTCCGGATTGGTAAAATGTTCGGATTGCGGCTGGTCGTTGTCCTATGGGGAGAACAGGCAGAACAGCAAGCCTTACGGCCATTATCATTGTAGCAAGTACGGACAGGGCACACGCCAATGCTCCATGCATTATATCCGCTATGATGTGCTTTACGCCTATGTCCTCTCCCGTCTGCAATACTGGTCGGGGCTGGTACAGCATGATGAAGAACGGCTTTTGAAGCGGCTGTTAAATGCCAATGACAAGGGACAGGCCGCCGCAAGAAAGAAGCAAGCCGCAGAGTTGAACAAAGCGGAGAAGCGGAAAGCCGAAGTCGATACCCTGTTTGCCCGGATGTATGAGGACTGGGCGGCGGGGCGTATCACAGAATACAACTTCTCTATGCTGTCCGGGAAGTACCAGAGCGAACAGGCTGAACTGGACACAAAGATTGAACAGCTTCAATCCGCTATCGCCACTGAAAGCCAGAACGCCGCAGACGCAGAAAAATGGATTGCCTTGATGAAAGAGTGCGTCAATCCAACAGAACTGACCGCCGAACTTTTGAATACGCTGATTGAAAAAATCGTTGTCCATGAAGCGGTCAAAGGTGAGGACGGAAGCCGGGAACAGGAGGTAGAAATCTTCTACCGCTTTATCGGCAAAATTGATTAAATGACACCAATATTTTTAACTATGTGATACCGGGTTGTCCGTTCCGGATGCGGATATGCTGATCTCCCTGTCGGAAGCGCTGGAAACACCGGTGAGCACATTGCTGGGGGAAACGGTGATGGAACCAGAGGCCGATGCCATCAAAGCCATCTCCGAAAAGCTGGAGATTATCAATTTGCAGCTTGCGCAGAGACAGACCATGAAAAGAAAAATTCTTCATTGGCTGTTGATTTCACTCTGTGTGGTTATCGTGGCGGTTTCTGTGGTTCTCCTCACAGCCAGCAGCCCTTATTTGGGATGGGATTATGGGGACCCGGAAATTGCTGTTGCAGGAGCGGCTTTTCACGGGTTTGAGTGGCTCTTTGTCAGGGCGGCCCCCATTATTCTGATTGCGGCAATTGTTGGCGTTTTTCTGACAAGGAAAAAAGTATAAAGTATAAAATGCTTTATTAGAATGTCACCGGACAAATGTGAGCAGGGAAAGTCGGGCAAAGACTTTAAAAGACCCCTCTTTGCTATTTCTAGCAAAGAGGGGTCTTGGTTTGTAGAAAAGCTGTGTGCAGCATTTCGTCTGATTATATCTGATAACTCATGGCAAAACCGCATTTGCCGCTGTTTTTCACTTGATACAGCGCCTGATCCGCTTGTTTGAACACTTCGGTGTACTTGGCGCCTTTTTCGCAGCGGCAACCGCCGATGCTGATGGTCAGGCCACTGAGGGGATACTGCTGGGCCAGTGCCGATACCTGGCGGAGAACCTCCTGAGCTTTGTCGTTCAGAATGTTATCGGAAAGGGGTTCATCTACATAGATGACGAATTCATCGCCGCCGAACCGGCCAATGCAGTCGGTTTTCCGGAAACAGGCCTGCAACACTTTTGCCACCTGGATGATGACCAGATCTCCACGATCGTGGCCATAGCTGTCATTGAGTTTTTTGAAATTGTCCAGATCGGCCACCAGCAGTGTGCCGCCGGAGCGCTTCAGCCGCCTGCGTATCTGCTTCATCAGATAGAATTTGTTCAAAAGGCCGGTCAGGGCATCGTGGTGAAGGTGTTGTCTGTTGCGAAGGTGCCGAAGGAGGAATACCGTGGTGATGACCATGTTCAGCACATTCAGGCCAAGGCCAATGTCCATGAGGAGCATATGGTTCTGCGAGAGCAAGTTTTCCCTGGGAATGGCAACAACCACGCTCCACCCACTGCTCATCTGACACACATAAAGATTGTAGTCTTCTTTGACAGAACCTGCATAATGAGAGATTTTATTGGAGAGATGACTGAGGATATCTTTCCGGAATGTGCCCAGCTCTGCGTATCCAACAGAATAGGCCAGTGTTTGGTTGGGATCATAAACCAGCAGCCCATAGCCATCGGCCAGCTGGGAAAAACCCATCCAGTTTTCGCTGGTGAGATATACATCCATCGCGATCACATTTTCAGGATCGGAGAGGGCAAGAGACATGGTGAACACATTCTGGCCGGTGATGGCGTCCTGATACAGATCGGAAAACACAATGGTCCCCGGCTCCGCTTCCACTGCATCGGTATACCAGAGTGTGGATGCAAAATCGTAATCGTCGTCGCCTTCCCATGGGGTGGCCGCAACGATACGGCCGTTCAAAACGGCATAGAGATCCAGAACATTATCGCCAAACCGATCGGAAATCTTTTCACAATAGGATTTCATCCATTGCTGGATCTCATCCTCAGGAGTCTGTTGATCCACCATTTCGTCCAGATATTTGCCGGCCAGCTCCACGGAAAAGGCGTATCCATTCATCCGGGTTTCGATTTTTTCCGTTTGGGCCTGGGCCAGATAGCTGCCATCTTTGATGGAGTTTTCAATGAAGAGGCTTCTGGATTCCAAAATGAAATAGCCGAATATTACCTCAAGCACCAAAAAGATGCCAATATAAAAAAACACGCCTAACCTTTTCTTCCATCCGGCATAGGCCTCCATCGTTTGCGTCACCTCTCATCAATAAAACTGGGTAGGATACAATGTGGATCGCTGAAAAGTACACAGTAGGACAGTGGTATTGGTTGGACAAGAAGAACGAGTTGTCGGGCTTGTGTTTTATCAAGAGATTTCTTGATAATAGTTTCCTTTATTTCGCAGATTTTGTCAAGGGAAAGTTTGGGTGATTTGAAGAAAATATTTGGAATATATGCGCTGGGAAATTTCTGCCCCGTCAGCGTTTTGAGAGGGAGGGAAGATGCTCATTTTAAGGGCCTTTTGATAGTATAAGGCCCCCGGCTTTTGCCGGGGGCCTATGCTTATTTTGCCCAATAAGCCACGGCATCCCGCAGGAAGCGGGCGCAGCCAGGAAGATGTTTGTCGTAGTAGGCGGTAAAGCGGGCATCCATCACATACAGCTCTGCGATCCCCCGGTGTTTGGCAGGGTCATACCGGTTGCCGGTGATGGTGAGCCACCGGCGGTGGAGAGTACAGATTTTCTTCCCCTCCTGGCTTTCCGGCTGGAGGCCGGCCTGGACAGCGGCCTCCAGTCGGTCCTGGATCTCCTGACCCAGGTTAGTCCACTCCCTGTATTGTTCCAGGGTCAGATTCATCACGGTGGCGTTGACTTCATTCACTTCTTTGTCGCCGTACTTGCTGCGGATCTCCTGGCCGTAAACTTCTTCGTTATGGGCGATGGTCTGTTTTTTGAAGGCTTCAAACTTTTTCTCGTCCTGCATAAATTCCTTCCTCTCTTCTGCCCGGATGGTGTCTTTCACCGATTGGATCAGCTGTTCCAGATGTTCCCGTTTGGCTTCCAGTGCAGCCAGATGGCGTTCCAGAGCGGCCAGACGGTCAAAGGAGGGATCGTCCAGACATTCTTTGATCCGGGCCAGCTCCACCCCGAGAGCCCGGTAATAGAGAATATCCTGCAGCCGGTCCACTTCGGCCCGGCCATAATAGCGGTAGCCGCTTTCGGCGACCCGGCTGGGTTTCAGCAGCCCGATCTGGTCGTACCAGCGCAGAGTGCGGGTGGTCACCCCGGACAGGCGCGACAGTTCCTGAATGGAATACTCCATGAACATCCCTCCCTGTGAATAGGATAGCAGTTGACGGAGCGTCAGAGTCAAGAGGAAATTTTATATCCGGCGGATTGTTTGCTGCAAATGGTGCCTGATCAAATGATTGGGCACCATTTATTTTACCATTTTTCTCCCACAGAACGCAAAAATTGCAAGCCCTGTTGTGGAATGCAATTTTTCTGCAAAGTCCTTGACTGCACGCGGCGTGCAGTTTTACGGTGAGGAGGAAATGAAGATGGAAAAAACATTGCGCCAGGTATGCACTGAACTGAAAGTTTCCCGACGGGCTGTCCAAGGCTATGAAAAGGCAGGATTGGTAGCGGCTTCTGGAAAAAATAAATATGGACATTTGCTTTATGGAGAACCGGAACGAGAGCGGATTCGCTTGGTCCGGTTTTATCAGCAGCTGGGATTTCAGCTGAAGGAGATCAAGGAGCTTCTGGAGGCTGACGGCCCTATCAGAAAAGCAACTCTCCAGGCCAAAGTAGCAGAGCTGGAAAAGGAGGATATTCATCTGAGGGAACTGATCCGGCAGGCAAAAGAATACATCGCTGCGCTGTAACAGTCTGTGGGCTTTCAGAAAATTGCGTTCCATTCAATACAAAGGAGGACATATTATGAAAACGAAATTGTTGTCTTTACTGCTGATGTTGGTCATGCTGGCCAGTCTGGCTGCCTGCGGAGGACCGGATCAGGCGGGACAGGGAGGGGCGGAAGGCTCACCCAAAGAGGAGAAGTTGCAAAAAAGCAGTGAAACCCTGGAGCCTTTCCACAAGGAGGCCACATTGGCAGAGACCGTGATGATGGATGAAGGGGGCGTGAAGGTCACAGCCACCGGTCTGACTTTTACAGAGAGTTCTGCCGATCTGGCAATCACCATTGAAAACAACAGCGGCAAAGATCTGTCGTTCACCAGCGGTTCTTTGGGATATAGCTGCAACTCCGTCAATGGATATATGGTCAGTGACGGCTATTTGAACTGCGATGTTTTAAATGGAACCGTTGCCAACGATGTCATCAGCTTCAGCTATGATACCCTGATGATTTATGGCATCAACGAAATTGCAGATATGGAAATCGGTTTTGATATAAAAGATGCCGATTATAACAGCATTTATTTCAACTCTCCGCCAATATACACTTCTGCGTTTCAGGGGCATGACTATGAAACAGATCATTATCAGCAGACCATCACAAGCCAGGCAGCCATGAACACTTATAACTACGAAATGATTCACTTTTCTCAAGAACCCCTCTATGCACAGCAAGGAGTGGAGCTGCTTTCCAGCGGCGTAATGGTCAATCGGGATGGGGAGAGGGCCCTGCTGTTGGAAATGGAGAATACCGGGGATAAAACGGTCTACATTGCCACATCCGATATCGGGATCAACGGTCTGACGGCGACCACTTCCCTTTGGTCCAGCAGTGCTGTCGCACCTGGCAAACGCTGCATTGTGGATGTGCAGCTGGATAAGGTGCTGGAACCTTCCTGGTGGAGTGTGTACGGCATCGATGAAATAGGGGAGATCTCTCTTTCCATCGGGTTGATGGATGAACAATGGATGAATGTTGCAGAGAAAATGCCTGTGGAGATAGCCATCCCTGGCGTGAAGGCTTCTTTTGATGATGAAGGCACAGAAGTCTACAACGAAAATGGTTTGCGTATGGTCGCCAAAACGGTACTGCAGGATGACTCTGATTACAGTTCTGACTGCCATGTGCTGCTTTTGCTGGAAAATAACAGCGGAAAGATTATAGATATCCAGGATGTTCCAGGCTCTCTTGCGGTCAATGGTATGATGAGCGATTATTCCTTCTCTTTCTGTGAACTGGAAGATGGGGAAAGCGCAGTGCTTTCCATTACCCTGCCGGAAGTTGCTCTGGAAATGAACCAGATCACATCACCCCAGGAGATCAAGGAAATAAACATCGGGTTTGAGATCCGGAATGACCGGGAAATGATCGATGAACCCACAGTCACAATGGCTTTTGAGGAAGAAAAATAAAAAACTTGATGGGAAAGCATCGGATACCTTGTGGAGTTTTCAGACAAAAAACCGCCTTTTCAGGCGGTTTTTTGTTTGATCCGCGGCGGGAGAGAGGGAAGAAGATGAAGAATCCATGGGAGATCTGTTGAGGAAATCTGGTCATTCTGTTATGATGGATGCAAAACACCGGGCAGCGATGGGAAGAGCCTGCACCGGGACAGGAGGTGCAGGATGCGGATTCTTTTGCTGGGTAACAGTTTCACTACGGCCAACGGGATGCCCCGGATGCTGGCCGGGATTACCGGGGCAGAAGTGGTCTGCCACACCCGGGGCGGGGCCCGGCTGGTAGAGCATCTGAATGAAAGCACCAGACTGGGCGCCCGAACCCAAAAAGCTTTACAGGAGGAAACCTGGGATTATGTGGTGCTCCAGGAGATGAGCCACGGCCCCTTTACGGCAACCGAGCGCTTCTTTTCCAGCGTAGAGCGCCTTTGCAGCCAGATACGGCAGCATGGGGCTGTGCCGGTGCTGTATGCCACCTGGGCCTATGAAAAAGGCGGCAGCAAACTGGCGGGCAAAGGCTGGGATTATGAAGAAATGGCCAGGGCAATGTCCGCAGCGTACGGCAAGGCGGCCCGGGACAATGGAGCCCTCCTGGCCAATGTAGGACAGCGGTTTTATCAGCGGAGCCAGAGGGAACAACTCTATGCCGCCGACGGCGTACATCCCAACGAGCAGGGTTCCCGTCTTGCGGCGGAGACCATCGGCCAGGTGATATTGGAACACAAGGAGAATATGAAATGATTCGGGAAATCTGCAAAGACGAAGTATTTTTGGCTCAAAAGGCAGAGCTGGCCACCATAGAGGATCTGTCCGTTGCCGACGATCTGCTGGATACACTGAAACACCATCGGGAAGGCTGCGTGGGAATGGCGGCCAATATGATCGGCGTCAACAAAAGGATCATTGCCTTTGATGATGAGGGTACATACATGGTGATGTTCAACCCGGAAATCGTGAAGAAATCCGGGCCTTATGACACACAGGAAGGGTGTCTGTCCCTGGTGGGTCTTCGTCCGGCCCACCGGTTTCAGTCCATCAAGGTGCGTTGGCAGAATGAAAAATTCCAGGAGCGTCTCCGCACCTTTACCGGCTGGACGGCCCAGATCATTCAGCATGAGATCGACCATTGTGAAGGGATTATCATATGAATCAAAACCCCGTGACCCTTTGTTTTGCAGGGAGGTGAGCGGATGGAACTGGGACTGACTTTCCCTTTGCAGCGATTTTTGAAAATGAAACCGCCTCTTTACGGCACCGAACCGGACAGGCGGTTTTGTTGGGATGTGCATAACATTCACCTTCGGGGGCGGGAATGTATGCTGGCCGTTCATTCTCATAGCCGGTATGCCTTTGTGCGCTGGGATGTGAGCCCTTTTCAGTGGAAGGACATTGCCGGGTTATTTCAGGAGGGGCTGACAGACAGCCTGTATGGGGCCGGATTTTCGCCGGAGGTAGTGGACAGGTATCTTCGGAAGGCTGGGGATATTGATTTGACCCGCACCCATGGCCGGCGGGAGGTGGCCTTTCTCA
The DNA here is from genome assembly GCA_003477405.1 of Ruminococcaceae bacterium AM07-15. Lineage (GTDB taxonomy): Bacteria > Bacillota > Clostridia > Oscillospirales > Butyricicoccaceae > Pseudobutyricicoccus. Next base: position 171,754 of record QUDE01000004.1, read on the forward strand.
ACCGGGCCTGGGAGGATGTGCTGGCGCTGGATCTGTGTTTGGACACCTCCCGGCAGGCTCAGCCGTTGCTGGATCAGACCGTCAACACCCGCCCCAGCCGATGTGCAGGGGCAGAGGGATTGGGCCTGCCCTTGGAGCGGATGGAAGAGATACTATATAATATATAAAAGGAATGAAAAATTGAAAAATGGAACAGCACAACGGGCAACAGAAACCAAAAGTGGCCTTTCTTTGTGTCCACAACTCCTGCCGCAGCCAGATGGCCGAGGCCCTGGGGAAAAAGCTGGCGTCCGATGTGTTCGAAAGCTATTCCGCCGGCACAGAGCCTGCTGCCCGGATCAATGCCCAGGCGGTGCGCCTGATGCAGCAGGTGTACGGCATTCAGATGGAGGAAAGCCAGTACAATAAGCCCCTTTCCCAGCTGCCGCCGGTGGATATTGTGGTCACCATGGGCTGCAATGTGCAGTGTCCCACGCTGCCCTGCTCTCATCGGGAGGACTGGGGGCTGGAGGACCCCAGCGGGAAGGAGGACAGCGCCTTTTTTCAGGTGATGGATCAGATCGAGGAAAAGGTGCTGGATCTGAAACGCCGCATCCAGCGGGGAAAGCTGGGCCAATAAAAAGAGAACGCCCTGGGTGGCCTGTAGGAAAGGAACCCAGGGCGTTGTTTCATTGTTCAGGGGATGGAGTGGGGCTGCGCAGGATTTTTTCCAAGGATTTGCCGCGGGCCAGTTCGTCCACCAGCTTGTCCAGGTACCGGATCTCCCGCATCAGGGGATCTTCGATCTCTTCCACCTGCAGACCGCAAATTTTGCCGGTAATCAGGAAGCGGTTCGGGTTCATGGCCGGGGCCTTGCGGAAGAAATCCCCATAGCAGAGGTCCGACTGTTCCATCTGAGCGATCTCTTCCGGGCTGTATCCGGTGAGCCAGCTGGTCACCTGATCCACTTCCTCCCGGGTGCGGCCTTTCTTCTGGGCCTTGGTGACCAAGAGGGGATAGAGCTTGGAAAAAAGCATTTGCGTCACATCGGTGCGGGGCATGGGGGACACCTCCTTGCTTGATGGCTTCATCATACCACGGAAGAGAGGCCGGAACAAGGGGATTCCCTGATGCAAGGATTTTTGGTAAAATAGCGGCAGGAAACAAAGGGGGGAAGCCCATGAAAATATGGAAAAAAGGACTGCTGATTCTGACGGCAGCGGCTTTGGTGGCCGGAGTGTTCCTGGTGCGGCATTGGTTTGTTTCCTGGCCGCTGCGGTTTCAGGGGGAATTGGATCGGTTTTTCGGAGAGGGGGCGTGGCAGTGCGTTTCCCAGGAGGAAAAGGAAAGCCGGATGTATTCGGTGATCGACCGCTCCAATCCCACCTATACTACAGAACGGCCAGGGGAGTTCCGGGAGTGGAATATCGCCTTTCAAACGGCCCAGGGAGAAAAAATGGTGTGGACCATCAGCGACCACACCATGCGCATCAACCACAGCAAGCATTCTTTGCTGAGCCGGGAGCGGTATTCGGCCCGGCAGGCCCTGACATTGGAGCTGATGCAGCTGTCCTTTGCTCTGGCCGGGGAGGAAGTGGGGCAGCAGGTGTTGGGTCAGGTGCTGCCGGAGGAGGAGCTTTCCTGCCTGGAGGTGGATATTTCCTACCATGGGGGCAATCCGCCACCGGACTTTTATGACGATCTGGCCGGAGAAGAGTGGTTCACTTCCCAAAAGGCCACGGCCGCCTGCTATCTGGAAAGCGATCTGTATGATTTTTATATCAGCGTTCGGGCCCATGACTACCGGGTGGAAAAACTGGAGGAGGGCCAGCGCCAGCATCTTCTGGGTTCCCTGGAAGAACTGTGCCAGGCCTTGGAGAAGGAATACGGCGACAACGCCAAGTACGACATTTATCTGGGCGAAGGCGTCACAGCGGAAAAAGGAGTGTAGTTTTGTTTGCAGCAGAAAGCCCCGGTCATCTGACCGGGGCTTTCTGTTTAGGCTTTGACGGGTTCTTCGTTTGTTTGGATGGTTTTGCCGGAGAGGATGCGGGCCAGGAATTTTTTGGTGCGCTCTTCCTTGGTGTGGTTGAACACCTCATCAGGAGTGCCTTCTTCCACCACCACGCCTCCATCCATAAAGATCACCTTGTCGGCGATGTCCTGGGCAAAGCTGAGCTCGTGGGTGACCACCAGCATGGTGATGCCCCGTTTGGCTACATTCTTCATCATTTCCAGTGTTTCGCCGATGAGCTCCGGGTCCAGAGCCGAGGTGGGCTCGTCGAAGAGGATGATGTCCGGCTCCATGGCGATGGCCCGGGCGATTCCCACCCGCTGCTGCTGGCCGCCGGAAAGCTGGGAGGGATAATAATCGTGCTTGTCCGACAGCTTGACCCAGGCCAGGGCTTCTTCTGCCTTTTTCCGGGCCTCTGCCTTGGGCATTTTCTTCACCACGATAAGCCCGTGCATCACATTCTGAATGGCGGTCTTGTTGGCAAACAGGTTGTAGTTCTGGAACACGAAGCCTACCTTTTTCCGGATCTCCCGGATCTCACGCTTTTTGGCGGAAGAAAAATCCACTTGGGTGTCGCCCACCACCAGCTGGCCCTGGTCGGCGTGCTCCAGGAAGTTGATGCACCGCAAAAGGGTGGTCTTGCCCGATCCGCTGGGGCCCAGGATGACCACCACCTGATGGGCATCCACCTTGATGGAAGCCCCCTTCAGCACTTCCAGATCGTCAAATTTCTTATGAATATTCTTGATCTCTAACATAATCGTTTCCCCTTGCTTATACCGGCAGGCCGTGGTCCATCAGGGACCGCACATATCCCACCGTCACTTGGACACCCATGTCCAGGGCATCCTCATCGATGTCAAAACGCTCGTTGTGGTGTTCGGCGCCGCAGCCCTTTTCCAGGTTTTGAATACCCAGCAGAGCCAGCACACCAGGGTAAGCCCGGCAATAGGTGGAAAAGCTCTCTGAGGCATACCACAGGGGAAACTCCTGGGGAACGGCGACATCGCCGTACAGATCCCGGGCCACTTGCCGGGCCCGCTGGGCGTGGGGAGCACTGTTGATCACTGGAATCCCCACATGATCCATCACCCGGCCGAAGGACACCTGACAGCCGTGAATGGCGGCTATGTGCTGGGCGGTATTTTTCACCAGATCCATGGCCTTCTGGCCTTCTTCCAGGTCGAAAAACCGCATGCTGCCCCGGATACGGGCGGTCTCAGGAAAGACATTGAAGGTTTCGCCGCCCTGGATGCTGGTAATACCGAAGGTCACCGTCTTTTCCACATTCAGCTGGTTGACAAAGACGCCGGGCAGGGTGGAGACGATATCCGCGGCGGCAAACACCGGGTTGCGGGACAGATCGGGCCGGGAGCCGTGGCCCCCTTTGCCCTGGACGGTGATGTCCATTCCGCCGAAGCCGGCCATGCAGGCCCCATCCCGGATGCCGATCTGACCCGAGGGCAGGGGAGAGTACACATGAATGGCCCACACGGTATCCACCTTCCGATGGCCCAGGGCCTCCACCATTTGCCGGGAACTGGTGCCTACTTCTTCTCCTGCTTCAAAACAGAAATACAGGGTGCCGTTCAGCGCATCTTTTTGACTTAAAAGCACTTCCATGCTTCCCAAAAGCATGGCGGTATGGGCATCGTGGCCGCAGGCATGACAGGTGCCTTCCTGCTGGGATACACAGGTGCGGGGACCTTTCAGGTTCTCTGGGTTTTCCTGCACCGGCAGGGCGTCCATGTCGGCCCGCAGGGCGATGTGAGGCCCTTCCCGGCCAGTGTCCAGAGTGGCCAGAATGGCTGTTTCGGTGACCATTTCATAGGGAAGGCCCCATTTTTTGATGTGTTCCAGGATGTAGTCCCGGGTTTTGTATTCCTGACCACCCAGTTCGGCCAGGCGGTGGATCGTCCGCCGGTGGGCGATCACAGTGTCTTTGATTTGGTTTGTTGTCATGGTTTCGCCCTTTCTTTTTGGTGTATCAGGCTGTTGTGCGCTTGTGGCTCCGGTTCAGATAGGCCTCCAGCGTGCGCCCGGCCTTTTCGATCAGAGCACCCAGGCACCAGAAGATCAGGGCCGCCGCCACATAAGCTTCCAGGAAGCAATAAGAATCGGTGGCGGCGTCGGTGGCGCCTTTGAGGATGTCGCTGACGCCCATCACATTCACCAAAGCGGTGGTTTTCATCAAAGACAGGGTGGAGTTTGTCAGCATGGGCACCGTCACCCGGAACAGCTGGGGCAGGATGATGTCCCGGAAGGTCTGGAAAGCGGTCATACCTACGGCATAGCCCGCTTCAAACTGTCCCTTGGGAATGGCCAGAAGGCCGCTGCGCATCACTTCGGACAAACCGGGCAGGGCCACGATGATCAGAGCGATGATGGCAATGTAGATCAGGTTCACATCCCGGATGGTGATATCCAGATGGAGTAAGGCGATGATGTCGTTGAAGGTATAGGTATAGGCCATCACGCAGATGAGAAGGATCAGGTTTGCGGGGAAGGCCTTGGTGAGGGCCAGCAGCACATCCAGAATGGGAGCCAGCACCGGCACCCGATAGATCCGGGCCAGCGCAATGAACAGCCCGATCACCAGACAGATCAGAAGGGTGGAGAAACACATGATCAGATTCTGGGGGATCTTCTGCACCGCGGCTTCCAGACACATCCAAAAGTATTTTGCCTGCATCTCAGGCACCTGCCTTTCTCTGGATTCCGTAGCGGTGGCCAAAGGCCAGCTTCCGGTTGATAAAGCGGAAGAGCACCTCCAGCGCCAGGCTGATGACGGCAAACACCATGGCGCAGCAAATATAGCCTTCCAGCAGATGGCCGCCCATGGTGGCCAGGTTCCGGGCCTTGCCGATCATATCCACCACATTCACCATATAGGCCAGGGCGGTGGCCTGGAACAGGCCGATGAACATATTGCCCAGCATGGGCAGGGAGATTTTCAGGGCCTGGGGCACGATGATGCCCCGCATGGTCTGAAAGCTGCTCATGCCCACCGAAAAACCGGCCTCCATCTGGCCAGCCGGAACGGCCAGAATGGAAGCACGGATGGTTTCGGACAGGAAGGCAGATATGTTGATGCTGTAAGCGATGTAGACGAACACCTCCGGCCGCCACTCATAGGCATCGATGCCGAATTTCTGCAGCAGTACCGGCAGGCCGAAATAGACGATGAACATCTGGGGGATCACCGGCGTGCACCGCACATAGGACACATACAGCTTGAGCAGCCAATCGATGGCCCGGATGTTTTTCAGCCGGAGCAGGGCAATGCCGAATCCTAAGGCAAAACTCACCACAAAAGGAATGAAAACCAGCTGCAGTGTCACCGGAAATTTGTCGATGATCTTGGGAAAATACTCAATGACATAGCTCCATGAAAACATATCTTTTCCCTACTTACTCAGTTTTTGTTTTGCTATCGGTGGGACGGAGAATTACTGGGGATTGACGGAATAATCCTCGCCAAACCACTCCACGCACAGCTCAGCGATCTTGCCCTCTTCCCGCAGAGCCTTGATGGCGGCGTCAAAGTCGGCCTGGAGATCGGTGTTGCCCTTTTTCAGCAGAGCATAGGTGCCGCAGTCCTCTTCGTCCTCCAACAGGGGAACATCGCTCATTTCCAGATCGGCATCGGGATAGGCATCCAGATATTTGGTTTTCAGGTCAAAATAGGTGTGGGTATAGCCGTCATAGAGGCCGTTTTCGATACCGGCGATCGTGGCTTCCAGGCTGGGGTAGGTCTCCTGGAGGACGATGGGGTTGTCGGGATGCTCTTCGTTATAGGCCACCAGAGCCTTGCCGATGTTGTCGGTGGGGGCGTTGGCCATGTTCTTGCCGGCCAGGCTGTCCAGATCGCTGATATCGGTGCGGCCGACCTTGTAGATGACCCGGTAGCTGCCGAAATACATCAGGGATTCTTCGGAAACGGTGTATTTCTCAGCCCGCTCATCGCTGTAGGCCATGTGGTGGGAAACCACATCATATTTGCCGCTTTCCAGGCCCACAAACAGGTTGTCCCAGCTGTCGCAGACCACTTCCACATCGTATTTGTCGCTCATTTTCTCAGCCACCAGCTGGAACAGGTCATATTCGTAGCCGTCGGGCTCTTCGTTCTCATTCAGATAGCAGAAGGGCTTGTAGGCATTGCCGATGGCGATGGTGATTTTCTGCTTGCCGCTGCCGCCATCGCTGTCCTTTTTGCCGCTGTTTGTTCCTTCGTCGCTGCTGCAGGCCGCCAGGCCCAGCAGCATCATGGTGGCCAGCAGCAGGGCCAATACTCTCTTTTTCATTCTGTTGCTCCTTTGTGCATAATTTTACGGCCATTTGTCCGCGATCCCCAGTATAACCTCCCTTTCGACAGAAAGCCAATCGTTTTTTGTAATAGAAATTTAACGATTTATTCACTTGTTTAATAACTTAACGAATGGCAAGGAAGAAAAAGGGAAAAGTCCTTCCAGACTATGGAGAAATGGAAAATTTACGAAAACAAGCCAAAAGCCCTGGGGTTTCTGGCCCAGGGCGTTGCAAGCATCGGGAAGAAACGATGTCATTTTTTCTGGCGGCGCGGCAGTATGAGAAAAGGAGATGCCTTGTTCTCTGAAAAGAATATTTTTTCTCTTTTTAGTATTTTTATGTAGCGCAAAACAGTGGATCTGGTGTAGAATAGAGGAAAAAGCAACAAAGGAGGGGCTGTGATGGACAGCCAAAGGGAGCTGGAGCAGATCCTGCATAAGATCCACCGGCGGGGATATCCCGCCTACAAAGAGACCCGAGGGGAATACCGGTTTCCCTTTTATACCTTGTCTATCGACCATGTGCAGGGGGACCCCTTTGCCTCTCCCTCCCGGCTCAGCCTGCACCTGACCGGGCAGCAGGCCGCCTTTCCCCGGGAGCTCTATGAGACGCCTTGCCGCCGTATCGCTTTGCAGGATGAGCTGATCCGCCGTTTTGCCGCCGGGGCCAGGAAAGAGAGCTTCCGGGTGAAGGGCTCAGGGCACAGCGGCCTGATTGCCACAAGTCAGTGCACCCAGCAGGTGCTGGAGCGCACCGCCTGCCGCATCGATCCCCGCACCGGTGAGGTGCTTTTCCGGCTGGAGATGGGCTTTCCCGCCTTTGGCCGCACAGTGGATGGGGATGGCCTGCGCCGGATGCTTTTTGATCAGCTTCCCGCCCTGGTGAAAACCAGTCTGCTATATAATAAGGAGAAGGACGGGGCCTGTTTCACATCCCTGGCCCAGCTGGCCGACGACCGGCAGTATATCCGGGATCATCTGTCAGAGCAGGGGCTGTGTGCTTTTGTGGCAAACGGCAGCATTTTGCCCAGGGCTTCGGGGGTGTCGGACCGGCCCATGGAAGGGGCGGTGCCCTTCCTCTCGCCGCCGGAGATGGAGGTGTCCTTTGCCCTGCCTCACCGGGGCGAGATCCGGGGCATGGGCATTAAAAAAGGGGTGACCCTCATTGTGGGCGGGGGATATCACGGCAAATCCACTTTGCTGCGGGCCCTGGAGGATGGGGTCTATGACCACATCGCCGGAGACGGGCGGGAGTTTGTCATCACCGACCCTTCCGCCGTGAAAATCCGGGCCGAGGACGGGCGCAGCGTGTGGCACACCGACATTTCCCTGTTTATCAGGGATCTGCCCACAGGGCGGGATACCCGCTGTTTTACCACTCAGGACGCCAGCGGCAGTACTTCCCAGGCGGCCAATGTGGCAGAGGCCATGGAGGCCGGAGCCAGGGTGCTGCTGATGGACGAGGACACCAGCGCCACCAATTTCCTCTATCGGGATGAGCTGATGCAGCGGGTGGTCAGCCCCGGCCAGGAGCCCATCATTCCCTTCCTCCAGCGGGTGAGGGAGCTGTATGAAAAGTGGGGCGTTTCCACCATTCTGGCGGCGGGAAGTTCGGGGAGCTTTTTCCATGTGGCCCATCAGGTGGTGCAGATGGACCGGTATATGCCCCTGGACATCACGGCTCGGGCCAAGGAGGAAGCGGCTCAGTTTCCCCTGGGACTTGCTCCGGCGCCGGAGGGAAAAGCGCCGGAAAGCCGCCGGTCTCCCCGGCCTTTTGCACCTTTCCGAGGAGATCGGGTAAAGGTGCGCGCCATGGGCCGGGAGGCCGTGAGCGTGGGCAAGGAGGAGATCGACCTGCGTCAGGTGGAGCAGGTGGCAGACAGTGAGCAATGCGCCGCGTTGGGCTATGCCCTTCTCTATGCCCACCGGCAGCTGCTGGATGGCCGGTGCAGTTTGCAGGAGGCCGCCCGGCAGGTGGAAAAGATCATGGAAGAACGGGGCCTGGAAGGATTGTGCCAGGGAAGTGTGCCTTTTCTGGCCCGGCCCCGGCTGGCCGAAGTGCTGGCCTGCCTCAATCGTCTGCGGGGCATGGATCGATAACGGAAGGAGCGAAAAAGATGGAAATTTCAGATATTCTGCAAATGGATCAAGGCTATGTGGGGCAGAACAGGAACATTCCGCCCCGGCTGAAAAAACGGGCCCAGAGCCTGTGCTGGCGGTATAACCAGTCCCCACCGGGAGCAGAGGGAGAGCGGCGGATCATTCTGGAGCAGCTGCTGGGCACCTGCCATCCCCTGACCTTTATCGAGCCCTGGTTCCGCTGTGACTATGGCTTCAATATCCACACCCACGGTCTGGCCGTGATCAATTACAATTGCGTCATACTGGACACTTCCCCGGTGCACATCGGGGCCAACGCCTTTATTGCCCCCGGGGTGTGCCTGGCCTGTGCGGGCCATGCCCTGGACCCGGAGCAGCGCCGGGAGGGAATTTCTACCTCCAAGCCCATCACCCTGGAGGACGATGTGTGGATCGGAGCCAATGCGGTGATCTGCGGCGGCGTCACCATCGGCCGGGGCTCGGTAATCGGCGCGGGAAGCGTGGTCTGCCGGGATATCCCGCCGGGAGTGGTAGCGGTGGGGTCGCCTTGCCGGGTGCTGCGTCCGGTGACGCCGGAGGACCGGATCGCATTGGAAAATCTGGCTTTTTAAGGCCCTGTGAGGATTTTCTGCTCCCTTTTTTCATATACTGAAAAGGGAGTGATGTGCAGTGCAGGAAAAATGGAGAAAATGGGCGCCTTATGTTGGGTTTGTGCTGTTGGCGCTGGCGGTGGGCGGTCTTTCCGGATGGCTCACCCGGGATGGGGTGGAGCTCTATAACCAGACGGCGCAAAAACCGCCCCTGTCCCCGCCGGGCTGGGTGTTCCCGGTGGTGTGGAGCGTGCTCTATGTGCTCATGGGCCTGGGAGCCGCCCGGGTCTATCTGGCCCCGCCCTCGGAGGCCAGACGCCGTGGGCTGGGGGTGTTCCTTTTGCAGCTGGGCTTCAACTTTTTCTGGAGCATCCTCTTTTTCGGCCTGGGCCGCTATGGGCTGGCCCTGTTGTGGCTGCTTGTGATGCTGGGGCTGATTGTGGCCATGATCCGCTTGTTTTCCCAGGTGGATATCAAGGCGGCCCGGCTTCAGATCCCCTATCTTTTGTGGGTGCTCTTTGCCGCCTATCTCAATGCTGGAGTCTTTTTCCTCAATTCCTGACGGGCCTTGCCCTTTGGGAAACGGTGTATTATACTGAGGAAAAAGGCCGATACAATGAAAAAAACGGCCCTTTGAGGGCCGTTTTTTCTGCGCAGGGAGCAAGGGAAGGAGTTTTGGGAGTATGATCCTCTATTTTACAGGCACCGGCAACAGCCGGAAATGTGCCGGTTGGCTGGGGGCCAAGCTGGGAGAGGAATGGGTGGACATCGTCCCCACCATGAAAAAAGGAGAGTATGGGGCCTTTCAGTCGGAAACCCCATGGGTTTTCGTTTGTCCCACCTACGGCTGGCAGGCGCCCCGGGTGTTTGTGGATTTTCTCCGCCGCAGCCGGTTTGAGGGAAGCCGGCAGGCCTATTTTGTCCTGACCTGCGGCGGGGAGATCGGCAATGCAGGGGAGAGCCTGCGGACGCTTTGCCAGGAAAAGGGCTGGGAGTATCAAGGCGCGGCCGGAGTGGTAATGCCCGACAATTACCTGGTGCTCTTTTCGCCTCCTTCCCAGGAAGAGGGAGACAAGATGCTGGAGCGTGCCAAATCCCAGACGGACAAGCTGGCGGCGCTGATCCGAAAAGGGGAAGGGCTGGCGGAAAAACGCTCCACCTTTTTTGACCGGCTGAAAAGCGGGGCTATCAATCAGGGAATGTACCGGTTTTTCATCAAGGACAAGGCCTTTCGCACCCATGGCTGCGTCAGCTGCGGCCTGTGTCAGCGCCTGTGCCCCATGGGAAACATCCGCATGGTGGAGGGAAAACCCCAGTGGCAGGGAAACTGCATTCACTGCATGGCCTGCATTGCCCATTGCCCGGCGGAAGCCATTGAATATGGCCGGCGCACCCAGGGGAAGAACCGCTGGCACTGCTAAGAGGCTCATAGAAAGTGAAAAGCCGCCTTGTAAGGCGGCTTCAGACTGTCGAGAGACCTATGTAATGAAAAAGGTCTTTTGTTCTACCCCTATGAATTCGCAAAAAGCCGCGACCTGTGCGTGGCTTTTTGCACCGATCAAGGGGCAAGTGTGCGCCGAAGGCGTGCATGCAGCCCCTTGCAAAGACTCGAAAAAGTGGCTTTTGCCACTTTTTCGACACGCTCAAGCCGCCTTGTAAGGCGGCTTTTTTGTTAGTTCAGGGCGGGCTGCTCGTCCAGATTGGTGAGTCCCAGTTCCCGCACAATGATCTGGGCGGTTTTCAAGGCGCACAGACCGGTGAGCCAGACGCATTGCTGGGCGTGTTCCTCCGGGCTCAGGGTGAACTGGCGGGTGAGAACCCGGCAGCAAAGAGTATTTTTGCCGTTGGCCTCTTTGAACCAGTCGTACAGCTCCCGGGTCAGCTGGAGGCATTTCACCGACTGGGGGTCCTCCGGCCCACGGGGTTCGGTGCGGCCGAAAAACAGCCCCAGAGCCATTGTGCCGCCGTTGAAAGCGCCGCACATACACCCGGCTTGTCCGGCGCCCACCGCCATGCCGGAGGCCATGGCGATGACCTGCCGGGGCACATCCAGCTCAAAATTGTCCCGGATGGCACAGATCAGGGCTTCGCAGCAATAAAAGCCTTTGCGGAAGTTTTCTTCGGCGTCCTGCTGTACTTTTTTGGGGCTGATTTCTTTTTTGATATGCATCAAGAACCATCCTTTCAGAAAATAAGGGATTCAGGCCCAGCGGCCACGGGGAAGGGTGCGGCGCCTTTCCAGGTCATAAAGCCGCAGAAAGGGTGCGGGATCTGCGCCGGAACGCACATGGCGGAGGAAGATCTCTCCGCAGGCCTGGCTGTCGGAAGCGGCTTCATGGTGGCGCAGAGGAATGGAAAAATAATCGGCCAGGGTGTTCAGCCGGTGATTGGGGAGCTGGGGCAGAAGCTGGCGGCTCATGCGGCAGGTGCACAGATAGGGCACCAGCGGCCCCCAGGAGATGCCGTAGTCTGCAAGGCATTTGGACAAAACCCCCAGGTCAAAGGGAGCGTTGTGGGCCAGCAAAGTGCGGCCGGAAAGCAGCTCTTCCAGCTCCTCCCACAGCTGGGGAAAGGTGGGGGAGCTTTTCACCATGGCCGGGGTGATGCCGGTGAGGGAAATGTTGAAAGGGTCAAAATGGGTTTCTGGATTGACCAGAAAAGAGAAATTTTCAGTGATTCCGGTTTCATCCAGCAGAGTGACGCCCACGGCGCTCATGCGCCGGTTCTGGCTGTTGGGGGTCTCCACATCGAAGGCGGCATATTTCATACCTGTTCCTCCAGGGCTTCCACAAGGAAGGTCACCGGCCGGAAGCCGTCGTTGCAGGAGAGCATGGCCGAGCGGGGATTCTGCATCCAGCCGTCGTAAAAGTTCTCCGCCCCATGGCTCAGGGCCAGCACAAAGGGGGACAGGCTGTCCCAGGCGCTTTGGCAGAAACCCTCCGGCTTTTCCCAGCCATTTGCAATGTACACCTGTCCCACTTCCATATCACAGGCGTGTTCCAGCGGGTTTTCGTACTGGGCCATCAGGTCGGGGTAGCAGGTTTGTTTCATCACGGTGATCCGGCATTTGCGCATGAAAATCCCTCCTTGCAAAGTAAAGCCAGTGTACCACAAAAAGAGGCGGGGAGCAAATGTTGACGGGGCTTTTTCCCGGTGTTACAATGGCGGAAAAGAAAGGAAGTGGAAGGGTGGAAAAGCCGGAAGGATATTTCACCGATCTATTCCAGCTGTTCTCTGGAAAAGAGCGGGAGCTGGAGCTTTATCACCAGGCGTTTGACAAAATGGAACAGGCTTTTCCCCAGGCCCGGGTGAAGGTGGGGAAAAGCCAGGTGAGCTTTTATGGGAAGCATCTCTTCGCCGCCTTTTCCCCGCCGGTGCGGCGGAAAAAGGATTGGCCGGAGCACTTTCTCCTGGTGACCTTTGGCCTGGGAGAGCCTTTGGCCTCTCCCCGTGTGGCCGTGGTGGTGGAGCCCTATCCCGGCCGCTTTACCCACCATGTGCTGGTGGAGCGGGAGGAAGAGCTGGACGAGGAGCTGTTTTCCTTTTTGGCTATGGCCTGGGAGTTTGGGGAAAACAAGGGGCGAGGAAGCAAGGCTCCTCATGGGAGAAAATGACCCCCACCGCCTGGAGATAGGAATAGAGAATGGTGGTGCCCACAAAGGACATTCCCCGCTTTTTCAGATCCCGGGACAGGGCATCGGATAAGGGGGAGGAGGTCAGGCCGCATTCCCGGATGGGAGCGCCCCCTGCAAAATCCCACAGGTAACGGTCAAAGCTGCCGAATTCCTTCTGAATGTCCAGAAATGCCTGGGCATTCCGGACAGCGGCCTGGATCTTCCGCCGGTTGCGGATGATGCCTTTGTCCTGGCAAAGCTGCTCTATTTTCTCCGGGCCGTACTGGGCCACCTTCCGGGGATCAAAGCCATCAAAGACCAAACGGAAATGTTCCCGTTTATTCAGTACACATTCCCAGGAAAGACCCGCCTGAAAGCCCTCCAGGATCAGCATTTCAAAGAGCTTTTGGTCGTCGTGCACCGGCACGCCCCACTCTTCATCGTGGTAGCGGATATACAGGGGATTCTGGGGATTTGCCCAGGGGCAGCGTGTTTTTCCATCGGACCAGATCATCGTTTTCACCAGCTTTTTGGAAGTGTTTTTTTCAGAATATCATTTTTCCCTGTGTTTCACAAGGAGGACAGTATGATTAAAGTGACAGACCTGACCCGGGACTACGGAGAAAATCGGGGCGTGTTCGGCCTGAGTTTCCAGGTAAAGCCGGGGGAGCCATTCGGCCTTCTGGGCCCCAACGGGGCGGGAAAGACCACCCTGATCCGCCATCTGATGGGATTTCTCCGGCCCCAGAAGGGCCAGTGCACCATTTACGGCCTGGACTGCTGGAAAGACCGGAAGCAGGTGCAGCGCATGGTGGGGTATATCCCCGGGGAGATGTCCCTGATGGAGGGGATGCGGGGAGAGGACTATCTGGATTTTCTCGACCGGTACCGGGGCTTTACCGGGGAAGGATACCGCCGGCTGCTGCTGGATCGGTTCCCGGTGGATCTGAACACCCCCATCCATAAGATGAGCAAGGGCACCAAGCAGAAACTGGGTATCGTCGCCGCCTTTTCCCACAAGCCGGAGGTGCTCATTCTGGACGAGCCCACTTCCGGCCTGGACCCTCTGATGCAAAAGGAATTTGTGGATTTCATCGGGGAAGAGGGAGCCAAGGGCCGGGTGATTCTGCTTTCCAGCCATATCTTTGAGGAAGTGCAGCGCACTTGCCGCCGGGTGGGTATTCTGCGGCAAGGGAAGCTGTTGACCCAGGACACCGTCCGAGAGATGGAAGAAAAACACAGCCGTCGCTATGTGCTCCAGGTGGAAGAAGGGGATGCCCAGGCCTTTGCCCGGGACTTCGGAGGAACGGCTTTGGAAGATGGCCGGGTGGAAGTGAAAAAGACAGCCGACCTGGAAGAGATCTTCCTGAGCTACTACCGGAAGGGGGAAAACCAATGAACAAGGCGCTGTTCTGGCGGGAAATGCGGGGGTCTTTGGGACTGCTGGTGATTTTTGGAGGCGTGCTTACCTTGTATATCGTCATGATCGCCGGGCTGTATGACAAGGAGACCCAGCAGGCTCTTCAGCAATTTTACGATATGATGCCCCAGTTGATGGCGGCGGTGGGCATGAACGGAGAAGGGGACACCCTGCTTTCTTTTCTCTCCACTTATTTGTACGGCATGCTGCTTCTGGCCTTTCCCATGGTCTATGCCATCCTGCGGGCCAGAGGGCTTGTGGCCCGGTATGTGGAAAAGGGCAGTATGTACGCCCTGTGTGCCGCCCCGGTGAGCCGCCTTTCTCTGGCGGGCACCCAGCTGGCGGTGCTCGTTTCCACCCAGTTCGGGCTGCTGCTTTACTGTACTGTTCTGGAAATTGTATCCTGCCAGGTGCTCTTTCCCGGGGATCTGGACATCAAAGGGCTTCTATGCCTCAATGGGGGGCTTTTGTGCCTCCATCTTTGCCTGGGGGCCTTCTGCTTTCTGGTCTCCTGCCTGGGGGAAGGGAGCCGGTGCACCGCGCTGATGGCCGGGGTTCCCACCTTGATGCTGGTGATGCAGATGCTGGCCAATCTGGGAGGAAAACTGGAAAAATTCCAGTATGTAACCCTGTTTTCCCTGTTTCAGCCGGAAAAGCTGATGGCAGGGGAAGGGCTGCTTCCTGCCGGAATGCTCCTTTTGCTGGCCGTTTTGTTTTCCGCCCTGGCCCTGTGGGGCTTCTGCCGCCGGGATCTGTATATATGAAAAAAAGAGACCCACAGGGTCTCTTTTTACTATTATGCTTTTTGGAGAAAGTCCACAATGGGCTGCAAAGTTTCCCGGCGGGTAAAATCCAGGGTTTTGCCGTAGGTATGGAGGATTTGCCGGTCCTCTTCGGTCAGGTCCTTCTTTTTCAGAATGGCCTGGCGCAGTGCCCACATCATCAGCCGATGAAGGGGAGAAAGGCGGCTGTAATCCAGCCCGCCCCGCAGGAAAAACAAGGGCGTATCCCGCCGGTTTTCCGGCAGGGCCTTTTCCACATTGTTCCGGATGTTTTGGCGGGTGACTTCCAAGTTGGGATCGGCTACGCCGCAGGTGAACAGGACCCATTTTTGGGCCTTTGCGTGCCGGGTGAGAAAGGACAGGCCGCCCATGCCTCCGGCATAGAGACTGCCTCCCAGAACAATGGTGTCATAGGAGGCCAGGGATGCGGGGGAGAGCCCTTTGACATTCCACACAGGACAGCCCAGGCTTTCCCCCAGCCACTGAGCATAGCGCTGGGTGTGGCCATAGCGGGAGGCATAGAGCACCACTGGTTTCATCGCAGCGTTACCGCCGTGCCGGAGACGCTGACCATCAGCATGCCGTTGTCGCTGCCCAGCACTTCGTAGTCCACATCCACGCCAACCACAGCGTCGGCTCCCAGAGCGCTGGCCCGCCGCTGCATCTCCGCCAGGGCTTCGCTCCGGGCATTCTGCAGCTCATCCTCATATCCGGAGCTGCGGCCGCCGAAAATGTTCCGCAGCCCTGCGCCGATGTCCCGGAAAATGTCCACGCCGGAGATCACTTCTCCAAACACGATGCCCTTATATTCTCCGATGGTGCGTCCCTCCACGGTAGGGGTGGTGGTGATGATCATAAAAAAGCCTCCTTTGTTTTTTAAAATGTGGGGAAATTGTATCACAGCAGAAGGGGGAGAGGAAGGGGGTCGGGTAAACATTGTGCAAAATAGCCAAAAAATCTCCTTCAGAATCCCGCAGCCTGCCCCCTTGTGGCAGGGGAGTTTGTATTTTATACTGAATTTACAGTGAAAAAAGAGGAGGGTGTTTTTTCCTATGGCAGACAAAATCATGGAACAGGCGCTGGAGATCCTGCGCCACCAGCGATATTATGACAGCATCCAGGGCCTGATGGGCTGGGATCTGTGGGAAGGTCTTTCCAAAAAGGGCCAGCCTTACCGGGGGGAAGTCAGCGGCTATTTCACCCGCCAGGCTCTGGCCGAGCTGAAAAGTCCCGAGACCCGGAAAGTGGTGGACGCCCTGAAGGAGCGGAAGCCGGAAGATTTTGAGGACATCTATCTGAAAGGGGCCGCCCATGAGCTGTGTCAGCGGTATGACCAGGCGGTGCAGGTGCCCGAAGATCTCCAGGTGGAAGTGCGCAACTACACCGGTCAGGCCCAGATGGCCTGGCGGGATGCTTTGGATAAAAACAGCTTTGAATTTTATAAACCCACCATCAAGGGCCTGTTTGAGCTGAAAAAGCGGGTGGCGGAAGCCATCGACCCCAACCGTCCGGCCTTTGATGTGCTGTGCGGCACCGTGGACGAGGGCATCGACACCCAGCGGGTGCAGCAGCTGTTTGCCGGGCTGAAAAAGGGCATTGTGGAGATCATGGAACAGATCGCGCCCCAGCATGAGAAGATCGATACCAGCGTGCTGGAGACCCCCTACACCCATCAGCAGCGCCGGGATGCGGCCTTTGAGATCAATCTGCTCACCGGCTTTGATCCCGACTGTGCCCATGACAGCCAGGTGCTCCACGGCATGTGCACCGGCGTCGGCCCCCGGGATAGCCGTATTGCCATCAGCTATAAAGGGGTATGGGGCGGCATCTTCACCATGCTCCACGAAGGCGGCCATGCCCGCTATGGGTACAGCTCCAATGACCGGGCGGTGGAATGCGGCCTGTGGGGCGGCCTGAGCGGCGCCATGCACGAGGGCCAGGCCCGCTTCTATGAGAATATCATCGGCAAATCTCCCGAGTTCTGGCGTCTGGCCTACCCGGTGGCGGTGAAGCACTTCCCCTATCTGAAGGATGTGCCCATGGAGAAATTCTACATGGCCCAGATGAAGGTGCAGCCCTCCCTCCACCGGATCACCGCCGACGAGCTGACATACAGCCTCCATCCCATCATCCGTTTTGAGATGGAGAAGGATTATTTTGACGGCAAGACCAGCACCGATGATTTTGAGGAGATCTGGCGGGAGAAATACAAGGAGACCTTCGGCCTTGTGCCCAAGGACGCCCGGGAAGGTGTCTTGCAGGACATCCACTGGGCCTCCGGCCACATCGGCTATTTCCAGAGCTATACCCTGGGCAACCTGTATGGCGGACAGATGCTTCATGCCATGAAGAAGGCGCTGCCCAACTTTGATGAACTGGTGGAAAAGGGCGACTTTGCACCCATCAACCAGTGGCTCTATGACAATGTGCACCAGTTCGGCCGGGCCATGACCCCCACCGAGGTGCTGCTCCACGCCACCGGCGAAGAGCTGACCGAGACCTATTTCCTGGACTATCTCCGGGATAAATACCTGAACAAGCTCCGCAACATCTAGCGGCGGTCCGGTGTCCGGACCCATATCTTTGGCTTGGGAAGGGAAATGACAGAAACAGGCCCCCGGCGCAGTCTGCGCCGGGGGCTGCTTCTTTTTATCAATCGCTGGAAGAGGCGAAGGAGGCTGCCACGGCCTGGGCGATGGCCTGGGCCGTCTGGTCGATGTTTTGGGGGTCGGTGATGGTGCCGAACTCCTGGGGGTTGGTCAGGCATCCGTTTTCCAACAAAATGGCAGGGCAATGGGTCTGGCGGCACACATAGAGCAAACTGTCGCTTTGGGCCGGGTTGGCCGCCCGTCCGGCACTTTCCACGCTCTGGCAAATGCTCTGGGCCAGGGAGTGGGAAAGCTCCCCTTGGCAGTAGGCCGAAAAGCCTCCTTTGGCCGACAGATCCTCATCCGGCGCACCGCTGCCATAGTGGAAGGACAAAAACAGGTCGGGCATCTCCTGGAAAGACTGCTCAAATCGCTGCCGGGGGCTGAGGGTTTCGTCTTTTTCCCGGGTGTAGGACACCGTGGCTCCCATTTCCTCTAGCTTTTCCCCCACCGCCTGACATAGGGCCAGGTTCACATCCTTTTCTGCACAGCTTGGGTCACAGCCCACAGCACCTTCCTGGTTTCCGCCATGGCCGGCGTCCAGCAGAATATGTACCCCCGAAAGCCCCTCCTCTGGAGTGGGCTTTTTCCGCACATGGAGGGTGGCACCCTGGTCTGTTTTTTCAAAATAGAACCCCCAGGGGCTGGTATCCTTCAAGGTGAAGGAATAGACCAGGCACCCGTCCTCCACCTGACACAGGGATTGGGCCACCTGTTCCCCGGAAAGGGAGGCCCCCCGGCTCACCCCCGGAAAGCGCACCTTCAGCATCCCATCCTCCCATGTGCAGCAAGCCGCCAGAGGGCCCTTGCTTTGGAAGGACACCAGGGTCTCTTCTTTTTCCGAAGACACCGAGGCGGTGGTGATCTCCCGGTTTTCTTCTTCGGTAGAAAGGGAGATGTCGTTGAGCGAAAGATACCCCAGGCCGGGCACCTGGGCATAGCCCTGGGAGATGGCAGACACCGGCCCTGTCATCCCTTGCCGCAGAGTGCCGGTGGAGCCTTGGGAAGAGGCGGGGGACTGGTAGATGTCGCACAGATCGGTCTGTACCTGAAAGGACAGGGACAGTTGCTTTCCCGTCTGGTAAAATCCCCCTGGGGCCAGTGTGGCGGTGACGAAATTGCCCCGGCGGATCACATAAAGGGGGGAGCCGTACCGGGTCACCTGATCCTCCTTTCCCTGGGGCAAAGAAATGCTGGCCTGGTAATCCTCCCCTTGCCAGGAAAGGGGCTGGCTCTTTCCCAGAAACAATGCGGTAACGGCGGCACCCGGCCGGGCCGTCAGACGCAGGAGGGCTTGCTGTCCCGGCGAGACATAGGTATCTCCCAGGGGAGCCGCTTCCTCCCAACAGGAAGCGGCCAGGCCCCGCAGCAGACGGCAGGTGAGGGTATGGGGGCCGTTTTCCAGGGTGAAGGTGTTGAAACCCGGCTCTAGGGACAGCAGCACTCCAAAGCTGCCGTCCTTTCCACGGGAAAGCACCGGCTGGCCGTTGATGGTCAGGGGCTGGCTGGGATCGGAGATGCCGCAGAAATAATAAGAAGAACAGTCTGTGCGGGTCAGATCTTTTGGCTGGGACAGCTTCAGGGGACTTTCTTCTTCCGGTTTTTCCTCGGATGGTTCCGCATCGCTCACCGGGGCAGGTTCCGTCAGCACTTCTCCCAAAGCGGCGGTCATGGGGGAAAGGGAGCCCATGCGGAACAGAATCAGCCCCTGGCTTTTGCCGTTTTGCAATAGATCGATCTGGCCCAGGATCTCTTCATAACCCTGCCAGGGGGCGGCGGAGTCCCCGCCCATGGCTTTGTAGGCCGCCAGGGCGGGCACCAGCTGGCACTGGGTGCCCGACACCGTGTTTTCCCACCACTGGAGCAGAGCAGTGAAGTCCGAACCCTCCTGGCCCCGGTACCAATAGAGCTGGGGGGAGATGTAGTCCAGCAGCCCTTCCTGCACCCAAAGGCGGGTGTCGGCATAGTGGGCAAAATAGCTTTGGGTGCCGGCGGTGTCGCTGCCTCCCTCCAGTTGGGAGGCGTTGGCCCAGATGCCAAAGGGGGAAACTCCAAATTGAGCCTGGGGGTTTGTTTGTTCAATGGTATCGTGGAGCAGGGAGATCATCTGGGTCACATTGCTGCGGCGGAAATCATCCAGGGAGGCCCCTTGTCCATATTGAGCGTAGGAGGCGCTGTCTCCGAAATCCGTGCCGGGGTAAAAATAATCGTCCAGGTGGATACCGTCCACCGGATAGTTTTCCAGGATCTCCTGTACCCCATCGGCCACCAGCTGACGCACCTGGGGCAGGGCCGGGTCAAAATACAGTTCTCCGTTATAGAAGATCACCAGAGAGGGGTCTTTCCGGGCCGGGTGGGTTTCCGCAAGGGTGCTGAGGCAGGCTTCCTTGGTGGCTCCCTGCACGCCCTGGGTCACCCGGTAAGGGTTGATCCAGGCGTGGACCTCCATGCCATATTCATGGGCCTGCTCTGTGAGATAGGCCAGGGGATCGAAGTCCTCCGATGGGGCCTGGCCCTGCTTGCCTGTCAGATAGCGGCTGTAAGGAAAGATGGAGGAGGGATACAGAGCATCGGCACAGGGCCGTACCTGAAAAAAGATGCTGTTCAGTCCGGCCTTCCGGGCGTTTTGCAAAATGGAGTCCAGCTCTCCCTTCATCTCCTCCGGAGACAGGCCGGGGGAGGAGGGGAAGTCCAGGTTGGAAACGGTGGAGACGAACACCCCACGCAGGGAAAGCTCTGAGCCATGGCAGGGCAAACCGCAAAAAAGCAGCAGGCAAAGGGCGCAAAAGCAAAAACGGCGCAGAAGCATCAAACATTCCTCCTTTTT
Organism: Ruminococcaceae bacterium AM07-15; assembly: GCA_003477405.1. Taxonomy (GTDB): domain Bacteria; phylum Bacillota; class Clostridia; order Oscillospirales; family Butyricicoccaceae; genus Pseudobutyricicoccus. The sequence continues at coordinate 192,035 of QUDE01000004.1, forward strand.
GTTCTTCCGGTGGCACCAAAAAAATTTTCCGGTGTGCTCCTATCCATCCTATGGGCCTTTGTGCTAAAATAGTACAAGCCGAAAGAGATATATGGGAGGTTTTTGCATGGGAGAACATTTGCGCCTGGCGGCGCTTCACGATATTTCCGGTTTTGGACGGGGGTCCATGACCACGGCCATTGCCGTTTCTTCGGCGGCTGGGGTACAGTGCTGTCCGGTGGTGGGGTCGGTGCTTTCGGCCCACACCGCCTATCCCCAGGTGACGGTGCGGGATCTCACTGAGGATCTGCCGGGGTACATTGACAGCTGGCAGCGGATTGGCTGCGATTTTGACGCATTGTACAGCGGCTATATGAGCCATGTGAGCCAGGGAGAGCAGATGCTGCGGCTGCTGGAAAAAAGCGCCCGGCCCGGCTGTCTGTTTTTGGTGGACCCGGTGATGGGGGACAACGGCAAAGCCTATGCCGGTTCCTTCGGGGCGGAGTTTGCCCGGCAGATGCGGGACTATTGCGCCCATGCCCACATCGTCACCCCCAACCTGACCGAGGCCGCCATGCTGCTGGGCAAGGAACCGGATGCCTGGAAGCGGGAGGAGCATCCGGTGGAGCGGTATCTGGAAGGGCTTTTGGAAATGGGCTGTCAGGCGGCGGTGATCACCGGGGTGGAAACCGGAGAAGGCCGCATCGGCGCCCGGTACCTCACCCGGGATGGCCAGCAGGGATTGGCCGACTGTCCCCGGGTGGACGCCTATTTCCCGGGCACCGGGGATCTGTTTGCTTCGGTGCTGCTGGTGACCTTGCTGCGCCGGGGAAGGGACCGGCTGGAAGAGGGAGTGCAGATGGCGGTGGACTTTGTCTACCGGTGTGTGGAGCACACCCACAAGGCGGGCACACCCCCTCTCAACGGTGTGCTGCTGGAGGAGATGCTTCCCATTTTGTGGGAGAAACTCCGGTAGGGAAAAAAACTCCCGGCGGAGGGGATTTCTCCGCCGGGAAAAGTTTTTTCAAAAAAAAATAAAAAAATTTCAAAAAACCCCTTTACAAATGGGGCAAAGGGCGTTATACTATGGGAGCGTCGTAACGGTGAAGGAAACCACGGTGAAGGCGCTGAGTGATAAAGGGGTATAGCTCAGCTGGTAGAGCAGTGGTCTCCAAAACCACGTGCCGAGGGTTCAAGTCCTTCTGCCCCTGCCATACGGCCGTGTAGTTCAGTTGGTTAGAACGCTAGCCTGTCACGCTAGAGGTCGACGGTTCGAGCCCGTTCACGGTCGCCAGATATGCTGTTGTAGCTCAGTTGGCAGAGCACGTCATTGGTAATGACGAGGTCGGCAGTTCGAATCTGCTCAACAGCTCCACAAGGGCCCAGATCAAAAGATCTGGGTCTTTTGCTGTTTTCCGAACGGCCGGCCTCTGCAAAACCATAGGTTTTGCGTTTTAAAATGAGAAACGGGTACGCCTTCCGGGAAGGCGCACCCGGCAGTTCGAATCTGCTGGGCAGCGTTGCAAAGGCCCAGATCAAAAGATCTGGGCCTTTTGCTGTTTTCCGAAACAATTCATCTGCCCAAAGCCGCTCATTTCAAACAAAAAGAGCGGCTTTGTTTGCCGGGGTGCGACAATAACGCACGCTTATTTGCAAGAAATGCGCTGGCTGGGGCTTCCGGCCTATGCTATGATATCCATAGGCCCCTAATATGCTCATGGTGTGCATTTATTCTACGAGTAAATATTCTGCTTGTACTTTGAAAAGCAGGAGGTTTTTTTATGTCCAAAATACGCCAGTATTCCTTTTCGATATCCTGTTTTCTGATTGTTTTGGTTGTGGCGGGCTTTTGTGCTGCGCTCTTTCTGGCTCTGCGTTCTCCTGTGCCGCCTCAGCCTGAATTGTATCAGCAACTGGTGGAAATCGAGCCGGAGGGCCCCGCAGAAGACGGGGCCGGTGTTATCTATCAGAAAGTATTGTCCGATGAGCGCTGGAGCCAGCCGGTCTGCGCCATTGTGGCCAAACGGAATGCCTACTCTGTGTATCTGGACGGTGAGCTTTTGCACGAATATACCCCCGGTTCTTTTGACCACGGCGGGCTGGTGCATTGGATCTCTCTGCCTGACACCGATCTGGAAGGGCGTGTCCTCACTGTATCGTCCTCTTCACAGGAACTGACGGTCCAGGTGGGAAATTACAGCGATCTGATCCTGCATTACCGCAACACAAACGCGGCGACCCTGCTCTTTTCGGGGCTGTTTCTGGTGCTGGGTATCCTGATCGGCCTGCTGTCTCTGGGGGCCAGGGCCGCCATTGGAGCCCAGCGCCTTCGGACCTTGCGGTACCTCAGCGGGCTGGTGCTCCATGTGAGCCTGTGGATCTCCATGGATGCGGCTGTGCTCCAGATGGTCCATGTCAGCGGTGCAATCATGTATGTATTGGCCATGTATGCTTTTATGGCCATGCCTCTTTTTATGATCCAGTTCTACCGCAGCATGATGAAAGAAGACAGCCGACTGCTGCGCCTGCTTTACCGGCTCCATCTGTTGGATCTTTGTATCTGCGGCCTGCTGCAGGTTCTGGGCGTGGCCCAGCTTCATGAAATGCTGCCTCTGACCCATGTGCTGATGGTTTTGACACTCCTGTCTCTGCTGCGCATCATGGTGGCCTGGCTCCATTCGGAACTCCGCTGGGAGGCCGGGATGATGCTGGGCGGTTTTGCCGCCGTTGGCTGCTGCTGCGCCGCAGGATTCCTGGATTATTACTTGTGGGGGAGACATTCCTATCTCATCTATTTCAGCGTGGGTATCCTGCTGCTGGTGGTGTCCCTGCTGGCCGTCTCCATTGGCTATGTGTACCAGGAGATGGTGAAATCCTCCCAGATGCGCTATTATCGGAAAATGGCCAACACCGATCTGATGACCCAGCTTGGCAGCCGTACAGCCTTTGAGGAACGGGTCCGGCAGTCTCCCGTCCTCACCGGCTCCTGCGCCTGTGTTGTTCTGGACATCAACAATCTGAAACAGATCAACGATACCATGGGCCATTCGGCCGGTGACGAGCTGATCTGCACGGCCGCCCAGTGTATTTTGTCGGTTTTCGATTCCCTGGGCCGCTGTTACCGCATGGGCGGCGATGAATTTGTGGTGCTGCTGCAAGATATCGCCCAGCCTGAGGTGGACAAAGCCCTGGGAGAATTGGAACGGAGCATCGGCCGCAGGAATCTGACACGATCCTTCCCTCTGTCGGTGGCCGTGGGGTATGCCATGGGCCAGGATGCCCCCATTGAGCAGATGTTCCGCCAGGCCGATGCCAATATGTATCAGAATAAGACCCGGATGAAATGCGAAACTGTGACAATGGACAGAGCGTAAGAGACGGGGCCATTTGCGTAAATTCCGGGTGTTGTGTTTAAGAAAGGTTCCTTCTGTGAAGAATAAAGGATAACAGGAAGCGGCCAGCTACCGTCTTCCATATCATCGGGAACAGGGAGGAACAAGATGGAATCCATTTGGTCTCAAAGCTGCACCATTCCCCAGCGTCAGCCCCTGACGGGGGATCTGGAAGTGGAAGCCGCCGTGATCGGCGGAGGTATGGCGGGGATTCTCACCGCCTTTTTGCTGCAGGAGGCGGGATGTCAGGTGGCAGTGGTGGAGGCCGGGCGCATCGCCAGCGGCCAGAGCCGCAATACCACCGCAAAGATCACCGCCCAGCATGGAATGATCTACCAGAAGCTGCTCCGGACCCTGGGCGCGGAGGAAGCCAGACAATACGCCAGGGCCAATCAGGAGGCTGTCCAGGCATACAAAGCCCTCATCCGGGAAAAGCAGATCCCCTGCGACCTGGAAGAGCGCTGCGCTTATGTGTATGGCAGCGATGCCCAAGCCCTCCAGGAAGAGGCCCAGGCCGCCGCCAGCCTGGGCCTGCCTGCGGAGTATGCACACCATGTGCCCATCCCGGTACCGGCGGCCGGGGCTGTGCGTTTTACAGGTCAGGCCCAGTTCCATCCCCTCAAATTTCTCCGCCATCTTTCCCAGGGCCTGACCGTCTATGAACACACTCCGGTGCAGCAAGTGGAAGAGGACCGGCTCATGACACCCAGGGGATGTATCAAAGCCAGGCACATCGTCTTTGCCTGCCATTTTCCTTTCCTCAATGTGCCGGGGCTGTATTTTGCCAGGCTTCATCAGGAGCGCTCCTATGTGCTGGCCCTGGAAGGCGCTCCCCAGGTGGAGGGGATGTATATCAGCGGGGAAGCGGGAGGCTGGTCCTTCCGCAACTGGGGGGATCTCCTTTTGCTGGGGGGCGAAAATCACCGCACAGGGGAAAGCGGCAAGGGTGGCCGGTATGAGCGGCTGCGGCAAAAGGCCGCAGAATGGTTCCCGGGCAGCCGGGAGGTGGCCTGTTGGTCGGCCCAGGACTGCATCACGCCGGACGGCATACCTTATATCGGCCGGTATGCCGCCAGCCGCCCCAACTGGTATGTGGCCACCGGTTTTCAGAAATGGGGCATGACCACTTCCATGGTTTCCGCCACCATTCTCCGGGATATGATCGGCGGCAAAGAGAGTCCCTATGCCAGGGTGTTTGCCCCGGACCGGCTGGAAACGGCCGCCATCCCCGGGATGGCGGCCGATGGAGGCAAGGCGGTAAAAGGCCTGGCCAAACGCTTTTTCCAGATGACCACCCAGGCGGCCGAGGAAATCCCACCGGGAGAAGGTGGGATCGTCCTGTGGGAAGGGGAGAAGGTGGGGGTCTACAAGGACAAAGATGGTTCTGTGCACAAGGTAGACATCCGCTGTCCCCATCTGGGATGCCAGCTGGAGTGGAACCCGGATGAGCAAAGCTGGGATTGCCCCTGTCATGGTTCCCGGTTTGACCGGTATGGGCGGCTGATTTCCGGACCGGCCCAGGAGGACATTGCCCTGGACTGATCCCGGCCGCCCAGCATCAATGATCCCGGGCGGCGTCGGCTTTGGTGGGATGGACGGTGCCCCGGGGATGATGGGGCGGCGCATAAATGGAGGACAGCTTCAGAGGACAGGGGCCCGCATTGAGGATGTTGTGCCAAAGGCCGGCCGGTATGAAAATGCCGCAGCCTGGGGTCAGATACCGGCGCACGCTCAGATTTTCCGGCCGGTCTCCCAGGCAGACCAGAGCCCGTCCCTGCTCCACACGGACGAATTGGTCGGTGTCCGGGTGTGTTTCCAGTCCCACTTCGCTTTGCGGGGGGATGTGCATCAGGGTCATTTGCAAAGAGTCCCCCGTCCAGAAGGTAGTACGGAAATTCCGGTTTTGTCCGGCCGCCGCTGTGATGTTGGCGGCAAAGGCTCCTGGCCCGTGATCTGCACTGCATGGGCCGCTGCGGACTGGGTGAAAGTGGTGAGGATTCATAGAATCGGCTCCTTTTTTGTGATGGATATCCCATTCTATGTGTCTTTCACCGGAAAGTGCATGGCCCGATCAAGCAAATAGCCCCCAGACGGCATACGCCGCCTGGGGGCTGTGTGTGTCGAAAAAGTGGCTTAGGCCACTTTTTCGAGTTTTTGCAAGGGGCTGGCGGCGAGTCGCCGCTCCCATTTTTCTTTGCTCCGTTAGGTTGTATACGCCCGGGCAAAGAATGTTTGCTTGCGGGGTCACCCCGCCCTTGAGAGGTGCAAAAAGCCACGCACAGGTCGCGGCTTTTTGCAAATTGATTAAGGGTAGGGCGAATGGTTTCTTTTCGCTATAGTGGTTTTTCGACAGTCTGAGCCCCCAGACGGCATACGCCGCCTGGGGGCTATTTGTATTGGGGAGAAGAAAGAATCAGCCGATGTTTTTGACGATCCGGCTGACGGCCTCCTTGATGTTTTCAGGAGAGGTGGCCAGGTTCAGACGGATGAAGGAGCCGAAACGCTCGCCGCCGAACCATTCGCCGTAATCCACGGCCAGACGGCATTTGTTCTGGATCAGCTCCTGGGTTTCATTGGGCTTGACATAGGCCCCCAGGTCGACCCACTGGAGATAGGTGCCTTCCAGGGGAGAGACCACCGCTTCCGGCAGCTTTTCGGCCAGGGTTTCTTCCACATGCTGGGCGTTTTTGTGGATGATGTCAATGACGCTTTCCAGCCAGGGGCGTCCGCCGCCGAAGGCCGCAGCCACCGCCACATAGCCGAAGGCGTTGCCGCCCCGGATGCGCAGGGTGGCAAGGAAATCGTCGTACTCCTGACGGAGCTTTTCGTCCGGGAGGATGACGAAGGAATTTTTGCACCCGGCCAGGTTGAAGGTCTTGGAGCCGGCGGTGAGCACCACCATCATATCGGTGTAGCCGGGGATGTTGAGAATTTCGGTGTGTTCATAGCCGGGCATGATCAGGTCGTGATGGATCTCGTCGGCCACCACGAACACCTGGTGCTTGCGGCAGATGGCCAGCAGCTGCTCCAGCTCTTCCTTTTTCCACACCCGGCCCACCGGATTGTGGGGAGAGGAGAGAATGAAGAGCTTGACCTTGTTGTCCACGATCTTCTTTTCAAAATCGGCGTAGTCGATGTGGTAAACCTTGTCTTTCCGCACAAGATCGCAGGAGATCAGCTGGCGGCCGTTGTCCCGGATGGCGTCCAGGAAGGGATAGTAGACCGGCGTGAGCACGATGATGCCGTCGCCGGGCTTGGTTTTCATGTTCACATACCAGTTGATGGGGGAGACCACACCAGGGGAAAACCGAAGCCACTGTTTTTCAATGTGGCAGTGATGGTATTTTTCTTCCCAATCGATGAAGTTCTGATAATAGGCGTCGGGCACTTTGTAGTAGCCGTAAATGCCGAAATCGGCATACTCCCGGGCGGCTTTCCGCACGCATTCGGGGACCATGAAATCCATGTCGGCCACCCACAGGGCCATCAGGTCATTGTCGCCAAAACGGGCATCCATGCTGTCCCATTTGTTGCAGTCGGTGCCGACCCGATCCACATATTTGATCTCTTCCATTCCCATCGCTCCTTTATTTCATAAGATAGTATCTTTATCATATCACTCCCCCCTTTTCTGTGCAAGGTGGCGTTGTGGGATTCGCCGGGTTGACGGAGGGAAGGGGCGGGGATATACTGGGAGAAATGAGGGAGGGATGGGTACATGGAAATGCTGCTGGGGCTGCTGGTGATGGCCGTGCTCACGGGGCTGGATATCTGCAAGGCCCTGTGGGGCTTCGAGCTCAACTCCTGTTGCACTTAGTTTGACAATTCACTCCCACAAACGGTGCATGGAGCTGGGGGAGCAGACTCCTCCGCCGCCGGAAGTGTTCTGCCAAAGCGTGGGCTCCCAGATGAAGAACTGTTTCAGCGCACCCTTTCCGTTGAATTTGTGCTGGCTGCTGGTGCGCTTTTTTGAAAAAAACAACGACGGGCTGGTGGCGCTGGAGGCCATGGAGTGGGGAGAGCGGTTTCAGCAGGCCCGATCCCCTTCCCGCCGGGGCTTGTCCCATGGGGATATGATCGATTTGAACCGGCAGAATATTCCCGGTTTTGATGTGCGGGAATTTTATGTGGAGCTGGCGAAAGATCTGAAAGCCCGGGGCTTTTAAGGGGCGGTCAGGTGTCTGCATATTTCCGATTGAAACAAAGAATCCCCGGCGCAGGACTGCGCCGGGGATTGCTTTTTCACTCAGGTCTGGAAACCGTGTACGAATCCAGGTTCTGGATTAGTACTGCTGGGGGTTCTGGCTGGTGGGAACCTGGGTGTTCATCACAGAGGAGGGGTTGCTGGCCAGGGTGTTTTCGGCGTGCATGATCATCTTCTTGACCATCTGGCCGCCCACGCTGCCGGCCTGGCGGGAAGTCAGATCACCGTTGTAGCCCTGCTTCAGGTTGACGCCCACTTCCTTGGCGGCTTCCATCTTGAAGTTATACAGAGCGTCCTTGGCGGCGGAATTCATGTTGGAATTGCTAGACATAATCAAACTCTCCTTTTTTATTTCAAAATGTTTTTTTCGCTTGGGGTTACAGCCATAGTTTGCGAGGAAGAGCAAAAAATATGAAAAGAAAAAAATACCATCTGGCCGCTGAGGGACAGGAAATTTTCTCCGGGCGTACTTGCAGGATATGGGCACAAGGTGATATAATTTTTTGAAAGGAAAAGAAATGGCGAGCCCATGAGCGCCGGGGTGAAAAGAGAGGGGATACCATGAATTTTTTGCTGGAATTTTTTGAAGAGCTGGATGAATTGGTCTATATCTCCGATCCGGAGACTTATGAGATCATCTATATGAACCGGCTTTTGCGGGAATCCTTAGGCTATACCCACGAAAAGGAATATCTGGGCAAGAAATGCCATCAGGTTCTTCAGGGCATCGAATCCCCCTGCTCTTTTTGCACCAATGCCGCCCTGGAGCCTGGCCAGGTGCTCTCCTGGACCCATAAAAACCCGGTTCTGAACAAACGCTATCTGATCAAAGACAGCATGTTTGAACACGAAGGAAGAAAATACCGCATCGAAATCGCCATTGATATCGATGGGGAAGTGGTGTGCAAAACGCCTTATTATTATGCCCGCAGCGACAGCATTCTCAGCGAGTGCCTCCAGCAGGTTTTTACCACCACAGATCCGGAACAATCCTTGGAAAAGGTGCTGGCCTATATCGGTAAGACCTTCTCCTGTGACCGGGTTTATGTGTTTGAGCTCAATGGCTCTGCGGTCAGCAACACCTATGAATGGTGTGCCGAGGGCGTCAGCCATCAGAAGGATATCCTGCAGAATATGCCTGTGCAAAGCGTGCAGTGGATGTTTGATCTGATGGAAGAAGACCAGATCGTCACCATTTCCGATCTGGAGAGCATCCGTGTCCCCCATCCGGCGGCCTATGCCATTTTGAAGCCCCAGGATATTCATAGCCTGGTGCAGGGCCCTATCTGGGATGAAGGGAAAGTGGTGGGGTTTCTGGGAGTGGACAATCCCAATGAGGAAACCGTCTCCCTCATTCCCCCATTGTTCAAAGTGCTGGGTTATTTTGTCACAACATTTCTTCGGCGCCGGGAACTGCTGCGCAAACTCAATGCCCTCAGCTTCCAGGATAGCCTCACCGGCGCTTATAACCGCAACGCCATGTTTGAGCACAGCGCCAGCCTGGGGAAAAAGGGCCATGTGGGTGTGGTCTATTGCGATATCACCGGCTTGAAGCAGACCAACGACACCATGGGCCACAACGCCGGGGATGAGCTGATCCGCTATTGCTATCAGTTGATTGCCGGTGTGCTGGAAACCCCTTGGGTGTATCGCAGCGGCGGCGATGAATTTGTGGCTGTGGTGGAGGATGTATCCGAAGAGGAATTCCAGAGCCAGGTGGACCGGCTGCGCCAGGCAGCCAAAGAAGGACACCGGCCTGTGGCCATAGGCCATGCCTATTGTGCGGAGGGGATCTGCAATCTGGAAGAGCTGATCCTGCGGTCCGATGAGGACATGTATGAAAACAAACGGGAATATTATAAAGAAAACGGCCGTCACGCCGTCACTTCCCGCCACGATTTTCAGAGAGAAGAGAGCCGCCAGAGCCTTTCCACCATCTGTTCGGCCCTGGGCACATCCGACAGCCGGTTTTATCAGTTCCTGCGCACCACTTATCACGATATGGAGTTTTTGTTCCGCTCCATTTCCCAACAGAACACCGCCAGCTATTTTTATTTCGGCGATATGCAGAAAGATCTGTTTTATGTTTCCGACAATATGCGGGATGAGTTCGGCTTTGAGAGCAATGTGGTGCCCGGTCTGCTTCAGGTGTGGGCCGACTATATCCCCCGGGAAAAGGCCCGGGAGATCTATTTCAAGGAGCTGGAGTCCATTCTGCGGGAAAAGCGGGAGATCCACGACCTGCGCTATCAGGTGCGGCGAAAGGATGGAAGCTATATCTGGATCCGCTGCTACGGCATTCTGAAATGGAACGAAGACAAGACCCGGCCTTTGTTTTTCTCCGGCCGGATCACCCACCAGGACACCGCCTTTGTGGTGGACCCGGTGACCAATTTCCCCCGGGAATCGGCCTTTTTCAGCCGCCTGGACCGGGCCAAGGCCGAAGAGGAGAAGCTGCGCACCATCGGTTTTGCCTTTAACCACATTGCCGAGATCAACAGCACCAGGGGCCGCAGTTTCAGCGATCATCTGATCAGCACCATCACCGGGGAGCTGAACCATCGCCTGTCCGACCGGGTGGCATTTTACCGCCTGGAAGGGATGCGCTGCGCCGCCGTCATCGATCCCCAGTGCCAGGACAGTCCCTGGCAGCTGGCCGGAGAGATCCGCCAGGTGATCACCGAAGGCTATCGGCTGATGGGCATTTCGGTGCGCACGCCCAGTTCCTTTGCACTGATGGATTATCCTCAAGGCTCCTTGATGCCTGCTGATTTTCTGGAACAGCTGGTCTCCCTCATCCGGGTGGCCAAACAGGATACTTCCCATATGCTGGTGGAATATTCCGATGCCAGCATCCAGAAAATGCGCCATATGTCCAACATGGCCCTGGCCCTCAGCCGGGATGTGCTGCAGGGAATGGTGAATTTCCGGATCGTGGTGCAGCCGGTGGTATCGGCCCAGACCGGGGAGGCCATCGGCGGCGAAGTGCTGCTGCGATGGAATTTTGAAGGGAAAGATGTGTCCCCTGCCATTTTCGTGCCCATGCTGGAAAAGGAAAAGATGATCCATCTGGTGGGACGCTGGGTCTTTGAGCAGGCGGTATGCACCTGCATGCGCCTGGTGGCCTATCGGCCGGATTTCTATCTCACTTTTAATGTGAGCCTTCATCAGATGGAGGACGATACCTTCCTGGACTTCATGCGGGACACCCTGGAAAAATACCAGGTGAGCGGGGAACATCTGGTGGCCGAAATGACCGAAAGCTCCATGGATGAGCAGCCGGAAAAGCTGTATCATTTTGTGGAGGCCTGTGAGAAAATGGGCATCCGCATGGCGCTGGACGATTTTGGAAGCGGCTATTCCTCGCTGCGGATGCTGCTCCAGTATCCCTCGGCCATCATCAAGCTGGATCGGTCCCTGCTGGGGGAAATGACCGAGTCGGAGAAAAAAAGCGACTTCATCTCCAGTATTGTGTACGCCTGCCATCGTTTTGGCAAAAAGGTGTGCATGGAAGGAGTGGAGACCGAAGAACAGAACGGCCTGATCCAGGAGGCCGGATGCGATATGATTCAGGGCTATTATTATCATCGGCCCATGGAAGTGGACTCCCTTTACGGCCTTTTGGCCCAGGAGCAAAAAAATCAGGAGAAATCGGCGCCTGAGCCAGTGGAAATGTAGGCCGGAGGAAAGGAGATCAATCCATGTTTGATGCAGAACCGGGGCTAAAAAAAGGCTCCTTGCTCAAGGAGGTCACCGGGAAACGATGCACTGTATTTTCCCATCACAATCAATTTTTGTTTTTGGGGAAGCTCAGTTCCCACGGCGATCACCAGGACCAACTGGTGTTGGAACGGTATGATGGGGATGAGATGGAAGGGTTTCTGGTGGCTTCCACACCGCTCAAGCTCCATGTCCCTCTGAACAATGATACCCTGGGAGTGGTGGAGGGCCAGGTGAGCCAGTGGAGCCGGGAATTTCTGGTGCTGGATGTGTTCACAGCCGTGAAGAAAAACGAAAGCCGGGCCTATTTCCGCCAGAATGTGGGCCAGGCCGGGTCGGTGGAATGGGTCAACGGTCAGAAAGCCGGCCATCGGTGTACCGTGGTGGACATCAGCGCCACCGGTGTGGCCATCACCTGCCGCCAGGATTATGAGGTGGGGGATCTGCTGGAGTTTTCCCACCAGCGTTTCCGCCCCGGCGGGCCGGAGCATCAGCTGAAGTGCCGGGTGGCCCGGAAGGGCCCCACCCAGGAGGATCTGCGCTTTTACGGATGCCAGTGGGTGGAGTTGTCCCCCAAGGCCGAGGAGAAATTGTTTCAGGAAGTGTTTGCCATACAGGCGGCAGAGCTTCAGAAAAAGCGGGGACGCTAGATCGAGGAGAACCCAGGGAACGGGAAGGGGAGGCCCTTATGTCGGACAAGGAAAAAGAAGTTTCACATAGTTAAGGATACCACATCACAAACCCACGCTTACATTACTTCCAGAACATCAAATTTTGGAGGTACACCTCATGAAAAGACTGATTTGCTGTGAATTTAACATCGATACTGCCTGTGTAGAACTTTACTTCACTGATGAGAGCAAGATTTCTATTGACTGCACTGCCGTTGAGAATGAAGTGGCCGATAACCGCTTTCAGAGATCGGAATTGGATTGGTTGATTTATAATGACCCGATCGCTTATGCAGATCTTGTTCTCAATGGCGATCCCAAAAGATACCTCAAATCCGTAACGGAATACAAACAATAAAAAATCATAGGGTACAGGAGCACCAGTGCAACCACTTATCGTATGCACTGGTGCTTTACATTTGTAAAATGATCGCGTGATTTCAAAGGTAAAAGTAATGCGTTCGCATAATATTTCTCGCTTTTCGCAGCAAGATATGCTATAATGAAATTGTAATTTCGCCACAATGTAGTTTAGAAGATGAGGTGCAAAAAATGGCAGTGTCCTATAAGAAGCTATTCAAGATTCTCATTGATCGGGATATGAAGAAAAAAGAGTTCCGCGATTTTGTCGGCATCAGCTACTCTACAATGAGCAAACTTGAAAAGGGCGAGAACACAACTGTTGAAGTGCTGGAAAAAATATGCCTCAAACTCGGATGCGGAATTGAAGATATTATGGAAATACTCCCAGACACCACTATTTCAAAAGGCGCAGAGTAACTTTCAGAAAAAGGGTATCCACAAAATAGAAGTAGGGTTTAAAGCTGTTCCCTTCCTGAATATCATCAGTATAAGTTATCCGCTTCTTCTGAGTGGAATGTGATAATATGTGATGGAAAATCATGAGGTGTTACCGTGCAAATATTGGACAACATTAATAATACCATTAAAGATGATTTGCGGAAGGAAGTCAAAAAAGGAAGCAAAATATCGATTGCTGCTGCTTGCTTTTCCATCTATGCTTATCAAGAATTGAAGAAACAGCTTGAGGGCGTAGAAGAGCTACATTTTATTTTTACATCGCCTACTTTCATTACCGAGAAAACCCCAAAATCCAAAAGAGAGTTTTATATTCCCCGTTTATCTCGAGAGCGCAGCCTATATGGGACTGAGTTTGAGGTAAAACTGCGCAATGAACTTACTCAAAAAGCCATAGCTAAAGAATGTGCAGAATGGATTAGAAAAAAGGTTGTTTTCAAATCCAATATTACTCAAGAACAAATGATGGGGTTTATAACTGTGGATGAAAGCACTTATATGCCAATCAATGGATTCACCACAGTTGATTTGGGCTGTGAGCGCGGAAATAATGCTTATTATCCTGTACAAAAAACCGAGAGTTTTGAAAATGCAAACTACTTTCTGAAACTCTTTGACGATCTGTGGCACGATGACAAAAAACTTCAAGAAGTAACAGATATTGTAATTGAAAGTATCAGTACTGCCTATAAAGAAAATTCGCCAGATTTCATTTACTTTTTTACTCTCTACAATATTTTTAATGAGTTCTTGGAGGACATTTCTGACGATGAGCTGCCCAATGAGGCAACCGGATTCAAGGACAGTAAAATTTGGGGAATGCTTTATAACTTCCAGCGAGATGCTGTTCTTGCAATTATTAGTAAGCTCGAAAAATTCAACGGCTGTATTCTTGCAGACAGCGTGGGCTTGGGTAAAACCTTCACCGCGCTGGCCGTTATCAAATACTATGAGAACCGCAACAAATCCGTCCTGGTCCTCTGTCCCAAAAAACTATCAGAGAACTGGAATACATATAAAGGCAACTATATCAACAATCCCATTGCCTCTGACCGACTGCGCTACGATGTCCTTTACCACACAGACTTGTCCCGTGAACACGGCACTTCCAACGGGATTGAACTTGACCGCCTAAACTGGGGCAACTACGACCTTGTGGTCATTGATGAGAGCCACAATTTCCGTAACGGCGGCGAGATCACCGGTGAGGATGCCAAGGAAAACCGTTATCTAAAACTGCTCAACAGAGTGATCCGTGCTGGAGTTCGGACAAAAGTGTTGATGCTCTCCGCAACGCCGGTCAACAACAAATTTATCGACCTGAAAAACCAACTTGCCCTTGCCTATGAGGGAGACGCTGCACAGATCAACGAAAAGCTTGACACCACCAAGAGCATTGACGAAATCTTCCGTCAGGCGCAAACCGCCTTCAATGCGTGGAGCAAGCTCCCCGCTGATCATCGCACCACGGACGCTCTGCTGAAAACACTGGACTTTGACTTCTTTGAGCTGCTGGACAGCGTAACGATTGCCCGTTCCAGAAAGCACATTGAAAAATATTATGATACCGCTGATATCGGCAATTTCCCAAGCCGGTTGCCGCCCATCTCGCTCCGGCCATGCCTGACCGACCTTGACGGGGCAATCAACTACAATGAAATCTATAATCTGCTGATGTCCCTGAGCCTGGCCATCTACACACCGTCCAGCTACATCATGCCGTCCAAGATGGCAAAGTACATTGACCTCACCCACAACAAGGGAACGAGCCTGACACAAAAAGGCCGTGAGGAAGGCATCCGGCGGCTCATGAGCATCAATTTGCTCAAGCGCCTGGAAAGCTCGGTGTACTCCTTCCGGCTGACGCTGGATCGCATCAAGGAGCTAATCAATGGTACCATCCAGACCATCAAGAGCTACCGGTCTGGCGGCTGTATGCTTGACCTGACCGATATGTCCAATGTGCAGGACTTCGACTATGACGATCAGAACACCGACTTCTTCTCTGTCGGCAAGAAAGTCAAAATCGACCTTGCGGATATGGACTATGTATCGTGGCAGCGGGAACTTGAAAAGGATGCCGACAATCTGGAACTGCTCTCCCTGATGATCACAGACATCACGCCGGAGCATGACACCAAGCTGCAAACTCTCTTTGATACCATCCGCTCCAAGCAGAAGCATCCCATCAATCCGGGCAACCGTAAGCTGATCATCTTCACCGCATTCTCCGATACGGCAGACTACCTGTACGCCAATGTCAGTACATTTGCGAAAAAAGAGTTCGGCCTTGAGACGGCGGAGATCACCGGCTCGGTGGATGGCCGTACAACTATACCCCGCCTGAGAGCGGATTTGAATACGGTTCTGACCTGTTTTTCCCCTCTCTCAAAAGGCAGAGCCGTCCTCATGCCGGGAAGCACAGATGAACTGGACATTTTGATTGCCACCGACTGTATTTCCGAAGGCCAGAACTTGCAAGACTGCGATTATCTCATCAACTACGACATTCACTGGAACCCAGTGCGCATCATCCAGCGTTTCGGACGAATTGACCGTATCGGCAGTAAGAACAGCCGGATTCAACTTGTGAACTTCTGGCCGGATATGGACTTGGATGAATATATCAACCTAAAGAGCCGCGTAGAGACCCGCATGAAAATATCGGTCATGACTTCTACCGGCGACGATGACTTAATCAATCCGGAGGAAAAAGGTGATCTGGAATACCGAAAAGCACAGCTCAAGCGGTTACAAGAAGAGGTCGTGGACATTGAAGAAATGTCCAGCGGCATTTCCATCATGGACTTGGGACTGAACGAGTTCCGGTTGGATTTGCTGGAATATATGAAGCAGCACAATGATGTAGAAAAGGCTCCCAACGGAATGCACGCCGTCGTGCCCAAAGGCGATGGTGCGCCCGCCGGTGTTATTTTCGTCCTGCGAAACATCAACGACAGCGTGAATAAAGACAACCGGAACCGCATTCATCCGTTCTACATGGTCTACATCAGCGAGGATGGTGAGATTGTCTGCGACTACCTCAACCCGAAAAAGATGCTGGACACCATCCGGCTGCTCTGCAAGGGCAAGGACGAGCCTTGCGTGGAGCTGTGCAGGTGTTTCAATAAAGAAACCGAAGATGGCCGTAGGATGGGCGCAGTATCAGAGCTTCTGAGCGATGCCATCAACTCCATCATCGATGTAAAAGAAGAGAACGACATTGACAGCCTGTTCAAGAGCGGCGGCACGACGGCCTTGATGTCCGCTGTTTCCGGGCTGGATGACTTTGAGCTGATCTGCTTCCTTGTCGTGAAGTAAGGAGGGGTTGCCATGCTGGGTCTACCTGAAAGAACAGAATTTAATAAACGCATCCCAAAGCAGAAGTTCTATGAGAACATGGATGTCTCTCCTGCTCTCAAGCGGGTGTTTGTGGAACAGATCCGCATTATCTACTGGCGCAACAAGCTGGCAGCGACCACCATGAACATTGCCGCTGGGGAGGAAGTCACGGAGATCGAAGTGTTTGAGGTCAGGGTGCAGGAGCCGCAGTTTGACGAGGCCGTCCTGCGGCAGATTGACAAAGAGATTCCCTATCACATTCTCTTTCTGCTCACCTGTGACAGAAAAGAACAAGCGTGGATTGGCTACAAGGAGGCCGCTGCTTCCGGCAGCAACGCCTTCAAAGTCAGCCGGTATTATCACACCGACTGGGTACCGGAGGGAAGCCTCAACTTCTCCATCGACGGTCTGAACATGGATGCCGTCTATGCCGGATTGGTACGCCAGATTGCAGGAGACGCACTTCAAGCGGATGCCGGTGAAAGTTTGCAGACTTCTGTGGAACGGGACGAAAAGCGACGGCAGTTGGAAAAGCGGATTGCCGTCCTGGAAACGAAAATGCGGAAGGAAAAGCAGTTAAACCGGCGGATGGAAATGAATATGGAATTGAAGAGATTGAGAATGGAGTGCAAAAGGATTTAATGAAGATAAAAAAGATAGAACTGAGTAATTTCAAGCGGTTTACACATTTGAGCGTGGAAGCTATACCTGAAACAGTGAGATTAGTAGTTTTAGTTGGTCCAAATGGCTCAGGGAAAACATCGTTTATGGAAGCAATGAACCATTACTATAAATGTGCAGGATATAATGATGCAGGAGATTATCATTATCTAAGCAAAACAGGTAATGTTGAAGAGTTTAACTACTCTGAATGGAGAAGCAGAGCACTAAGACTTGTCAACATTGATTTCTATGAAGCAACATTCTCTAACACGCTTGGAAACCATGATGATATTAAGGGACGTTTCTATTTTCGAAGTGCTTATAGGAACGAACCGGATTTCCAAATAGAATCCATGCAAAAGCAGAAAGATCCTACTAAATCGTTCAGGCTTTCTTCTCTGATCCAAAATGACCAAACTGTTTCCACCAACTATCAGAGGCTTATTGCCAATACTATTGCAGAAGTTTTTGACAATGCAAACGATACAAAAGCTGTTGCTACGTTGCGTAACGAACTAATCGGAAGAATCCAAGCAGCTCTTAAACGTGTATTTGAGGATTTGGAACTCTCATCGGTTGGTGATCCGCTGCAAAATGGTAACTTCTATTTTACCAAAGGAGCCACTAAAAATTTTAGCTATCGAAACCTTTCGGCAGGAGAAAAATCCGCCTTTGATTTGATACTGGATATGGTTGTTCAGTCTAAATATTATCCTGATGCTATTTACTGTATTGATGAGCCGGAAACGCATATGCACACCAAATTGCAAAGTAGAGTGCTACGAG
Organism: Ruminococcaceae bacterium AM07-15; assembly: GCA_003477405.1. GTDB lineage: Bacteria > Bacillota > Clostridia > Oscillospirales > Butyricicoccaceae > Pseudobutyricicoccus. The sequence goes on from QUDE01000004.1 coordinate 209,611, forward strand.
AACTGTATTTGCTCATTCCGGGTCAGTCGCAGCTTTGGCTTTCAACACATTCAATTGGAATGCTTCAAGAGGCAGAGGAAATCGAAAAGGAGCATCCAGGAACAGTTGCCTTCTTGGATTTCGGCGGAAGAGACTTTGACACAGATCAAGTAATTCGCCCAGCTAAGATTGGGAAGGCCGTTATGGATAAGTTTTACGAACTCGCTTTTGGCGATTTTGCAAAACTGATGCTACCTAAAACAATCGTGTTCTGCGAAGGTGACCCAAATGGAAAAACACGCAAGGATTTTGACAAGATAATTTACAGTACTATTTTTTCAGATACACATCCAGAGGCATTCTTTATTTCGGGCGGATCGTGTAACGATATAGAGAATATTGAGAAGACGCATGGAGAAATAATCGGTACAATACTCCAAAATTCTCAAGTTATAAAAATTGTTGATCGGGATGATCGTAGTTCGCAAGAAGTTGACGATCTTGCCAAAGCCGGCATAAAGGTTTTGAAGAGGCGCAATCTTGAATCCTATGTGCTTGATGATGCTGTGATCAAAAAATTGTGTGATAAAGTTGGGAAACCGGAAGAATATGATGCCTGCATACAAGAAAAGCAGAAAGCACTTGCGGACTCTGTTTCCAGAGGCAATGCACCGGATGATTTCAAAAAAGCGAGTAGCGGAATATACCTCTCTCTTAAACGCCGCCTTTCTCTAATACAATGCGGGAATAACCCCGACCCATTTATGCGAGATACGCTTGCCCCTTTGATTACGCCGGATATGGATGTATATAAGGATTTAGAAATAGAAATATTTGGAGACGATAGCAATGGAGGAAATACTAATGGATAAACTACGCATGGAAACGCCTGATTTAACGGCGCAAAATATTGAGAAGATCGGCGCACTGTTCCCCAACTGTGTTACAGAAACGGTGGACGAGAACGGCAAGCCGAAAAAAGCCATCAATTTTGATCTACTGCGGCAAATGCTCTCTTCTGATGTGGTAGAGGGCGACGAAGCCTATGAGTTTACATGGGTAGGCAAGAAGGCTGCCATTGTGGAGGCCAACAAGCCCATTCGCAAGACGCTGCGCCCCTGCCCGGAAGAAAGCAAGGACTGGGATACTACCGAAAATCTCTACATCGAGGGCGACAATCTGGAAGTCCTCAAGCTGTTGCAGGAGAGTTATCTGGGCAAGGTCAAGATGATCTACATTGACCCGCCCTACAACACCGGCAATGACTTCATTTATGCAGACAATTTCATGCGCTCTCAGGAAGAAGAGAATGAACAGATGGGAATGTATGATGAGGGTGAAAACCGTCTGTTTAAGAATACCGATACCAACGGACGGTTTCATTCTGATTGGTGTTCTATGATTTACTCAAGATTACTGCTCACACGCGGGTTGCTCACGGAAGACGGAGTAATCTTTATCAGCATCGACGAAAATGAAGTGAATACGCTCAAAGCTATGTGTGATGAGGTCTTTGGTGCGGCGAACTTTATTGCAGAGCTGATTTGGTCTGCTGGACGGAAGAATGATTCAAAGTACATTTCCGTATCGCACGAATATATCCTTTGCTATTTTAAAAATATGCAGTACATTAAAGATCACAAGATTGTGTGGAGAGAAAAGAAGCAAGGGTTGACGGACATCTACGCCGAGTATGATGCATTGAAGAAAAAATATGGTAGCGATTGTGTTTCCATCGAAAAAGAGCTTAAAGTATGGTATAGAGCTCTTCCAGACGGTCATCCGGCTAAAGACCACAAACATTACAACAAGGTTGATAGCCATGGTATCTTCTTTGCTTCTGATATTTCTTGGCCTGGTGGTGGAGGACCAAAATACGAGGTCATGCACCCTGTTACAAAGAAGGTAGTCAAAACCCCTTCTCGTGGCTGGCTCACCAACAAAGAGACAATGGAACAATGGATTAAGGAAGGGCGTGTAAATTTCGGAGACGATGAAAATGCTGTTCCTACAATAAAATCTTATCTTACTGAACATGAGTATGGTGTTCCTTATAGCGTGTTTTATCAAGATGGACGTGCTGCATCAAAGCGACTTGCAACATTGATGGGCGATAAGGTTTTCGAGAACCCAAAAGATGAAGAGGTTCTAAAGAGGTTGATAGAATTTTGCGGAACTGACGATGATGATATAGTCCTCGATTATTTCTCCGGTTCTGGTACAACTGCACATGCACTTTTTCTTGCCAATGTTGAGCAGAATAAACATAGGAAGTTTATTCTTGTTCAATTACCGGAACCGATTGATCCGCAAAAGTCAGGGTCAGAAAAAGCAAAAAAGGTGGCTCAAAACGCAATAGCCCTTTTGGATTCCATTCGCGCACCATACACCATCTGCGAAATAGGGAAAGAACGTATTCGCCGTGCTGGTGAGAAAATTAAGGCTGACAGCCCGCTAACGACAGCAGGTTTGGATGTGGGATTCCGCGTCCTAAAGCTGGCTGACAGCAATATGAAAGATGTCTATTATGCGGCAGATGAACTTGACCAGCAAACCCTTGCAGATATGGTTTCCAATATTAAAGAAGATCGCACCGCTCTTGACCTGTTCTTCGGCTGTTTGCTGGATTGGGGTCTGCCCCTTTCCATGCCTTACCACAGTGAGGAAATTGGCGACTGCACCGTCCATACCTATAACGATGGAGACCTGATCGCTTGCTTTGATAAAAACATCCCGGAAAGTGTGGTCAAGGAAATTGCCAAGCGTAAGCCGCTCCGTGCCGTGTTCCGCGACGCCGGTTTTGCTGACAGCCCTGCGAAAATCAATGTCTTTGAAATTTTCAAGCTCTATATGCCGGAAGATGCGGATGATATAACCAAGCGTGTGAAGGTGTTGTAATGCAGGCGGAATTTCTTATTTTTCAGGCTAAATCATTCTATAATGCGTATCTTAATCTTGAAAGAATTGATATGCAATCTGGCGATTTCTTATTCACAGCTCCAATGCTTGTGAATGGGGCTTTTTCTATTGAACTGAGCTTAAAAGCAATTTTGACCCGAAATGGTATCAGCTATAAAAAAGAACACAATCTGTTGATTCTTTTTAGAATGCTGCCTGAAGAATTTCAGTGTGAAGTCATCGGTTATTTATTAGAAAAGGCACCCGAGTACAAAGACATGGAGAAGTTCACAAAAGAATTTGTTCTTGTTTCAAATGCATTCGTTGATTGCAGATATGCTTTTGAAGGAGTTGTTCCATCCTTTGACTTTCGTTTTCTTGCTGCCTTGGCAAATGCTTCCATCAGAAGTTTACTTGCGCACTATGATGTCAAGCTTGTTGCAATGGAAGAGAAACCGATGACAGATGAGGAACTGGACAAAGTAATGGAAGATAACCGTCAACAATTTATTGAAAAGAATATCAGCTATATTGCAAAAAAGGAAAAGGGATCTCTGTCATGAAACTTCAATTCAAACATCAGAAGTTCCAAGCAGATGCAGCAAAAGCAGTTGTGGATGTCTTTGTCGGTCAGCCATACCTCACGCCAACCTATATGATGGACAGAGGTTCTGGTACATACCAGATTGGCATGGAAGAGGAACACGACTTTACCGGTTGGCGTAATGAGCGCATTGTCCCGGAACTGTCTGATACACTGATCTTGGAACATCTGAACAAAATACAAAGAGCCAATCAGATTGCGCCTTCTCCCAAATTGGAAGGTCGGTATAATCTGACAATCGAAATGGAAACCGGTGTGGGTAAAACTTATACCTATATCAAGACCATGTTCGAGCTGAACAAACACTACGGATGGAGTAAATTCATTGTGGTGGTTCCCTCTATTGCGATCCGGGAAGGTGTGTATAAGTCTTTTCAGGTGACGCAGGACCACTTTGCTGAGGAATACGGAAAGAAAATCCGCTTCTTCATTTATAACTCGGCTCAACTCACCGAAATTGACCGGTTTGCCTCCGATAGCTCCATCAATGTGATGATTATCAATTCACAGGCATTCAATGCAAAGGGCAAGGATGCCAGACGCATTTATATGAAGCTGGATGAGTTCCGTTCCCGTCGACCCATTGATATCATTGCAAAAACCAATCCGATTCTCATCATAGACGAACCGCAGTCTGTGGAAGGTAAGCAGACAAAGGAGCGTCTGAAAGAGTTTAACCCCCTTCTTACCCTGCGCTACTCCGCTACCCACAAGACGGACAGCATTTACAACATGGTTTACCGGCTGGACGCAATGGAAGCATACAACAAGCGTCTGGTCAAGAAGATTGCTGTCAAGGGCATCACGGAGTCCGGCAGCACGGCAACTGACGGCTATGTGTACCTTGAAAGCATCAACCTGTCGAAAGCTGATCCTACTGCTACTATTCAATTTGACTTTAAGGGTGCTACGAGCATTCGCAAAAAGACAATGACGGTGGGGATTGGATTCAACCTCTATGATAATTCCAACGGCATGGAGGAATACAAAGACGGTTTTGTGGTCAAGTTCATCGACGGACGGGACAACCACATCGAGTTCCTGAATGGCATCAAAATCTATGCTGGTGATGTGATCGGCAGTGTTAGTGAAGAACAGCTTCGCCGGATTCAAATCCGTGAAACCATTCTCTCCCACATTGAGCGGGAGCGCCAGCTATTCCATAAAGGCATTAAGGTGCTGAGTTTGTTCTTTATTGATGAGGTTGCCAAATACAAACAGTATGACGCAGCAGGACAAGCCTACAATGGCATCTATGCGGATATGTTTGAGGAAGAATATGCGGATATTGTGGGGAATTTGCAGCTTTCCATTGGAGATGAGGCATACATAGCCTACCTTAACGCTATCGAGGCAAAGGATACCCATGCAGGATACTTTTCCGTCGATAAAAAGGGCAAGATGACCGACAGTAAGCTCTCCGACAAGAAGGAAAAGACTTCCGACGATATTGATGCTTACGACTTGATTATGAAAAACAAGGAATTGTTGCTTGACCGCAATCCAAAGCGTTCGCCGGTGCGTTTTATTTTTTCCCACTCTGCACTGCGGGAAGGCTGGGATAACCCCAATGTATTCCAGATTTGTACCCTGAAACAGAGCAGCAGCGATGTTCGCAAGCGTCAGGAGGTAGGCCGTGGCCTCCGTCTGTGTGTCAATCAGGACGGCGAGCGTATGGATGCTAATGTGCTGGGCAACGATGTCCACAATATCAATGTATTGACGGTCATTGCCAGCGAAAGTTATGATTCCTTTGCTAAGGGCCTCCAAAGCGAGCTGGCCGAGGCTGTTGCAAACCGGCCTGAAAAGGTCACTGCCGATCTTTTCAAAGACAAGGTCATCACTGATGCACGAGGCAACGAACAGGTCATCGATAGTGAGATGGCACAAGCTATTTACTTTGACATGGTGGTCAACGGCTATGTGGACAAGAAGGGCGCGTTGACAGATAAATACTATGCTGACAAGGCCAACGGAGAAATCAAGGTGGCCGAGGAAGTAGCCGACTGCGCAGATGCTGTCATCAGGATCGTGGACTCTGTTTACGACAGCCGTTCCATGCAGCCTGAGAACGCCCGCGATAAGAATGTCGAACTGCAAGTTGACCCAGAAAAACTGGCTATGCCTGAGTTCAAGGCATTGTGGCAGCGCATCAGCCCGAAATCTGTTTATGTAGTGGACTTTGATACAGATGAGCTTGTATACAATGCGATTACTTCTCTTAACAGAAATCTTCATGTGCCGGAGATCTACTTCAAAGTTGAGACTGGCGCAATGGATGAAATAAAATCAAAAGAAGAACTCGCAAGCGGAAATGCTTTCGTGAAAAAGCAGTCTGCAACCTATGACAGCGGCAAACGAATCCATGCCAGCAGCAGTGTGAAATATGATCTTATCGGAAAGCTTGTGGAAGAAACAGGCTTGACCAGAAAAGCCGTAGTTGCTATTCTGACTGGCATTGAAAAGGTAACTTTTAACCAGTTCAAAGACAATCCCGAAGAGTTTATTATTCGTGCTGCCGCCCTGATTAACGACGAGAAGGCAACTGCAATTATCCAGCATATCACCTATAATGTACTGGATGAGCGGTACACCACCGACATCTTCACCGAGCCGACCATCAAAGGTAAGCTGGATGTCAACGCCAGAAAAGCAACCCGCAGCCTGTTCGACCATATTGTTTATGATTCCACTAACGAGCGTGATTTCTCAAGTGAGCTGGATGCCAATAGCGATATAGCTGTTTATGTAAAATTGCCGGACAGTTTTTACATCTCTACGCCGGTGGGACACTATAATCCTGACTGGGCGATTGCATTCTATGAAGGAACTGTAAAACACATCTATTTTGTGGCTGAAACAAAAGGTTCTATGCGATCCATGCAGTTGCGATTGATTGAAGAATCCAAAATTCACTGCGCCCGAGAACATTTCAAAGCCATTAGTGATAACAATGTGGTTTACGATGTTGTAGACAGCTATCAGACATTGCTTGAGAAAGTTATGCGATGAAAGATTGACATAAAAACATTGCATATCAGCAAGAAACAGCTAATATGCTTTCCTTTGTTTGATAATCACCATCTTTCATAACAAGAGCAACTACTTTTGTGGCGAATACTTTGCTGATCGTCGTATCCCACTCTGCCAAGCGGATAATCTCCGCTGTTCCAGCCTCAAAATCAAACGAAATCTCACCCCATTCGCCGTCGTTGTCCACCTGATACAGGTAGACAGCGGCGGCGATTTTCTTTTTGTGTTTGGTCTGGGATTTGCGTTTCAGGCGAATCATGTGAAGCACTCCGGCTTCTGTCAGCAAACAGGCTAAATGCTCCACGGCTTTGCGGTAGGCCCGTTCTGCACCACTGGCCGTGCTGCCCTCAAAGAGGACTGCCAGTTCTTCAAAGGTCAACCGGGTGCTGGTGGGACTGACCCGTCCACAGGTCATACAGATGGCGTTTCTCTTTTCCAAGAGGGTCTGTTCCCGGTAATTCAGCTTTTCAAATGCCTCCCGGACAGCTTTAGCCTGGATGCCGTCCCATAGAATCTCCGTATAATCCCAGTGGTTATCCCGGCTGACATCCTCGCCGGTTTCTTCGCTGTCCTCATCCTGAATGGTCTGATAAAATGGAACACGGCTTCGATTTTGCTTGGCCAATGTCAAAAACTTTGCTGCGGTTTCCTCGGTACAACCGTTTTTCTTGGCATATTTCTGGATTGCCGCCTGTTCAGACTGACCGGATTGATTATAGAGCCAAGCAATCCCACGCACAGCTTTGTACTCATCCACATTTTCAAAGGAACCGGCCTTCTCCTGCATCCGGCAGGTCAAAAGAGCATTCCCGATAAAATGATGGGCATAGGTCAGAAAATCTGCCCCTTGTGAGGGATCATATCCCCGGAGACAGTCCAACATGGCAAGCACACATCCCATTTTGTAGTCCAAAAAGCGTTCCGGGTTATAGAGATCCAGCCCCTCCCGCAGCAGGAAACGGCGAACACGACCATTAAGCCGATTTTCATAGCAGTGCAGGAAAAAGGAGAACCAGCGCAATTCACGGCTCCGCACAGCCTCAATGATGTAGTCGTTCATATTTTCCAGAACAGGCGGTTCCGAGTCAAGTTGAAAGATACATTCTACTTCCCGCATGGTCAAGCCCTTAGATTCCGTTAGAAAGCAGTATTTGGCACAGTAGCCAGGTAGTTCCCATGACCACGCTGTATCCATTTTCCCTCACCGCCTTTCTGGTGTTTCGTTGCTTAGTTTTTTTGTACTGCTTTCAGCAGTGCATCTTGGGTCATTTCCTGCTCATAGACAGTGCTGGCATAACGCTGATCTGAAAGCGCACGGAGCATCTTATCTTTTGCCAGCTTTTTCATAGCCGCTGCCGTTTCTTCATCCAGCTTTCCACGGCGGGTGCTTTGCAAAACGGTGTTCATACGGCGGGTATAAATCGCCTTAATGGGATGATCGCCTGCAAGCTCCCGCTGCTCCCGGCCTCTTAGATTGCCGATTTGCCGACATGTCCGTCCCCGCTGATCTCCCGGGGCCAGTCCGCCGCAGTATTTGGTGTGCCGTGCGTCAATGGTGAGAAACCATCTACCACAGATGGGGCATTTCTTGGGTGCATGGCCCACACAAAGCCCCTCAAACAAATCAGAACGGAACATTCCCACAAAGGAGACATAGTGCATCCGCTTGACCAACTGCGGCTCCGTCTTGCCGGGCCGAATAGTGGCTACATACTGCACTGAAGCATTGGTCAGGGTCATCCAAGCCGGGTTATCCAGCGACAGAGTCGGCTCACCTTTGAAGAACTGTCCAAACATTGTCGCATAACCGTCCGGGGTACGGTCATAGCCTGGCTCATTCAACCGTTCTGCAAATTTCGTCAAGGCTTCTTTGTATTGCCCCAGAGAATAGCTCAAATGCCCCAGCACTTGTGCTATTCGGACGAGCATTGTTGCCTTGCAATGCTGACCAGTCAAAGCACAGATCAGCTGCTCCTGTTGGGTGAGCTGCAAATAGGCTTTGGCGTCCTCCATGTATTCTTCGGAAAAGATGGCTGCAAGTTTTTGCTCAAAATAGCTTTGATTCAGTCGGGAGAAGGGTGGTGTGACCTGCAAAAAGGAGATGATCTCGCCAGCGGCCTGCTGTACCTGCGGCAGCAGCTCCATATCCACGGAACCGGTGTTCATCCCCTGAAGCAGCTGGTTCAGCACATTGCAGGGAGTATCCAGCTTTTCAATGGTGCTGTCTGGGATGTTCAGCACCTCGCAGCCAATGGTTCCCGTGGGTATGGTACTTCCCTCATAGGTCACGGTGTCCTGCCAGAAATCCAGCGATAAAACCGCATGGTTGATGATCTGATCCATCTTCTCCCTCCTGTCATGTTTTTCTATTTTCATAATAGCACACAACAAAGACCTTGTCATGTTTTTTGAAAACAGCTTGTCATGCCATTAGCCTGTTTTTTTCGATTTCCCCATAACCTATACAAAGGGGTGAGAAAACCGCCCCATCAAAAAGGAAATGGAGGGAATCTGTATGAATCTGTTTGAAGTGGTGAAAGCCAGTATCAACACACAGGAAGCAGCACAGATGTATGGAATCGATGTCAACCACCATGGCATGGCGCTGTGTCCGTTCCACAATGACCGTCATCCAAGCCTGTATGTGTCGGATGACCACTACCACTGTTTCGCCTGTGGGGAACACGGGGATGTGATCGACCTGACCACCAAACTGCTTGACCTTCGGCTGTATGATGCGGCCCGAAAACTGGCATCGGACTTTCACCTTGCGCCGGACAAGCCCTTGCCGGAAGCCATTCGCCGGAAAATCAAACACAAAACCAAAGCACAGCAGCTTCGTGAGAACGAGCGGCTGTGCTTTTCTGTTTTGAACGAGTATCGGCGGCTACTCCTGGATTGGGAAAAACGGTATGCACCGCAAGTGCCGGAAGATGTACTGGACGAGCGGTTTGTAGAAGCCTGCCACCGATTACCCTGGGCAGAGTATCAGCTGGACATCCTGCTGCAAGGCGATTCTTATGAACGAGGCGAAGTCGTGAGCGAACTAACAGCAGACGGATACATCCGCAAATTGCAGGCCCACCTGAGAGAGGAGCGATACCATGAACAACCCTGTTTGGATTGATGATAAAGGGAAAATCATCGAGCCGGAATATTGCCGGGATTTCCTGTCCCGGCATCCAATGCGCTGCATCAATGATCGCTTTTATACTGTGGATGGCCCGTTGCCGGATGAGAGCAAATTGAAGCGGACAATTTATGAGGAAATCTCGCCCTGGCTTCATGCCAAGGTCGCACAGACGGTGGAGCAGGTGATTAAGGCGTTGAAGCTGGCTGCATACACAGACCCTCTTCCCCTGCAATGTGACCGCATCCATGTGGCGAACGGCACTTATTTTCTGGACGGTACATTCACAGAGGAAAAAGAGTATTGCAGCAACCGTCTGTCGGTATCCTATCGGGCAGATGCTCCTTCACCGGAACACTGGCTGTGCTTCCTTTCGGAACTGTTGGAGCCGGAGGATATTCCCGCCTTACAGGAGTATCTGGGCTACTGCCTGATTCCATCCACCAAAGGACAGAAAATGCTCATGCTGATCGGCAAGGGCGGCGAGGGCAAAAGCCGGATCGGTGTGGTGATGAACGCCATTTTCGGGCTCAACATGAACACCACTTCCATCCAGAAGGTAGAAAACAACCGCTTCGCCAGAGCCGACCTGGAGGGCAAGCTTCTGATGGTGGACGATGATCTGGACATGAATGCCTTGACCAAAACCAACTATGTAAAATCCATTGTGACAGCAGAACTGCGAATGGATTTGGAACGGAAGAAAGAACAGAGCTATCAGGGGCTGCTGTATGTGCGTTTTCTCTGCTTCGGCAACGGGGCATTGACTGCACTTCACGACCGCAGCGACGGTTTCTTTCGCCGCCAAATCATTCTGACCACCAAGGACAAACCTTCGGATCGGTTCGATGACCCGTTTCTTGCTGAGAAATTGATTGCCGAAAAAGAGGGAATCTTCCTCTGGATGCTGGAGGGACTGCGGCGGCTGATCGCCAATCACTATCACTTTACCATTAGCCAGAGAGCCAGGGACAATATCTCTTCCGCAGTTCGGGATGCCAACAACATTCTGGACTTTCTTGATTCTGAGGGTTATGTGGCATTCAAGGCGGATTATGAAGCCAGTACCAAAAATCTGTATGCAGCCTATAAGCGGTGGTGTGAGGACAACGCAGAAAACCCACTATCCCCAAAGAGCTTCGCAAACCAGCTTAGCCAGAATGCTGAACGCTACCATTTGGAGCCGGTCAGCAATCTACACATCGGCGGCGGAAAACGGTGCCGGGGATATATGGGCATTTATATTCTGCTCTCGCCTATGGAGTTGTAATGAAACTTCAAAACCTTCTGTTCGTGCGTTCATGCGTTCCTAATCGGGTGCAGCCTGTGGAACGAAGGAACGCACGAACGCAAAAAATAGAAGTTCATTTTTTATTGTTCGGCTCAGAGGGCGCTCTAAAATCCGCACTTCCCAATCAATGGCTGTGCAAACAGTGAAAAACACTACCATAAGCAGAACACAAATCATCATTCGGTGATTTACAGAGTGGTGATGGTGGTATGCGGAAAGGTGGCTATTTTCACGGTTTCGCTTGTAAGCTCACCTAATCGTAAAGTCGATGGGGTGCTGTTGCGGGCAGTTCTTCATGGGCGCAATCCTGAGTGATCTTTTGAATGTTATCCGTGTTTCTCGAGTCGTGCAGCGAATACGCTCCACGGTAAACTGACTTTACGAAAGAATGAGGTGTTTATTATGAAATCCAATTTGCGAAATGAAATCAAGTCGTACATCGTGCGTTCCGGCTACACGATGCAGGAAGTCGTTGACCGCCTTTCTGAGGATTACGGCTGGAGCGACAGCGTTTCCAACCTGTCCAACAAGCTCCAGCGGGAGTCTTTGCGGTATGTGGAGGCGGTACAGCTTGCTGACGCCCTTGGTTATGACCTGGTATGGCAGAAGCGGAGGGACAAATGATAGCTATCGTTCCTGCGGCCCGTCTCTCTCGTCCCCATAGCAACAAACGCAGTATTGCTATGGACAGGCGGCGAAAACATTCGATTTTTCGCTGCCGCCGGACAGCCGGTGTTTCACAAAACATCGGCTGTCCGGGCTGAACAACAGGAAACGATGCAGGCGGTTTCCGGGCAGTTCAGCAGCGGTCATCGCAATGACCGCAATTCCCCCGAGGGGAAGATTCCCCCACAGTGTGGGGGAAATGTCGCAAAGCGACAAAAGGGGAGCGGTCCGCAGGACCCCACGGCACTTTGCAGCCCTTCGGGATGAAAGTGTCATAGTGGGTTATTACACTTCCCGCAGGAAGTGCATCCCCGTCTCTCAGCCGTCTGCCGCACAATGGAAAGGAGCTGATTTTTATGGCCAGAAACGACGGAATCGACCGTACCTTTGCCCGTAACCAGGACTTGCCCACACTTGATGATGTGGCGAAAGTTCAGGAACATAACGAACGAGAAAAGGCCAGCTACTCCAACCAGGATATTGATACCGCCCAGACCCACCGGAATATCCACTTCAAAGCTCCCACCGACAGCTATGCCGCTATGTTCGATCAGATGATTGCCGACGGCGTCATCTCCACCCGTGGCCTGAAAGCCGATGCGGTGAAATATGGGGAGCTGATTTTTGATGTGAACTCCGCTTACTTCCACAATCACGGCGGCTACGAATATGCCAAGCAGTTCTACACCGACGCATACAAAGCAGCTGTGGAGATCGTGGGCGGTGAGCAGTACATCCTCTCTGCCGTCATGCACGCTGATGAACGCAACCGGGCTATGTCGGAAGCTCTGGGGCAGGATGTGTACCACTACCACCTTCATGTGGTGTATGTCCCGGTGGTGGAAAAACAGATTCTCTGGTCGAAGCGGTGCAAGGATAAGTCCCTTGTGGGTACAGTCAAGGAAACGATCATGCAGGTCAGCCGGAGCAAAAAGTGGGAATCCAAGGTGGCTCTGGATGAGCA
>QUDE01000040.1 GCA_003477405.1 Ruminococcaceae bacterium AM07-15
TCTTTGGCTCTCTCTCTCATCTGAGGGGTCTGGAAGTCATCCTTACTACCCCACTGTACCACATCTTCGTAAAAAGGTTTCTCGCCGTTCTTAGACTTCTGTATATGATCTAAGTAGTCCACGATCTTCCGGTCAGCTCGCTTTTGTTTACTGTTATACTTCTCCAGAGCTTCACCAAAGATTTCTCGATATGCTTCTCTAATGTCCTTGTCTACCAGGATAATGTTCTCCGAGGACTTGGAGCCATCAATGTTATCTGGGATAGGCTTACCTATCTCCTCATATTCTCGCCTATTGTGCATTTGGCTTCCTTTGCCCTGCGGCATTGATACTCGCCCCATAAGAACACCGCCTTTCTTCTTCTTTTTCAGCATAGCATGTTCTGTTACTCTTGACAAGAGTAACCCCTTATGAGTTTTGACCCTTCGCATCAAAACACGGGGCTCCCTCGCCGGGCGGGGCGTGGCTGCGGCCACAGGTAAGATGGGGCTTTGCCCCGCTGGCTCCGGCCAGCTCCCCACCCACTCAATGCCCCCTTTGAAAAGGGGGCAAGCCGTGGGGGCTTCACCCCAAACCGTACCGCTCGCCGCTAAGGCAGAGGGGCCGGATCACTCCGGCCCCTCCGGAGCCAGCGTATTCCGTGGGCTGTCCATCAAGGGGAAAGGCTGCGCCCCAGGGCGGCATATCCTCCCGCCTGCAGGCGGTCCGGTATACGCCCTGGCCCTTGACCGTCAGCCCCGCTCCCTTTGCATCATCTTGAATCATTGCACCATGCGCGGGAGCGCATGAACAACCGCGCCCGCAGGGCCGCCTCGATCACCTGATGAGCCACCATCAGACAGCCTGATCGGGCGGAGCACGGTAAGCTGATGGACTGCGGATAGGCACTCTTGAACAACAAAAAGGGGAGAGCGCGAGGGGGGAACGCCCTCGCCTATAGGGGGGCTGAAAGCTCAGCCCCCCTATAGATACAGAGTAAATTTAATGTTAAAATCCCGGAAAGCCTTGATAATACTAAGTTTTTCGGGATTTTGCTTGATATGATTTCTGGTATCAAGCGATATGATTTTTGAGGACAAATGATACCAGCAAATCATATCATTTGTTATCAGAAATCATAACAAATGTATCGAACAACTGGCTATTGACTGGTATCATTTGATATGATAAACTGGTATCAACTTGGTAAGAGAGGAGTGATAAGGAAAGATGCAGACAACGAAGAAGCAAAAGTTCGTCGGCTACAAAACGCTTATTGATCCGGAAACCGGGGAACAGTACCCCATGCAGATGAATGTACTGGAAGAACGGGACTTCAACTTTCACAAGGTTTGGCTACAGCACCTCGTGAACAGTCTGGACGGGATCAGCAATCAGCGGCTACGGCTAGCTTTCTGGATTATTGACCATCTGGATAGGGAGAACAAGCTGATCATGACCCAGCGGGCCATTGCGAAGGAGAGCGGAATGAGTTATCAGACCGTGAGCCGAACCATGAGAGCCCTGCAGGAAGGAACACCCGCTTTTCTAGTCAAAATCAACTCTGGAGCCTATCGGGTGAATCCCGAAGTCATCTGGAAGGGCAGTTACAGTAACCGTATGGGCATCTGCTATGAGTACCATTCCGAGCAACAGCAAGGAGAACAACTCAAGTGAGAGAGAACTTGTATTTAAATCTTTCTGAATTTGAATTGATTTGTTGGGATGCCGATGGGGAACATACCAATATCGGCATAGACCTAACCGCTGAGCAAGCTAAAAAAATCTGTGAAGTTATTGGCTTACTCGGTTTCACAGAAGAAAACGGTGAGATCGTAGGTATCTACTCCAAAAGATCAAAATAAAGCACGATTGCAAGGTGTTTTATCAAACGGCAAAGGAAGAGGGGTTAGCAATACAGTGAAAAAGACACTTCCAAAAGTGCTTCAAATCGGCTATGAGCCGGAGAGAAACCGCCTTACATGGGATGGCTGGGACATCCATTGCGGACAGAGCATGGATGTGTTGCTCCCGGATCAGCTCGGTGGCGGCACATGGCGAGCCGTCTCTTTCGAATGCAACGATGAGGGCTGGTATATACCTACCTATCCCGATGTATCGCCAGTGGGCCTATGGTCGAAAGAGATCGATTGTTAAAAAAGGAAGAGCAGCCAGGGGACGCCCTGGCTGCTCTTTTTTATCTCTCAAATCCTCTCTTCTTAGGTCGCTCTTTCTTCTCCTGGCGTTGCTTCTGCCAGATTGCAAGCCAGGCCTGGAACCGCTCACGCAACTGCTGGATCGAGTCAACGAAGGCTTTATAAGGAGCCAACTGATCAACCTGCTTCTGCAGATCCTTCACCTGTTCCTTTAATCGATC
>QUDE01000041.1 GCA_003477405.1 Ruminococcaceae bacterium AM07-15
CACAGGTAAGATGGGGCTTTGCCCCGCTGGCTGCGGCCAGCTCCCCAGTCCTCAACGCCCCCTTTGAAAAGGGTGCGAGCCGGACGGCTTCCCCCTAAACCATACCGCTCGCCGCTTAGGCAGAGGGGCCGGATCACTCCGGCCCCTCTATGTTCAGCGTGTTCCGTGGACTGCCCGGCAAGGGTAAAGGCTGCGCCCCAGGGCGGCATATCCTCCCGCCTGCTGGCGGTCCGGTATACGCCCTGGCCCTTGACGGGCAGCCCCGCTCCTGAGGTTTGACTACCATCTAAAACAACACGACTCTCAAACGATTAGCTTCAGCAGATACGCAAAGCGGTGCTTTATAGGCGTTCTTTCGGCCTGACGATTCATAGCTGCATATTTTTCCGCGAGGTAATGATACCGGCGCAGATCAATGTTGTTATCATCGATCTGTGGCATCTTGTCCACGCTGACTGTGGCCAAGATGGTAAAGAGATGCTCGATCTCAGCACGACTAAACTCTGGCTCATCAGATCCCGGGGGTGTGGTGGCGCTGCGGAGAAGTTCAATCAAATCTGTGCCATGGTTGGATGGATGATCTTCAAGGGAGATCTGACCAGGTAGAGAAAGGTCAATTTCTGAGTTGATCGGCTCTAGTGTGAATCGGATCGCCGTCACTTTACGCCCCTTTTTGATTGGCTCGTAGCTGAAATGGCATTCCGTTTTCTCGTTCAACTCTTTATGGCATTTCTTGAGAACCAGGTCGTTAAATCGTTTGTACTGACTATATGTTTCTGCTGTACACCGGAGCAAGGCTTTCAGATCATCTAGACTGATCTCCCAAGACAAGTGCATACGACGGTTCTGTTCAAAATACAGATACAGGACATAGCTGTACCGGGAAGTGAGATTTATCACATTCCGTAACCGATATCGTAAGTAGCCTATGTTTTCAACATTGAAGATATAGTCCATGGCAGACCTGCTCGCTGCCAGGTCAATCTGCCATAGACCGTTATCGTCTTGGTAGCAGACGGCCTTCTCGAAAAGGGCTATCTTTGTAAAACCCTTCGGTTTGTGCTTGTCCCGAATAGTGACTGTCTGAAACAGGTTATCAATGCGTTTCTCAAGGTCTGCTGGCTTTATCTGCGTAACACCAAGATATTGCTCAACCGATCCCTTATCGAGTCGTATGAAGCGTTCCTCTGGCTTATGGCTGTCGATCCGGGCCAGATAAGCATCCAGTATCTTAAATTCTGCAAGCGTAAGCCCTGTTTCTGACAAAGAAACTAGAGGGTTTGATTTTTGCACCATATGGAGTTCTGGGCTTTTTCCTATGGTGGTTATATTCGGAATCGGGGGCAATTTCTTTCTTCTTGGCACGGCATAACACCTCCTGGTGGCATGATAACATAAAGGACATAATTTATCAATTATAAAATAATGTCCCTTCATGGAAAAGTCTATGTCCCTTCATGGAAAAGTCTATGTCCCTTCATGGAAAAGTCTATGTCCCTTCATGGAAAAGTCTATGTCCCTTCATGGAAAAGTCTATGTCCCTTCGTGGAAAAGTCTATGTCCCTTCGTGGAAAAGTCTATGTCCTTTAAGCCCCAAAACCGTTGCACTGCAACGGTTTTGGGGCTTCTAAATCAAGAAGTAAATCAAGAAGATAAATCAAGAAGTAAATCAAGCTATCTATCAAGGGAAAGATCAAAGGATGCGGTCTGTGGATAACTCCGCAGACCGCTAATTTGAGAGCAGCCAGGGGACGCCCTGGCTGCTCTTTTATCTCTCAAATCCTCTCTTCTTGGGTCGCTCTTTCTTCTCCTGGCGTTGCTTCTGCCAGATTACAAGCCAGGCCTGGAACCGCTCACGCAACTGCTGAATCGAGTCAACGAAGGCTTTATAAGGGGCCAACTGATCAACCTGCTTCTGCAGATCCTTC
>QUDE01000042.1:0-466 GCA_003477405.1 Ruminococcaceae bacterium AM07-15
GCAGCTACGGCCGTGTTCTTTTTCTCTTTGCTCATTTGCTCTTACCCCCCGACTTGTACTGGGACTTGATCCGCGGATCCACCATGCCGTACAGAATATCAACCACCAGGTTGACCACGGAGAAGGTGGCGCACACCAGAATGATACATCCCATAACCATGGGGATGTCACGGCCATTGATGGAGTCCACCATCAGTCGGCCAACACCAGGCCATGCGAAAACGGTCTCTGTCAGCACCGAGCCGCCCAGCATGTAACCGATCTGCAGACCGATAACTGTGATGGTGGGGATCAGCGCGTTCTTCAGTGCGTGCTTACGGATAACAACGCCATAGGCCACGCCCTTGGCGCGTACCGTACGGATGTAGTCCTGACGAATGGTCTCCAGCATGGAGGAACGGGTTGTTCTGGCGATAGATGCCATGTGGTTGAAGCCCAGAGCCACGGCGGGCAGCACGATGCTCTT
>QUDE01000042.1:481-1536 GCA_003477405.1 Ruminococcaceae bacterium AM07-15
CCGGAGGAGGGGAACCATCCCAACTTCAGGGAGAACAACAGAATCAGCAGCAGGCCCAGCCAGAAGATAGGCATCGAAACACCGATCAGCGCGATAACCATGCTGATGCTGTCAAACAGAGTATTCTGCTTCACAGCGGCCACAACGCCCAGCGGCACAGCCACGACCACAGCCAGAAGCATGGCGCAGGCTGTCAGCTTGATGGTGTTGGGGAAACGGTTGAATACTTCGTCAGACACAGGTCCACGAGTCTTGTAGGATTCGCCCATGTCGCCCTGCACCAGCTTGATGATGTAGTTGGCATACTGCACCAATACCGGATCGTTGAGGCCCAGGGAGTCCCGCAGCTCTTGAATCTGCTCAGGGGTGGCCTGCTCGCCCAAGATAACCTTCGCCGGATCGCCTGGCGCCAGCTGCAGGATCAGGAACACGAGCAGGGTTACGCCGATCAATACCGGGATCAGCATAATCAGTCTCTTAACAATGAATTTCCACATAAGATCCTCCTGTAATTTTTTTACCCCTGCGTCTCCAACAGAATGCTGCCCTTCCTGTTAGAAACGCATTTGGCAAAAAGTATCCGCAACATGTGGCAAAGCACATGCAATGCGTATAAGGAATTCCGCTGCTCCCCGATTACCTGGAGCAACTGTAGTACGATTATATCTTGTCGAAAATATTTTTGCAATAAAAAGTTTATGATTTATTTAATAATTGTTATGCAGTTCTTCTTTTAATGTAGAATTTTTTCGCGTTGTTTTTTGCACATTGCATAAAATTATTCGGTTCCTTCCATTTTTTCATTTTTCTATTTTGTGTATTTTGTTTATTTGCTCTGCATATTTTTTCAGCATTAGTGATGAATTTGCACATATTTGTTCTCTTTTTGCCTTTTTCCTGCAAAATTTCTTTCATGATCACTCCAAGCTTTTTCCTCTTGACGAAGCGTTTTTTTGTTCCACGCCCTCTTTTTTCTGCAAAAACTGACAAAAAGGAACAATAAAAAAAGCCGACGCAGGATTTACTGCGTCGGCTTTTCGGTATTTCAGGAGGCT
>QUDE01000043.1 GCA_003477405.1 Ruminococcaceae bacterium AM07-15
CAAAGCCCCATCTTACCTGTGGCCGCAGCCACGCCCCTCCCGGCGAGGGAGCCAGTTCATTTCGCAGAAATGGTATAACTGGCTATACCATTTACGAAATGGGGTTATGCCGTGCCGAAAAAAGAATCGTTTTATGGCTTTGCAAGTATAGCATTTGGCTAGCCAACTGCGAACTTGTTAAGGGGATACCCCTAACACCCCTTCTTGGTTTTTCGTGAGGAACACAAGGGGGAGTCACTACGACACTCCCCCTTGTGTTCCATGTTCCAACCCCCAACCCCTGTCTAAAATGGGCATAAAAAACCCGCCCATCCTGCGTGGACAGGCGGGCGGATTCCTGGTATAATTGGCCGTAGCAAGAGGTGCGCCAACACCCCTTGCGAGTAAATACATTGGTCGCAACTGCATTCACTCACCATGGGAATATTATACCCTTTTGGGGGTGTGAAATCAAGTTGAGGCCTTCCAGGAATGGGAGGATTTTTTTATGCCTACAAAAGATCCGGAGAAGAAAAAGGCAAAGCAAGCAAGGGCAGACGCCAAGCGGGCAGGCCGCACTCGGAACTTTGCAACGGTAGTGTACCCGGAGAGTGCGCCGGCCGACTGGATGGAGCGGCTTGACCAGTACCATATAGCGGCGTTGGTAAGCCCGCTGCATGACAAGGACAAGAACCCCAGTGGGGAGCCTAAGAAGGCGCACTATCATGTGCTGCTGATGTTTGAAAGCCCCGCGGACTATGAGAGCAAGGTTGCTCCCATCTTCGCTGAAATCGGCGGTGTAGGGCGTGAGACGGTCAATTCCGCCCGGGGGTATGCTAGATACCTGTGTCATCTTGATAACCCTGAGAAAGCCCAATATAGCCCGTCTGAGGTGCGTTGTATGGGTGGGGCTGACTATTATGGCGTAACCAATCTTCCGACAGATGACGCAAAGCTACTGGGTGAGGTGATGGATTACATACAGGAGAATGCAATATTCAGCTTTGCGGAGTTCTTGCAGATATGCCGAACATATCGCCCTGAATGGTTTTCTCTTGTTGCTCTTTCTAAAGGCTGGATAATCAAAGAGTTTATTAAATCACTTGAATGGGAGAAAGAAACGGGATATGTACGAGCAGCGAATAGGCAGCCCGCTGCGTGTGATCCTGATACCGGAGAAGTGCTGTCGGAGAAGTGAGAAAAAGCGGGGCAAGTAGCCCCGCTTTTTTGTTGGGTCTTATGGGAGCGGGGCTGGAAGTCAAGGGCCAGGGCGTATACCGGACCGCCAGCAGGCGGGAGGATATGCCGCCCTGGGGCGCAGCCTTTACCCTTGATCTTCGGCCCACGGAATACGCTGGCTCCAGAGGGGCCGGGTCACCCCGGCCCCTCTGCCTTCGCGGCGAGCGGCATGGTTTGGGGTGATGCCGTCCGGCTGCCACCTTTTCAAAGGGGGCAAAGAGGACTGGGGAGCTGGCCGCAGCCAGCGGGGCAAAGCCCCATCTTACCTGTG
>QUDE01000044.1 GCA_003477405.1 Ruminococcaceae bacterium AM07-15
CAGGTTCTGGAAATGATGAAGAACCTGAAAGAGCAGTACAACACCTCCATGCTGATGATCACCCATGACCTGGGCATCGTGGCGGAAATCTGTGACACAGTTTCCATCATCTATGCTGGCCGGATCGTGGAGCATGGCACTCTGGAGGATGTGTTCGATTACACCCGCCATCCGTATACAGAAGGCCTGTTCAACTCTCTGCCTGACCTGGATCACAGAGAGCAGCGCCTGAAGCCCATCAAGGGCCTGATGCCGGACCCCAGCAACCTGCCTGCCGGGTGCGCATTCTGCCCGCGGTGCGATTACGCTATGGAGATCTGCAAGACACAGAAGCCGAAGCGTGTATACCGCAACGAGGAGCATTATGTGGAATGCCATCTGTATAACGAAGAGAATATCAAGGAAGGGATGTTGAACCGGAAATGAGCGAGCAGAAAGCATTGTTAGAGGTAAAAGGCCTCAAAAAATACTTCAGCACGCCGAGAGGTATGCTGCACGCGGTGGACGACGTCACCTTCACCATCAACAAAGGCCAGACCCTGGGTGTGGTAGGCGAGTCCGGCTGCGGTAAATCCACCACAGGCCGCGCCATCCTGAGACTGCTGGAGCCCACTGGAGGCGAAGTGTTGTTCGAGGGAGAAGACCTGGCAAAGCTGAGCAAGGAAGAGATGCGGAAGAAGAGAAAAGATCTGCAGATCATCTTCCAGGACCCGTTCTCCTCTCTGAACCCCAGAAAGACCATCAGCCAGACCATCGCCGAGCCTCTGCTGCTGAACAAGATGGTGACAGATAAGAAGCAGCTGCAGAAGAAGGTTCTGGAGCTGATGGAGACCGTAGGTCTGGCCGAGCGTCTGTACAACACCTATCCCCACGAGCTGGACGGCGGCCGCCGTCAGAGAATCGGTATCGCCCGTGCTCTGTCCGTGAACCCCAAGTTCATCGTGTGCGACGAACCGGTATCGGCTCTGGATGTGTCCATTCAGGCTCAGATTCTGAACCTGATGGAAGACCTGCAGGAGCAGATGGGACTGACCTATATGTTCATCACCCATGACCTGTCGGTTGTTAACCACTTCTCCGATGATATCGCGGTTATGTATCTGGGCAAGCTGATCGAGAAGGCACCTTCCGATGAGCTGTTCAAGAACCCGACTCATCCGTATACCCAGGCTCTGCTGAGTGCTATTCCGCTGCCCAATATCCACAAGCAGCTGGACCGCATTCTGCTGAAGGGCGAAATTACCAGCCCCATCGAGCCGAAGCCGGTGTGCCGTTTTGCCAACCGCTGCAACTACGCCACCGACCGCTGCCGGAGCGAAGAGCCTCAGCTGAAGGAGATCAGCCCGGGCCATTTCGTATCCTGCTTCCTGGCCGAATAAGAAGCCTCCTGAAATACCGAAAAGCCGACGCAGTAAATCCTGCGTCGGCTTTTTT
>QUDE01000045.1 GCA_003477405.1 Ruminococcaceae bacterium AM07-15
TACATCGAGGCGGCGAGAGCCATCGGTGCAAAGAACGCCAGAATCATCCTGAGCCATGTTCTGCCCAACTGCATGGGCCCGATCCTGGTTCAGACAACTCTGAATGTAGGCTCTGTGATCCTGTCCACAGCGGGTCTGAGCTTCCTGGGCCTGGGCGTGCAGGCACCCCGTCCGGAATGGGGCGCAATGCTGTCCAGCGGCCGAACCTATATCCGCGATTACAGCTACATCACCATGTTCCCCGGGTGCATGATCATGATCACGATCCTGAGCTTGAACCTGCTGGGCGACGGTCTGCGTGACGCGCTGGATCCCAGACTGAAGTAAGACAGGAGGAAAAGAGCGATGAGTGACAAGAAGAACCTTGCTGTTGAGATCAAGGATCTGGTGGTAGAGTTCCGTACGGACGACGCCATCGTCCAGGCCGTAAACGGACTGGATCTGGAGATCGAAAAAGGCAAAACCCTGGGCCTGGTAGGTGAGACCGGTGCAGGCAAGACGACCACAGGTCTGTCGATCCTGCGTCTGATCCCCGATCCTCCTGGAAAGATCGTCAGCGGCACAATCAAGCTGGGCGGAGAAGACATCTTCGCCAAGAGCGAAAAGGAAATGGAAAAGGTGAGAGGCAATCAGGTGTCCATGATCTTCCAGGACCCGATGACCTCCCTGGACCCTGTTATGACGGTAGAAGACCAGATCGCCGAAGTGGTGGAGCTGCATGAAAATGTGAGCCATGCCAAAGCGGTAGAGAAGGCGAAGGAGATGCTGGAGCTGGTAGGTATCCCCGGCGAGCGTGGTACGGAATATCCGCACCAGTTCTCCGGTGGTATGAAACAGCGCGTGGTTATCGCTATCGCCCTGGCCTGCTCGCCGGC
>QUDE01000046.1 GCA_003477405.1 Ruminococcaceae bacterium AM07-15
TGGGGTAGTAAGGATGACTTCCAGACCCCTCAGATGAGAGAGAGAGCCAAAGAAGCCCTTGTGAAGTATGTAGAGGGCTTTGAGGAGCGAAACCCCAATCTGAAACTCATAGGGGCATACATTCACATGGATGAAGCAAGTCCCCATCTGCATTTGGACTATGTGCCAGTTGCGACTGGCTATTCCAGAGGGCTTGAAAAGCGAAATTCGCTTGATAAGGCTATGAAGCAGATGGGATTTCAGCCAGAGAGCGAGAGCCGAAAGAACAATGCCACAAAACTCTGGAAAGAAAACGAGCGTGTTGTTTTCGGACAGGTCTGCCGTGGCCTTGGGCTTGAGGTAGAGCAAGAACGTAAGTCAGAGCGTAAGAGCTTGACGGTCGATGAGTACAAAGAAGCTCGTGATGAGATGTTAGGGCATCTTGAAAAAGAGGCCGATACAGCCCGTCAGGCGGCCCAGGATGCCAGGAAAGAACTCCGGGCCGTACAAGAGAAGGCAGAAGCCGCAGAAGAGCGTTTACGGGCCGCTGTGGCCGTTTCTAAGGGCATCCAGGATGTGCGCCAGGTTTCTCCTGTTCGCCGAACGCTGACCGGCAAAGAGGTCTATCGGCCTGAAGATCTTCGGAGCCTAAAGACAGCTGCTGAGTTGGCTAAAAAAGCAACATGGGAGAGGGATATGGCCATTCGAGCAAAGGAGAAAGCGTTTGACCAGGTTTATTCCCGTGATGCTATGATTGATCGATTAAAGGAACAGG
>QUDE01000047.1 GCA_003477405.1 Ruminococcaceae bacterium AM07-15
AATCATAACCACTAGTAAACTAGTGGTTTGCTCAGACCCCATAGGGGTCAGTACTTGCTGACCCCTATAAGGGGTACTGAGGGTTTGTTATCGCATCACAATTTCAGGCAGCCACTAACAGTGGCTGTCTTTTTTGCCTTATTTCACCCTGTCACCCGTAAACGGGTCTCTGTACTCTTTGATCGACATCTGGTCCGATGTAAAGTCTTCTTCCAGCTGATTACGAATGTACTCTCCGATGATTCGGGCGTTCTTCCCTACTGTATCAGCATAGTACCCTCGACACCAAAAATTTCTATTTCCATATTTATACTTTAGATTTGCATGTCTGTCAAATAGCATCAGTGCGCTCTTGCTCTTGAGCGTTCCCACAAATTGTGCTACACTTTTGTAAGGCGGTATGCTGACCAGCATATGAATGTGATCGACACATGCTTCTGCCTCTATGATTTCTACCTTCATCTCTTTGCAAAGTTTGCGGAATATCTCTCCTATATCCTTTCGCAGCTCTTTGTAAATGACTCGACGGCGGTATTTGGGGGCAAATACTATGTGATACTCACACCGATAACTGGAATGTGCTGTATGTTTTATCTCGTTCTTCATTTTGTTTAAAACCTCCATGTTCTTTCTGTGATGCGGTCGCCAAACCATTCACAGCGTAACATGGAGGTTTTATTTTACCAAGGTATTTTATTTACCCCTGGTAGAACCAGGGGTTTTATTAAGCCTAAAGGCACCA
>QUDE01000048.1 GCA_003477405.1 Ruminococcaceae bacterium AM07-15
TTTTTGTATAAAGAAAACCACTCGCTAGGCGAGTGGTTCAAAAGAAGCCTTGTGGCGATAATGTAGACAG
Source organism: Ruminococcaceae bacterium AM07-15 (assembly GCA_003477405.1). GTDB lineage: Bacteria > Bacillota > Clostridia > Oscillospirales > Butyricicoccaceae > Pseudobutyricicoccus. Next base: position 71 of record QUDE01000048.1, read on the forward strand.
AAAAACTCCCTTTGTTATAATAAAAGATGCGGTCTGCCAACTGCACAAAATAACAAAGGGAGGTCATCCAATGAATGACACAAATAGTTTAACGCATACGCGGTGGAATTGCAAATATCATATTGTGTTTGCGCCAAAGTATAGGAGAAAAGTGTTTTACGGAGAAAAACGAAGGGAAATAGGAGCCATATTGCGGATGTTGTGCGATTGGAAAAAGATACGGATTGTTGAAGCAGAAGTGTGCATAGATCATGTGCATATGTTAGTGGAAATTCCACCCAAAGTAGCAGTGTCCAGCTTTATGGGGTATCTGAAAGGAAAAAGCAGCTTAATGATCTATGAAAAGTATCCGGAACTGCGATATAAGTATCGGAATCGGGAATTCTGGTGCCGAGGGTACTATGTAGATACAGCAGGGAAAAATGTAAAGAAGATAGAAGAGTATATCCGACAACAGTTGGATGAAGATAAGGCGGGCGAACAGTTGACAATGGGAAATTACTAACCCGTTAACGGGTAGCAAGTAACAAAGCCTTCGCAGATGGCAGATCGTACTTGCATGGCATGACATGCAAGCTAGTAACAAAGGGTTTTACCCGTCTATGAAAAACCCCCGGCT
>QUDE01000049.1 GCA_003477405.1 Ruminococcaceae bacterium AM07-15
GTCGGGGGGTAAGAGCAAATGAGCAAAGAGAAAAAGAACACGGCCGTAGCTGCAGAAGGCAGCAATGCAAAGAAGCACGGCCAGATGTATGATGTGTGGCGTCACCTGAGACGGAACAAGGGCGCCATGGTAGGTCTGGCGATCGTCATCCTGCTGATCCTGATGGTGATCTTCGCCGGCGTACTGTTCGACTATGACACAGTGGTAATCAAGCAGGATATCAGCCAGAGACTGCAGTCTCCCTCGGCTTCTCATCCCTTCGGCACTGACGAGCTGGGCAGAGATATTCTGGCCAGAATCTTCCACGGCGCCCGTATGAGCTTGGGCATCAGCTTTGTGGCTGTGTGCTTCTCCCTGGTGGTGGGCGGCCTGCTGGGTTCTGTGGCCGGCTTCTTCGGCGGCAAGCTGGACATGGTGATCATGCGCTGCATGGACATCCTGCTGGCTATCCCCAACATCCTGTTGGCTATCACCATCGTTGCGGCCCTGGGCGCCAGCAACCTGAACCTGATTATCGCTCTGACGATTTCCAGTGTGCCTGGTTTCTCCCGTATCGTGCGCGGCGCTGTGCTGACCGTGCGTGACTCCGAGTACATCGAGGCGGCGAGAGCCATCGGTGCAAAGAACGCCAGAATCATCCTGAG
>QUDE01000005.1 GCA_003477405.1 Ruminococcaceae bacterium AM07-15
TATTTTATTTACCCCTGGTAGAACCAGGGGTTTTATTAAGCCTAAAGGCACCAATAAGTAAGGCGACCGGGATTGCTCCCGGCCGCCACCGAATTACCGGCCGCCAGCCTTGCCCATATAGGAAAACTTGTAAGCCGGAATCTCAAAGTTCACATGAAGCCGCTTGGACCCAATGATAAAGAGCGCGTGTCCGCGCCGCTTGCTCTCCAACAATTCCTGCTCCGCGTCCGTCAGGTTGTAGAGGTCTTTGGTTTCCTGAAGGTTTTTGCCGTCGCAGCCCATCAGAATTTTATAGCACGGAATATCCAAAAGGGCCTGCCCGTACATCTTGACCTCCGGGGCCAGGAAATCCACCACGGAATGAGAAATGATTGCCAGTCCAGCTTCATACTTTCTTGCCCGCTTCTCCACATTGCGCAGGAACACCAGGGATTGCGGAACCTGCGGGTCAATCATCAGATATGCCTCGTCACATACCAGCAGGCAACGCTCATTCCGGTCGCGGCTCATTTCCTCCCAGCACCAGCTCAACAGGTTCAGATACTGCGTGCGCTTGACATTATCCGACGCATTTTGCAGGTCGTGGGTATCCAGGCAAATAAACCGGGAATTGGCCTCCAGCGTGGTGTGGCCGTTCCACAGAAAGCTGTCGCTGCCCGCTGCGGCGTCGTACAGCAGCATTGCCAGATCACGATATACCGGATTCTCCTTGTTGGCCTCCGCTTTCTTTTCAAGTAGGGCGTGAAGGTCGGACAGAATGGGAAAATCCGTGGCCTTGAGCTGCCGAATATCCGTTTCCCAGAAGATGCCGAACTGATTGTAGAGTTCAATGATCGTCTGCTTGAGGATCGCTTTCTGCATATCCGTCAGGCTGGGCAGATACAGGGAAAATTCAATCTCCAGTGTTTTCATGTGCAGCGCCATATCAGACATTCCGTTTCCTTCATCGGTATAGAGTTTGTCGGTTTCATCGTCATCGTCACGGGGCGCCGGTCTGATCTGCAAAAGGTTGGAGCGGCCGTTTTTTCCGCCGCCAGCATTGAGCCAGCTTCCGTTCAGGTTCCGGCACATATCCTTATATTCGGATTCCGGGTCGATGCACAGGATTTTCGTCCCCTTCATGTATTCCGAAAGCATGATGTGCTTCACAACGGTACTCTTGCCGATACCGGCCACACCCATAATCACGAAGCTACTATTGGTGCGGTCGTTTCCGCGCTCCCAGGTATCCAGAATCACCAGGCCGCCGTTGCTGTCCTTTGCAAAATAATAGCCCCGGCCATCGTTGTAACCGGAGCTGGCAAACGGGAACCCGCCCACAAAGGTACTCATGGGAATAATGCGGGACACAATGCTGTCCACCGTGGAGTTGGCCGGATAGGTGGGAGAAATGCTCTGGAACCCTTCCTTTTGGAGATTGGCGAGAGTGCGCACCTTACACTTCTGGATATTGAAGGCGCTCTCCACACGGCGGCAGACCTTTGTGAAGTTGGCTTCATCCTGTGCAATCGGCATCACGGTCAGCGACATCATGGCGACTGTTTCGCCCTCCTGGTCGATCCGCTGCATGATTCTCTCGCCGTCCTCGGCGGCTTTCTCGGCGCGCTGCCGGGTCAGCGGGTCTTTAGTACTGTCGGCGGCGCCGCGCTGCTGGACAATGCTTTTGGAGATTGCGGAAATGAGCGAACCATTGTCAATGGGGGTAATCCCCACCGAAACAATGGTGCTGGGGATGTTGGTGATCTTGGAAAGCCACCCCATATCCACCTTCTGCGGATAGCGGACGGCGCCGTACACCTTACCCAGATTTTCACCGATGACCAAACTGTTTCGCTTGATTTCCAGCCCCATCGGGGTAATGACATTTAACAGCGCTTCATTGACGGGAAACGCTTCTTCTTTTTTCTTAGAACCTAACAATGATCCACCTCCAACTGTTGATTGCGGTAAGGCACCCCAATGTAGTCCAGCACAGCGCCGCACCCCAATTTATTGATGCAGTAATCATACTGTTGGGGATGCGTCACCTGCATAAGCTGAAATCGGTTCGGCTCATGCTCCAGATGAACGCCGTACATACAATACATACACCCCGATCTGGAAACACCGGTGGTTTTCAGAATCGGGGTGCCGTTCTTCTTGCGGCCTTCAACAATGTCCCCATAGATGGGGGCATAGGGAATGCCGGTCATTTTCAGATACCGCAAAATATCTTCTTCCAGCCAGAACGCAAGGGGCTGGCTGAGAGGCCGCTGGCGCTCGAAGCCGTTGCAGCCAAACTTGATCCAGGATTGCTCCCGCAGCTTGCTTTCGCAGGCCAGGACACCCGTAATCGGGTGCCGCCCGGACTGCCTTTCAAATTTGTTCAATGGCGCTTTTTTCATGTGGTAACAACACCTTGCCGAAATCTTGAAGGGAGCGTCCAGAAGGTATTTGTAATTCTCGCAGTTGTAGATCGACTTCTTTCCGTTCTTGTCCAGCAGTTCTCCATTGAGCCGTGCCAGACGGTAAGGTTGTCCCTTTCTTGCGCCGTTGATAACATCCGAAACCTCTTTGGAGATGATCGGATAGCCGTACCTCTCAAGAATCTGAGTGAACGGATAGCGCGGGCGAAGCCAAATAACATTGTCCTTCGTTTTTACGAAATCGCGCAGTTCGGGGTATTCCAACCCCGTGTCAACATACACAGCAGGAATATCAGGGTAGACCCGCCGTGCCAGATCAAGCAGCACGGTGGAATCTTTACCGCCCGAAAAGCTGATAAAGACCTGCCCATCGTACCGCATATACCATTCCATGATTCTCGTCTGCGTAACTCTGATTTTTCTTTCGAGGCTCCAACCCTGCATGATTTTCAAATCCTGCCGGGTGTGCTTCATACTTAGACAACACCTACACTTTCCAAAATCGGGATCGCAGCATTGATGCCGGAATCCTCCAAATGCACATAGGCGGGGTTGTTGACCAGGTTGCACAGCCGGACAATATCCTGCTGTTGCAGAATCTCGGTCTGAATGCCGCTGTCCGAAAAATATCCGCCGAGCAGCTTGAGCTTCTGAAGCAGATCGCGCTCAACGCCATCGCTTACCCTATCCCAAATCTTGATGTAGAATTGCCGTTCCACAACCTCGCCGGAAAGAGCAAAGGCGCCCATTTCCACGATTTCCTGCTTCAGCAGTTCCTTTTGCTTCACATCGGAAGAAGAAGTGAGTGTGGCAGACAGCTCCGACAACAGCGGAGAAATATCTACCGGGCGGGATACGGCAAGAAGCTGAAACGGGTACTGTGCGCTGGACAGGCTCACCGTAAGCTGCTTGGCAATCAGCCGCTTTTCGTTTTTGCTGAACAGTTCTGTGCTGATCGGGTAGATCTTCAGATACGCCAGAGCCAGATTGTCACGGGTATAGAGGAAGTTCCCCCGAATATCTTTCACATTCACAAACTCATTGGCGGTGATCTGGGCCAGTTCTTCCTTGTCCTTGTTCTTCGATTTTTTGTGTTTGGCCGACAACTTCAGAAAAATCAGCGTCCCACCGCCCAGCAGCGCACAGACGCAGATCATAATAATCGGCAAAAGCAATTTATCGACCTCGCTTTCTTTGCCATAAAAATAGGCCCTGCTTTTCAGCAGAGCCGTGTCTTATAGTTCCAAATCTTCTTCATCTTCGCTTTCTTCACCGTACCCAAAATCCAACTCGTCCGATTCAAAAGAAAAGCTGTGGTCTGAGATGCAGTCCAGGGCATCGCTGGCGTCCAGCTCGTCAAAATGCTCTCGGAAGAAAGCCAAATCCTCCTCGTCAGCCCGCACGGTTTCGCCATCTCCATATAGATAGGTCTGAATTTTCGCTTCGATGGTATCCCCCAGGGGCCATTCGGCAAGAACCTCGGAGATTTCATCGCAGTCCAGCAGTTCATCCAGCCCATCAGGGCTACCGGGGACAAAATGCTCCGTCATCAGAGAGTGGGGGGCATCCAGAGTCACCACCGAAAACATTTTGCTCATCGGCCTGCCTCCATATCCTCTGCGGCTCCGGTGTCCATGTCCCATCCCTTGCCGAACATGAGGTTCATAAACTCTTTCATGTCGGCGGCGGACCGTACTTCAAAGGATACCGCTGCGGGGACCGGCTGCGGAAAATACTCCTGATACATGGCAATCTGTTCATCGGTCAAAGAAACGCCCCGTCCTTCCGGGGTATCGCCATAGAGGAAAAAAGTTCCGTGAAGGGTATCCGGCCCGTACTGTCGGTTCTCCGGCAGACCTGTCAGTTTCCCGGACGCATTGCAGCAGAGAACCGTTTCGCAGGGCAGAGGAATACACTCAATATCCCCGCCCACAAGTTCCTGCCGGTGTTCAAGAGAATCCTCCAGCATGGTCGTATAAGGCGCCCGCCCAGGTTCAAACACCATAATCCGAATCGTTCTGTTGTCGTTCATATCCATTCTCCTTTTTCTTACGGATTGCCCGGTGCGATATGCCAATCATCATAGAGGGAGCCGCTGATCGTTACATCATCGGTGAGATTCATGGCGAGCATCCCCGCAGGCGTCCAAATATCCATTACATGAGTATTGACTGTGTAGCTCCCATCCGGGAACCAAACCGGCGAAAAATGCACCCGCTGGTTATAGGTGCTGTAAATGTTTTTGGCAAACTGGAACCGCGCCGTTGTTCCGCTGGTGAGCCGCTCCAACAGCCGCCAGTAGGTTCCATAGCCAAACTCCGGGAAGTAGGATACGGCTGTCTGCCCGTAGGTATAGTGCGACAGCGGGGCAGAGGTGCTGACGGTTGCCGTTACAGTGTTTGTTACGCCATAGCCTGATTTCATCAAATCGCCCGAAGCGGTGGGAACCTTTTCGTCCGGCTCGATTCGGGTGGTGGCGGTCATGCTGGCCGAGTAATTGTCCCGGAAGTAATCATACCATCCATCGTCTACCCAATATCCTGTGTTTTTCCCTGTGCTGTGCCACACCCAATAGGGGTGCCATTTCGCCCACCAGACACTCCATGCTGCATAGGTCTTGGTTTCTCGGCTGGGAACGCTGCTGGCCGACCAGCTTCCCATCGTATCGGTGGCTTTTGGATCGGGCGGGTCGTTGCCGGAGAGATCTACCACCTTTGCCCGAATGGTGCTTTGGCTCAACGAACCTTTGTTAGTGCTGACATAGATGGTAATATCCTGCGGCTCCGACGGTGTATGCCACTTTACCCAGGCAATCTGACTATCTCCCGATGGAATCACAATATTGTTCATCCGGTAGGTGCTGCCGTTGATACTAAAGGATACCGTAGCAGGGCTATCAGGATTGATCTCCGATCCCGCATAGAGCGTTACCGGCGTGATGACATCTGTATCCACACGATACTCGTAGTCATAGTCGGTTGGCTCCGGCTGTTCGGGCGGGTCGGTAAACCATACAATACCCATACCCAGATAGGTGATAATAGTATCGTTGGAACAGGTCTTATTGGTAGCCCCTGTATAGGCCGGAAATCCCATATCCGCATATTCCAGGAACATAGCCAGCGGCAGGTTTTTATGGGTCAAACTCGTCATGGTCTTACGCAAGGACCCGCCTGCCTGATTATCATAGAGCGCGGCTTCATGCGCAGTCATGGCCATCATAATTCCGTTGTGCTTGAAATAGGCGATTGGCTCCAAAAACAGCTTGTACTGTCCGCCAATCAGTTCCTCGTATGCGATTCCGGTCTGCTGCGCCACCAGTTTTACCGCATACTCGGAGCAGAAGTATTTCTTGATTGCTTCAATGCTGGCCTTCTGGCTGCCACTGCTGACGATCCTCGGCATAGGGGTTGCGGGGGTGTAGTAGTCGTAATTCCCCGTGGTGGGAGAAATACTTGCCCCATTTGCATATTGAATTTTACTGACTTTCCCAAAATGAATCTTGATAGATGGAGTTTTATTAGTCAGATCAAAAGAGGACGACACAGGCTGACCGGATTCTGCATCAACCACAGTAATTCGTACACCATCCATACCAGGGTTCCAGGAGTTCTGCGAGGTTCCTTGCCCCATATCGCCGCCACCGCCATCCACATTTCCGCTTCCTCCGGTTTCTGCCAGGGCGCTCATAGGACAGATACCCAACAGCAGCACAAGTGTGAGCAATATTACAAATATCCGCTTCAAAAACGCACCTCCAATCAAACTAGTTGAGAACAAAAAAAGAGTACGGTATCGCTACCGTACTCTCCGGGCTTGTTATCAGCCCATGTTGCCGACCTGTTTATTTATATCTCCATCAGAGTCAATGTTGTGCTGGACGGAGCCGCCGCCCTCGTCGGTGATCCAGCCAAAGCCCTCCAGATAGATGGAACCGCCCTGTGTGTCGCCGGTCTGGGGTTGGTTGCTGTCCGGCTCATGCACAATCGGCTCATCCTTTTCGCTGGCCGCCTGCTGTTCCTCCTGAGAAGGCGCCGGGGGCGGAGTGGTTTCGGGTTTCTTTTCACTGTCGGTCAGGTTAACGTCTACCTGATCTTCTTCCTCCACATTCAAAACAGCATCGGTCTGGTTCTGGCTGTCAGTCGCTTCGGGTTTAGAGGTGTCCGGCACCACTACCAGCGGTTCGCTGGAGCTGCTGTCCGGGGTATTGCTGCTATCCACATCCTCGGCAGATACATCCGAGGGGGTGGATGCCGGATCAACGGTTGTGGTCTGCCCGCCCTTGCCCAGCAGCACTGCGGCAATCACAATTACCACAACGGCGGCTGCGCCAAGAACGGCCAACAGCTTCTTGTTTTTTGCACTCATTTGAAAACCTCCTTGTACGGTGATTTTATATTAAAATGACGGTAATATTTCTCGCCATCATTATACCATTTGCACAAATACGGCGTCCAGGTGTGATTCCTGCCAAATATTTTTTTGCGCTATGGAAAAGCGGCAGGGCGAAATATACAAAATTAAAACCTGGGAACATATTTGGCGTTGAGTTTCATGGTGATCTGCATGGGGGGCAGATGCCCGAATCCAAAGGAAAGCGGCACATCAACAGTGATTGTCCCTGTGACATTGAGCTGCGTAATGCCATCCGGCACAGACGGGGCCAGCGGAGCATTTTCTACATCCAGGTGCAGGTCGTACAGTCGATACTCCAAATTCTCGCCGCTGTACTTTACATACTGCCCGCCCTCGTATTCAATGCCCAAAACATCTTGCAGGCGGGCGTACACATTGCCGCTGGTAACATTCTGTGACCAGGACGAACCGGCAAGTTGATAGCCACCGGAGTAACCCTCACGCAAACCGGCATAGGCTTCATCCCAATTCTCGGTGGCCACATCTACAATGGCGGACTGGACAGAATCACGCACCCCCTGCGCAACGATCATCAAGCGCATATACTCAAAGGTCACACAGGCCAGAATCAGGCAGCAGAGGACAACGGCCAAAATCATCGGTACGCCTTGCCCGGATTTGCTTTTCAGGACTTCTCGAATCTTCTTCACTTCCAATACACCTCCGAAGTCCCGCTGGCCTTTGCTGTCAGAGTGACAGGAAAGGATGCAAACTCACCGAACAGCCCAATATTGACGGTGGTTGTGAGTGTCACTTCCACCTCGTTGCCGAGCTGGATTTTTCCGGTGTCGCTCCATGAGATATTGGGGTCGAGTCCGGTTTGCTCCCGCAAATCCGCTGCTTTTGCGTTTGTGGCAGAGCCAACCTGCCCATTGATTTCCGCAGTCCGAACCAGTTCGTCCGCAAAGACATCAAGGTTCTGCTTTGCCACGAATACCGGTGCAATGCGGACCACCAAAGCCAGAACCATTGCAATCGCCAGAACCAGGACACACACATCCACAAAGCCCTCGCCCCGTTTGTCCTTCAGAAGTCGTTTCAAGGTTTCTCCACCTCCTTTAGAACAGTTCGCCAAAGGCTTCCAACACCACATAGCCCAGGACACCCAGATACATCAGCAGGAAACAGCCCAGCAGCATAAAGGAATACTTACGCATTTTTCCCGGCTGCTTCATGGCTTCCAGTTTCAGTTTTTGAAGTTCCAACTGCTTAAAGGTCATAGAAAGCATCTGGAAATACATGATACCGTTGTCGCCGCGCTTGACCGAGATCAAGCCGCGCACCACATCGGACAGCATGGTACTTCCAATCCGGCTCTCCATGCGGGTGAGTGCGTTTTCCTCGTTGCCGGATGCCATATCCGCAATCGTGATTTCCAGTTCCCGCTTCATGGCATGACCGGCATTTCTCTGGTAGGATTTCAGGATGTTCAGCACATCACGGGATGCCCTGAGTTCCTGTTCAATGGTGTTTACAAATCTGGGCAGCTCGGCTTCGATTTCTTCCCGGCGCTGTTGAACGATCTCGTCCGCTCGTTTCTGCTCTTTGAAGTAAACTGCCACCGCCAGAAACACAATGACCGGCGCAAGGATCGGGAAAATCAGAAGGGCCGGGATAATCAGCAGAGCAATCAGCCCAGCCTTTACCCAGGCCGCCGCAATATAGGTTTCCGGGGACATTTTAATTTCGGCGGATTTCAACTGTGCCTCCAGCTTCTTCCGCTTATAGCCGTCCAGATGTACCAGCGGAGAGAGCCGTGCGGCCATATCGAACAGGACAGCATTGATGCTGCCTTTCTGTGACTTTCCACGGCTCGTCACGGTCAGAACCGCCTTTGTGCTTGCGGAAGTCGGCAGCCGGAGCAGTCCGGCCAACAAAAAGAACGCTCCCAGGCCAAAGAGCGTCCCAAAGCATAGCAAAATGAGATACAAAACTCGCGTCACCTCAATTCTTTGTAATAGAGCCGTTTGGGGCCGGTGTTGCGGCTGTCGGCTCTGGGGCGCCCCGGCACATTCCAGTTCCCGCCGCCTCGCAGTCCCGGCGCACATTGCCAGCCGGAAGCCCGCAGGCTGGCTCCGTTTTCGGTTGCAAGGGTGTAGGTGATGATTTTCTGATAGCCCATCAGTTTCGCAATCCGGGCGCACCGGCTGTAAAGGAAGCTGCACCCATTGGCAATACCATCGGTGCAAAGCCGGGTCACTTCCGCTGTTTTCCCATCATCGAGTCGGCGGGCAACGGGGCGCCCAACAATCGCAACTCCATGAACGGCGTCCAAATCATCTACGACAGCCACACAGAATTTGCAGCCGCGCACCTGTCCACTGTGCCGGTGATGCGCCAGAACAAACGCATTGGCGTCCCGCAGGGAGATCGGTAGCACTCTCGATGGTATCACCTCCTGCCGGGATCAACGCTTGTATTCTACGGGCTTGGTGAGCCGGATCACCGCCGCAAACGAGATCAGCAGCACCAGCAGACACACCGCCAGAATCCCTTTGCCAAAGCCCGTATTTACAAGCACATCGTACCAGTCTTTATTCAGGAAGTATAACAATGGGATATTGCCAATGAGCAGGAACGCCATTGTGATAAATTCCTTGAAAGGCTCATAAAGCAGATAGTCCAGTTCCGCCGCAACAATCCGCATATCCGAGAGTTTCCCGATGATCGGGGTGAGCGTGCTTTTCAGGCTCTTATCGTCCTGACAGGCGATAGCTGCATCCACCCATTCCCGAAACACATAGTTGTCCAACTTGGGCTTCATGTTGGAGAGTGCCTGTTTCACATCGGCGCTTATCATATTGGTTTCGGCCAAGAAGCCCCGGAACACATCTGCCACAGGCGGGTTCAGGTAATGAATGTTTTCTTCCACAGCGGTTATCATGCTCTCGCTGCGCAGATAGGAACTTGTGATGATAGACAGTCCGGTTTCAATCTCGTTGTTCATCAGCTTTTTATAGCTGTGAGAGGTGAACAGGACATACCAGAACGGGAGCAAGCCCATCCCGGCCGCCAAAACCGGCAGCATAAAGTAGTTCTGAATCACAATACAGATCACAGCACCCATTGCCGCCAGGAACAGAGAGAAAGCACAAATGGCGGCAAACTTCCCACCCTTTCCGGTGAGAATCAACATCTCCCGTGCTTCCAGCACGGTTTTACGGATGCCCTTCAGCTCTTTGGGGTGGTTGACCTGCTGGATTCGCTTGGAAATCGGCTGTCGCCGCCCAGAAAGCGGCTTGGTCAGTTCCTCCGCAAATGTAAAGGGGGTCATGCCCAGAATCAAGAAGATGCCTGTCAGCATCCCGACAAAGGCCAGCAAAATCAATACAATCACGCAGTTTCCTCCTTTCCAGTATCCAGTTTTACACCGCCACCAGCGATACGCTCCAGCAGACGGGGCGGCATACCGTTTTCCAAAAGCCGCTTTTGCAGGCTGGCCGAGATCGTGGATACCTTTTGAAACTCGCCATGCACCTTTACCTTGCCATCTTGGACAGAGGTTTCCGACACATGATAGCGGTAGAGGGTGTGGAGCTGCCGAGTGCCGTCCTCCAGAATCTCACATTCGGTGATCTCCATGACGCGGCGGCTGTTGTCCTCCAGCTTCTTCACAAACAGAACGATAGGAAACGCTTCTGTCACCAGGTTATACAGGGTTTTATCGCCCATGTCGTATTTCTGGGTACACAGCGTCACCATGCGGTAATAGGTTGCTTTGCAGCTATTGGCATGGGTGGTGGTGATAACTGCGTGGCCGGTGCGGGCCGCCTCCTGTGCGGCGAATGCCTCGGCCGATTTCATCTCACCGACACACACAATGTCCGGGTTACAGGTCAGGGCAAACTCCAAAAGGCGCTCCTGATCGTAGTTCTGCTTGGGATCGTCAGAAAAACGGGTAACGGTATGGACTACATTGTTGATGACATTTCCTTCGGCATCCTCTTTCACAAGGTCAAATTCGCGGCACCCATTTTCAATGGTGAAGATTCTCTTTTCGTTGGGAATGGTGGAGAGAATCCAGCTCATCAGCGTAGTTTTACCGCTGCCGGTGGAACCAGTCACGCAGATGGACAAACCGAACCGGAGAACTTCGGCCAGAAAGTCCAGCATTTCGGCGGTGGCTGTCCCGTAGCCAATGAAATCATCACGGCTCAACTTCTTGGGATTCACGATACGAATGGATGCAGCCACACCTTTTTCTTTGTCCGTGAGCGGATTGCCCAGAACCGTGATACGGATTTTATTGGAGAGATGGCCCACCACACCCGGCTGACTGTTATCCAGAATCATGCCGGACTTATGAAGGAGTCTGCGGATTACATCAACAGCGTGCTGTGGGGTCTGGAACCGATCTTTGGTGGGAACCACACGCCCGTCCGCATAAGTGATTTTCACATCTTTCCACGAATTGATGTTAATTTCCTCCACATCATTTGCGAAAAGATAGGGCGTCAAGAAGGAGAACTCGGCCATTTCCGTATAGAGTTTGTCGATCAGTTCCTCATGGCTCATGCCCTCAACGCCCAGACTGTAATCGTTGAGATACTTTGCGATGTATGCGGTGATCTGCTGGTGCTGCTCCTCCGGGTTATCGGTAATCAGGGTCGAATACTTGCTGGCGAGATATTCCTGAATCTCTGCCAGCACTTCGGGAAATGTCCGCTTGTTCCTGCTGGTATTGAAGAACAGGTCAATATTACTTGCCATCTCCGAACACCTCCCCGGCAATAGCGGCAATGACCGGCTCATAGGTCTTGGCCTCTTTACCGGAAAGCGGTTCCAGCAGTTTCAGCGTCGCCGCCTGTTCCTCCAACGAAGGAAGATACGGCAGCCGGTATTTCACACCGCCAAAGGAGTTCTCGTATTCGCTGCCACCCTGATAAGGGCGCGTGTTGGACAGCACCTTGATGTGCTGTTCCGGTTTGAACTTTCTGTCAGCAACCAGCGACAGATAGGACGAGAAGTAGGAGATGGCCTTCAGGTCACAGCTGCACACCCGCAGCACATCATCCGCCACCTCCAGTGCGGTGGTCGCCAGCACATTGCCGGTCAAAAGGCTGGTGCAGTCCACAATCACATAGTCTGCGATGTGCCGCAGCAGAACCAGCATATCCACCGCCTTTTCCTTGCTGTACTCCGCATGGGTAAAGACATTTTCACCGGCCTTGTAGCCCAGAAAGCTGATATAGGGGTTTTTCTCACAGGGAACACAGGTTTTGAGAACCTGTTCCTGCGTCATTCCGGGAGCCGCCAGCAGTTCGCCTACGGACACATCCGGCAGTTTCTTCTCGCTGACCACAGCCGGAAGCGTGGGCGCTGTCACATCGGTAAACACCAGCACCACATTTTTCTTCCGCTTGGACAATTCCAGGGCCAGTTTGACCGCAGTTACGGTTTTCCCAGCCCCAGGGCTGCCCCACACAGCAAGCATCTGTTTCTGCTTATTCGCCATCGGTATTCTCAACCTCCTGTTCCTCTGCGGGTTCATTGCCGGCCGCATTATCGCCGGTGCTGTCGGCCGCATGGTTATCATCGGACACTTCACCCTGTTCGCCGTCCTGAGCTGCGGTAGCTTCCTCCGGCTCCACAAAGAATTGATCCTGAGCTGCCAGGAACTTTTCGGCGTTCTCACGGGTTCCACGGTACACAAACGCCAGGTGCAGACTGTTGGATTCTTCCAAGTGTGCGAGGATCTGTGCCTGTTCGGTATTTACCAGCAGGGTAATAGTGGAAGGAAGCGATTCTTCGGGATTTTCTTCCTCATCCTCCTGGGGCGCCTGATATTCCTTGTCGGCGCCGGAACTCTGTGTTGCGGCCAGGACTTCTACATACTTGAGTTCCGGGGGCTGTGTGGTTTCTCCGGTGTCTTTATCGGTTGCAAAGAGCATGATGATGTCGCCAGCCTCCACCTTGCCGGAACCGCCTTTGGCAAAAGTGGGAATGGTAACGGAGATCGCCACTTTGGAGCCGTCCAGTTTGGTCAGGTATTCGTACTGAGTCAGCGGTTCAGAAGAAAGCCAGCCGGTGTTTACATCCGTATTCTTGCGAAGTTCCACATCGGTATATCGGCCAACTACCTCGTCAAGCGATGTGGCAATGCTGTCGGGCATACCGGATGCGCCTCTGGTGTAGACCTCAACCATATCCGCCGTGATATAAGTACCACGGGGAATCACCTCGGCTTTTACCCGTACCGCTTCGGTCTGGGCCTTCAAACCCGCATTGAAAAGGGGCGTGATGCCAAAACAAACCAGAACGGCCAGCAGGATGCAAACCGCACCGATGATCGTCCGGTTTCTGAAAATATTCTTGTTCAAGTTGATACCTCCATTTGTTCAGATTACAGCGGCCGCAGCCGCCAGCCAATAAGCAGTTACGCCGCCAATGCAGAAGAATGGGGCAAGTGGCAGCCGGATGGAAGAAAAGTCCTGCCTGCGTACTCCAAACAGCATCACTCCTGTAAGCACGGCCAGGATCAGAGATAAAATGCTGTGTAGCAAACCAGGCCACACTCCCAGAACAAAGCCACAAGCCCCCATCAGCTTAATGTCCCCACCGCCAATGGCAAGGGTTTTCCCATGTGTCAGTAATGTAGCCAACAGGTACGGACCTCCCGTAACAAGAAGCCCCGCCACAGAAGCGGCGGGGCGCAGCTCTATCAAGCCACAAACTAAAATCATGGCCGGAATCAGATTGGGAATCTCTCGTTCTTTCATATCCCAGAGCGCAGCACAAGCCAACAGCAGGCCAAATACCACGCCTTTTACAATCAGAGGATTCATGGCTCCATATCACCGACCCACTCCAGATCCGGGTTGTCCAGTATCTCGCTATGCAAATCATAGAAATACCGCAGTTCCGCAGGCGGCTCACCATTGACGTCAAACTCATGGCGGCGAAGTTCATTTAACCTTTTTCCCGCTGCTTGCTTTGCCGTGCTTTGGATTCTGTCTATATCCAGATAGGAGTAATCAACTCCCATCCATTCCGTGTAGAGAGCCGCCAAAGGCTGCGGATAAGACAACAGAGCGTCCGTTTCCCACTCGTCCAACCCTTCCTCCAGATGGCAGAGGAAATCTTCTTTGATGATCTTCTCGTAGGCATGGTCAAGAATTTCTTTAGGCGGCAGGGCGGCGAGTTCTTCCATGCGGGCATCAAACTCGGCTTTGGCCCGTTCATAGAGCAGATCGCCCCGATACTCGGCGCCTTTGTCCTGAAGGAAGTAGTACACCACTTCGCTGATATTGTTCGGATTCATGCAGCGATCCGGGACGGGGGTATTACGGAATAACCATGCCGATTCCAATACATTTTCCATCGCAAGCAGCATATCCCGTTGAATATCGCACAGCGGTATATTTTCCAGCTCTTCTCGGATTGCGAGCATGGTCTGAAGCTGCTCAAAATACGGATCACCGGAAGAAAGTTCCTCCGGCGGTCGGGCAAAGCGATGGATTTCCGTTTCCAGCTTTTCTTTTAATGCGTCAGTTTCCAGCATGAATCACCTCCATCACATGATTTGTCGATAGAATACGGCGATGGCGGTCATTGCGACCGCCATGCCGATAAAAATGGGCCACGGGTTCCAATTTTTCTGAAACATCTTATTCTCCACATTCCAATGCCTTCTGTGCGGCAAGGATTTGTTTCCCAATGGCGTAGATTACAGGCACCGTCACGGAATTACCGGCTTGCCGGTATAGCTGATTGTCGCTATTAACTGCCCGTGCCTTATCAAACATCTCGTCCGTAAAGCCTTGCAGTCGCCAGCACTCACGGGGCGTCAGTCTGCGGATCAGGCCGCACCCGGCAAAAGCTGTGCCTTGATTACAAGAGGTTTCCAGCGTCGTGGCAAGGTCTTTGCCGACCCGTCCGCGCCGCGTCTTGCTCTCCGGGAAAGAAAGGTTGATACTGTCGCCGCAGCGGGCAATATCATATCCTTTCTTTGTCGCTTCTCGAATCTGCATCCCGTAGGGACACTCATCGCAGTCTTGAAATAGCACTCCATGCCGATCCTGCGCCGTAACGGTGAAAGACGGCTCCCCGCAGTTCTTGATTCTCCGTCCGTTTTGCCGTTTTTCTTCCCGATCTGGGGTCACGACAGCACGGCAACCATAGAACACCCCGGAACTGCCGCCCCAATTACTGATGGTGCGGTTATAGGCGGAGAGGATGCAACGGGCTTCTCTGGTGAGTTTCGCCTTCCCGGTGCAAATGTCCACAAAGGACAGAACCGCATCCTTGTCCATCCCTGCGGGAGAGATCAGAACACCGGAATTGTCCCCGCCACGGTTGGTAATGCCGCTGTTATACTTGGCCTTGATGCAGCGGGCGTGATCGGTCAGCTTGGGATTACCATTGCAAAGGTCAACGAAATACAGGCCGGTCTTTCCTCCCCAGCCACCAGACTGTGCAGCCATTGTTACGCTGATGCCTGCCGGGTCATAGACGCGCTGCCCCTGCATACCACCTATGAGTTGGATAAGAGCTTTGCCACTGCCTGCGGGGACAGGAAATATTTTGGGTCCGCGTCCGGCTCCAGGATGTCGGCAAGCGACAATGAACACTCGCTCTCGATTTTGAGGGGGGCCGAAATACTTTGTATTGAGCAGTCCGTATTCGATATGGTAGCCGAGTGAGGCCAGCGTATCGAGAACGGTCGCAAAGTCCCATCCTCCATGAATGGATAGGAGATTCTTAACATTTTCAAGGACAATCCATGTGGGTCGATTTTCAGGACTTTGGCCTTTGACGAGTTGAGCAAGTGTAAAAAAGAGTCCACTTCTTGCTCCGTCAAGCCCTCGCTGGCGGCCAGCGACCGAAATATCCTGACACGGGAATCCTCCTGCCCACAGGTCTGCTCTGGGGAGATCTGCGGGGGCGACTTTTGTGATGTCGGCTGCATACCATTCATCCTCCTTTACATCGTGAATGGCTCTGTAACTGCGGTCGGCATACTTATCAATCTCACAATGCCCCACACAGCGCATCCCGCATAGCTCAAAGCCCTTGCGGAAACCGCCGATGCCTGCGAAGAAATCCAGAAATGTCATCTGCTCCATCGGCAGCCTCACAGTTCTGCCGTCATATCCTCGTCAAGCTCATCCTGCTCGATTTCATTCATGTGGTTGGTTTCTTCCTGTTCGTCCTCAAGCTCCATCAGCTTCACAAAGACGGCGTTAACAACGCACGGATCAATCTCCGTGACATATCGGGTGGTCGGGTCTACCTGATGTGCCTCCCTCGGCTCTCTTGTGTCAGGGAAGTCCGTTTTGCCCGCTCGGTCAAGCACGGCCTGATCGAACCGTGCGTCCCAATCGGAAAACTGGATAGTACGGGACAGCACATACATCGCCCGTTCTGTTCCATAACAGCGCACCAATTCTTCGATAAAGGCGTCCAGTTCACGGGTATTGAAGGCAGTCATGGCCTTATCCTGAATGAAGTTGCGGCAGGACATATTGATGTTGTAGCTGTCACACCAGAGAGCCGCTTCATCCTTTCGGGCGGCTTCCTCCAGCGAGGGGTAGTAGACCGGAATGGTTGCGTACATTATTCAAGCCCCCATTCATCCCCGTAACGATACGGGTAGATTTTCTGTCCGCGTAAAAAGCGAATCAGGTTTTGCACCTGATCTACCACGGACAAATTGCTCTGGTCTTTGGTAGTCATCATCACAGAGCCAAAGATACCGGCCAGGGCCAGGATAACGGTGGTTGTCACATTCCCGGTAAAGAGCCAGGCCAGCGCCGCTATGCCGCCCATCACCAGGGACCCCACAATGGATTGAAAAAGCTGTTTTTTCCCAAAGCCAGTAAACAGTTCGGCCTCCGGCTTCACGCCCAGAGGGATGTAGAGTTTCAAATCTTCGTCCATTTGCACCTCCTGTCAGGAATAGTAGTACAGAATCAGATCTTTGATTTGCCAGATGGATTCTGCGATGATGTAGAAGATCACTGTGTTACGGGCGCGCTTTTTATACTGCGCCGCCTGTTCCTCGGCTGCAGTCAAGCGCACCAGGCAGTAGACGAAACGGGCTACCGCACCAACGCGCACAAGCAGGATGATGGCATTTGAAATATCGTCCATTGTCACCATCAGCCATCACCTCACTTTCCCATGCCCTTGACCATCTGCACCAGCCGTACAGAATGGTATGCGTTGTTGACAATGGCGCCGCCGCCACCGCCACCAGTCGTAATGAGGAAGTCCTGAAGGAACTTCGGTGTCCGCACCGCAAGAATCATACAGGCCACGCCCCAGAAAATGTGCATATTCATCATCAGGCCAACCCCCAATTTCGCAAGAGAAACCTGAATTACCACAGAGAGCGCAGACTGGAAGAACTTACTCATGTAGGGCTTGAACACGCCTTTGTCATTGTCAATCAGACCTACGCAGGCCAACGGAATACCTACTCGCAAAATCAGGATTTCAAGCCCGCGCATCAGGAATTGGAAATATAGGATGAAATAGACGATGACAAATACCAAGCCAAAGATGGCTGTCACAAGCCCCATTGATGAAATGCCGGATACCCAGCCCGCCCAATCGTAAGCGGTGGCAAGGCCGATGGCCTCCAGCATTTTATTGCTCATTTCTTCTACAATCGTGGCAAGCCAGTCATACATGGTGGGAAAGCAGATTGCCACAGCCATAGCCTTGAAAAAGTTTGTGAGAATGGCAATAGGCTCCTCGTCGGCGTCCCCGTCTGACCACAGAACATAGGTTTCAAAGCCTTTTTTCAGGAACTTCAGCACAATCAGGGATACGCCAAAGCCGAATACAATGTCGAACAAGGACTGAAACAAATCGACCCCGGCCAAGGTGGACATATACTGCTCTGCGTACAGGGTAAGAGGGATAATCCCTTCCATCAGCCCATCAATATAGGCGATTGCTCCATTCAGCAGGGCCACGATCAGCAGCACTAAGATATATTCCAATCAGCAACCACCTCCTTTCTGGGGGCGGCGCTTGGCCGCCCCCGATAGGGATTGGAATATGGCGGGCGATCAGGACACGGCAGCTTCTTCGTTCTGTACGGCGGCCTCATACGCTTCCAGTACAGCGGCGGAGAGCTTTGCCCGTAGTTCCTTCGTCATGGGGAAGCAATGCTCCACCCACTCGCCCTTGACATTCCGGCGGCTGGGCAGGGACACAAACAGCCCCTTTTCGCCCTCGACGACCCGCACATTCTTCACCAGAAAGCAGTCATCCAGGACCACGCTGCACACCGCCCGCAGCTTGTCGGGACCGGTAAAAGTCTTTTTGATTTCCGCTTTGAACTCCATTGAAAAACCTCCTGTCAAAAATTAGGGCGGGGCCGATGGCCCCGCCGCTGCTTGTTCCGATCAGCCGCCGTAGTTGAACATATCCTTGATGCGCTGGGTGATGGTGGGCAGCACGGTGTCGTCCACGATCAGGTACAGACCGGCCAGGATCAGGGCGCCCAGGACAATGGAGATCAGCACAGTAATCGCCACATCCAGCGTACCCTGACCGGTGCGGTCGGTCAGCGCCTCCGCCGTGCGGTCAGCCAGCTCACGGGCCTTCTGCTTGGCAGTCCAGATAGAAGTCATAGCCTTAACCTGAGTGTTGCGGATGAAGTTAGCCATAGTTTTTTCCTCCTGTTAATAAAATGATTTATTTAGTAAGGCGCGGAAATCGCCTGTACTACGGAATGTATCCCGGCTTACTGGTAGTAGCCGAGAATCAGGTTCAGGGTGGCAGAACCGAGTACGGCGCCAATGCAGGACACCACCGCCACCACAATGCGGTTGTTCCACTTTTTCTGATCCATCTCGTCAGCCATGCCGCGCCGGATGCAGAAATAGATGATAAGCAGACCGGCTACCACCGGCGCCAGCACCATCAGCCAGGTTGTCACATCACCGACCAGTTTCTCGGTTCCTTTGACAATCTGACTGTCCTGCACACCAGCGGCATAAGCCGGTGCGGACATAAAAAAAGAGGCGGTAAGTGTGGCAATACCAACACCCACCGCCCGGACAGTCTGTTTCAGCCTGCCCGCCGTCTGGTTGATTTTCTCTTTCATTCAAAACCTCCTATGAGTTAATCATCATCAAGGCCACCGCCCATAGCGCCCTTTTGCTGCGAAAGGCGGCGCATGATGTCCTTCTGGTAGTAAATCCAGATGTTCCACAATGCGATTTCTTGCTTCGTGTCGGTGATGATTGGCCGTTTCTGTTCCCGTTCTTCCCGCAGCCTGCGGTTATGCTCCATATCTCCCAACCCCAACATCTTGTTGAACATCCACTGAGAAAGGTCGGGCGCATACATCATAGCGGGGTGGTCGCGGCTGGTGATGATTTGATGGGGACGCTTGACTCGCCGGACCTCATCCGTATTGAGCAACTTTCTCTCGGTCAGACTGACGCTCTGGGAGTTAGACGGGGTTGTGTATTTGCCGTTGCTGGCCGAAAGCTGGTAACTGGATGTGGTATAGCTGCCGAGTTTATCGGACATCTCCCGCAGCGTTTCCGGATCATCGCTTTGCAGGTACGCCCACACCTGACAGTTGCCCTTGATTGTGTTGGCGATGTTGTCGCTGTACTTTTCTTTCAGTTGGTCAAAGCCCTGCACAAACAGGGCATATCGCATCCCACGGCCAGCCGCTACGGTCAGTTTGTTGGTCATGTCACTGATGGGAGTAAAGTTGCCATACTCGTCAAGGATGAAGTTGACACGGCGTTCCAGACGCCCGCCGCGCCGGTCTGCCGCCTCTGCCAAAAGTTCGTATTGCTGCGACACAATGAGAGAAGCAATGGGATAAAAGGTGGTTTTCTCGTCGGGCAGGATTACAAACAACGCCTGCTTTTTACTGCCCATATCTGCAAGGGTAAAATCGCTGGTATGGGTGATAGCGTAGATGGACTTCGAGGTGAACAGCCGCAAGGTGGTCAGGGCAGAGGTGTAGAAGCTGCCTCTGGTACGGGACGGCGCCACATCGGAAATGGACAGAAGCGCCCGTGCCGGGTGGGATGGAGAGAGCTTCTTGACATACTCCAACAGCGGCATCTTATTTCCGATGGTACGGCACATTTCCGAAATGAACCAATACACATTGGTCATGTTCTGAAATTCCGGTCGTTTTTGGTTGTCGCACACCACGCAAAGAATGGCAGCCGCTATGATGGAACATTCACCGTTTGTCCAAATCTTTTCGCCCTCCGGCTTACCAACCAGATTGTTCGTCAAGTCCCAGGCCAGCATTTCTGCACGGTCGGTGTCTCCCTCACTGATGGCGTCAATGATGGGCTGGAGCAGATTGTAGCGCATACTCTTTTCGGGGTTCTTGAAGTCCAGCACCAAAACCTCATAACCCAACTTTTTCAGAAAATCAGCGGTGTAGTGGAACAATTCGGCTTTGGGGTCGGAGCAGAAGATGGATTCTCCGGCGAGTCCCAAAAGACAGATACTTTCCAGAACCAGACATCTTGATTTACCGGAACGAGTGGCGCCAACGCAGAGCAGGTGGCAGTCATCACCGACAAAATAGATTTTTTCTTTATCGCCCTCCTTTCGCATACCTACCACCACGCCGCCTTTTTTCAGCGGAGTATCCGCTCCCAAAGGTTCCTGCTTGGGAATACCTTTGGGGTGAAGGTTCAACTTCAATTTATCGCCTCCTTATTTTTCTTTGAGAAAATCCAAACCATCGTATCCGGTATCTAAGAGCTGCCGGATCGTTGGGTTGTGCGGGTCAAGAATATAGCTGTCAAATGCTTTGTCTTTCTCGGAATCGGTCATCCACCGGGCTGAACCATGCTGGTATTGGCCCACGGCTCTGGGTGTCTGAATTTCCGGGGTGATCGTGTCCAGGTCTGATTCATACGGCCTCATGTTGGTCAGGAAGAACATAACCGCCAACACACTTACAAACCCTTGCAGACACAGATACAACATCATGTGCTGGCGACTGGAAAACAGACTGGCAAGGCAGTCCCCGATAGGGAGAAGCGACAGCCGGGTAATCTCTCTTGTCAACAAACCGTGAACCGCTGTTGAGAAAAACAGATTAAGAATCGCGCCGGAAACGAAGATCAGCGCACATACCATCAGTTTAGGCTTTGTTTTCATAATTTCACGCCATCCTCAATCTCAAAGTTATTTCGAGTGGCTCTGAGGTGGTGTTGATAACGCTGCCGGTTATGAAGCAGGATAAGAAGTACTTCGCTCATTGAATCGCTCCTTTCTGAAAAATGGTATAAGAAAAGCAGGAAACCTTTGAAAGATTTCCTGCTGGATGCGCCGCTGGTGGGTAGCGGGTATTTAATTTTGAAGATTTGAATGGGTCTGACGATGGTTACTATGCCAAATGGGAAGATATTTAGAGCAAACGCCCGTTATCGTTCCATTCTCCATACATGATGCCAGCTTTTGTGTTGTCTAATAGTTTTTGTAAACGGCTTTTGAATAAGTCCGGCTGCTTTTTCTTAATCTGAATGGTATCTACTCTTACTCTTTGATATAGCGGGGGGAAGCTTTGAAAATTCTCCCAAATTTCGGAGTCAGCTTGTAGTGCCATTAAAATGTCCTTGTCGATGACAAAACCACTCTCGGACATATCTGGTAGCACAGCTCTGCCAGCATCTGTCATGCGCCCTAACCGTTCCATTCTCCGGCAACGTTCTTTGTTTAATTCAGACCAAACGCTACCTTTTCTCCGAGGTGCTAATCTCTGTGCAGTTATGCCATTATCCATTTTCTTTGTGGTACTGTCGATCCAACCAAAACACATTGCTTCTTCAACTGCGTCAATGTACCAAAATGTTCCATTATCAACTGGCCGTCCACGTTTTACAACTACCCAACATTCATCTTCCTTATTGTGATTTTCTGAAAGCCATTGTCGCAATTCATCACGATTTGTAGCTGGCAACAAATTCTTGAAATCCATTTCCTCGGTCTCCTCAACTTTCGATTTATCGCTGGCTCAATTATACACTGTCTGGTTTCTCGTTTGAATAGATGAATTGTAAATTTGCCAATCAGAAACAGGAATTTTAGAATTTCCCCAACAAGCAAAATCCCCGGTTCGGCAGGGAATTCTGGTCATAGCTCCATATCATCCTCAACTTCAAAGTCATCCAGAAATGCTTGGGTATTTTGATCCTCGGTCAACTTGATTGCTTGCGGCTCCGTTTTGCCCATCTGCATGGGAACCAGGACCGGCAATAGATGCTTTTGCAAAAAGTCCTGATCCGCGCAGCGGTCAATGAATGTCCCGAAGGTGTTCAAAAACGGGGTATCCAACGGAGTACAAATCATCAGGTCGCCGCGCTCTTTCCCCATCTTCACAATAAAAGATGCAAGATTGACCGGATCGGGGTCCAGGCAGAACGCTTCATGCAGACCGCCCTCCGCAGGGGCATACCCGATTAGAAAAGGATAGCCGCAAGCAGTATGGTTTTGCTTGGCTGCGCTGATAAGTTCAGGGGTGACAAACTTGGTGAGTTCTTCGGCAGCCTCATTCCTGACCGGCTTATCCAGAAGCCATTCTTTCAAACTTTCCGGTTTGACGATGCCACAGAAGTCATGTCGTTCCCAATGAATGTATTTGCCGGTCAACAGGCTTTCTGCATACACGGCCTGACCTCTGGCTCCATAAATACATCCAAAACCGTTACGGGCATACCAGATGGAGTCGTCGGCAGTCATGTCCTTGCCCTTGCTGCTCACCCCAGGTTTGAGAACCAGAAATTGATTTTCGTAGTTGTACTGGCTACTATCGGGGATGCAGTCATTGATGTCCAGAGGGCGATCCGACTGGCGGATCATTTTCTGATTCTTCACCATATCATCGGATACATAGAGAATCGGGAGTTGCAGAAAAGTAGCCAGGCCAATTTCGTCCTTCATTCCCTGAGAGATGGTGTCGCCCATAACCCAGAGTTCATCGCAGCGTTCCAGCAGTTCGTGACCCATTCGCAGACCCTGTTCCCGCTGCTCCGGCACTGCGTCATTCAGATATTGCGTGAAAATCGTGTGCGGCGCCAAGGGAATCACGCCGCAGGATGCCGCATAAGCACAGTAGTCCTTTGCCTTTTCCTTGTTCTTTTCCATATCTCCCCGCAGAGGGGAAGAAATATAGACCAGCCTCAAAATAACACCTACCTTTCCAAATTAAGCCCATCCACCCAACAGATGGACGGTGCAAAAGTCGATGAAAACTGCCCACCGGCCACGGAACATAGCCCGCAAACCTCTGAGTTTCAAATTTCCAGATCTTCCTCGTCCTCTAAATCACAGGCGCTTTCCACATCGGAACCGTAATCTGTGAACGGCAAAATGTGTTCTGTGCCGTTCTCAACATTTTCTTCGGATTCATACAGCCCCATATCGGCAAATTCATTGTCGGAAACAAGAGTTCCGTCAACGGTACGGAACATCAGCGGCATATAGTTACTGTCCTCGTAATACAGAAACTCATTGGTCGCATACGCCAGTTTTGCAATATCGCCGCTGTGAAAAATGAAGTACGGAATCGTTCGTTCCCCGCTGATAGCCGGATATTTTTTGAGTTCATCGAAAAACTCTTGAAGCTCTGGACAAACATAATGAACGGTCAGCTTGCCGGTTTCATTGCGGGAAATGCGTCCGATCACATCTTTCAACGCATGATCGGCAGTCAGTTGATAGCCAGCCCAGGCAACGGCTGTAATTTGGAACGGCGAAACAGCGCCGTCCGTTTCCTTATAAACCTGCGTGTTATCAAAGTCGTACCGGAGCCATTGACACTCCATATCATCATCCGCCTCTTGGCGCGGCGAAATGTCTGCTTCGATGATGAAGTGACTTCCTTCCAGGTCGAAATCCAGGATTTTCATTGTAAACTCCTATCTTTCCAAGTCCAGCCCGTCCAGCTCATAGTCTGAAACAGGCGGTTCAAATGCCGTATCATAGGCCACATCATCAAGCTGCCGGATTGTGTCCAGACGGGCCGCTGCCTGCGGATCAGTAACAAGTTCCTGTTCCAGCAGGGCGTCCGCAACGATGGCGTTGGAAACCGGATCGGTAAAACAAAGGTTCTCACCGTCCTGTGCCGCCTGTTCCATCACAGATTCCGGCAGGATTTCTTCGGCAAGGGCCTTCGGCACTTCCAGCCCACGTTTCTTTGTGCCGACGATCTCGTAAATGCCCACGGCGATCTCCCCGCAGGTGATGATGTTTCCCCAAATATCAGGATTCGGGCGTCCATCACGCATACTTTGTCCCTCCATCTTCCTCATAAGGCATATAGGCTATGACGGTGAGGTAATCCGTACCAAGGCGCCGCAAAAGAGCATCCTGATGTTCCATGACCTGATCGACGATATGCTCCGGGCAGTATTTCATCAGGTCAGCTACATATTGCCCCACATCCAAGCCAATGGGATGCGCCAGGTATTCTTCGTCCGTCATGCCCTCAAGCTGCTGGTTCAGCCCGTATTTATACATCAGGAAACGGGCGATAGCGATGGTCTGATTTCTCTTGCTGCTCATTCTTGCTATCCTCCAATCTCCATTTCTTCCTGCTGGCCGAACTCCATATCAAAGTCAAACTCCATTTCCTGCTCCCGCAGCTCCGGGATAATGTCCTCGATTTTGTCAAGAATCCGTTCCACAGATTCACGGGCCTCGTTGGAAACATCCTGATCGAGTATGCTCATCTTAACCAAGCCCGCATGAAGGACCCGGAGTTCTTCTTCGGTGAACAGCGCACGTTCATCCACCAAACCGCTCCGTTTGGCGAAATCCTGTCCTGCAAATTCCTTGTTGTAAAAAATCTGGCGGGCCATCATTTCGCCGGAATCCGGGGCGGTGCGGTAGGTGGAGAACACATAGCCAAACAGATGATGTTCCTTGCAGGCGAGAGTCACGCCATTGTATTCTGCCAGCTTATAAGAGCCATTGGGAAGTTTCTCATTGGCGTCAGTATAAGGACAGTCGCGGCAGATACCCGCTTTGTTCGCTGTGTCCTGGGCCGTATCGTTGATAAGGCGAATGAGTTTGTCCTTGACTGTGACAAAGGGATTCTGGATCACCGTATCGGCTTTGGAGAAATAGGCCACAAGCTGGTTCTTGAAATAAATATCAGCGATGTAATCGGAAGATTGGGACCGCTTCACATCAAAGCCGCGCCGGGCAAGCTGTTCAAAGAACAGCCTGTAAAAATCGGTTTTACTTCGCAATCGGTTTCCTCCTTTCCTGATAACCTTTTCGCTTCATTACATCTTTGAGAACTTCAACGAAAGCAAAAATGCGCTCTGCCGCCGCCTGATTTTTGGGGTAAACCGCAGGCAGCGGAGGGCGCCGCTGTTTTTTCAGATCGTACCATAGACAGCCGCCATCCCTTCGTTCAGGGAACATACAGGACGGGACAGAGGTGCGCAGAGTGTAAGGGCAGTTATGGCAGGGATGTCCTTTGGGGTATTCATATTGGTGAACCGTCAAATGGGCAATGCCATACGAACCGCTCGGAATCGACACCGGCACACCATTTTGCTTATAGGAAGTGTTCGCTGCTATCATCCTTTCTCCTTTCTGGAACCGGGCGGCCGGTCACTTTTTGCTTTTCACAATCATTTGAAAACAGAAAAAGCAGCCCCGCAGGACTGCTTTCTGTATGGCAATATCAATTTTTTCAAGGGACTTTTCTTCCAAAGTCACAACTTTTTCCGGCAGACAGTAGATTTTCATTGAGTTTCATCTGGTGTTCGATGTCAATACTCCGCACTGAGCAGGAAATCCGCTATGTGCATTGTCTTGATTCCCTCATAGTTCCCACCGGCAAATTCGTCTGTTGTGAGAACAAATTTGGGGTAATTATCCGGTATTTCAAGCAGGCGGCTATAATGGAGATTTATCTTTTGCTTTATTCAATTTCTTTTGCCGTCCTTTACTCTTTACTTTCAAAGCATCAGGACCAGCAATTCTATGATCGTTTACCCACCTGGCAATTAGAGGTGGATTATTTATCCCTACAGATAAAGCTAACTCCTGATATGAAACTTCTGTTGTTAAATATAACTCTACTACATGAAGCTTAAATTCGAAAGAGTAACTTTCATTTTTTCTTGATCGCATCAAACCATCTTTTCCAAACGCTTTATATGCAAATACCCATTTTTCAATATCCCTTTTTGAAGGTACTCCATATTTTTTTGAAAGATATCTATAACCGCCTTCTCCATCTAAATATGCTTGAACAACTTGTAACTTAAATTCATAACTGTATTTTGCCATAAAAAATGACCTCCCATAAGTTAGATTTTTGGTCTAACTTATGGGGGTCAGTTCATTCTACACTTGGGCTGCATGTTTTGATTAATTATCTAATATCTCCGGATCTCCTGTAAAGGAATATAAAACTGCCTGCATGTTTTTCAAATAAAATACGGTGAATTTCCCATCATCAGCGCTATACATAACTCTCAAAAGCGGATTTGCTTCAAGCATTGCTTCCCTTGCTTCCACGGTATCATCAATTACGGCTTCGCCGGTGAGCCGAATCCATTTTCCTTTTGCCATACCTGAGACTTCCACCTTTGAATTTGCCAATAACTGCTGATAAACTTTTTTCTGATTGGTTGTAGCAAGATAGACCTTGCCATTCCTCTCCATGGCTGCACCAAACGGTCTGACCCTTGGCTGGTCTCCTTCAACGGTTGCAAAATAATAAGTTTTTGCTTCATTTAAAAAATCAACAACTTGACTCATCCTTTTTTACCTCCATAAATAAATTTTTCTTTACTTTTCTTTGAGACTATTTTAGTATACTTATATGATTAGTATAACCTAAATTCCATGTGCATTTTTTATTAGCTTATCTACATAGGCCATAATCTTATCCACATATAACGGTCTTTCAATCATCGTGACCACCTCCATTCGCTATTATTATACCGCAAAACGCACAGGTGGTCAATCAGTTTTGCGGTTTATAATCGCAAAACTTTTCGACAATACATTTATTTGCGGATTGCTATGGTTCCACCCCCTTGTCCTTATGCCGCAGATACCACTCTTTTCGGGCCGCCTTTGACAGTTCGGTACTCATGGCCTTTTGCCGGTCGTCGTATTCCATGTCAAAACTCATAGCAGCCTGCTCCAGCGCTATTAGAATTTCGCAAATCATCTGTTCGGTGAAGTAGGCTTTCCGGGCCTCTGTATATTCAAAAGACTGGACCTCACGGTCTTTGCACAGCATGGTGCGGATCACATCGAGAATTTTATTGGCGATCAGCTTATCGGCCTCTGCCACAGCCTTTTCCTGCTGTTCTTTGATGTGGGTCGGGTCGGTGTCATAGAGCATGGCAAGGCGGGTTTTGCTCTCCACATAGTCCTGAACCAGATTGCGGATGTACTCGTTGTTTTCTTTCAGGAAGGCAACAAAGGCATCCACTTCGACCTTCACATCCTCTGGCAGCAATTTGTAATACAGCCGTCCCTTTTTCGGCATTTTCTCCTTCAGCGCGAACAGGCGCGAGAGAAAGGGGGCGATCTTCATTGCACCAACAACGCTGTCCAAAGGGGAAGTCCCCAGTTCATCATCCGTGATTCGCCCAAACGCTTCACGCAGGCGGCGATATTCCTGCGGGTGAAGCTGTTCCATATACTTCTCAAACTCGTCGATCATTTCGTCTGTGATGGCCGACAGGTGTTCCTTGGCCTGCTGTTTGTCCTCGCAATATGCCTTGATGCGCTCGGCAAAGGTATCCCGAATGAGCTGCTTACGGATTTTATCCGGGATGCTTGGATGGACAAAAGGGACCATTGTTCGCTGATGCTTATTCCAAAACACCACATGGATGTGAGGATGACCTTTTTCGTTATGGTGGGCAGCCACCCATTGCAAATCCTGCACCCTGATTCCATTGAACTTTGCAAGGGTCAAAATGTGGCGGTCAATATAGTCCTCCCACGCTTTGTGATCGGACAGCCCCAATTCGGCAGCCGTTTCCGGCGAAAAGGAAATAATTCCCCGATACATATTGACACGGCGATAGGACAGCTCCCGAACCAGGCGGGCGGCTTCCTGCCAAGTGTCAAACTCTTTGACCGCCCCCGGCTCCAGCTTGCCAAACAGTCCGTGGCGCATCCCCTCATTCTTCACGGCACCGGGACGAGTTGCAATGTAACCGATATGTGCATAGTTGCCTTTGGGAGTTTTCTTATAGTTGGGGTGCCGGTGGCGCTGCTTATAAATCAGAATCGACACGGGAACCTCCTTGTACGGCATGGATGGCTTTCTGCATTTCCTCGTCATCCATGAAAGTACGCAGCGCATCCGCGTTTTTCTGATTGGCAAATGCCAATGCCCGCTTTCGGGCCGCCGACTCAATTTTTTCAAAAGACGAATAGCGATCTTGGTCAATGAGGTCTGCGATAATGGCAATGTTGGCATAATAGCCCGCAGCCGATATGATCGTCAGGCGGTTTATCAGTCCGGCCAACCGATTTCCCAGGGCTTTGAGCTGCCCGCTGAGTTCCTGCCGGATGACCCCGTTTATCATGTCAATATTTTCGGCGGTGGTTTCCAAATCCAGATATTCGTCAATCGCCCTGCGCACTTCTTTGGAAAAGTCCGTCCCATTCTTGGCTGCCAGTTTATTGAGCGCCTGAACTGTATCTTCCGGCAGATGGAGCGTCTTGCGCTCTGTTTTAATGGGCGATTCTTTCAAATCAATCCTCCTTTCAAACAGAAAAGGCGCCGGATGATCCGGCGCCCTTCTCGTTGATTACGGCAATTTATACTTGGTGTTTTTTCCTTGACCTGTCTGCACAATCAGATTTTTTTGGATCATCTTGCTCAACAGACGGCCAGCGGCAGTTTGCTTCATATCCACAGCGGCCTCCGCTTCTTTACGGGTGATAGAACCATTTTTCTGAATGAACTCCAACACCAGTTGCTCGGCTTCGTTGTCCGCACCTGCCATGGTCGAAGAACTGTTGCCCTCGTTCAAATTGGGCAATACAATCTTAAACGCATTGTCTGTTGCTTCAATGACTGGCTTTTTATCGCTGTTTTCATAAGCACCCATGATTTTTTTCATGCCAGTTCCATACGCTTCAATCAGTTCCAGACGGTAGAACACATTCGCCAATTTGGGATTACGGCAGACTGACAGCCCAATCATAATATCGTTCAACGAAACCCCCGCAGGCAGGCCGCCAATCGAAGTAAACTCGATTCGGTCATCATACACACTGATAAGTGTACTTGCACTGAAAGAATAGTCCCGATGTACCAGAGAATTGAGCAGAGCTTCACGAATTGCAACTTCTGGATAATCCCGTGTGTCAATCCTTCGCAGCTTATCAAAGGTGGAGCGCACCTGATTTCGACGGTCGATATACTCGTAGACCTCGTTCATCTGCTGAAGGAGAGAACCAGTAAACTCTTGACGATCCCGGAAGATACTTTGGTCGGTTCCTTCAAACACAGCCGCTTTCACGGTATGGGTACATTGCTCCGATAAGAGCAGTCCTAAATTGGTATAGATGCCATCTGTGTTGAGAACCCCAAGAGTTTTCATCTGGGGCGCCTCAAATGCAATGTTCCGCGCTTCAAACTCCTTTGTTGTCGCCTGAAAGGTCAAATTCTGTTCCAGAGAACGCATGGCTTCAAAACTGTCACCATCTGTATCTTTTATCATCCGGCGGATTGCCGTGGTCGTCGCAGGGACAGATGAAGTCCCTTGCCGCACATATACACCCTCCGGCCGCAGTCCCTTTTTCGCCAGATAGTACGGCCGCTCGGTGCCGCGCTGAATCTCAACGGCGACAATTTGTTTCCCATCCACAACCTTTGTGTCATAGCGGATAAACATTGTGACATCCGGCTTGATGCTGTCACGCACCATGTTGGAAATCTGCTGTGTTACTGTATCAGGATTATCAACGCCCACAACTCTACCATTATCAGCAACTCCCACATACAGCGTTCCGCCCGCACTGTTCGCAAAGGCTATGATTTCCTTCTTTATATCCTCCACAACAATTTCTTTCAATTCAAGGGTTTCACTTTCCTGAAAAGTCATATTATCATCTCCTTGAAATCATTCTACTCACATTCTAACGCTTCTAACCATTCTTGTCAACACAAATGGTTAGAAACGACAAGAACCGAGAAGAACGGAGAGAATATGACTTTCAGTTTGAAGTATGACAAAAATCACACCAGAATCAAAAAATCATACCCTTTGAAATCCTCAAAACCCTGTTGAAAGCACGGCTTTCAAGCTGTCAGCCCGCCGTCAGGTATGACGGCTATTCCTGCCTTAACCGAGAACCGCAGGGCGTGGCCTGCGGATTCCGGTTGCGGGGCGCCCCCGCAGGGGGGCGGGCAGGTACAGATGAAAAGAAAAGTGCGGGCTGTCACAGTTCAAAGTCATCTTCCAGATCTTCTTGGGCAGGCGCCCACTCGGTAAAAATCTCTGCCATGATTTCGCCCTTTGTTCCTCGGACAGAGCAGCCCTCATTGGCGTAGTCCTCCAGATTGGAGAGCCGTTCAGGGATACGGTAGAACGCAAACTGCCGTCCCGGTGTCTGAATGAACAGCCGCATTTCATACCCGTCCTTCGGGTTCATTGCGTCCATCAGTTCATCCAGGGTTCCAACCCGTTCGCAGGCTTCGTGCAGGATGGAGTGCAGCATATCTTTGGGGATTTCCGCAGACCAGAGAGAGTAATCGTCTTTCCCGTGACAGGTGATGGTCTGGACTTTTGCAAAGGCAATCCGGTCGATCTTCTCCAGCGCAGAGTTCAAAATTGCCTCGGCCTCCGGCGGATGGTGGCCGCAGAGTTCCATATCCACCACAGTCCCCACGGCTTCCGCCTCTTGTTCGGTCAGAACGATGTCCACTTTTTTCTGTTCATAGGTATTTCCACGGCCATTGAGCATCAGGGAACATTCGGCAGCAATGCGGAACATCCTGTAATAGTCGTCCGCAGTTTCTCCCAATGTCTTGCCGGTGGCAAAGTTTTGAAAATAGCGCTTGCCGTCTTTGTCGCGGCAGGCCAGGGAAATGTCCAGATAGATACCTTCGCTGGCCCCAAAATTGGGAATACAGAGCGCCTGGTCAAACTCAGGCAGTTCGCCCGTCAGTTCATCGGAGAACAGGAAATACTCATCCGGGAGCAGACCTTTCAGTTCCAGGTGCGTTTGCAGTCTGTCAAAGGTTTCTTTTGCGTCGGCCATGCCGATGTGCCGGACACGCCGCTTTTCATCCGGCTCACTCCAGCGATCCAATTCAAAGGTTTTGATTTTTGCCAATTTTACACCTCCATACCTTGTTCCGGTTCTTCCTCGGCGCTCTGTTCAAATGCAGTTTCCAGCTCCGCCATACGCTGACGGTCTAAATCCTCCACAGAACGCCCCTTCCGCATTTCCACCAGGTCGGTGTTAAAGTCATTCAAATGCGGCACATGAACCGCGCAGGCATATCCCTTTTCGGTGTATGCCTTCATCCATTTTGCCGCTGTAAGCTGCCCCCAATTTCGCAGTTGCCCATTCTTGTCACGGGCCAGATAGTCATTGTCCACTGCAAACACCAGCCGCTTGATCTGCGGATGGCCTTCCAGATAACGGTCAATGGCTCCATTCCAAAGGCAACCGGTAGAGATACGGTGATCTTGCATCCAGTCACGCCCATAAAAGTCAGCGGCAATAGAAGCATGGCTCATCAGGTCGATGGGCGCCTCGGTGACAATCAGCAGATCGGTTTTGCCCTCGTGGAAGAAGGGGTAGCTTTTATCAGAGCCGGTCGCATCCATTTTGAAGGAGCTGTTATCTCTGGCCGCCCGCATGGAGCAGTACCGGGCGATTCCTTCCGCATCGTAGCCTACAAACACGCAGTTGCCATACTTC
The DNA here is from genome assembly GCA_003477405.1 of Ruminococcaceae bacterium AM07-15. Taxonomy (GTDB): domain Bacteria; phylum Bacillota; class Clostridia; order Oscillospirales; family Butyricicoccaceae; genus Pseudobutyricicoccus. The sequence goes on from QUDE01000005.1 coordinate 31,701, forward strand.
TTTTCCTGATAAATCATCTTCCGATTCATAAAGTGGCTTACGATTTTAGGGCTGATACCTCGGACAGAAACCAGATACCAATAGGCCCGCTTCATGTTGTCTGCCTTTTCGGGCAGCACCAGCGGCTCCCGTTCTTTTTTCTCATAGGGAACCACCTGCTTTACGGATGGAGAGAACTCCTTGCCGATCAGCTTGCCCACCGCTTCGGGGAAGGACAGGTTTTCTTCCCGCATGACAAAATCAATGGCGCCGCCTTTGACTCCATCATCAGGACCCGTCCATTGGAAAAAGCGATTGTTTTCGGGGAAGATGTAAAGCCCGCCGCTGTGCTTCATGTGGACAGCTTTGCGGCCTGCCTTTTCCGGCTCATATCCATAGCCACGGGCCAGGGACAGAATATCCACGCTGTTTGCCTTCCGAATCTCATCCTCGGTAAATTTCTGATACGCAGCGGCGCTTCTGCTCATATCACATCACCTCACAATTCCAAATCAGGCTCCTGTTCTTCGCTGCTCTCAATCACAGGCTCCTGAGTCATATCCTGATGAAAATGGTCAACGCCCGGAATAAGCGCCAGCGAAGAACCATTCTCCCAATGGCAATGAATTTGCCCCAGATCGTCAACGGAATCTACGATGCCGGTCAGTCCCGCAGGCATTTCACGGTAGGGATCTTCCATCTTTTCATCCAGCACAACCTTGGTTCCGGGCTGGTAGTTCTGCCGGATGAGCTTTGCCTGCTCGTACTGGTATTCCGGCGATCTGGTGGGCGCTTTCTTTTCTCCCGGTTGGATCGGGATGCCCTCTGCATCGTAACAGGCAGGATCGGCAGCAGGAACATTCCAGCCAAACATGGAACCGGCCAACATAGCTGCCGCCTGTGCCTTTGAAATGCCCTCATGGGCATTGAAGTAATTTGCCAGAACCTTGTTATACTCACGGTCGCTGGTGGAGTAGGCACAGGGATAGTAGCCCTTTTCGCCGCACCTGACCTCTATGAGCTGCCCGGAACCGGGAAGAACTGCATAGCAATGTTCCGGCAGAGCAGAAGAATTAAAGTTCTTCGCCATAGTCAGCCTCCACTTCATACTCCGCAGAGTCCGCCGCTTCGACCTCATGGAACTCATCCAGGTCAAATCCGGCTTTTCCGATTTCCTCGTTGCTCATGCCGAGTTCATCTCTCAAATGACGGTATAAGTCCCATCCGGCATAGTTCTGTGCCGCCCATGACAGCGCCTTATCCAGAATCAAACGGGTGCGATCTTCGCCCAGGCTCTCCAGAGAACCATTGCGGATGGCATTGAACTCATGGTCGGACAGGTTCAGCAGCCGATATGCTTTCTCAAACTGCGGCTCCTTTGCACAGTCCGGGAGCATCAGATTTTCCGTCTGCTCCACAAAGCCATAGTCCAGATTGCTATACTGAACATCACCGGCACGGCAGGCCGCCCGGAACTGTTCAAAGCCCTTCATATTGCTGAAGCCCCGGTAGTCCATTGTGCCGCCGAGGATTTGGGCGCCGATGATGGTATGCAGCATTTCTTCATCCGTAGTGGCGGCCACGATTCGCATGGAACTTCGCTCCTTGCTCAAGGTGCAGCCATACAGGATGAAAACATTCACTGTGTTATCCAGGCTCACAGTCTAATCCCTCCGTTTCTTCCTGCAATCGCTCCAAATACTCGTCGATGTCCAGTTCCTCATACTGAAATTGGAGCGATTCAACGATTGCCGGATTGCAGTCCTCCGGCAGATGCTCCTTTACAGCATCCTGAACATCCCGGATTTCCCCCAGGAATCCCCAGCAGCTATCCACCTCCACATCTTCCTTGAAAAGCTGGAATCCATAGCACTGGTTGGTCAGGTAGTAATCGTACTCCTTGACTTCAGCTTCCAGGGTTTGACGAACCTTCTCCAATATTTCAGGGGTGATTTTCCCGTGTTCCTGCTCGATCATCGCTTTATCTGCGTAGATCCAGCCAACCTGACCGGAATCCCACGGGCAAGAAAAGCCGCAGGTGTTCATGGTGATCCCGCTGTGATCGTACAGGTAAAGCGGAAGAATCACCATGCCATCCATTTGTTCTACCAGCGAAAACAGTTCGCCGGTAGTGAGGGCAGAAAGGCAATCATCCAAAAACCAGTCCGGGACTTCATCTTTCAACGAGGCCGCATAGCTGGAGGACACATACCAATCGCTGTCTGAACTCCAGTGCTGATTCTCCCGCAATTCCCACTCCCGCGTGGAGCGGTTGTATTCCAATCGGGCATCTTTGGCCTTGCCAGATTTGAGAAATGCAAAAACCGGATTGTTCCGGTCATGGCCGCTGGAGTATTCAGAAAACAGCAGGTTCCGCAGGAAATCGCTTGGCTCATCATAATCGTGCTTCTCGCCCAGGCTGTATCTGCTATGCCAGCAGACCATTTTTCCCAAGCAGTCGTGATCCTCACGAGGGTTCAGAGGGGTATCATCATCCAGTATGAAAAGGGTGTAGGGCGCCATTGTCGCTGTCATCGGCATATCGCTTCACCTCCCTCCAGACAGGTCGATTCGCTTAGTTGGCGCCGTGGCGGTTGCGATACCAGCCAAAATAGAAAAGGCCGCCAATCATGGCGGCGGCAGCGGATACGCTCAAAATTGCTTTTTTCATATTGGCTCCTTTCAAAAACCAGATTTACAGTTCCATATCCTGTTCTTCCTCACAGTCCAATACAGGGCTGTCCGGCGGGGACGCCCCATGTTCTTCAAACTGCTGTCGGGTCTGAATCGCAGCGGACAGTTTGGAAAGCAGGTCAAACATTTTGGTGCTGTTCCGGCTGCCTTTGAAATAGCGGTAGTTCCATTCTCCAATTTGGGGGTCGTACCGGATACTGTGAAGCGAATTGATGATCCAGCCCTGTGTTTTGAGAGGAACAGGAATTTCATGCTCACGAAAGAGCTGCATAATGAGAGATTTGCCGTTGATCTCCCGGTTTATCACCTCCTTTCCCGCCATAATATTTCCTTCGGCCTCACGGATGGCGGAATCGTAACGGGCCTGTCGTTCTTGTGCCAACTGCTGTTCACGGGCGTCTTGCTGCGCCCGCCTTTCATTAGCTTGCCGCTGCCGTTCCGCAGCAATGGGGGCATTGTGGGCTTTTGCTTCCTCATACCGTCCAAGCAGATTGGCAAATCCCAGATCAGCCCACCGGTCCGGGGCTTCCATACTCTGATTGAAAACCCTCTCGATCTCACCCCGGATGCCATGCTCCAGCGTGGGCAGCCATTTCAGGACTTCCTCAAGCCGGTGCCGCTGGTCAATGCCCACCATAAACCCGTCACATGGAATATAAACTGTTTGGAAGAACTCCCGTTTCTTCTCCATTGTGTAGAGTTCAATGCCGTTTTCGTTGTAGAAGCGGTAGTAGTAGTGCTTGTTGCCCATCAGGTCTTTGGCAAAGACCCGGTTCTCGTCTTTTTCCTTGGGCGGAAAGATGTCCTTTTTCTTTTCATCCGGTCGGGTATAGCGTGGAGAAAGACCGGTGCGCTCCAAACTGTCTGCAATCAGCTTTTGGACTTTTTCAATACCGCCATGCTTCTCAACGAAACCGGCCAAGTCCTCCGCCTGCTGGAGAGAACAGAATTGCAGTCCGGTTTTTCCTTCATAAACGGAGCCTCTATGCTGAAACAGGTCCAGGCCAAACTCATTGTGGACCGGCTTTGTTTCTTGGGCTGGCAAAAAAGCACCTTCTCGAAAGAGATAGCCGACAGCCGAATGTTTCTCGCCCATATATCACCACCTCACATCACTGCTCCAGCTCATGCTCGTTGTCATCGTCCAGGCGCAGAGCAAGGAACTCTTTGATACAGTGTTCTGCCGCCTCGTCGGTGGGGTACAGCAGTTCCAGCGTCAGGTCGTCCAAGTTCTGATCTTCCAGACGGGGATAGCCCGCCAGAGTGTTTTTGATATACGCCGTGAGAAGATCGTGGGGGCTGAATGCCTCCAGCAGCATGATCTTATACTTCGGCAGAAGCGCAGGCAGGAACTCTTTCAGAATCCCAATCTTCCTCGCCATCAGATCGTTGTCCGTTTTCATCCAAAATCACCTCGCTTTCCTGTAATGATTCAAACTCCAACTTAGTGTTGATTTCCGTGAGTTGGGCAACCTTTTCCGACAATTCTTCCTCATAAAGAAACGGCTGTCCAACCTGCTGTTGGGCAACCGCCAGTTGTTTTTGTGTTTCTTTCAATTCGCGCCGTGCATCTTCAAGATAGTTGGGAATCCGTTCAGCAAGATTCTCGATACGGGTAATCGTTCCCTGACCGGAATTGCCTATATCCGTCCCATACAGCAAAGCGCCCCGCAGAATAATATCCCTTTCAAACGGATTGAAGTTCACGAAAAGAGAAAAGCCACGATACGAACCAATTTCAAACTCATATTCATCTTTTCCACGGCCTTCACTTATCATCCGATAAAGAAGGGCAAATGCTTCGACCGCTGCCGGTCGCTCCGTATAATGCTTTCCATCCAGCACGATGGAGAAATCCTTGCCTTCGGTCTGACCCAACAGAGAAATGTCCTGCGTGACTCGCTCAATTTTCTGCTCATATTCCCGGATGCGGGATGGATATGTCAAGTTAACCTTGTGTTCCAAAGCAAGCTGTTCATTGCTCCACGCACCACGCAGAATTTTCAATTCCGTGACCCGGTTTTCCAATTCCATCTTCTGTGCGACCATCGGATTGTCGGTAGCGGCCGCCTTGAACTGTGCGGCAGACAGGACGGTTTCATCCACATCCTCACAAGAGCGGGCAATGTGTTTTCCGGTGAGAATCTGCGTGATATAGCGCAATTTCTGCTCCTGAATCTGCCAGAGATACGCATCAAATGTTCCTTTGGCTACGAATTGCTTTATCATAATTTCAGGGTTTTCGTTGCCCTGCCGTACCCCACGTCCATTTCGCTGTGTAATGTCAGAGGGCTTCCACGGACAGTCCAGATGGTCAATGGAGATTACCTTATTCTGAACATTCACGCCGGTTCCCAGCTTGCTGGTGCTGCCGATTAAGATACGGACTTTTCCTTGGCGGGTACGCTCGAACAGTTCCTGCCGCTGTGCTTCAGAAGTGGCGTCGTGAACAAAGGCTATCTCCGATTCCGGCACACCCTTTGCCAGCAGCACATTTCTTATTTCATCATATACATTGAATTTCCCGGCTTTGGGAGTGCCAACATCACAAAAGACAAGCTGCGTGGAAGCAGAGGCGGCGGTGTCCTTCCAAACCTGATAAACATCCTCAATGCAGACACTCAACTTACTTCCTGTACCATCCGCATCCGGTCGAATCAGGCGCGGGTCAATCGCCATCAGGCGGGCCTCACCGGTCAGCTTCAGCATATTATCTTCTTCCGGCTTCACTCGGCCGGTTCGGATTGCTTCCGCCCGCAGAATAAAATCGGCCATGATCGCCTGCTGTGCGGGTGTGGCTTCCACCGAAACAATCTCCGCTTTACCAGTGCGAACAGCCGGGAGTCCGGGAATATCCAACATATCCGCTGTTTTGATGTCAGCGACCTCACGAAAGACAGCCATCAGTTCAGGGAGATTGTAGAAACGGACGAAGCGATCACGCATCCGATAGCCGCCGCCCTCCGGCTTCAATTCCAGCACAGAGGCTTTCTTTGCAAAATGGGCGATCCAGGTATCGAAGTAGGACCAGCCGAAGCGTTCCAACTCCTGCGGCTGCAAATACCGCTGCATGACGAACAGTTCGGAAATCGAGTTACTGATTGGCGTTCCGGTCGCAAATACTACGCCGCGCCCCTGATTCGTTTCCTGTAAATACTGGCATTTGAGCAGCATATCAAAAGCGCGTTGACTGCTTGAGGTTGTAATACCAGCCACATTCCGCAGCTTCGTAAAGACAAAGCAGTTTTTGAAAAAGTGCGCCTCGTCCACCATCATCATATCTACGCCGAGCTGCTCAAAGGTCAGCAGATCGTCTTTCTTTTCCTCGGCAGACAGCTTTTTCAGCCGCTCATCCAGATTTTTGCGGAAAATGACCATCTGCTTGACAGACCAATTCTCGCCGTTTTCGCTCTTGATTTCATGGATTGCATTTTCAATATCGTTGATCTGCCGTTCCAGCATAGCAATCTGCCGCTCTGTGGAGATTGGGATTTTCTCAAATTGGCTGTGCGCCAGAATCACTGCGTCATATTCTCCGGTGGCGATTTTAGAAATGTAGCGGTTGCGGTTTTTGGGAGTAAAATCCTCTGCGGTGGATACCAAAAGGTTCGCATTGGGGAAAAAGCGGTAGAACTCTGTTGCCCACTGGCCCACCAGGGGATTGGGAACCACAAACACCGCCTTGTGGATCGCTCCCAGGTTCTTGAGGTACATCCCGGCGGCAATTAAAGCAGCAGTCTTTCCGGCACCTACCTCATGTGCGGCAAGCCCCGTCCCGGTATAGATGACACGGGCAGCAAAATCAAGCTGGTGCTTCCGCAGTTTCATCTCCGTGTTCATGCCGGGAAATACGAGATGGCTCCCATCAAACTCACGGGGGCGAACTGTGTTGAAGGTTTCATTGTAGATACGCAGAAGCCTATCCCGGCGCTCCGGTTCTTTCCAAACCCAGGACGCAAATGCTTCCTGAATCTGTTGCTGCTTGGCACGGGCAATCATGGTTTCCTGTGCGTTGACTACATATTTAACCGACTTGTTGCCCTTTTCGTTGATGTATTCCTGCCGGTCACGGACAGTAGTGGACTGCATATTAAGGCAATCCTCAAAAATCTCATAAGCATTTTTCCGCTTGGTTCCGAAAGTCTGGTTGACCATTACGGAATCCGGTTCCGCATTTTTATTGGTGACACGCCAGGTCGTGGTATAGGAGAAATACTCAATGTCAATGCGGTGCCGATTGTCGCCGCCCTCGATGACCTTTTCATATCCGCTGGTCTGGAAGGTTTCATACATGAATTGGCGGTAATACTCAATGGGAACCCAGATGGCACCCATATTCACTTCGATGTCGGCAGGAGTCAGCGGCTCCGGCTGTACTTCCTCCAAAGCCTCTACATTCCGGGCAAAGAGTTCCGGTTCTTCCGCTGCCTTCTGACGTGCGTAGAGCAGTTTATCCCGCACATGACCACTGAGATATTCTTCTGCAAGTTCCCATCCTTCCAGCGGATTACCGTAGTATTTCTGGGGATTGAGATAGATGCGAGTATCCAGCTCTTGCACCAACTCCTGTGGGGCTTTTCCTGTCAGGAAGGACATATAGGGCAGATCCACCCGCAGCTTGTGATTCAGGCAGATTTGAAGGGCGTCCTCGGCGGTGTCTGCATGGTTGACCTGACGGAAAGGACGGATGGTGGCTTTGGTGAAGATCGCTGATTTATCCCACCCGGTCTTGTCTTTCCGCTCATCCTCGATAGAGCGCAGCAAGGGGAATTGGTCATCATCAGAAAAAGCGAGGATGTTTCCTTTGCTGTTGATGGCTCCATACTTTGCAACGAAGCGGTCATATACCTGATTGAGTGTGTCCTGTACTTTCTGGAGATCAACCGGGTCATACTCATGGGACTGGATGTTGATAACCTCCAGCAGCGCAGTACGGATTTCGCACAATCCCTTGATTCTTTCGGCCTTCATGCCGGTGTAGGGCTGCGGGATCAGCTTATCTTTTTCACAGAAGAAGATCTCGCCATTCCTCACAACATAGGTGAAGTTTTTGGTTCCGGCCGGAGCGTCCTCATACTCTGTATTGCTTTCTTCCGGTTCGTCTGCCTCAATTTCTTCATCTGGCTCTGCTGTGAAACGGGCGTACAGGGAGTCAACCGCTTGGGTAAGATGCTGGTTCAGGTCAAAATCTTCCGGGGCAACACAGGCCGTCCCATCTTCGTTGCCGTACATATTCCGGCTGCTCACCATCTCGCCCATGAGCATTTCAGGATTATCTTTGAAATAGCGGTTATAGGCGATCCATTTACTGCGGTCCAGGTCAGTTTCAATCCAGGACGGAAGATTCGTGCGATCAAGTTCTATGGGCTGCGTTCTCTTTTTCAAGAAAACAACATCCGCTGTTACATCGGTTCCCGCCAAAGCCTTGAACGCTGTGTTGGGTAGGCGAATGGCGCCGATGAACTCTGCCCGCCGTGCGATATATTCCCGAAGGCTCTCGTCCTTGCGATCCATAATTCCTTTGCTGGTGATAAAGGCAATGATGCCGCCCGGTTTCGCAAGGTCCAGGGACTTGATGAAGAAATAGTCATGGATGTACGGGTTCAGGTCATTGTAGCGCCGGTCATAGATTTTAACGGAGTTGAACGGGATATTGCCCAGAATCACATCAAAGCTGTTGTCCTCAAATTTGGTGGCTTCATATCCCATGATGGAAATATCCGCATCAGGATAAAGCTGCTTTGCGATTCTGCCGGTGATGGAATCCAACTCTACGCCAAACAGCTTGCTCCCTTGAAACTGCTCCGGCAGCACAGAATAGAAGTTGCCGGTTCCCATACCGGGGTCCAGGATTTTTCGGTCAGGGCCGCCCTCGAAGCCAAACCGTTCCAGGGCGCGGTAAATGTGCCGGATCAGGTCAGGCTCGGTGTAGTAGGCTGTGATGGTGGAGTTCATGGCCGCCTTGTATTCCACATCAGTCAGCAGGGACTTCAATTCCTGATATTCGTTCTCCCAACCAGAGGCCGTACTGGAGAAAGCGTTGGCAAGCCCGCCCCATCCGACATAACGGGCAAGGATGATTTGTTCTTCCGGTGTCGCTGTCCGCTTTTCCAGCTCAATCTGCTTGAGCAGCTTGATTGCCATGACATTGTTTTTATATTTGGTTTTTGCTCCACTTGGATACAGGTCATAGTCCTCAGAAAAACGGAAGTTGTGTGTGGCGACCTGCGGCGCCGCAGGCGGCTCACGAAGGGGCGCCAGATCAGTGGGGGTGGCTTCATCCATAACAGCGGGCGCCTCTGCTGCTGTACCATCGCCCATTCGTACAAAGGCGCGAATGGGGCGCAGTTCTTCCAGCTCTTTTTCCAGCCGGTATTGCGTGTCCTCCAGATCGTCCATGTCGGCAGCTTCTTGGGGGGAGAGAATAGCCCCACCGTCCAGGCGCCGCACATAAGCGTCAAATTCCCGCGTAATATCTTCAAGGTCATTTTGTACCCGGAGATAGTCGGGATTGGGCTGTTCATCCACCACGGCTTGGTACAGGGCCGAGCCATCCTCGGTCAAATACCCCCATACAATTTCCTCATTGGGATATTGCCCTTGCAGATAGCGGAGCATCTGGGTTGCGATACCTTGACGGCGGTAGTCCTCCAGAACTTCAATCATGCTGATATGGGGCCGCCCCTCAAAAATACTGTACCGGATGGTTCCAACTGTCAGCTCACCTCGGACCGCCTGCATCAGCATATCAATCTGCCCATGATGGGCGTCCAGGGCTTCATCTAAAATCTGTGTTTCCTCTGCTTCATCGTGTTCCCAGGGAGCCATACGGGTTTCATAATCGTCAATTATTTCTTTGGTTATCCCTTCCGGCTTTTCCGGGAGCAGATCATACAGCTCTCGCATTTTAGCTATCTGTGCATGGATGCTACCCGCCCACAAATGCTTTTCGTGCTGATGGCCTTCACTTAGAAAATACTCGCAGTCCGCTTTAAGGCGCCCTAAAAGGCCATATTCAAAACTGTAATCATACGGTTCTGTTTCTCCCTCAAGCGGCTCATCGGTTTCTGGCTCCGGCAGACTGACAACAGGGTTTTCCAGATAGCGGCCTTCATCCACCAGGCGTTGCACGACACCGGCCGCCCGCGCCCAGGACAACTTTGTTTCCTGTGTTTCGCCCTGCTCATCCTGCCATTCGATAGTGACACCTTCACTATTGAACATGGCGTATTTCACGCCCATTTCATCACCGGAGAACCCTTCATATCCATATAGCTTTTTTAGGAAAGTAGTAAATTCTGATCCGGTGGGGTGGGTCTGAGCAAACTCGTAGATTTGTTCTTTTTTTCCTGCGGTAAGTGGGCCTCTTTGCATGACACGCTCAACAAGCAGATCTTCCGTACTCTTTTCCAAGGACAGAAGGGAGAGCTGCTCCGGCTGTTCTTCTTCCACGACCGGAACAGCTTCGGCAGCCGGGCGCAAATCCACATCGACTTCTTCATCGTTGACCATCATAGAGGCCCGCACCGGCTCATAGCCTTGGCTGCGGATATTGTTCAGCCAGGTGGCAAAGAAACTGTTGAACCCGTTGATTGCTTTCTCGTATGCGGGGTCGTCGGGATCAGCCTCGTTATATACACCAATGCCGCTGTTCTCATAACTGAAAGCTCGAAGTGTCCCAGCCTCTTTGTCGATTTGGAAGTCCATATAAGGGTCATACATCCGGTCGCCGTTCTGCATATAGTAATGCTCCATGCAGTAATGGGAACCGTATTTATGGTGAATGACCAGAGGATAGTAGGCTTCTCCGGCCTCCAGCCGCAGATACTCATATTGACCGGACACAATCTCCGGGAACAACTCTTGAAAGCGGCGGAAATTCTTGTGCGCCGTCGTGTTTCCCTTGACGGGCGGCGGTGCAGGCTGCTCCGCTGTATCTGTGGGGAGAGCCGTTTCGGGGGCCTCCACAATAGCATGGGGATTCTCGTCAGGAACGGATGCAGGCTCGTCACCGGCTGCTGGTGTGTCGTTTTCCATTTGAACAATCGCCGGTGGCTTGACCGGTTCCACTACGGTTTCTCCGGCTTCATAGGCAACAGAATCCAGGACATAATCGAAATCCGCTTCTCCGATGGTCATTTGCCGGTGAGGACCGCCCATTTCATCAACTTCATCAGGGATGTTATAATCCCCGATGGGATCAGGCTGCTCCTCTGCGACAGGATTGGGATAGTCGCCATCCTCGATCATGGCATCCAGTAAAAACGCCAGCCCGTTCCAGGGAATATAGGTATAGCCTTCATCAAAGAAAAATGAAATGCCATCTTCACCATGCAACCGGGTACGATAGAGAAGATCGCCCTGATATTCACGGTCGCCATAGGGAGTAAAGAGAGCCGCAATCTGCCGCCCTTTGTCTGACCAGTCAGGATTGAGCGGCGGTTCTGACAATACGCTGCGAACCGCGCTGTGCAGCTCTGGGGGGTATAGATTGGTGCTGGTCAGGATGTACTCATAATTGCGCCGGACTTCTGCATCGGTAAAATGGCGTGTCGGTTGTTCCGCAGGAACAGAAAAAGAGCCGTCCTTTTCAGACGGCTCTCCCACAGGTGCGGCGCTCGGCGCCACTTCTGTATTTGGCTGTTCTTCGGTCAGCGGGGAATCAGGACTACGCTCTGGAGTACGGTTTCCTCTGCCATCAGTTTCAGACTGTTCAGGTGTCGCGTCCGCTCCATGATGTCCTCGGTCTGCGGAAGCGGCTCCTGCTGGAGCATTTGCTGCGTCAGGGCTTCGATCTTCTCGGTCGCCTCGTTCTGTACCCGGTGCATGATCTCCATCAGACTGCCATCCATTTTCAAAGTCGTAAATCGCTCCGGGTGATTCTCTCTGAGGTATTCCAGGGCCATCCGGCCGTACCTGCCCAGAGGTTGATCTGCTTCGCTGCTGTTGGAGATTTGCAGATCGGGAAGCATCATCCCGTCCTGCTCCCTGTATTTCAGATTGATATTCGGTTTGCTCATGTTGTGCCATCCTTTCGCGATTGATAATCTTGATGTTCCGTTCTACTTCTAACAGGATACCTTTGGAAAGGGCGGTTACTGCCGTACCCAGATGTGCAACCAGCGGGAGTGTATTAAAATGGCTGACCGTCGCCATGCCGTCACTCAACTGGATTTCTTCATCCGGCAGGTGACACTTTTTGCCGATGAAATAAGAAATGCTGTCGGTCAAAAGCTGGATGTATTGGGCTTCAAAACCACCGGCCGGGATCTCGGTGAACAAATGGCCTTTGGTTTCCTGCTTGAGTTCCTGCAAAAAGTGGTTGTAATTCTCTGCGACAGATTCGCTTGCCATCGCATACAGTGCTTGGGAAAAATCCTGCTTGGGGAAACCGTGTGCATACGACAGGCGCTCGGTCAGGGCCTTTTTCATTTCATCGGAAAGCTGCCAGTCCGTAGGATGAATCTCTTTGCCAGTAGTTTGGCTTACATCAAAGAGATAGTCAAGAGTGAGTTTGGCATTCCGGTAGACGCAAACGGCAACGCCCTTTGCACGGGGAATCAAATTTCTGCCTATGGCTGCCCATTGCTTTCGTGTTGCCAGAATCGAAACATCCTCGTCCTGTGCGTACACAAGAAGTATGTTGTCAAAACTGTGCTTATGGAACTGCGATGCAAATGCCAGATAATCCCGCCAGTTGTGTTCATTTCGGACGATATAGGGAGCCATGACTTCATATATCGTCCGCAGGCGTTCATCATTTCTCAACGGTATCTGACCTCCTTCCTGTATTGGTGATTATGGCCGGTTATCCGGCCTCTTGCTCGGATTCCTGTCCTTTCTGAGCAAAGTAGAGGGCAAGCGCCTCGTCCACAATGCTGTCGAACTCTTTCTGACTGATACTGGCGGTAAAGTATTTCTTGTAAATCGCCGGTTTGACCTTGAACGCCGTAGCCGTGGATTTTTTGGGTTTCCGGTTAAACTCGCCGGACAAAATCTGTTCGGTACGCTCCGGGGTCAGCTTTCCGGTATATTCCCGCAGCAGGACAGCCTTTCCCTCATTGACCTTGTACTCATTTCCCGAAAGTACATCGTCAACCATCTGCTGTTCCTGTTCGGTCAGATAAGAGAGCTGCACGGCTACTGCAATCGCAAACTCTCCATTGTCAATCCTGATTTTTAGGGTTTCCGACAGTTCGTTGATGCGGAGATAAGTCGCAACAGAACGACCTGTAAGGTTATATTCCGCACCCAAAGCCTCTCTGCTTTTCGACTTGTGGAAGTCACTTCCACAAGTTCCGTTTTCCCTGATTTCATCAGGGTTTTCAAGCCGTTTCAACTCCTCGACAATATCGTTCCGGCGCCCCTGACAGATCATCTTGGAATAGCGCAGAGCCAGCACCGCCGCTTTTTCAGAGGGCAGCATTTCGGAGAAGGAGCGTTGCAGGACATTGGTTTCGATCACATAAATCCAGGCATCTTCATCGGAAAGATTTTCCTTGACGATACAGGGAAGTTCACGGTTTGCAATGGCTGCGGCGTTCTGCCGGTTATGACCGGCCAGCATTTCATACTCAAAGCCATCTTCATCCCGTTCAATCTTGCGGATGATGGCGGGATTCAGGACCCCATGTTCCGAAATGCTTTCTACCAGATCATTGAGCCGGTCGCCCTCATACAGCCGGAACGGATGGCCTCGGAAAGCACGAATGGCCTGCGGGGGAAGGGTGATGATGGTGTTCTTGGTCGGCAAGGATACGGAAGGGGTAGGTTCAATAGGGCTTTCTTCTGCGGCATCCAAGCCCAGAAGATCGTCAATGGACTTGATGCGCGGATTGATTTTAGGCATTTGCCAGCACCTCCTTTGCAAGTTCCAGATAGGCAAGAGAGGCGGGGTTTGCCTGCTCCAGTTCCATGACGCTCATTCCGTAGCTGTTTGCGTCCCCCACCTTGACCGTGTAGGGAATCTGACAGTTGAAGATGGGGAGCGATTGGAACGCCTTTGTGACCTGACCGTATGTACGGCGATACAGGTTCGTCCGCTTGTTGCATTTGGTGAACAGGATACCGCCGATCTCAATGCTGGGATTTAATTTCCGCTTGATTTTCTTGATGGTGTCCACCAACGCCTGTAAACCGGTCAAAGCGAACAGTTCCGGGTCAATCGGGATGATTACCTCGTCGGCAGCCGTTAAAGCGTTGATGGTCAACGAGCCGAGAGAGGGGTTGGTGTCCACGATAATGTAATCGTAGGACAGCCTCAGAGGGTTCAGCAGAGCAGCCAGGTAGTCATTGCTGTCCGGCGTCATCAGCAGATTTGCCTCCGCAACGGTGAGAGATCGGCTGGAAGGGATCAAGTCCACAGAGCCGATTTTCTGGATGAACTCGTTGGTATCCGGCAGAGATTCGTCCAGAAGCAGATTGGTGATAAGAGTCCCGGTATTATAGGGCGCCTGGGTCGGCAGGACACCGAAACTGGTGGTGAGGTTATACTGAGGGTCAAAGTCAACTACCAAGACCTTCTTGCCCATCTCGGCCAGCGCGTAGGACAGATTTCGGACCGTGCTGGTCTTGGCTACCCCACCTTTCTGGTTGGCTACAACAATTATTTTCCCGCTTTCCATGATAGAAAACCTCCTATATTTTCGTGGAATTTTTGTGATTTCAAGCGTTTGTTCAAGTATGCGTCACTGGCCATAAAGTCGATCAGATTGACCTTCGGGATGATAAATGCCGGACCATGTGAAAGAGCTTTTAGCTTTTTCGTTCTGATCCATTTTGCGACCGTAGATGCCGTGGCGCCTGTTAATTCCGCGGCCTCTCTCGTGGAAACTATGTCGGGAATGTCCCGGAAACTCTCTATGTAGTATTTTCGCAGTTCCTCCGTTGTCACAGATTCGGGAAGCAGGGGCTTGACTGCGTATGTCCCGCTATATGAGCCGGGGGGAAGTTTGTATTTTTCGGGGTGGATTTCCCTGCGCTCAAGGTAGCGAACTATGTCTTTCATCTTTATGGTGTAATTCCGGGTCTTTTTCCCACTCTGTACGCAGGGAACCAGACCGGATTGCAGCAGATAACGAGCTGTGCGTTTGCTGATATGACAGATAATGCGGAATTGCTCTTTTTGGACTGTTTCTGGGTACTGATTCAGCAAATAGCGATACTTGGATACCTGTGCCACATCACTCGCCTCCTTTTTCCTGCCACAGACGCTCAAATGTATCCATCAATTCCTTTTGGAGAGGGGTCTTTCGGCGGATACGGCGGTAATATGGGCTTATCAGAAAGTCCAGCATAAAATCCTTTGGGACGGTGTACTGCTTTCCAGGCTGGAAAGCCTTCAGAATCCCTGTGCTGATCCACCGCACGATTGCCGAGGACGAAAAGCCTGTAATCTGCTGAATATCCTTTACGGAAAGCAGGTCTGAGTAGGGAGAGAGGTGTTCGTCATAGAATGTTCTCATAGCACTGATATAGGGACTGTCTGCTTCCTGTCTGCACTCACGCCGATAGAGATAGGCAAGAATGTCCGTCAGCTTGATTTTGTGGCTACGGATCAGGTGGTTTTGCTCAATGGTGTAGGGAATCTCACCTTGTTGCTCCAAATTGTAGGCGGTCTTGGGACAGATGTGGCAGATCTCGCATAGTTCCCGTTTGGTTACATAGGCGGGATACTTTGCGGCGATGTCGGGATAATACTTAGTCAAATCCATGTGCAGCACTCACTTTCTTGTTCATCTGTCATTGGTAGGTGAGGTACTTCACTGGTGTGTAAAATGTTGACATTTGAAATGAGTTCAAATAAAATCAAGTTGTCTAATCAAAACGGTGATTTGCGTTTTCGTGAAATGGTATGGGTGTGAATACCCCCAATCTGGCGTGCAGTTCTATCCTTGTTCTATCCTCCGGTCATAATTCGGGGCAAAAACGGGAAGAACTCGGAAAACCCGGTGGGTTCAAATAAAAGCGAAAAACGGAAGCCAAAATCCGCAGTATACCGCAGCTTTTGGGCTTCCGTTGTGTACTTCCATCTTCGCTTAATTTCCACCAAAAATCACAGGGGGGAAATGACTCGAAATCAGTTTGGGAGCAATCCCACGTGGGTTCGAATCCCACCCGCTGCGCCAGAAAGCCATTCGCTTTTGCGAGTGGCTTTTTTCATGCCATTTTCGGAGGAAATTGCATCCCGGTTTTCATTTGCTTTTATTATTATAATTCGGTATAATGAAAGAACCATCCCACCGTATGACTTGAAAAGAAGCAGCTCATCGTATAAAAAGTATTGCAGCGAATTTTTTGAGAGATGTGTACCAATCCGTTCACAATAAATTTGATTTCATATAAAAATAAATTTTGTGTGGAGAAAAGTCACATCCATGGTAGATGCGGCTTTTCTCTTGCGGCCTTTTTATGCCCTGCGTCAGCCTGTCACTGGGACAGACTGACGCAGGGCATTTTTCTATCTTTGGAAAGGAGCTAGAGTTTATGAGTCTGAAATACACCTGCCCCGGCTGCGGAACACCCTTGGGCTATGAAGGATTGTGCTGGAAATGCAAGTCCGAACAGGACCGCAGAGCTGCGCTGGCCTGGACGCCGGAACAAATTGCCGAAAAGCAAAAGAACCTTATTCAGAACATCCAGCGGCTTGGTGATATGGAGGACCCGGAACTCAGCGATTTCTGGAAGTTGCTGGGCTATCAGGACGCCATTACCCCAGAGATCCAGCGTGCCGCACTGGCCGCAGAAGTATTTTACCCCTGCGAGCTCTACTACCACGCGCCGGAGGATGTGCGGGATGGACTGATTGCCATACTGCTGAAAACCGAAAGCGCCCACGAGGCTGGAAAGTTAATGAGCTGTCTTGCTATGCAAGGGGATGACAAGGCAATGGAGATTCTGCTGGAACTGGAACGAAATCCCCGGCCCTGGCGCAAGGGTCTCTATGTAGATCCATCCAGCTATGCGCAGATCGGCGGCTGGACCTTTGACAAGGAGGGCCAAAGAATTCAACTGGGCTTTGACACCTGCTATCCCATGATCAAGGAAACCACCGCCAAAGAATCTCCCGTCCGCATTGGCCGGGTACGGGAGGATACCTGCCCCCACTGTGGCGGGCACATGGTGGATATGCTGGTGCTGGACGGCCGGGATGAGCGGCTCCGGTTCCTGGGTCTGGATGGTATTCTGACCGCCACCTGCTGCCCCAGCTGCGTGGGATTCCTGAACGGCCCCGCCTTCAACCGGTTCACTCTGGACGGCGGCGTGGAGGTTTTCCCCTCTGAGCTCTTTGACGGGGCGGAAAAAACGGATTGCTATGTCAGCCCCGAGGAGTACCAGGCCCTCACCGAAAATCCCTTTGTGCTGGCTAGGACGCCTGTCCCCTTGTTTTACGGTGCAGCCTGCGAGGATGTGAACACCATCGGCGGCTTTGCCAACTGGGTGCAGGACGCGGAATATGCCACTTGCCCCCACTGCGGAAAGCCCATGAAGTATCTGGCCCAGATCCAGTGGGATACGGTACTTGACTGTACAGAAGGCACACTTTATATAGAGTTCTGCCCGGACTGTCAGATCGTGTCCATGCAGCACCAGCAGACCTAAAAGGAGACCTTGCTATGAGTTTGCCGAAGCGCGACGGCGTGCATGACCGCTACTATCTGATCCACAAGCCGGATACTTCTCCGGAGGTGCTGGCGGAAGCAGACCTCTGCCTTCAGGATGTGCTGAACAGCACCGCCCGTGAAAATCACTCCGCCTACCCGACTGTGGTGCGAAATCATAATGGAACGCCGTTTCTCCCTGATCAGCTGCTGGAGCGATATCTGTCCAGGCTGCCGCTGAAGGAATTCCCCTGTGAGGATGCTGTTTCCCTCTGCGATGCTATGCGGCGGCTGGTAGGCTGGCAGGAGATCCGCTATGCGTTGGAGAAGTACATAGAAAAGCAGGTGCAGAAACGCTACTTCCTTGTGGGAGAGCGGGATGATGGCTTTACCGTCTTTCCGCCCTGCACAGTACTGCCGGAATTGCGTCCGGAAGATGTGGACGAAGGTCTGCTGCGCTTTGCCTGCTATGTGGCGGTCTGCCATACCGTCTACGGGCAGAGTTTTGAATCCCTCACCACCGAACATTACCTTGATCTGGTTTCCCAGCTCCGCCCTGACATGGTAAAGAAACTGAAAAGGAGTGGCAGCGGCAAACTGCCGCCTGACATCCAAAAGCGGAAAACAAAGCACCTGACCTCCTCGGCCAACGATGCCTTTGCTGCTATCCGCATCACCGCCAGGGACTCCACGGAGGAGTGCTATGCTGAAATTCTGGACTACCTGTGTGCGGTGCTGGAGCAAGCGGAATTCCCCCGCAGTTACTCGGTGGAGTTCCGTGGGAAGGAAAAACTCTATCTGCCCATTCCCGGCTTACCCAAGAAGGGAGTCAATCAGCTCTTTGCCTGCGCTGTGCAGCACCCCAATCTGCATCCGGCTATAGAGCGATACGCTCGTCTGGCTATGCGGGAATATGAGTGGTACCAAAACCTCGCAGATGAAACCTGCGCAATGCCCGGCACCTTCGCTGTGTTCGCTCTGGGATTGGAGGGAGAACAATGGGCATCGCTGGTGGCGGAGTATCTGGATCTCTGCGACGACGAGCACTCCTCCCTGCAAGGAAAATTCCTTCATGCCTTGATCCGGAAGTTTGGATTTCAACCATGGACGCTGGGGGTATTGGTGCGGGGCGCATTGTCTATGCAGTGGCTGGAGCCTGCCAGAGAATTCCGCAGCTTGATAGCCAATACAGAAAGCCTGGATGCACTATTGGCCGTCAAGCACCACTTTTCCTCTTATCTCCTGCCGGAAGAAAACGAAGACCCAAAATTCCGGGCTATCGCTTGGCAGAGTCTGCTCTGGGCCATCTGGGGTTCGTCCTCCGAAAACGGCGGCAGCAAGGTCATCAAGTCGGCGCCGAAGGAACTGAAAGAGAAATACCAGCAAGTATTTGCGTAAGGAGAACGCCATGAAAAAGAGAACGGTCAAGGACTTTATTGACCTGTACGCCCCGGAAGATGAAGAAAAACTGGTACTGATTCAGGACGGTATCAGCGCGGACAAAACCTTTCTGGATACCTTCTGGGCGGCGCATACCCATGCCCTCGCCATGGCAGATGTCCAGACTGGACAAGTGATTTCCGGCCGATGCTACCTGAGCTGGCCGTTGACGGACAAGGAACGGGATACCGGCGACTATTCCAAAAGGTTTTCCAAAGGCCAGATCTACCGGATCAAAGCCCGCGGCTGGAAAGGTGATGCCCTCAGCGAACCTCAGTGGTATGTCATGGAAGTACTGGAGAAAGGCGTACCCTGTTCGGCACTGGAGGAGATTTGGGCGGAATACACAAAGCCTATTCTCCTGGAAGATGAAATGCTAGGGACCCTCACGCTGGATCGTGAGATGAGCACATTCGATGGAACCTGCAAATGGATGGGAAAAGAAGTCCGGATCTCGTTGGATGTGGAGATCGAAAAGAAAGCCTCCTGGACCCGCGTCACCAATGTGATGAAGAAACTGCTGACAGATCAGGAAGCCTGGGACAAATCCCTGCGGGCGATGGCTGCCCAGAAGCTCACTGCCCGGGCCAACGAATGGCTGGCGGACAATGACCAGACTGACCGGGAAGCAGAGAAAGACCCCATCACCGAGGATGAGTTTGCCCGACGCATCCTACTCACCGACTTTACAGTATCTCCCGGCGGCCATTTTACCGCCTGGTATGACGATGATGATATGTTCTGGGGCCATGTGGTCACTGTGGACGGGACACTGAAAAAAGGCCCTGTTGACGCTGATATACAAGGATAAGGCGAGGAGGAAACCTGAATGAACAGCGAGCAGATCACAGCTTTTTTACAGGAACATTGGAACTGGGTGACCCTGATCATTGGCGCTGTTCTGCTGATTGGGTCGATCATGAACTGGAACTGGCTCTGCGACCCCACCGGCTGATGGAAAAGCTCAACTGGTTTTTCCACCAAGAGATGCACTACCTGGATCGGGAAACGGCAGAAAAGACCGCGCGGGAGTGTTACCCGGAGATTCGGAATTTTACATACGACATTTTATGGAACGACCTGCCCAAAGAGGTCCAGGAGCAGCTCATGGACGAGGAGGAATCCCTGTGAGTACACTGATTTGCTCTTTTGATGGCCTGCACGACAACAGAATCCTGCGCTACTGCGCTGACTTTGAAGCCCACACCCTGCACATGGATACCCAGACCGAGGGCGGAGAGAAAGTATCCGTTCGCTTTACCGGCCTGCTGGCCCACTGGTTTGAAAATGTGGTCCAGGACAACATCCTCTTCGGCATGGATGAGATCACCGTGGACGGGTTTTTCCAGCAGTACGAAGACCTGCTGGGCGGGACCATCTCTTATGGCTTTCCCGCCTGCTGCAGCATCGAGGAACTGCGGGAGCGCATGGATCGGGAGCACATCCGGGTATTTGTCATCAACTCTTCCCTTGGGCTATGCGGATTTGTACTGGCTCAGGAGGTGAAACTGCAATGTCTATAACTGCCTATAAAGTGGAAGCCGTCGGTCATGACCGAACCGGCGATGACTATGGCTATGTAAATATCATGTACCGCTATGGCAACAAGAAGTCCTGTCCCCGGCCAGATCAATGTGAAAAGATGGAGGTCATGTGGGCGGACGAGAGCGTCTATGGGCCGCCTGCTCCTGGCAGCAAGGTGGGTGACTTTATACAGACATGGCTGATGGGCTCCTGGGACTGCAGAGTATTTACCCACCGGGAGATTGCCCAGCGGCTCATGGATACCTTCACCGGTCTGAAGATCAAGGAACTGGCGTGGTTTGAGAACCCCAGAGAAAAGACTCTGAAAAATGGCAAACCGCGTGCGCGCCGGGCCAAGTGGCTGCCGGACCGGGAGGTGGATCTGGTCTACCTCTATTCCGACCGCTATCTTGACGCCAGAAATCCCTCTCCCGCCGGAACCGACTTCTTCACCGTCACAAGGATGGATGCCTGGGGCGTGAGCACCTGGTTCATGTGTACCCCAGAAGCCGCCGAGAAGCTGATCGCCATGAATTACGACAATCTGGCCATCAAGAAGACCACCATTGTGGGATAGAGAAAGTAGGTGCCTTATGTACCAAATTGCATATATTGGCCGCTGGGAGGTCCTCCCGGAAACGGCTGCCGCCATCTGTGACCATAACACTCCCAAGCTGGAGGAGCTGCTTCAAGGCGGTCTGGATTTAGATGTTCCCATCCAGCTCAGCGAATACATCAAGCTGATGCCATTGGAGATTGCGGTTTTTCGGAATGATGTGCCCATGATCCACTTCCTACTGGAGCATGGAGCTGATCCCGGTCTGGCAGAGGAACAGCCCCTACTGCTCACCGCTGCCCGCTGTTGTGGGCCGGAGGTGGTGGCGCTCTTTGCTGGACAGGCCGCCAAACTCAGCCCGAAGCAGAAAGAGCGGGCCTTCCAGGAAGTGCGCTGGGGGCAGCGAGCGGAGAATATCCCGGTGCTGGAGCAAGCCGGGATCACAGTGGACAAGTTTGGCGGCGAGGCATTCCGGGCGGCTGTGTCCGATGGACAGGCCGAGCTTGTCAAACTGCTGTTGGAAAAAGGGGCGGATATCAATTACCACAAGCCGGACATGGTGTTCCCTTACGCCTCCACCCCTGTCACCGAGGCCGCCCGCTCCAACAATTTCTCCATGGTGCGCTGGCTGGTGGAACAGGGAGCGGATATCACCCTTGTTGACAAATACGGTGACCGTCCCTACAGTGTGGCAGTTCAAAACAAGAATCAGGAGATGGCCGACTACCTGAAGGCGCTGGAGCCGGAGGAATGGCACAATGAGCAGGAGAAACTCCGGCAGCTCATGCCCTACAAGCTGCCTGCCAAGCTGGTGGAATACTTGAAGACTGGCCCCCTGCGGCTGGAGTTCCCGGATCAGGAATGGGTGAAGTGGGCGGAGCTCTACTCCTTCATGGATGTGCAGGAGATGACCTGGAAACGGAAGAAGCTGCTCTCTCTGATGGTGCAGATGGACAACTACAGTGGCTTCTTGCTGCTGTGGAGCCCCAGGGACAAAAAGCTGTGGTATCTGGATATCGAGCATGAGGAATTCCACCCTCTGGCCAAATGGGATGACTTCATCGCAGATCCCGGCCGGTATCTGAACGGGATGATCGAGGGCGAGTTTGAGGAGTAAAGCCATGACATCAATAGACTTTCTGAACAAGGTACATAAAAGCCTGGACTCGCAGGAATATAACCTCTCTTATTCTCCGGCCAAGTCCAAGAATTATATGCTGTACTGCAATGGCAACTTTATCGGCGGCCTGTTCGATGAGGAACTGTGCTTTGTCTACGCCGACAGTGTGAGTGAACTGTTGGGGAAGCCGGAACCCGTCTATCGCGGCTACTCCAGCACCGCCCAGCACAGGATGCTGGTGATCCCGGAGGAACACTGGGCGAAGGCGCTGAAACTGCTCTATGCCGAAAAATTTGACTGGAGCCGTTTGGTGTACGACATCACCTACACCAGCATTGGCGCGGCTGTGGTGGAAGACTTCTACGACGAGAATGTGGTGTTTCTGCTCTTTTGCTTTGAAAAGGAACTGCTGAAAAAGAACCCCCTGGACCGGCAGGGCCGTATCCTGCGGATGGTCTATCTCAATCAGGATCTGACAACAGCGGGCAAAGTTCTATTCCCTAGACTGATGCAAAAGTTCCTTGTTTTTACAGACCGAGGCGGGAAAAGCAGTCTGGAAACCATGCTCAAACGGTGGTACACCGCTCTGGAGAAGGAGTACCTCAGCCATACAGCGGGATAAGGAGGACAACAACATGACAGAAGAAAACAGAACCTATATCACTAATTTGCAACTCTCCGATGTCCCGTGGCATCGTCTCACCACCCCCTATGGCCGGGGAACAGATTTTCCCGCTCACCTGACTGTGTTGGAGCAGATGCGTGATTTGGCATCCGTCAAAGAGTCCCTCTACGAGCTCACCACCAACATGGAGCACCAGAGTACCCTTTGGCACGCCACCCCCTTTGGCATGGTGTTCCTGAGCCGAATTCTGGAGAAGGCCCTCGCAGACAGCGGGCAGAACCCTGCAGCCCATTTCCTGGCCGGGGAGCTGCTGGACTTCTTCTCCTGCATCCTCCAGTGCTTCCACGATGGAGACGAGATGGAACACGCCTCTCCCCTCCCCTGCTTCTCCGATCTGCTGAAGGAAGAATACCTGTGGTCGGAGGAATACGACGAGGAAGAAGATGAACTCCGCTGGGAGGATGGGGATGTGTTTCCTGATGAACTTTTTTACAGCTTTTATTACTATTCCTGGCAGGCAGTTCTGGCCTATCGAGGGATACTGGAGCGGGAAGTTTCCACAGAGTTTGGTCCCAAGGTCACGGCAGTTCTGGCTGAGCTGTAAAGGAGGCTACATCCATGTTTGAAGAATTCTATGAGATGTATGAGCCCGAGGAGCAGGAAGTGGTCGCTCTGATCAATCGCTGCATTGGGGGCGGATTTAACTGGAAAGGCAACTTTTGGGGAATGACCGCCCTAACACTGGGTATCATGTTCTGTGACACCGGCAAGGTCAGCACCAAAGAGGAGCGACTGGATTGGCCGGTCACCGAGAAGGAACGCAATAGCGACAAGGGCTGGGGTCGCTTTGGCAAGGAGCAGATCTGCCGCCTGAAGATCCGCCGGATGAAAGAAGAACGGGCAAAAGATCTGGTGGTGCGCCCCTGGTGTATCTCCGAGATAGTCAATGCCCATGAGGACTGCCCGGAACTTCAGGCCGTTCTGGACGAGTACCACAAGCCGGTGGTGATCCAGGACCAGGTGCTGGGAGAACTGACACTGGACAAGGACTATGATACCTTCGAGGGCGAAATCCAGTGGTGCGGAAAGGATGTGAGCCTTTCTCTGGAGGTCAATGCTGAGAGCAAGCCCTCCTGGACCCGTGCCCGCAGCGCCGCCAAGAAGCTGCTCCGTGACTGTGAAACCTGGGACAAAGCCATGCGGGAGCTTGCAGCAAAGAACCTGACCGAACTGGCTAACAACTGGCTTTCCCAGGATGAGGAAAACCCCCGCGATCCGGAAACAGACCCCATCACAGAGGAAGAACTTACCCGGCGGATCAGCATGACGAGCCTGTCCGTCACCTCCGGCGGCAGCTTCACCGCCTGGTTTGACTGCGATGAGATGTTCACCGACCATGCGGTAACAGTCTACGGTTCCTTGAAAAAGGGCCTCAAAACTGCCAACATTGAGGGGTAAGGAGACGCAGAGATGAAGCTGAACTGTAAACGCATTGATTTTACATATACCCCCGGCGAGGAAATCTTCAACTTTCCCGAGGAATCGGGACTGCCCTTTCTCTTCGATGTAGAGGAAGAGCTGACTGCTGATCCTGCTGCCATGGATGCGGTGGGAGGAATGCTGGATGAGGCGGAGAAATTGGCGGAAAAGGCCAAAGCCGCCATCAAAGTGGCGCTGGCGGACGAGGACAGCCGCTATCATAGCGTTGTGATATTTTTCATGAAGTTCCACCGGGACGATGTAGGACCGGATATTGCGGCGGAACTTTTTCCGGGAACCGACCCATTCAAGCTGTCCTTTGCCGAGATGGTGGACTTTTTGAAGCTCAAGCGGTTCGGCAGTCTGGTGGATAGCGAGATGAATCAACAAGTTTTCATTCTGGATCTCTCCTTCAACCCGGAGATCACCGACGAGCTAATGGTGATCTACTTCGATTTGAACAAGAAGATTCTCTGTATCACCCATGAGAGTTGAGCATGACTGACATATGCGAAGAAAGGAACAATCCCTATGAAAGCATTTGACCCGGATTACAAACTGCTGGACGAAATGTACCAGGATGATTATTACCCTGATTTTCTGGTGGAGAAGGTAAAAAACGAACTCCAGAAGGTCATCGACCTGCTGGAAAGCGGCGAAACCGACATTGAAGTAGTGCAGGAGACGCTGGACGAGGCGGTCTGCGGCATCAATGATCTCCAGGAGGAGTTTGACGAGAACGACAGCGAGATCGAAACGGTGGCCCGGGATTGCATCGGCGTTACCGTGGCCTATATTCTGGAGTGGTTCAATATCCCCATTGACATCGAGGAAGCCATCCGGGAAAGAGACTGGTGAACCTCATGACAGAAAAAGAACTGGCCGTTTGCAATGAGTGCGGCAGCCTGTTTTTCAAAGGCTCCTCACAGATGATGGGCCTGTGCCCGGAATGTGCCCATATTCTCTATGGCTACCCAAATTGCCCCCATCATTTCCAGAATGGCCGGTGTACAAACTGCTACTGGGACGGCTCAAAGAGTGAGTACATCAAAAAACAGAACCAACAGGAGGAAACCATTATGCCGACTGCCGAATGGCTGAACAAATACCAATCCATCAAGGACAAACTGGCCTGCAAAACAGACCTGGATGCCTATTTTACAGAAAAAGTGATTGGAAATATGGGCGTGGATGTGCTGGACATTGGCACCGTCCACTTCCCCACCGGAACCATTTTCGCCTGCGATCCACTGGTGGAGTTGGAGGATGCGTCTCCCTTCCTGCAGACAATCCCCGCCGGAACTTATCCTGTGAAGATCTGCGTGGTGCCCAGTGAAAAATACGGTGACCGCTACGCCTGCGTCAAAGTGGAAGTCAGCCCGGAAAAGCCTGTCCGTTATGAGTTGGGTATGACGGGCAAAGAGGATCTGGACGAGGAACTGGAGGAGGACGAGTGTTTTGGCTTTGGCGTTGACGCCGGAATGGGCTGTGTGGCCGACATCCAGACCCAGGCGGCCTTCCAAACCTACTGGGCCAAGAGGCTGGAGGAAGACCCAGACATCGACCCCTATAACGACCTGTTCTGCGACTTGCTGGAGGAAAACTCCAAAGCCCACCCCAAATATCAGCTGAGCTACGGCGACTGGCTCAACTGGACAGTGCCGGACACCGACTGCAATCTGCCCATTTTCCACTCCGGCTGGGGTGACGGCGCCTATCCTGTCTACTTCGGCTATGACGCAAAAGACGAAGTCTGCGCCGTCTATGTGCACTTCATCAATATTGAAGACGATTACCAGGAGCAGGCGTAAGGAGGTAAGCGATGGAATGGCCAAAACGGGCGCGAACAGCGGATTGGGCAAGTGGTGTCCTGACCTTAGACGGAGAAAAGCAGTTTGAAATCCCGGAGCTGACCGCAGAGATCATGGAGCAGCTGGCTGGTTACACCCTGGTGGGTTTTCATGTAAAAGGCTACCCGGTGACCGACGACCTGCTCTCCCCTTTTACTGGGCATAAAAGCATGGCCAACTTCGGTGTGGAGGACGGTGCGCTCACCGACGCCTGCTTCCCCGTCTTTTCCACTATGCCCAAGCTGCGCTATCTGCTGTTGGACGGCAATGCCGCCATCCACGGCAGCGGTCTGTCCGCCCTGCAAGGCTGCAAGCTGGACCTTATCACTCTCAACCGCACCGGGCTGGATGATGCCGGTCTGTTTCAGGCGGCCTCCATTCCCAAACTCTCCCACATCCAGATCGACCATACCGTTGTTACCTACGAGGGCCTGCTGGCCATCGCTAGCAACAACCGTATCGAGCCGGTGGCCCATGTGCAATTCACCAAGGAGCAGATGGAACACTTCTTCCAGCTCCAACGAGAAAAGGCCAAAAAACCCGTCCAGCTGGATAAACAGGCGGCGGAAGAATGTCGCAAGGTGTTGTCCGCTTTCTTTACCGAGATGACAGAATGGGAGCAGTACATGGAGCAGGCCGGGTTTGAAGATGCCGAGGCTGTGCCCCGCCTGCTGGCAATCTGGGAGAAGTATGTGAGCGAAAAGCCCCGTCCGGGCTACCGGCCTCTGGGCCTCTCATACAGCGCCCTGGGCACCTACAAGGGGGAAGAATTCCTTGACGCGGAGCAGATCACCAAGAACAAGCTCTACATCTACACCAGAGAGAAAAACACCGGCTTTGAGCGCCGCTTCCTCATGAAGCGTGTGGGCGAGGGCTGGATGATCGACGGGGTTCAGGAGCGGCTGGACGGCTGGCAGCGCACAGGACTATAAAATATCAGAGGGATGCGCAGGTATGAGAGCACAAGCCCGAGAAGTCTGTACAGTCTACAACCAATACCTAAAACGCTACACTGCCTGTCAGGTGGCCTGTATTGCGCCGCCAGACACGGTGAGTGAGCAGCCCTGGGCGGTGGTCCTCTCTCTGGACTGAGCAGGTGATGCCCCTCTGACCGCGGAGAAACTGCTAAGGTGCTTCGTCTGGCAGCAGTCGAGGGCAAAAAGGCAGAACCTGATCCTGTTGTATTCTACGATGGTTGCCTGTTGCTGTATGATTTGCACTATGAAGCAGAGTTCTCGCAGTATGCAGATCGGTATGCGAATCTGATTGAGCAGGCATACGGTTTAGATGAAAAAGACCTGACGGACATGAAAAAAACGCTGTCCCAAATCTCATGATCAAATGAGGTGAACACCATGGAATCGATTAGAAACCCACTTCCCAAGCCGCCAAAATACATAGATGTGGACTATATGACTTTGCCTGACATCGACAGCAACCCACTGTTCTATGATGAAGATGCGCAGGAGATGCTGACCTATTGGACGGATGGGAAAATGGTCTACTGGTATTTTGGCCGGGCGTCCAGGGATGTAGAGCATTTTGTCTGGTTCAATCGGCTCTTTGCCAAGGATAGCAAACACTGTTTTCTCCATGGCCACAAGCTGCGGAATGTGGATCACGCCTCGTTCACGGCACTCAACAACTGCTACGCCAGGGATTGTAAAAGTGTCTGGACCACCGGCGGCCGGTTTGAACCAGAGGACATCAGCTCTTTCGTTGTTTGTGATGATGGAGTCAAACTGATTGAAGAGATCCGGACCATGTCCGATGGGACACAGCGCCCCGTCCAGCTGCGTATTCCCTACGGATATGCCAAGGACAGCAAGGCCGTGTACTATGAAAACTTTGCCGGCAAGATCAAGATACTGAAAAAAGCTGACCCTGCCACCTTCGTCTCCAACAATGACGCCCATTTCGCATGGGATGCCAAGTCCATTTTCTGGGGCGGTTATCTGCTGCCGAAAGCCGACTTGCAATCCTGGCGGATCGTGAATGCACGAAAGGGTCTCTCAAGGGATGATAAGCACTTCTATATCCTGAATAAACTGGTTACAGAAGAAGAATGGAACCAGAAACTGCTCGGATAAGAAAGGACAAACCCTATGGCTCTACAAGATAAGAAAATCATACCTCCCCCTTGGCTGGCCTTCCCGGAAATTGAGCGATACTCCATTGGCTGGCGCATGTGCTATTGGGAGAATTACATAGACCGAGACGGGGTGGCATTGGTTGAAATGAGGGCAATGGAATGATTGAGTACATCAAGCTCTTTTGGACGGGCGCACCGGAGGATGAACCATCGATCATCCTCTATGAAGTGGATACCGAAAATGAGCGGCTGGCCCTCCGCTCCATTGACATTTTTTCGGATGGCCGCACCCGCAATATCTCTGACCTTTATGAAGGCGCTATCGAGATCATGCCGATCCCAACCATGGAGGAATTGAACGCCCATATCTGGGGCGAGGAGTTCCGCGCCTGCGCCATAGAGAAAGTGGAATTTGAGGCCATCTGGAAGAGCCAATTTTATTGCTTGGGAATGGAGGATCTGCCATGAGCAAGGAGTTGGAACTGTATAAAGCATTTATTGACGGCCTTGTGGAGCGGAAAGACAGCATGACGGCTCTGCAGGTCAAGGCGGGTGGCTTTCCCAAGACGGAGGACAACAAGGCGAAGAATGATTTTCTTGCAACACTGACCCCTGAGCAGAAAGGTGTACTGGCCGAGATGCTTCAGGACGAACATATTGCGGGTATCCATACCACGCTTGCTTATATCAATAAAATGATGGACTTGGATGGTTTGGAGCTTCATCAGGACGGTGAATCCTGTCCCAACGACTATTTTGAGAGCCTGCACTATGACTTCATCAGCCGTTGCGACGGGGATGAGTGGCCGGAATAAAAGGAGGCGTGACAGATGTATATCAAAAAATACTGGAGCAACTTTATCGGAGGCTCGGACGATAGCCTAAACCTTGTGACATTTTTGGAAGACCAGAAGAAAGAAGAAATCCTCCTCAGCGAAATTTTTGCCAAGATCGGGCTGGACAAGCAGAACTGGGACTTCCGCCAGACTGTGGAGTATCTGGAGTTCACCCACTCCAGTGGTGTTGAAATGGACTTTCACTTTGCCATTGATGTGGTCACCGACCTGGCCGCCATCCTGCTGGAGTGCAGTGTCAGCGGCAATGTGAACCTCCAGGATCTGGACGAGTACAACACCCCCGCCCGCCGCATCCGTATCACCGCCACGCCAGAGGAACACGACGCCATGAACAAGGCCCTGGCGGATTTTGCCCAGAACCCGCTGGAATATGACCTCAGTGAGATGATGGACGACGGTGAGATCCAGGAGATGGCTCGGGATGTGGGGTCGCTGCGGAAGGAGCTGTACGAGGCCGCCGGACGCAACCGGGACTACCATGTGAAGGCAGAGGACATGAAGAATCTGCTTCCCGACTGGGAGGAAGCCAGTGGCTGCATCGCCACGGGCCGCATCACGGTGGAGGGCTGCAAGGTTGGCTCCTGCTATCGGGAGAAGCCAGACGGCGACTGGGACAGCGGCTGGCGCTTTACTGCCGGTGATGAGAGCGACGAGTACATGGACGACCCCAACAACGCTGGGATCTACGGTCTCAACTCCATCTGCAACGACGATCCCGATATCATCCCTCTGCTGAACACCCCCGCCCCTTGTGCCTTTGAGCGGGATGAGAATGGCGTGTTCCGGCAGATCAAAGACTGGAAGCCGGATGAGGACGAGGAGGACCCGGATATGGATATTTTGAAGCAGTGCCAGAAGTGGCATGAGGAGGACAAACACCAGAAAATCGTTGACGCGCTGGAAGCCATCCCTGCCGAGGAGCATACCCCGGAAATCGATATGGAGCTGGCGCGAGCCTACAACAATCTGGCGGACCACAGCAAGCCGGAGGGCAGAAAGCTGCTGCGAAAGGCATTGGAACTGATGCGATCCCACGAGGAGGAACTGGGAGATACTTATTCCTGGAATTTCCGCATGGGCTATTCCTATTTCTATCTGGATCAGGAGGGCCGCGCTCTGCGGTATTTTGAAAAAGCTCTGGAACTGCATCCCGGTGATGATCCAAAATTCAACACCAAACAGGATATTGAGGAACTGATCGACTGGTGCAAGAAGGGCATCTCCCTGCCGCAGTTCTCGGAGTGCTTCCGGGAGCGGACGGAGAACTGGTGGGAGACCTTTGCCGAAATGGAAGCGGAGCTGCGCCAGATGATGGACGAGGACAAAGATCACACCCGCGGCGCAGAACTCGTGGCCCAAATGGAGGAAACCTTGAATCTGGTTTTTGATGAGATCTCTTTCGAAATGGGCGTGGGTGGCGAAAAGCATGAGTTGATCCTCACCCCGGAGGGTGACAAGGTCAAACTGTTTGAGCTGGTCTACTTCCAGAAGCACGCCCCCAAGGAGGTACTGGAGCACTGGAGCATCCTGGTAGGCCGCCAGCCCATCCGGAACATCGGTCTGCGCGCCTATGATGGATGGGATGTCTCAGGGGATGATGTGCAGATCTGGTTGGAGGAGCAGGGTGAAAACAGCTTTGTTCTCTCCGCCTACTGCGAAAAGCTGATGCCCATGCTCCAGGAGGCAGAGAGCTGGGTCTGGTGGATGCTCACCACCCTCACCGACCAAGTGCTGGGCGAGATCCCCCACATGAGATACATAGACAGCTTTGATGTGCTGGAGGAACCCAAGGCGGAGCCGTCCATGCTTATGTCCCAGCTGCCCGACGCTCTGAAGGAGCGGGGTCTGGAGCTCTCCACCGATCCGGAAGCCTATCTGGAGAGCTATCTTGGCTACAAAATGGAACCCAACAAGGACCCAGATACTGACTGGCGGCTGGATGTGATGGCCGGTTCCACCAATTGCGTGCCGCTCCTGAGCGCCTATCTGGATGCCGACAATGACTTCATGGACGCGCTCCATGCCGACGGTGCAGTGGCGGGCTTCTTCTGCTATCCCCTGGATACCCTCCGGGAGGAGGAAGGATCGGAGAAGATTTTCGACTTCCGGGACAAACTGGAAGAAGTGTTTACCACCGGCGACGGACCGGAGATCCTCACCCTCACCGGCGGAGCCACCGGCCTTTTCTGCGGCTATGTGGATTTCATTGCCTGGGACATCCAAACAGCGCTCCAGATGGCCAAGAAATTCTTCGAGGACAGCGACATCCCCTGGGCCAGCTTCCACACCTTCCGCCGTGAAGCGGGAACAGTGAACCTGAAAACGCCGTCCGAAGAGGAACCGGACGATGATGGCGATGCCTCGGACAGCGAAGCGCCCGAGGATGAAAAAACCGGTGTTCCCGAAGTCTACACCGAGGAGGAAATGGAAGCAGTCGAGGGGCACATCCAGCAGTATTTCGGCAAGTTTGAAAATGTGTTCCATGAGCTTTCTTCCCCGGACATCCATGTGGACATCTGCGTTGTTCCGCCTTCGGAGGAACGGAACTACTACACCCTGGTCACCATGGGGATGGGCGCTCACCGGATGAATGTGCCGGAGGAACTGGCCGAATACAAGTTGGAGCGGGCGGAGCTGGCCATCGCGCTGCCTGAAAACTGGAAGCTCCGGCATGAGGACCTGAAAAATGAGCGGTCGTACTGGCCCATCCGCCTGCTGAAAACCCTGGCCCGCCTGCCCATTGCCAGCGATACCTGGCTGGGCTTCGGTCATACCATGGACAATGAGGAGGACTTTGCAAAGGGCACAAAGCTGTGCGCTGCCATTCTGACCGGCCCCCAGGACACCGAAAATGGCAGCGAGGTCTGCACCCTGCCGAGTGGCGAGGAGGTCAACTTCTATCAGGTGATCCCCCTCTACCGTGATGAACTGGAATACAAAATAGAGCATGGCGCAGATGCCTTGCTGGACAAAATGAACGGCATCAGCTTTGTGGTGGAGCCTGATCGTCAGGATGCCATCACTCGTGGCATCCTTTCCAATGATGATTTTGACGGTGAGATGGACGATGCCTCCTATCATATCGAGAGTATTGAGGAGAAGGAG
Organism: Ruminococcaceae bacterium AM07-15; assembly: GCA_003477405.1. GTDB lineage: Bacteria > Bacillota > Clostridia > Oscillospirales > Butyricicoccaceae > Pseudobutyricicoccus. The sequence continues at coordinate 63,622 of QUDE01000005.1, forward strand.
CTGCCCGTTGACCCCATAAATGCTTATAACCTCTTTGCCATTTACCTGCGCTGGTGCATAGAGCATGATCTGATGAGTGATGAATTTATCGTGCGCTACAACGAGGAATATGAGTTGTTCATGAAGGATCTAAAGCGTGCTGATCTGCGCTCATTTATCCGTGATAAACTCGACGGAAAGCTTTTTGGGGCGCTGTTCAACAAACAGGGAGCGGCCCTTGCAGGCTATTATTACGGAGAGGACGACAGCCCTTACTATCCTGCCGATGTTGACGATAATGCCTTCCGTTTCTTCGGTCCGAAACGGTATCACTCCGATGAGTTTCAGGATGAAGCCTATCTGTTTATCCCCTTTGATGAGGACTACTATCAGGCCATGGCAAAGGTGATCGAGGAACGCTTCACCAACTGGCAGGGACAGGACTTTGACGAGGACACACTGGAGCCTTCTGATACAGCCCGGGCTATTATGGAGTATCTGGACTGCGAGTGTACCTATTTCCCCTCCATGAAGGACGATGACCCCATCATGGCAGCTTACGGTTATGCCAAGCGGGACAGCGCCCAGGAAGGCTTTGTGCCGGTGCTCATCCGCGCGGATGACGAAACGCTGCTTGAGTGTCTGGTGATGAATGCCGACCCGGAGAATGAAGCAGACATTTACGAATTTGACCTCAAAACTGTAACGGAGTACCGGAAGAAGATGCTCTCCACTCCCGTCAAAGATGGAAAGGCGGTTTTGGAGGAATTGACTGGCCAGCGCAAGGAAGAAGCCGAGGATGACGAGTTGGACTGGGATGAGGAAATCCTGGGCGAGATGGAAGGCGGCTATGATAATGACCGTTTCTCCTGCTACTGGAATTCTGACAACGATATGACCTATCCCCTTATTCTGGCCAAGATCCCGGTGAAGAATCCCTGGGAGATCTTCGCCTACCTGCCCTTCGGAAACTGGAATGAATGCCCCGACACACGGTCGCTGATGGCAGCGGCTAAATACTGGTTCGAGCAGTACGGCGCGGTGCCTGCCGCCATGAGCCACGATGAATTGGAGTTTGCACTCCCCTCCCCTGTTCCCAATCAGAACGCCATGGATGCGGCGGTGGAACTGTATGGCTTCTGCCCCGATGTCATCGACCAGGGGCCGGAGGACGCCACCGTAGGCTCTCTGGCCGATATGCTGCGGCAGTCCACCGTCTGGTACTTTTGGTGGGATTGATAGGAGTGTGTAACCATGAACGAATACCTGAAACAATATATTGAACTCCAAAAGCAGTTTCGAGCAACAGAGGGCAATCCGGACAGTGTCCGCGCTCTCTATACCTTCAAGGAGAAACTGGAACAGTCGGCAGACAAGCAGGCCAAAGAAGTTCTGGTGGATGTATATGATCTGCTGGACTTTAAGAAGGATGCCTACGAACTGCTCTGCCAGATCGGAAATCGTTCTGATAAAAAAAACCCTCAAGCGGCTGGGTGTTTTGAAAGAATACGCCGAACACTGGGGCAACGATTACGCCATCCCCAAACCCAAAACGCCGGAAGAAAAGCAGAAAGAAAAGGAACGGTGGTCTGAGCTGGGCCTACCCACCTTCCGGTATCACCCAAACCCTCTGGAAACCGGTGCTTTTAAGGAATCCCCAGATGGCGTTGTCTGCGACTGCTGCGGCAAGACAACTCATATTTTCTATACAGGCCCCTTTTACGCTGTGGAGGACATTGAGTATCTGTGCCCGGAGTGTATCTCCAGCGGCGAGGCGGCCAGAAAATTTGATGGCGAATTTCAGGATGAGTACTCTTTGGACGATGGCGTAGACGATCCGGAAAAGCTGGACGAGCTTATCCACCGCACTCCCGGTTACTCCGGCTGGCAGCAGGAATACTGGCGCGCCCACTGCGGTGACTACTGTGCCTTTCTGGGCTATGTGGGCGCCAAAGAACTGCGGGCACTGGGTGTACTGGAGGATGTGCTGGACGATCCCATGTGGGACGATGAGCAGAGGGAAATGATTCAGGAATCCGTCAACGGCGGACATTTGCAATGCTATCTGTTCCAGTGCCTCCACTGCGGGAAGCACCTGGTCTGGATGGATTTTGATTGAGGAGTTTCCCTCTGACCACACAATGATATCTCCAAAAAGCCGAGATGCTGCTGGGGATGATGCAGAGATTCCACCTCTGCTCTGATCAATGAAGAAAGGAACATGTAGCTATGATTCGCGAAATTCATAAAAATCAATTTGGAGAGCTGGAGGGAACCGTCTGGAACCAATTGTTCCAGACCGATCTGACCATTTGCTTCCCCGGAGAGGCAGATCAGGCATACGCCCAGCAGTGTGCCGCGTATTTCAGCAATCTCCCCCGGGAGATGGTCGACCGCCTATGTATTTACTGCCTGCGCTATTGTGATGCTCTGCGGGATTTTTTCGATGAGGATGAATTCGAGATCCCAGCCGGTGTAAGCGGCAGAGACATCCTTTCTTATATCACGCCCACTTTGCTGATGGCCGAAACCTGCCCGAATACAGACGGCCTTGCTTTCCATGTGGAATGTGAATGTGATTGGGAAGCAGAACACGGCCTGGAAATCACCATCAGCGGCAATCGGATTCTTTATGTGGGACCCTATGAAGATATTTCGCCCCATAACCAGGCCAGGCTGGAATCCACGGGTTTTTATGACAAAAAAAGCGATTTTCCCGGCAACTTCGCAGATCAGGAATGAAAAAAATCAGCAACCCTTTGAGTGGGAATAAGAGGTGAAATTCATGTGGGAGAAGCAAATGCATGAGCTGCTTGATAAACTGAGCCAAATCAATTATGAAGAACTCGATATAGACGATTTCTTAGACCAAAGAGACAGTGACCCTTTTGACAGCGAATGGGTCAGGATTTATCAGGCTCTCGAAGAACTGAAAAAGGGAAAAACGGTTGCTGATACCCGAGAAATAGAGAAGAAAGCATACATCACCGTCTACGAAAAATCGGAGATTGATGAGTTGGCAGGCTATATTTCAGATGATTTTGGATTGATAGCAGACAGCAAACAGCTGAACTACTCGGACGAATGGCTGGAGAAGATGATTTCCTGCTATGAAAATGCAAGGATACCCTGCGGGGAACTTTGAGGGAGGCAATGCTATGGGACTTGACATCTACGCCGGAACACTGACACGGTACTATTCTCACAACTGGAAAACTGTTGTTCAGCAGTGGGCGGAGGAAAACGGATACGCCTTTAACCGGATCACGCCGGATGGAGAAACTGCTGATAACGAGGAAGAACTGGCCCCAGCTGAAATCCAGGCGGCGGTGGAGAACTGGCGGGATCAGATCTTGAGCGCCATTTCTCAGCCGGGTCAGCCCCTCTACACTCCCTGGCCTGAAGATAATGAGAAACCCTATTACACCGACAAGCCGGATTGGGACGCCTTCGGCGCTATGCTGCTGGTAGCAGCCTGCCATACATACAATGAGCCGGTGCCTCCCACTGTGGCGAAGAACTGGAACTTTGGGGAGCATCCTCTGGTCGCCCGTCTTGGATCGGATGAGGCGCGAGTGTGGTCCCTGTTCCGTGGGGCAACTTGGTGGCTGCCTCTGGCGGATGCCTTCTTCTTTCAGGCACCTCTGCCCACCGATGATCAGGCGATGATCGCCACCCTGGGCGGACTGCGGAAGGAGCTGGAGAAACTGAACCAGCTGGCGTGGCAGGCCGATGAGGATACCATCCTTGATTGGGCAGACACCGAAGGGTATCCGGTAGACGGAACCGTGGGCCCGAATGGACAGTATAGAAAGGCAGACATCCCGGAACACACGCAGTATGACACCCAATCCCTGGCCAAGTTCGCCTTCTCCATATTCTGGCGGGCCATGCGGTTTGCCGAGAAACAGCAGGTGCCCATCCTGCTGGATTATTGATGAAGTTCTGTCCGGAAGCGGATAGCTATGTGATTTTGCAAAAAGCAGACTATTATTCAGAGCTGCAGGCTATGGCTCTGGTAGATCGAGTTTTGTATGACTATAGATATGAAAGATTTATCACTCCGGCCAAAATGGAGCCGGTTGTTTTAAAGCCGTGACAAAGAGAGGTACACAGATGTTTAAAATTGATGCCGACCAGTTTTCTTGGATTTGCGGCCCGGAGGATGATCCCGAGGATCTCTGCCTGCATGGTCATGTGACGGTGCAGATCGGCAAGACTGTGATGGAGTATGATGGAACTGTCAGTGCAACCGCACTTTATTTACTGAAGACCTTGACAGAGGACAAGGTTATGTCAGAATCTGATATACAGATGGTTCCGTGCTGCGGGCACTTCTTGATTCCCAATGAGGATTTGTCCGAAGTCACGATTTCAGGCTGTGATAACGGTTTAGACTGGTCTGTTGTCCACGAGAACGGAGGAGTAAAGCTTATCCTTCCATCCGGAGAAGAAGAATGGGTACCTCTGCGAGAGTATCAAAGAGAGGTAATCCGCTTTGCAGATAAGGTGGAGGCCTACTATAAGTCCTGTCAGCCCAAACATATCCCTGATGACGAATTTGAGAGAAATGGCTATCTTGCCTTCTGGAATGAGTGGCACAGGCGCTATACAGCAGGCATAGGTTCATAAAAGGCAGGAGGATAACAGATGAGCAACAATGTGTTCCAGCAAAACCTGAATGACAAAAAAGGCTCTCAGCCCGGTGGCCCCTATCTCATTCAGATGCTGTTCAAAGAACCGGTGCCCATGCCGGACAAAGAGAAAATGACTGCCGTAATGGGGAAACACATCGGATCAACAGAGTGCTTCTGTTATGATAAGAAAATGGCTGGCTTTGCAGCCCTGAATCATATCGCGGAATTTCAGGATGGCAAATGTCCGGTGCAGCTGATGGTGATGAAATGCGACAAGTTCAAGGGCAAAGGCTTTGACGCCTTTCTGATGAGTCAGATGTGGGACTGCCAGGAGGACCGAGAGCGGGTTTTCCGGGAGTGTCGGTATCAGGTGATGGCCACTGATATGCTGGCTGCGGCGCTTCCGGCGCCGGAACGGGCCAACCTGGACGCCGACTTTGTAGAGGCGCTTGCGGAACTGTACCCCACCTGTGAGGCGTTCTACTTCCAGAACTGCGGCAAGCTCTTATTGGCGGAGGATGTGCGCTCCCATCAGATTGAGGGCCCGGATCGGTTCATCCGCTTTGGCGTCAATGTCCGATTCTTCAACATTGAGGGCACTGAGGATATGCTCATTGATACGGTGGGCATGAGCACCCTGTTTCTACCGGATCTCCAGTATCACTTCCACGGCATGGACCCCAACTGGGTGGTAAACCACGCCTACAATGTGGCGTCCTATATTCTGGTCAATGACAACCCCATTCAGGATGGAGAAACCGTAGATGGTGTGGAGAACGGACAGATGAGCCGGGAGATTCAATGGAAGTGCCAGTACGAGGAAGCCCTGATCCAGCCACCCAGAATGGTACTGGACATCAATATGGGGAATTTTGCTTCTGGAAAACGCTGAGCAGATAGAATGCCTGCCTGTACAGCCGGAGAAAAATTCCAGCAAGCACTGCAACTGATCCAAACCACACAAGAGCACTTCGTTGCTTTCTCTGAAAAAGAGGAATCGGCAAGCGTGGCCGGTGCAAAAGCGGCAACTGTTCTGTCTCTTGCTGTGTTGAAAAAAATCGCCAGCGGAAAAAAACCATCTTCTTTCGATGCAGAAGACTGGAAGGATCTTGCCCATGCTGTATCCCAGCATGCCGTTCTCCTTGAGGGTGCTCAGTACAGTGTCTTTGTCTTTCAGTTATATGAAAAATACATACGCGCTTCCGCCGCATCGATGCAGGGAGTTGCATCTGACAAAATCGTGGAAGCTATTGCAAAGTTGGCCGACGAACTACACGAAAAAGAGTCGCTGTTCCAAAATGGTGATCTCTCAGAAGCAGCCTATATAGAGGATTGTCTGTGGATTTCTCTTGAAGCCATGATCAAGCTGATCGCCTCCACCGCTTCCCTTTTCTGCGGTCACCAGACTGCTGAGTTTGCAGATGCACTGGCTTCCTGCGCATTTGAGTACGGCCGGCTGATGCTCTACCGCAAAGAACAGATGCTGATCGATGGGTTTATTCAGTCTCAATATTGTCTGGATGCAGAGCTGGAAAAACAATATGCCGCGTATCTGTCCGAACTGGAAACGCAAAGTAAGCAGTTCTATGCATTGATCGATCATGCTTTTGCCCCCGACTTCCGCACGGCCTTTCTCCATTCCATCCTGCTTGCCAATGCCGCTGGTGTGAAAGAAGCAGAGATCCTTTCATCTACAGAAGACATCGATTCGTTTTTTCTCAACTGAAATTTTATCTCCCCTCATCAAACAGCAGAGTTGCCGATATGGAATCTATCCATATCGGCAACTCTTTTTATCCTTGATGGAGTTTTCTTCCGCTTTCAGCCCATTCAACTCCTGTTTTCCTTTGCTTCCACAAACCACTTGTTTCCTTCCTGAAACAGATAGGGCTCCTTTCCACAGATCAGCACTCGGATGCCAATGCAGGACAGGGTGTCCCCAGTTTTCCCCTTTTGCCGCCTTCACCGGTTATGAGGAAGCCATTTATAAGACCGGGTGTCTGACAATGGACTGCAAAAGATCTGCCACAAAAGACTCCAAATCATACCCTTTCAGATTTTTGCTCAATTTTGAACACATTTTTATATTTCTCATCTTGCTCTCATCCGCTTCTCTTATAGCTCATCTCCCCATTTATTCCATTCCGCTCCCAATGCCAGAAGTACCGTCACAACGGTCGACAGGATAACCAGCACTTCCAGCACTGCAAACACCGCATTGACGACGGGAAAGAGCCGAAGATAGCTCCAGATTCCTATGCCGAATGAAGTGGAAATACTATGATGAATAGTAAAGATCAAATATCCTGCAAAACCTACAGCAGCCGCAATGGAAATGGGGAATGCGTGAGAAAAGACCAACATCACCAGCTTGTGGAACAGGTTCAAAAAATGCCAAAACACACAGGCAACTACAGCGATCTTTCCCTCTGCACTACATTGCAGATCATCTATTTCAAATTGGCAAGTATCATACAGCGAAGAGTATGCCCTATTACTCAATTCAAACACAACCGAAAGCAAACCGTTCAGGAATATGGCGATTGCAGCCACCGCTGCAACGATCATTGCTCCAAGAAAATGTATTACCAGCGCCACCATCACCGTGATAATACCGAACAAAACAGCCAATACCACCACTGCAGCCCATCCTTCAATGATCCCCCAGGGATTATTGATAAAGGCATTCAGTCCTGCCATCAGCAGCAGAGCAACTCCAGCGCCAAGAAACACCAATAATTTCCCCAGAGCTTTCTGCACCAGCTGTATCACCATAGAAATCGCCAACAATGGAAAGGCCAGCAGCGAAAGAGCGTTGACCTTTAAAACAGATAATGCCTTTTTCATGTTTGTCTCTCCTCTCTTATTGGTAGCGCTGGAATTCATATAAAATGCTCTGGACACATCCGGTGTAAGCATCCAATTCCAAAGTAATCCGATCTCCAGAAGATGGGTCGATATAAACCAAGGAGGTATCGTCCAACCCCATCCCTATAAAAGGGGTTCCCTGGCAATAATCCGGCGTTCCCAGCAGCCCAGTTTCCTCATGGGCAATCTCTTTCACCGAAGCCCCCACCTGGAGCCCCGCAGGAAGGCTTGCACCTATATGGTCAAACCGAAAACCAATACACTGGCACTGGCTGGCCGGCATACTTTTTTGTGCATCTGTATTCTGCACGATCATTGCAATCCCCTTTTGACTGTTCGAGGTAAGAAAAGCTGTCTCGCCGGAAGCCACCGACTCTTCGCCGCCTACCGTGAAATCGATCACACTGGGCAACTGCTGCATATCGTAAATAGCACCATTCCACTGCACCTTTCGGGAGTAAAGATCTTCTGCCAAAATAGCTTCTCCAGGGTTGGTTTGCTGAATCCATGCTATTAGCTCCTCCGGTTTAGAAATAAACACCGGCAACAAAGTCTCCCCATCTTTTTCCACCGTCACCGAGGAAATTTCTGTCCATGCATCTACGGCAATCAGCGCATCATTTCTAAAATACACCTGGCTGATCGCATATGTACCGGGCAAAAGCGCTATTGTTTCCTCATATCCGTTTTCTTCCGTCAATTCCACATTATAGGTTTTGCCGGCAGCAACATTTTCAAGTGATAGCCGAATCTTTGTATTTTCCCGCACTTCTTCCGACAGCTCTCCGTATTCTTCCGGCAAATTATCCATATAAATATGACAATTTGCATCCCACTGCTTTTCGGTGTCCTCTTTGGAACATCCTGCTAACCAAAGCAGCGAAAAACCCACGATGGCCAGCAAGAAACAGATCTTTCTTTTCATCTTCATTCCCCTTTCTCTTTTCTGCACAGCATTTATTATGCTATCATATCTCAACTAAAGATAAAAACATCAAATTGACTGATTATAGATCTTTTCTTTAAAAATAAAAAGATAATTTGATGGATTCCCACCTTTCTTTATGCTATACTGGGATTCGACAAAGTATTTCCAGACCGGAAGACGAAAATCTGAATGAAACCCTGGAAAGCGTTTTCCGCCACATTGAGGAATCGGCCAAGGGCAACGAGTCCGAGGGTAGTTTTGCCAGATTGTTTGACGATTTCGATGTGAACAGCAACAAGCTGAGAGCCACCGTAGCCAAGCGGAACGAAAAGCTGGTCAAACTTCTCAACGGCGTGGCCGATATGAATCTGGGCGATGTAAAAGACCACGATATCGACGCCTTCGGCGACGCTTACGAATATCTCATGACTATATACGCCAGCAACGCCGAAATCGAGATGGACGCATGAGCAGATTGGATGAATTGATTCAGCAGCTTTGTCCGAATGGGGGGAGTATAAGGCACTTGGGGAAGTTGTTAACTTTACCGATGGATATTCATTTAAAATGAGGACTTTACCGATAGTGGTAATTACCAAGTTATAAAGATTATGGATATTTTTTTACAAAAAACAATATAGGGAAGACTTCTATAAACAAACTGCCAGAAAAGTTAAAAAAGAGCAACAACTAACAGCTGAAGAAGTTATTGTTGTTATGTCTGGTTCACCACAACACGCAGATACGAACCCTTTTCATGGTAAAGAATGTATTTGCGGTAAATGAAGAGATAGAGCCAAGGTCTTAAGACCTTGGCTCTATCTCTTTTATCATCTTAATTCTAATCAAATACTTTTACACATGGCCATACTATATTTCTTAATATCGCAGGGGTTGATAATCTGATGCATTTTAATAATCTTCCGAAAATAAGCATGTATATCTGTAGGATTGATTTCTGTTACACATCGATCCTCTCTGAATTGCCTAATCACATAATCAACTTCTTACGCGTGCTTTGGTTTCTTCTAATATCATCATATAGAAAGCTTTTCTCAAACGCATCAATCAGAATTTTCGGATTTGAGTAGATAATTTCCAACATTCTTGAAATTTGACCTTATATATTTCATTTATTGACCCCGACATGTTTGTAGTCAACTCCCAATTTGGAACACAATGGGGAGGCACGGCATTTTCCATTCCTCTGCCATCGATTGCGATTTCAAAAGAAATCTCCCCTGGGCTGCTTCCATCAACAAATGTTTGAATCATCTTCATGATGGTTGTTTTTCTGCTCCCATTTTTACCGACCAGAACAGTTAACGGAAACAAAAAATCTTTTGTTGTTTCAGGCTTAAAGCTTCAAAAAGGATGCATTGTCAACGATGTTAAGCTTTTTATCGCAGCATGCCTAACATCTTTTCTATGGTCTGAATCGTATCGTCAACATTATCCATTCACCTACACTTCTTCCGAATTGCTCTCTTTTATTAAAGCTGTCACTTTGCCATATATCCGAATTGCTCAAGTCTCTCCCGGCATATTCTGCGTTCTTCATCAGTAAACAACTCTGCATATTCCAACTTAAGAACATGAGCTTCTACGGATAAATCCAATCGTCCATGCTCCCAGAGCGTAGTGAATCCATCCGTGCCGCCGGGTTTATTTATCAACTGTTTTGCCGCAGCAACTCCACCCTTGGTTCCTAGTATTTGAAGAAAGCGACTGGCGTTATACCCGCATTCTTTCTTGGCAGTCACATAGATATCAATCATATTGTGTTCAAAGCGTTTCTCTAATGTTGTCATACAGCACCTTCTATTCGAATATATCCCCATTCCAAACCAAGCGTACCAGTTGTACCAACAGCGCTATTCTCTCTGCAATTTCTTCCTTTCCAAACTGGTCGTAAGCCTGGAAATTCAATCTTTTATCAACAATAAATTTCTTGAACTGCGGATTGTTTTGGTAAGCGAGCTGGCCCAAGGACTCAGTGTAAATATTGCCTTCATTGGAACAATATTTGCTCAGTTTATACTCATAGCGCAAATCATTCAAACTGGCATTGATACTCTTGTGAAGCAGCAACAATGCACCCACGCTATTTCTCCAGCGTCTGAAATCTTCCTGATCTGCATACTCATCAGTAAACCACTCATAGTGATCAGTGATGATATGCTCGATTTCAAATGGATTCTTAGTCTGAGTATTCATATAGTTACAATAGTTAGACGCAACACCAGTGCTTTCTTCGATATATCCGGTAACACGAGCCAGAATATTTTTAATGTACTTCTTAGTAAAACTGTTCAGTCCCAAATCTGGCAACGCTACTTCTGGCTTAAAATTAAGGTTATTATATTGCTGCTGTAACTTTTTCTTTAGAGTGTCAACATCGCACATACGAATGTCCTTTGTCACATTGAAAACGAAATTCTTAATGGTGCTATAATCCACAGAACGATAATTGGTCACTCTGGACACAATAAGAATATCGATAAACCTTGCTGTCAAGTTGATCTTTTCAATAATTACAGGCCATGTATCTTCATAGCATATAGGTGCAAGAAGTAATTGTGGTTGTAAAGTGAAATTTACCTGAGCATTATAGTATACATATTTCGTTTCTTCCACAAAAACAGTCTCAGCCTGCCGAATTCGCTGATAAACCTCAGCAAATTTAGCGAATTTCTTTATAAATAATTCAAAATCTGCAGAGGAAGCCAGTCCCAGCTTATCACGCTCATCGCGGACCCATTTGTGAAATGAGCCACCAATGATATCAAAATCCTTATTGACCGCACCAGCCTTGGTTTCACGGATAGTTTCAGCATAGTGCGCACGGAGCCATGCCTTGATAAAGGTCTCGTCGCCTTTGTCGTCATCCTTTTTTAAAATGAGGACCATGTTTTTCCACACGCCATTCATCTTTTCGCGAACGGCATCATCTCTGATTTCAGACAGAATATAACCTTTCAGCATTTCTGTAGATGTCAGGCTCAAACCACGGTCGTTCATTGTAACGAAAACTTTATGAGCATCTTGCTCTGTAGTGGCCACGATCTCAATGAAGAAGACCTTTTCCGCAAGCCAGTCACAAAAATGCAGAAGCACATCATCTGTAATGTCCGCCGGAAATACATCAACGATATCCATGTAGCGGCCATACAGGTTACGAACAGATTCTCCGCAATTTGTTATGTCAAAATCCTTGTTATTAAAAATGGCCTCCATGCATTCCTGACGGTCATCCACATTGATATTAAAGGATTTCGTACCAAAAGACTCTGAGAAAATCATAGTCTCAATCATATTATAGCTCTGACCGATTTTTTTCAGGCGATTGTTTAGGTACATCAGCAGTAATGTCAAAGATGAAAAACGCTGCTGTCCGTCGATAATAGCATTCTCACGTCCTGCTAAAACGATGGACCCCATAAAATATGCGCCATACTCCACTACAGCCGGACGAGAATCACCCGACTTATAGTTATCCAAAAATTCAGAAGTGAGGTCATCAATAAGCTCTTCGATATGCTTACGCTGCCACATATATTCTCTCTGATAATAGTGGATGGAGTATTTTGTATTTTGTAATAGTTGTTTTAGATTCTTCGGTGAACCTTCTATCTTTTTCATCGGTGTTCTCCTTAATATTTATATCGTGCTATTCCTCGCCTTCAAAAAGATCAACATCGATTTCCTCATAATCCAATATTCCTATCAGATATTCACGAATCCATTTAGAGATTTTCAGGCTTCCACCGCCAGCCTATCCATAGCGAATGCGCTTGATCAACTTGTTGATATAGCTATCAAATCTCTGCTGTCCATCACTAAGCAGGCTACGGATAAAAAATCCGAGCAGCTTCCCACCCCAAAATGAGCTGCAGGATTCTGACCACTTTCTCCCGAAATTTTCACCATGATCCGATTGGGAAACACCACGCCGCAAGGTGCTTGGATGTTCCAGGTTGGAGACATGAAAGATTTGCAAATTGGCGATAAATATTTTGTCTTCTTCTGCGATTCCGCTTTGCTTTACGACTCCATCTCATAAGGCCATGTATTGATGCCACCGAATTCGTAGATGTTGGTATAACCCAGTTCGGCCAGCACGGATGAAGCAGTCTTGCTGCGGTTTCCGCTGCGGCAGTAAACAAGCACAGTCGAATCCTTTTCGGGAATCGCCTGAGCGGCAGTATTCTTGTCAATGGTACCAACCGGCAGCAGGACAGCGCCGGGAATGTGCCCGCTGTCGTATTCATTCTGCTCCCGCACATCCAGGATGATGACCTCCTGGGCGTCCATCATTTCTTTGGCCGCTTCCTGGGTGATCTGCTGACAGGAACCATCCGTGGTACTTTTACCACATCCGGCCAACAGCATGAGCAAAAGCAGCAGGATTAAAATTCGTTTCATTTCAGTTCCTCCCAATGCTGTTCATTCCGAACCATCGCCTCTTTGCTTCTATATCCCCCAAACCTTTTTCAGGCGTTCCACTGTATATACCCACTTCTGATCTCTGGGGCGGCAAACAGAATTCTGGTTGCAAAAAAAGCCAATCTCCTTGACAGCCTGGGACTCCGGAACTGTTTTGACCCAATCCACCAGCACAACATATTCTGCATTGATTGGATCTTCACTGGAATACAGATAATCGGCTTCTGTATGCAGATCGGAAAAACCAACCTGCTGTCCGTCTATGGAAAACCGCACATCTTTCGCCTGCTGGACTTCCTTTCGGACAGTACCGACACCCACATAACCGGTATGGGGAATATTGACCCAAACCCGATCTCCAGGACTCAGCAGCTTCAATGTATTGGAGTACCAGGTTCCCCCTCCTGCAGAAATAAAACCATACTTTTGGGCATCCACCCAGGAGCGTTCGCCGGTGCCGAAGGACACATAGTATTCCTGATTCCACTGTCGGATCGATTTGGGGGCCGGACGCTGTTCTTCTACATCTTTTTCAAACCAGGCATGGCTGATCAGCCGCTTGGTCCCACAGAGAACCACATTGAAAAACATGATATTGATATCCACTTCATATTTTTCCCGCAGATATCGGATGATGCGTTCTGTACTGTCGTCCATTTTGGCTGCCACAATCACCATTTTTACATTCTGATTGATGCTGTCTTCATCCAGCACCGTACCATACTTCTTTTGATAGGCTTCATTGATTGTAACCTTGCCGCCGGAAAACTGCAAATACTGCTCTGCCAGTTTTTCCAATGTCAGATCCGCCATGCAGGAAGCATAGTCGATGGCCTGCGCCGTAACCTCCCGCGGTGTCAGATCTTTCTTCAGTTCTACCACAACCAGATCGCCATCATGATCCATGCACAGCAGATCGATGTACTTTCCTGCCACCGTACGCACTTGCCGTCCGATCAATAGCCAGTCCGGATTCAAAATTTCAATATGTTCTGCAAGCAGATCTTCCAGTTCTTTTTCATTGACCAGTTCTGCCGGCTGAAGCTGGACTTTGTCGTCCAGCGACCAGATTACTTGGGAAATTGCCAAGATCATCACCATCCAATCTTATCATTATTTTGTTTTATTTATTCAAACGCTGAAAATACCTATCCAGCTTCTCATCACAAATTTGCTCCATTTCCTGCTTTTCCTCCCGGGTCAGCTTCTTCCAGACGGACTCGTCCACCTGGATCACGCCCAGGGTTTTGGTGTGGTGGAGCATCTGCATATCTTCAAACCGCTTGAAGGGGTTGGACAGGATATTCCTCTGGGCCTGGGTATCGGTATAGCCGCCCTTGGCGTAGATGCTGTTGCCCTTCTCCACCACCAGCCCAGCTGCCCGGCGGGCCTCGTAGAACTCCCGGAAGTAAGTCACGATATCACTGAGCTTCACCCGACCTTTATCATCAGCAAACAGCAGCACCGCCTTGAGAAGAACCGGTTTATAGGAGTAACTCATGTCCATCTGCCGCACCATATCCAGAAACAGGTCCTTACGGTTGGAGTCGTCGATCAGCGTCCAGCCATATTGCCGGGCATACTTTTGAAGTGTCTCCTCTTTGAAATACTTGAAGGTCCGGTGCTCGCTCATGGGCACTACAAGGTCTGGCACCAGCAGGCCCTCCCTGACATATCGCTCGATGGTCTCTGTCTGCACATCCACCCGGCGGACGAACTCCATCTGTGAGATCATACCGGCGGCTTCCTCCTGCCAGTTGAAGATATCTACCAGTTCGTAGTCCAGGGCATCCACCGGCCAGTCGATGAGGGCTTCCGGGCGCTCGCCCCGGTCGTAAAGCCCCTGCTCGGCTGTTTTCTGCTGCTTGGTTCCCAACACCAGGGCGCCGGGTTTGTACTCTTTCAGTCGGAACAAACGGTACATAGAATAAGGCATATTGTACTGGCTGGCGTTATCTACAAAGTCAAACACCATCAGGCTCTCCTTGCCCGGGGCCAGCCGCATACCTCGTCCCAGCTGCTGGGTATAGAGCACCTTGGACATGGTGGGCCGGGCCATAAACAGCACCTCGGTGGCCGGGCAGTCCCAGCCCTCATTGAGCAGGTCACAGGCGCACAGCACTTTGGTTTCGCCCTTTTCAAACCGGGCCAGTACCTCCCAGCGGTCACTGGCCTTGATCTCACCGGACACCGCCTCGGCGGCCACACCGGCGTCATGGAGCCGTCCGGCGATCTCCTGGGCGTGTTTAACGGAGGCACAGAAAATGACGGTTCGCTTGTTCTTCACATACTGGAGCCAGGTGTCCACGATGAGCTGATTGCGCTCCGGCACATAAATCTTGCTCTCCAGGTCCCGGATGTTGTACTGGACGCTGTTGAACCGCACCTTGGTCAGATCGATGTTGGTATGGATGCGGATGCACCGCACCGGCACCAGCTCGCCGATCTCTACGGCGGTCTGGATGTCCAGTTTATGGGCGGTATTTTTAAAAATGTCCAGAATATTCTTGTCATCGGCCCGCTCCGGCGTGGCCGTCAGTCCCAGGGTAAATTCCGGTGTAAAATAGGACAGAACCTTCTGATATGTATCGGCAGAGGCGTGGTGGGCCTCGTCCACAATGATGTAGCCGAAATCGTCCGGTTTGAACCGCTCCAGATTCAAAGCCACGCTCTGGATGCTGCCGCAGACCACAAAAGCGTCGCTCTGCTTCACATTCTCCACATAGCGCCCTACTGTGGCCCCAGGCCACAGCTCCCAGAAGGTCTTGGTGGCCTGATCCACCAGCTCCACTGTGTGGGCAAGGAACAGTGTCCGTTTGTCGAACCGTTTGGCGTCCATGACGGCGGTCACCGTTTTACCGGTGCCGGTGGCGTGGTAGAGCAGGGCGATGGTCTCGAAGTTGCAGCGCATCTCTTCCAGAGCTGCCAGAGCCTGCTTCTGGTGCTCCTTCAGTTCCAGCTGAGAGCCATCCAGGGACTTGCCCCGCTGGGTGGGGAGATAGTCCTCAATTTCCTTGAAGCTGGGATGCTGCCCCAGGAATACCCTTAGTTCATCTTTCACGGTTTCCGGCTGCTGCTGCATCTGCCGCACCGCCCAGCGGTATACATCCCAGCCCAGGTAGATCATGCTGTTCTGTTTGAGCAGGTCGTCGTAGAACTTGTTCCGGGAGATCAACTTGGGGTTGTGGGAAGCCTCGTCATCGATCTCAATGGCCACCTTCCGTCCGCCGTTTTCAATCAGAAAGTCAGCAAACCGGCTGTTCTGGTAGATGTCGGAGAAAGGGTACTGGGAGTATAGATAGCCTGCTTTCTCAGCGCCAAAGGTATCAGAAAACAGTTCAATGAACAGATCCTCGGCACTGCTGCCAGAGACAGAGCGGTAGGTTTGCATGGGGATCACCTCGGTTTTGCATTGTGAAAATATCGTTCTTCTCTGTATGGTTCAAGCAGCGGTAAATTTCTCTTAGATAGATTGATTCCCCATTCTGGAGCACTTTTCTGGCCTGGTTTATCATAGTTTCTGTCTATAAACAGCACACCAGGGTTGCTCCAAGTCTGAGATGGAATCACATAACAGTCAGGCAGAGCCCCATTTGAAAACAATAGCAGATACACCAGTCGAGTAGGAGAAAGCACCATTTTATCTTTTCGAATATAAACATAGTCCAGATTGCGGACAGACTTCACTTGAATTTCATAGTATTTGCCATCCTCAGGACTTTTGGCTACGAAATCCACACCGTGATCGTCTACTTCAGAAGTGTAAACATCATATCCATAGGAAGCAAACTCCATTTTAGCATAGTACTCTGCATATCGTCCCAACTGAAGATGGGATAGTTC
This sequence comes from Ruminococcaceae bacterium AM07-15, assembly GCA_003477405.1. Taxonomy (GTDB): domain Bacteria; phylum Bacillota; class Clostridia; order Oscillospirales; family Butyricicoccaceae; genus Pseudobutyricicoccus. Next base: position 80,323 of record QUDE01000005.1, read on the forward strand.
AGACCAGTTTGTATTCGGCATTTCAGCCCTCCAGTACTTCTTTCAACAGAATCTTTTTTTCGAATCCACCCCGCTTGGCCGCTTTGTCTGCCCGCACCTTCTCCAGTTCTTCCAATGTCCAGCCACGGGCTTTTACAACAGCCTGCATAACCTCCAGAAGGTCGGCCAGTTCCTCAAGGGACTTACTCTCCTGATACTCAGCCAGCTCTTCATTTAATTTCCGATCCAGAAGAGATATGTAGTCCTCATCAGAGAGTGTTTCACAGATGAAGCTTTTCCCGTCTGCTTCGATAATCTCCGGGATACGATCGCGCACCAGCTTGTGGTATTGTCTCATGTCCTCACCTCTTCTGGAGACGATCAAGCCAGGACTTTTTAAAGGGAATATCAAAAAATGACCTCGCTTCATCCAGATTCATTACAACCCACTCCCTCGATTTATGGGGTTCCAGGGTCTCGGGAAGCTCTTTTAAGATACGGTCCGCTTCCCAAGGCGCTCCTGCATTATAGCGAATCTCATTATTTCGTTCCGAAAGCTCAAAAGAAGAACGGCTGGTGTTCCATGCATTGCGGATGGTTTTGATAGCATAGCTACCGGTTACCTTTTCACTGAAATAGTCCTCCAGGGTAAGCTGACGTATGTAGTTGGGCCAGGGTGCTTCCGCATATTCCCGGAAAATTTCCTCCAGAACACGGGATGATTCAGCCAGGATATCTGGAGCACTTTCGGACTCGTCGCTTTTCATTTCTTCCAGCAACTCTGAAACAATCCCCAGCATTCGCCGCAGATATTCCCGATACAACGCCGTTCCAACTTCTTTCTGCACAGTACGCACCACGCTGCTGCGCATAACCTCCGTATTCGTAAGTCCAGCTTGCACACGGCAAATTACCGTGCGGCGAATCACCTCCGGTGCCACCGCTTTCACATCTTCATTGGCACTGATAACCACTGCCGGGTAGTGCAGAAGTTTGTCCGCAACACCAAAATCGTCATTTTTGATGGTTTCAATCGCGTGTTGATTAAATCGGGTATTAGTCAAGTCATCCACAATAATTGGTGCGCCTTTTACAGTGCGCTTTAACCCTTCAATGCTGGAGCGGGTAAATTCAGGCGCAGAAATTTTTGTTTTTTGGCCGATCATCATTTTCAGCAGGGTTTCCAGAAAGCTGGTCTTTCCTGCTTTACTCTGGCCATATACCAAGCCAAACACTGGATAAGGAAGCAAATTTTGATTGTAGCGCACCGCCATATCCCGCATGCAAGCCATAAAAGGAGAAGAGAAAAACCAGTTAGCAAACTCAAAGTACCTCCGCTGCATTCCTGTCACATTACCATGAAATTTCTCATAACCGTCCATGTATTTTAGAAAAAGAGAAACATCTTTCTGGATTTCTGTGGCGGATGGATGCAAGTCCAGGTTGACACCGTTGAGTCGTACCATCATCTCATCAGGAAATACTTCCAACTGCGGATATTCGCTTTGCAATTCCTTTTCCTGAGTCTGAGCCGCCACAACCTGGCGGCGGATGGATTTAATTTTATCCGGCGAAAGTATTAGCTTTCCTTTTTTATCCGGCTTTGGTACGGAGGAAGCAAATTTTCCAGCCAGATTTTTTACATCCAGGACAAACCGAACTTCTTCCTTGGCTTCCTCCGCTGGTTGCAGTACCAGTGCCTTCTTTACCTTGACAGTTCTCGCAATGGGAAGTTCCTCCAAATTGGTCCCATCATCGGCAAAGAGCAGTGTCTCCTTTGCAATCTGGTCGGTGCAATCTTCCCGAAGCTGGCAGTAACAGTCCCAGTACCAATCATAGGCTGCATCACCGTCCACATAGCAGATATTCTCCCGCTGATATCCTCCAAATGCCGAACGGGACAGGTTGGCAGACCCCATAATCACCCTTTTACGCCCATTCTGGGAAGATAATAAATAGAGCTTCTCATGAGATAGCACACTGCGAGCCACGAAAAATCGCAAGCTGCCATTCTCGATCCGGGAAACCAGATCCAGTTTCATTTTGCTGGCGGTGTCCCGCATGCGTTCGACCATTTTGCACTGATAGGCCATAACCTCTTGCAGAGAATAGGAAATCACCTCGTCGCAGCCGAATAGAATCTCTGCTTGCTCAAAGAGGTCAATCAGCTGATAGACAAAGTCGATGCCGGAGGAATATGTAATCGCATGCAGCGTATCAAATCCAGAAAACAATTCTTGCCAAGTGCAGGACTCCGCCCCGTCGAATATCATTTTGACAACATCAAGAGATGCCGATGGCTGAATGTTCATTTGCTGCTGTCCGCTTTCCGTCATGTCAAATAAGGATAAGTTTTCCATTATTTTCCCTCCAAAAAACCATTTATCCATGCGGAGTTATGAATCAAATTTGTGATGCTTCTTCCCGTAGAACAGTATTTTCAAAAAGATCTATAGCACTCTTCATAGCTTTTACTTACCCCACCACCAATTTATTTGTCTTCTTCAGGAACTTGGCAGGGATTGGCTGCTCCAGCCTCCAGGTAACATTCATAGGACGAGAGCCTTCATGTTTGACATAATAGACCGGACCTAAAAATACAAATGGCTGCGCTCCATAGATGTCAGACTTCTGCTCCCGGACAAACAAGAGCGCATGGCCACTCCCCTTTTTCTTTGCGATATACCGCTTGCCAGTGGGCGATGTCTCCGAAGTTGTGCTCTGGCTTTGCCAATGAAATAGCCATTCATTGATGGAATAATCATGATAGGCCGTTGTTGGCGAATAGTATTTATCGGCTTTGTTGAGAGTAGTAAAGAAAATATCCGTATTCTTTTCCCTCAGGTGCTTGACTCCTTCGGACACGGAATAATCTTCAACGAAGTCCAAGGCCGCAAGAATTTGTGCACGGGTATAGGAACAGTGAACATCCAAAGGACAAGGAAAATCCAGATTCACCGGTTTCCCTGCCACAGAAATCCTATCCAGACATACAGTGAGCAGCTCCAGTGTTTCTTGATACAAAGCTTCATTTTCCCGGAAAGCACAAATACCCTCCAGATAATTCCCAAAACCAAGCTTTTCCGGCGGCCGTCCCCACACTGTGGAATAGAACATTTTAAGCATAAGTTGCTCCAGTTCCGGCAACTCTTCCCACTGTAGTTTCTCTGCTTGCGGAAGTTGTTTCAGCAGATAACGGATCAGACGCTGAGAATCCAGTGTACTCAGCCGAAGGAGGATTTTAAATGCAGCATCATGCAATGGATAGTCTGAGAATTCTTTTAAACCAACCTTTGCACACAAATCATAGAAGGTGGTTTTCTTCCCATAAATAGCCCGGGTATCCAAGTGATAGTGGTCCAGGAAGCTCACCAATGTCAAAGGTTTCCCGGTATCTTCCTCAAAAGTAGAAATTCGGTCCAGCAAGCCTGATTTACGCTCAATCGAACTTTTGATATTGTCCAGGACATACTGAGCAGCCTTCTTCTCCAGCTGTATGTAGCAACCCTTGGGGGCCGAAACAAATCCATCCTTGATCTCCCGGCTCACGCTGCGGGTGGTATTGCTCAGCAGGGCCCCAAACTTGTCCTCAAAGTTATACCGCTTGTTGGCCTGGCCGATAAAGTCCAACACTGTCAGACATTCTTTTCCTTCCGCAAGCCGCAGACCACGGCCCAGCTGCTGAAGAAAAATCGTCAGGGATTCTGTGGGACGCAGGAAGAGTACAGTATTGACCTCCGGGATGTCCACGCCCTCATTATAGATGTCCACCACAAAGATGAAGCGAATCTCTCCATTCACCAGCCTCACTTTGGCAGTTTTCCTCTCCTCATCAGAGGATTTTCCGGTCAGGAAGATGGAGGGGATGCCGTGATTGTTGAAATAGCGGCTCATGAATTCTGCGTGCTCGACAGAGACACAAAAACCAAGGCCTTTGACTTCGTCAATATCCGTCACATATTTCAAAAGCGAAGATACTACCATATCGGCACGACGATTGGCTATCGCACCGCTCAGCGTGTAAATATTGGACAACTCTCCTTTGTCATAGCCGCCGGCACTCCACTTCAGAGTATTCAGATCCACCGTATCGGTCACACCGAAATACTGAAATGGACACAGCAACTTGCGATCGATGGCCTCCGGCAGTCGAATTTCCGCAGCAATCCGATTGTTGAAGTACGGCAAAATACTTTTACCATCCATACGCTCCGGAGTAGCTGTCAACCCCAACAGAATTTGAGGCTGGTAGTAAACCAGAAGCTTTTGATAAGTAGGGGCCGCAGCATGGTGGAACTCGTCCACAATAATGTAGTCATAAAAATCCGAGGCGGTCTTGGAAGCAAAATCCTGGGAGTTAAAGGTCTGAATAGAGAGAAACAGGTGATCGATACTCTCTGGCCGGTGATTCCCTACAAATAGTTCGCCGAAGTTGGCATCCTTCAGCACAGCCCGAAAGGTGTATAAACTCTGACGCAGAATTTCTTCCCGATGCGCCACAAAAAGCAGACGGCAGGGCTTTCCAGGATTTTGTTTGCAAAAACGCTTGTAGTCCAGGGCAGAAATCACCGTTTTTCCGGTGCCCGTGGCGGCCACCACCAGGTTGCGGGTATATCCCCTCACGGTGCGCTCGGCCTCCAGTTTGTCCAAAATCTCCTGCTGGTAAGAATAGGGCGCAACATCCATGGTGTAAACTTCTGTTTCATTGGCCTCAAAGTACTTTTCCGCCTTCAGTGCCCGGACCAACCGCTCTTTCTGTCCCTCTGTGTAACATTCAAACTCCGGGGAGTTCCAGTAGCTCTCAAAGGTTGCATTGATTTTGTCAATAGTCTCCGGCAAGTCCTTACGGGTCACCTTCACATTCCATTCCAGCCCGCTGGAAATAGCAACATTGGACAGATTGGAGGACCCCACATAGGCAGTGGTAAATCCGGTATTCCGATAGAATACATAAGCCTTGGCATGAAGCCGGGTTCTCTCGGTGTCATAGCTGATCTTGATTTGAGTATTGGATAACTGATACAGCTCTTCAATGGCTTTCACATCAGTGGCTCCCATATAGGAAGTGGTGATGATCCGCAGCTGTCCGCCATTTTGGGTGAACTCCCGCAGTTCATCTATCAAAAGCCGCAGGCCGCTCCATTTAATGAAGGACACCAACATATCGATACGGTCGGCAGAGACAATTTCTTTCTTGAGCTCCGTGTACATCTGGGGCTCATGGATGGCTCCCGTAAACAGACTGCTCTGGGCAATAGAAGTCTCTGGCCGGCTCAGATCAGCAGCCGTTTTGCCCACCGCCAGCCGTGGGTCCTGCTCCCGCAAAAGGGCAAGAAGCTGCTCCGCCCGCTGATCAACGCCCAGCACAGCAAAGTCAGTTTCCCCGGTTATGTTCTGGATGAGATCCACAATCTGATTGACCAAACCGATCTGTTTGGAAAGGTCCCCACCATTATCCACCACATTATCCAGGCCCTTCTGCACCACATCTGCCAGATACTGCGCCAACACCTTGGAGGCTTCCGCCTTGTCAATAGGTGTAACTGATTTGCGGGCGTCAGGAACCTCCGATAGCTCATGTTTCAGGGCGGTATTGATGATTTGTTCATAAAGGCCAGGAGATAACATAAAATCCACTCTTCCCATCTTTGCTTTGCAGATGTATTATATATTCAGTATACCTGGAATTCCAAAATCCGGCAAGAACTGATTGCAAAATATCAATCAGGATATCCATCTCAGATCATATCCTGTTTTTTATCATCTGACAACTATTTTAGCTCAATAGTTGTCTGGATGCAGAGCTGGAAAAACAATATGCCGCGTATCTGTCCGAACTGGAAACGCAAAGTAAGCAGTTCTATGCATTGATCGATCATGCTTTTGCCCCCGACTTTCACACGGCCTTTCTCCATTCCATCCTTCTTGCCAATGCCGCTGGTGTGAAAGAAGCAGAGATCCTTTCATCTACAGAAGACATCGATTCGTTTTTTCTCAACTGAAATTTTATCTCCCCTCATCAAACATCAGAGTTGCCGATATGGAATCTGTCCATATCGGCAACTCTTTTTATCCTTGATGGAGTTTTCTTTCGCTTTCAGCCCATTCAATTCCTGTTTTCCTTTGCTTCCACAAACCACTTGTTTCCTTCCTGAAACAGATAGGACTCCTTTCCACAGATCAGCACAGTGTATCGTATTCCACCACCGCCCACCTTTTGAGAGGCGGCGCGGCATTTATAAATGATCCGATCAATAGGAAAAACCAGGCCGTTTTCCCACCGAATGTACCGGGGATACACACATCCTTTTTGATCCACATCCACATTTACAGATACATAAGTCTTCCGGCATCCTGTGCTTTCCATAAGCAGCCTCCGTTCCTGAAACCAACAAATCCTATCAGCCTTCTGTTGACGCACCAAATGCTCCTGTGCTATGATAAATACGAACATTCGTTCGTTCTTCATTGAATGTAGCACATACATCTGCTTTCTGTCAATCGGACGGAAAAACTTTCCGCCGTGACCGGGATGGGACAGAACGATACTGGCAAGCAAATTTGTGAATCCTTGGAAGGAGGAAACCGGAGCATGAAAAACCGCACCTATATCGCCATTGATCTGAAAAGTTTTTATGCTTCGGTAGAGTGCCGGGAGCGGGGGCTGGACCCCTTGGACACCCATCTGGTGGTGGCGGATGAAAGCCGCACCGACAAAACCATCTGCCTGGCGGTGACCCCCTCTCTGAAAAGCTATGGCATCTCCGGCCGCGGAAGGCTGTTTGAAGTCCGGCAGCGCATCAAAGAAGCCAACGCAGGCCGGCGTCATGATGCACCAGGCCGCCGGCTGGCAGGCTCATCCCATTTCCTTTCCCAGCTCCAGGCCGATCCCTCCCTTGCCATTGACTTCATCGTTGCGCCGCCCCGCATGGCCTATTATATGGAATACAGCACCCGCATTTATCAGGTATACATGAAGTACATTGCCCCGGAGGACATCATCGTCTATTCCATCGATGAGGTCTTCATGGATGTGACAAACTACCTTGCCGCCTACCGGCTCTCTCCCCGGGACCTGGCCCGGAAAATCATTCTGGATGTGCTGGAAACCACCGGCATCACAGCCACGGCCGGTATCGGTACCAATCTTTATCTGTGCAAAGTGGCCATGGACATTGTGGCCAAGCACATTCCATCCGATCAATACGGTGTACGCATCGCAGAGCTGGACGAGATGAGCTACCGGCAAACCCTCTGGGCCCACCGCCCCCTCACCGACTTCTGGCGGGTGGGCAAAGGCTATGCCAGAAAACTGGAAGAATGCGGAATATTCACCATGGGAGATGTGGCCTGCTGCTCCCTTACCAATGAGGATTTGCTTTACAAGCTGTTCGGCAAAAACGCAGAACTTCTCATCGACCATGCCTGGGGCTGGGAACCCTGCACTGTGGAAACCGTCAAGGCCTACAAACCCGCTTCCAACAGCATGGGCTCCGGACAGGTTCTTCACCAGCCTTACGATGCTGAAAAAGCAAGACTGGTGCTGCGGGAAATGGCGGACAGTCTTTCCCTGGATTTGGTGGACAAAGGATTTGTCACCGATCAGCTGGTCATTACCATCGGTTACGACATGGAAAACCTTACCGATCCTCTCCGCCGGAAAAACTATCACGGCGAAATTGTGAAGGACCCCTATGGGCGGCCAATACCCAAGCACTCCCATGGCACCATCCCGCTGGGACGCTTCACTTCCTCTTCCAAACGGATCATGGACGCCTCTGGAGAGCTGTTCGACCGGATCGTTCACAAAAGCCTTCTGATCCGGCGGCTGAACATCACCGTAAGCCATGTGATCCAGGAAGCCTCTGCCCCCTCCCCCCAAGGGGAGTTCCAGCAGCTTGATCTTTTTACCGATTATACCGCTCTGGAAGCCAAACACAAGCAGGAAGAAGAGGAGCTGGAGAGGGAAAAAAGAATGCAGCAAGCCATGCTGCATATCAAAAAGCGATATGGAAAAAACGCCATCCTCAAGGGAATGAACCTGGAGGATGGCGCAACGGCAAAGGAGCGGAACAAGCAGATCGGAGGGCACAGGGCATGAGCATGAATGAAAAATACAGTGACATCATCCATCTTCCCCACCCTGTCTCGGAAAAACATCCCCGGATGCCCATGCTGGACAGGGCCGCCCAGTTTTCCCCTTTTGCCGCCCTCACCGGTTATGAGGAAGCCATTTATGAAACCGGGCGTCTGACAGAGGAAAAAACGGAGCTGGGCGAAGAGGAAAAAGCAATACTGGACAGAAAACAGCGGCTCCTGCTGGAAAAACTGTATGAGCGCCCTGCTCTCACAGTCACCTTCTTTGTTCCCGATGAGAAAAAATCCGGCGGCAGGTATATCACAAAAACCGGGAATCTCAAAAAGATTGATCTAATTCAGCAATGGATGCTGCTGACAGACGGCACAAAAATTTCCCTGGAGGATGTGAAAAATATAGAAAGCCCCCTTTTCTGCGATGGGTTTTGAAATCTGCTTCTCAACAAATCAAATGACAATAGTTGGAATGAGTTGCAAACAGACCATAATCTCCTTCGCGCACAGCGCCCTTCAAGGACTGAATTGTGGTCTCCCGGATGTCGCCATCCTGGCTCTTGACCTAGACAACAATACGAGGCGGAAGTTCATCTCTATAGGCTGTTATATCGATACCACTATCCCTTCCATAGGGCAATAGGATAGTGCAGTATCCCATGGACTACAAAAAATGTGCCATAAAAGACTCCAAATCATACCCTTTCAGCTTTTTACTCAGTTCTTTCAAAATAAAATCACGAGTAGTTTCAATAATTTTGTCAGTCGTCTGTGCCACAGTTTCATCGGTATCTGGCTCTACAATATGACCTTTTACAAAAGAGAAACTGAATATAAGTGCTGCAAGAAAACGACTTCCGTTATACACAGGCAATAACGGAGCAATATAATCCATAATCAGTGAGGTAATTACAGTAGATTTTATGGATTTTAAAAAGAATGTTTTTCCGAGTAGTCTAAATGAAAAAATTGCTGCGGGAATGTTCAAAAGAAATAGACTTACTCCGAGTGGCAACCCAAACAAATGATGCAGAATGATTGAAATACCGGAAAAACCCTCTACCGGGAAGTTTGCATTTAATGCAATGTTATAAACGCCTAATGCGATCAACAATCCCGCCACCAAATCAACCAAAATATCAATCCCCAACTCTTTCCAATTCAAGCGTTTCACTGGGCGATACCTCCTTTTCTTGCTTTTTACTTTTTTACGCAAAAAAGAGCAGATGCGAATTATAAAAATATAATTCGCATCTGCTCTTTTCCACCCAAAGTATATCGGTTATTTCAGCATTTATCAACCCCACCATATCTTGATGGAGTGTCAACAGGTCCCTTATTTTATCTAACCAAACTTTGAAACCTGGCATAATCTCCCGCTGCAATTACTCAATGTCTCCAGCCACCAGACGCTCCAGCTTATCCTGTACCACATCACAGGATGCATCCTTTCGATTCCAAAAGTAGTCCGACAGTTCTTCGGATGACAGCTCCAGCAGTTGGGCCAGGGTGTGGATTCCGCCCCGCTTCAGGCTGTTGTAGATGGACACCGGCAGATCCATGTCCTCCAGGTCCATCTCCCGGCCCTTCAGGGCGGGAAACATATGGATAAGTGTTTCATTCAAGTTCATTTGCCTACCTCCTGTTTTTGTTTTCCTGGTTTATCCGGGCCTTGGTAAGAGTCCTAGCCCGAGTACAGCGCCTGATGCTTTATGCTCGGACTGAGGATGAAATAAGAGAAAGGGAGATATTTTTGCCGCTCCTGGCAGTGATACAACAGAGAACGGAAATTGGCTTTTTCCCTGCCGCTCAGCTTCGGAGGTGTACGCTTTCGCCGTCAATCTCATGCCCGCGCAGCAAGTCAGCCAAATGCAATAGGAGCCACTGGCAGTTGGTGACATCTTTAATGCGGATGGTCACCGTGGAATCGATCTTCCGGAAAAGCTTCTCTGCCCGCTCCTGCCCCAGAAGAGATAAAAAGCGGCAGAGTGTGTGTTTGTCTGCACCCTTCAGGGCCATGATCAGAACCCGCGGATCCGTTCGGCGGATCAGCTCCAGCAACAGGGCATCCGGCTCCTTCTCCAGACGCCGGAACGCCTGAACCGCAGAAGGCAGTTCTGCCGGAAGCACCAGTGTGGAGCGGGGCCTCAGGATCGTCTCGGCCAGTTCAAGGTGATCCTGCGCCAGGGCATATCCTGTCCCGGCATAGAATTTGATGCCCCGCTGACAGCAGAAGTCCAGCAGCGCGGCGTCGGGCAGCCCCCGCCCCCGGGACGGCGCATAGACCACAGGCAACTCAGTCTCCCGCCCCGCATCCAGCCAGGCCTTCAGAAACGGGATCATAGAGGGGCGGATGAACAATGCCTTCCGGCCCGGGCTGCCGGCGATCCCGGCGGCGGTCTTCAGATCTTGTTGGGCAAAGACCGTACCCATTGGGGGGCACCGCCTCACATGCCGCTGGAACCGGTCCTCCCACACGGTTCGGCCGGTTTCCCGGGCTGCCTGAGCCGCCGCCTGGATGAACGGAGCGTCCAGTGGCGACGCAACCACAAACACCGTCCCTGGACAAGTCATGACACGGCGAAGGAAACCACATAGTCTGAGGCGATCCCTTCTTTCCGGAACAGTGCATTCAGTGCGATTGCATGGTCTATATTGACCACTTCCTATAAATAGACCTTATTATTCAGTATACCGCTTCTTTCCATATTCAGCAAGCAACCGGCCTCCGCTTCAATTTGTGATGCAACTCATCTGTATTTGCAAGCCGCCCATAAAATGCTGTTTCACCCCAGAGCTACTCTGGGAGAATAACGAAAAGCTCCAGTGGACAAACCACAAATTACAACATGTCTATGTGGATGGGATTTATCTACGCCTAAATCAGGGCAAGAGTTTGGAAATATAGCTATCCTAATAGAAATTGTAGTCAATGAGGACGGATACCAATTGACACGGCCCTGAATTTCTGCTACAATTCCAAAAGTTAGATTAGGCTAACCGCAATGCGGTTGGCCATTATTACAGCCAGAAGTTAGCTTATGCTAACGCAGAGAGGTTTGAAGAAATGATCAATAAACGACTGATGCACATCATGGGCAAGAGCAAAAAATATGTGTGGTCACAGGTATTTTTTCAGTGGCTTTCTTTGCTTTGCAATATTGTATTGATGTCCGGAATTTCACTTTTCCTGAGTCAGCTTTCCGCTGGGAGCACTCCGGGCCTGTGGAAAAACGCCCTCTGGATCCTGCTGCCTGCCTTGGCCATACGATATATGTGTACGGTCCTGGCGAGCCGTGTGAGCCACTACGCCGCGAAACAGGTGAAAGAACGGCTGCGCACCATGATTTATGAAAAACTGCTGCGTCTGGGACTGGCCTATCAGCAAAAGGCCCGGACCTCTGAGGTGGTTCAGCTGGCAGTAGAGGGCGTAGATCAGCTGGAGGTGTACTTTGGCTCTTATCTGCCTCAGCTGTGCTACTCGCTCCTTGCACCTTTGACGCTGTTTGCAGTTTTGAGTTTTGTCAGCCTGCCCTGTGCGGTCATTTTATTCCTCTGTGTCCCGCTGATCCCCATTACCATCGTGGTCGTACAGCGTTTTGCCAAGAAGCTTCTGGGGAAATACTGGGGGGAGTACACCTCCCTGGGCGATTCTTTTCTGGAAAACCTGCAGGGCCTGACAACCCTCAAAATTTATCAGGCGGATGCCTGCCGGCATCAGATGATGAATGAGCAATCCGAACGCTTTCGCAAAATCACCATGAAAGTGCTTTCCATGCAGCTCAATTCCATCATTGTCATGGATCTGATCGCCTACGGCGGTGCTGCGTTGGGTATTATTCTGGCGGTGTGGCAGTTCCAGGCCGGGAAACTGTCCCTGTTCGGGGCGCTGCTGGTGATCCTGCTGGCGGCAGAATTTTTCCTGCCCATGCGGCTGCTGGGTTCCTATTTCCACATCGCCATGAACGGCATGGCGGCAGCCGATAAGCTCTTCGCCCTGCTGAATCTTCCTGATGCACAAACCGGAAGCCGCGCCTTCCCCAACGATTGCACCATGGTCTGCAAAGGCCTGCATTTCGGCTATGAAGCAGATCGTGAGATCCTGAAGGGAATTGACTTTTCCGTCCAGCCCGGTGATTTTGCTGCACTGGTAGGTGAAAGCGGATGCGGTAAATCCACGCTGGCCGCCATTCTCATGGGGCGCATACGAGGATTTCAGGGAGAGCTGACCATTGGCGGAATTCCCATCCTTGACATTAAGGAAGAAGCCCTGGCCGCAAACATCACCTATGTGGGCCATCAAAGCTATCTGTTCCGCGGCACCATCCGGGATACACTGAAAATGGGCAATGCCGAAGCGACGGACACCGATTTCTGGCGTGTGCTGGAACGGGTAAAACTGGCGGATTTCTTGCGGGAACAACAGGGTCTGGACACCCAGCTGGAGGAGAACGGCGTCAATTTTTCCGGCGGACAGCGGCAGCGTCTGGCCGTTGCCCGGGCTTTGCTCCATGACACACCTATCTATATCTTTGACGAGGCCACTTCCAATATCGACATCGAAAGCGAAAATGCCATTATGGAACAAATCAAAGAACTCGCCCGGAACAAAACTGTCATTCTGATTTCTCACCGGCTGGCCAATGTGACCGGGGCCAATGGGATTTATGTGCTGCGGCAAGGCATCCTGGCCGAACAAGGCACCCATGAGGAGCTGCTTTCCCGGCAGGGCGAGTATGCCCGTCTGTGGAGCGCACAACAGCAACTGGAGAGTTATGGAAAGGTGGCGATGGGATGAAACGATCTGGAATCCAGGTAATGGCGAAGTTGGTCGGCCTGGTAAAACCCCTGACCGGGTATATGAGCCTGGCTGTTATTCTGGGGCTTCTGGGACATCTCTGTGCCACGGCCATCACCGTATTGGGCGGATTGGCTCTGTTGCATATACTGGGGATGGAACAGTCTTTTTCCCTGGCCGTGCTCTTCCTTCTGATAGGCCTCTGTGCCCTGCTGCGGGGCGTGCTGCGCTATGGCGAACAGACCTGCAATCATTTTATCGCCTTCAAACTGCTGGCTTTGCTGCGGGATCGGGTCTTTGCTGTCCTGCGCCGCCTGTGCCCGGCCAAACTGGAAGGCAAGAATAAGGGAAACCTCATCAGCGTCATCACCTCGGACATTGAGCTGCTGGAGGTATTCTACGCCCACACCATCTCCCCGATCTGTATTGCGGTGCTGTACACCGCGCTGACCACTGCATTCTTGTGGAGCTACCACCCGGTTCTGGGCGGCATTGCGCTTTTCGCCCATGGCGTGGTGGGAATTCTGATTCCCTGGCTAACCTCCCGCTGGAGCGGAGATGTGGGGCAGCAGGTCCGCGATCAAAGCGGCAGGCTTTCCGGCTTTGTGCTGGACAGCCTGCGAGGTCTCTCCGAAACCTTGCAATACGGCCAGGGCCAGACCCGCCGTCAGGAGCTGGAACAGCGGGGCGTACAGTTGTCCCAGCAGGAAGAAAAGGCCAAGCGCATTTCCGGCCGCAACAGCGCAATCACCAACACTGTAATCCTGCTGCTGGATTTTGCCATGCTGTATACAGCGTCCACCCTCTGCGGGTTTCCGGCCGCCCTCATTGCCACCCTCACCCTGATGAGCTCTTTCGGCCCCAGTGTGGCCCTGGCCGCTCTGGGCGCTACCCTGCAAAACACCTTTGCCGCAGGCAACCGGGTACTGGATCTTCTGGATGAGCAGCCGGTGGTGGAAGATATCCATGGCTATACACCGGTGACCTTTGCTGGAGCCGCCGTAAAAGATCTCCGTTTTTCCTATGATGAAGAGGAGATCCTGTCTCACATCCACCTGGAAATTCCCAAAGGGAAAATCGTTGGGATTCTGGGCCGAAGCGGCAGCGGAAAATCCACCCTTCTCAAACTGCTCATGCGCTTCTGGCAGGCCGAACAAGGGGAGATCTGCATCTCAGATCGTCCTATCCAGCAGATCAACACCGAAAACCTCCGCCATATGGAAAGCTATGTCACCCAGGACACCCATCTGTTCCACGACACCATTGCCAACAATCTGAGAATCGCCAGGCTGGACGCCACCCAGGCAGAACTGGAGGAGGCCTGCCGCAAGGCGTCGGTGCACGATTTCATCGCTTCCCTCCCCCAGGGCTATGATACACCGGTGGCCGAACTGGGCGATTCCCTGTCTGGCGGCGAGCGTCAGAGATTGGGGCTGGCCAGAGCATTTTTGCACCAGGCGCCGCTGCTGTTGCTGGATGAACCTACCAGCAATCTGGACAGTCTCAATGAAGCTGTCATTTTGCGGTCGCTGCAGCAGGTAAAGGGAGAGCAAACCGTTGTGCTGGTATCCCACCGGCCATCTACCATGGGAATTGTGAATCAGCAGTATTGTGTGGAACAGGGCCGTATGAGCTGAGTAAACAGCCCTTTCTTTAAGGGCTGTTTATTTTAAAACATCGTTAGCGTCAGCTAACCAAAATCAAACATCAGGAGGCCACCACCATGAAATCCATCGATGACAAGCGGGAACAGGAAAAACGGGTCGTTACCCAGATGATCCAGCTTTATTGCAAAAAGCGGCATCATCGGTCCGATCTGTGTCCCCACTGCCGGGAAGTTTTGCTCTATGCCATAGACCGCTCTGACCACTGCCCATTTATGGAGAGCAAAACTTTCTGCTCCAACTGTAAGGTACACTGCTATCGTCCGGAGATGCGGGAAAAAATCCGGGAAATCATGGTTTTTTCCGGTCCCAGGATGCTTTTCTATCATCCCGTTCTAGCGGTGTCTCATATGCTTTTCACAATAAAAGAGAGGATGAACAGAAGATGAATGGCAAAAAAATCATTTATATCTCCCTGGGCATTTTGGGCCTTGGACTGGGCGCTTTGGGAGCGGTATTGCCCTTGCTCCCGGCCTTCCCCTTTCTGATGCTGGCCGCCTTTTGCTTTGGCCGGAGTTCTGAAAAGCTGGACCGCTGGTTTAAGGGCACAAAACTGTATCAAAACAACCTGGAAACCTATGTCAAGGGTCAGGGCATGACCTGGAAAACAAAGCTCCGCGTGATGATCACCGTCACGCTCCTCATGCTGTTGGGCTTTCTGATGATGTTCCAAAAATCACTTTACATTCCCTGCGGGATTCTCGGGGCCGTATGGCTGTTCCATATCCTTTACTTCTGCTTTGGGGTAAAAAACTATGTGGTAAAAAAGGAAGCTGCAAAATGAAAAAGAACCTCCATATCCTGTTGCTGATCAGCTTTGTTTTAACGCTTTTGGTACCTGTTACCGGCATTCACATTCACAAATTGGCATCGCTTTTCTTTCTTTTGCTCTGCCTGGTGCACACCGGTTTGCACTGGAAAAGGATGAACGCACGAAGAGGTGTCGTCCTCGGCCTGGTTTCCGCCTCATTCCTGACCGGGCTGTTGGGGATGATATTTGAGGAAATTCCAATGATCCTGGGGATGCACAAAGTGATTTCCATTGTGGTGGTGTTCTTTCTGGCCATTCACATTTTTGTATTCAGCAACAATATTTTCTCTCACAGAGGCATGTCACCACGGCTCATTGGCTCTTCCGGTGAAACGCAGAATTGATGGTGCGCTCCTCTCCGGGTAGGCCTGCGAAGCAGCGCATGTGCTCGGCGGGGAAAACTTTTCGGCTCTGAAATCACTTGCATCATAAATAAGGCACAGCGATATGTGTTCGTATGAAGAAAACAGGTGTTGGATATGTTGATTGAATATTTGCGAAGTAACGCTCCTGCATACACGCAATGGATCACTATCATGCCCGGTGTGCGTGTTTTCCAGTTCCAATCAACCGAATCATCGGAAAAAGGATTATGGATGCTTCAAAAACATAAGTCTTCCCATACTTATGAGGTTTTCTTTTGTCTGGATGGGCAGATCACGGCCATACCGAAAGGCGCCAAGCCGCAGAAGGTTGGAAAACATCACATCCTGGTCCTTTCTGCTGTATCTGAATTGTTTTCCTTGAAAATCAGCAAGAATCTGCATGGGATTTTGGTGGCGATTGACCTCGCCGCATTTCACGATCATCTGCCCTCCCTCCTTCCAGCCTCCGGACTGACCATCGATCTGTGTCGCTTACAATCAAATCTGGCTTTGCAGCATGGTTTCATCGCTCTTTGCAATCGTTGCTGGAGTCAATCGGTATTTGATTTATGGGGATATTTATCGGATGACACATTTTGCAGGTATTGCGTCTCCAAGGCCATAGAACTGCTCTATATTCTTTCGGTGAAAAATTCTCCTATGAAGCATTTCCCAGCAGAAACGGAGGATCGGCAAAACCCTCAAACCATCCTGCATATACCATCGTACCTGGAAACACACTTGTGCGAAAAAATCACAATTTCCGACTTAAGCCGCATGATTTCCGTATCGCCTACCTATCTGAAAACAGAATTCCGCCGCATACACGGAATATCGGTTCATCGCTGTCTGATTGATTTGCGTATGCGGCGGGCTGCTGAGCTGATTTGCTGTACAAACCAGCCCATTTATAAAATTGCCCAGGAGGTTGGCTATGAAGGAATGAGCCAGTTCAGTGCAGCATTCAAAAAATATTACGGAACAACCCCTGGCCAGTTTAAAAAAATGTCGAAAACCGGCATATGATGTCTTTTTGCATAATGACAATATGGAGCAAGGCCTCTATAATTACAAAATGCTCAACGGTGTTCCCAAGCAAAAGGAGTGATTGCAATGAAACAGCATCGTTTCTGGGCCTGGGGTGCAGTCATCTGCATGGTCATGGTCATGGTCACAGGCTACAAAAGAAAATAAGGGAAAGGAAGTATTGCAATGAATGTCTACACAAAACTGGCCTGCTTTGCAGGCGGTGCCTTGTTTGGCTCCCTGGGCGTCAAGTTGTTGTCCAGTAAGGATGCAAAGAAGGCATATGTCCATGTTGCGGCCGCTGGTCTGCGTATGAAGGACTCGATCATGGAAGCTACGACTACGGTTCAGGAAAATGCCGCCGATATCCTGGCCTCCGCCAAAGATCTGAATGAGGCTCGCGCAGCCAAAGAAGCAGAGGAAGTTGCCGCTTCCAATCTGGAAAGCGAAAGCGAAGAAATCTGATATCCGCAGAGGGAGCCGCCTGAGGCTCCCTTTTTCTTGAAGGAGGATCTTATGAACGCAACGATTGTACATGAAAGCCGCGGCCGCATCCGGCTCAGGCTTCGTCAAAAACAGATGAGCCTTGCTCAGGCCGATCTTTTGGAGGCGTGGTTCCAGAAAAAATCCTGGGTTCAGCAGGTCACTGTTCACGAACGCACTTGCTGTATCATTCTCCATTATGATGGTATGCGCCAAACCGTGTTGGATGAGATCCGGCGCTTTTCCTGGAGGGAAGCGGAGCAGACAACTCATCTGCCCGCCCACAGCACCCGAAGGCTCAATCGAGAATTTGAGGAAAAACTGGTGGGCAAAGTTCTCTGCAAGGCGGCCTGTACGCTGTTTCTCCCATCGCCCCTTCGGATTGCCCGCATCCTTTGGCACATGATTCCTTTCTTGCGGCGTGGACTGCACTGCCTGCTGCACCGCCGCATCAAGGTGGAACTGCTGGACGCCTTGTCCATCTCCATCTCCGCTTGTCGAAAGGATTTTGGCACGGCCGGAATGGTTATGTTCCTGCTGGAAGTGGGTGAGCTGCTGGAGGAATGGACCCGGAAAAAATCTGTGGCCGATCTGGCTCAGTGTATGTCGTTGAATGTGGATCGGGTCTGGCTGCACACGGCTCAGGGTGAGGTGCTGGTGCCCATATCCCAGATTCAGCCCGGAGATGCTGTGGTTGTGCGCGCTGGCGGTATCATTCCTGTGGATGGCCTGGTGCTGGAGGGCGAAGTTACCGTCAATCAGGCCTCCCTCACCGGAGAATCCATTCCCATCCCCAAGCGCCCCGGCGGCGCAGTGTATGCCGGAACCGTGGTGGAGGAAGGTGAATGCCTGCTGGAGGTCAAACAAGCCTCCGGTCAGAGCCGCTATGACCAGATCGTCCACATGATCGAGCAATCGGAGCAGATGAAATCGGCGGCCGAAAGCAAGGCTGCTCATCTGGCCGACAAACTGGTTCCCTATACCTTTGCAGGAAGCCTGCTGGGCTTTGCTCTTACCCGCAATGTAACCAGAGCCCTTTCGGTGCTGATGGTGGACTTCTCCTGCGCACTGAAGCTGGCCATGCCCTTGGCTGTCCTGTCCGCTATGCGCGAGGCAGGCCGTTCCCATATCACGGTTAAGGGCGGTAAGTTCCTGGAGGCGGTAGCTGCCGCCGACACCATCGTATTTGACAAGACCGGTACCCTAACGCATGCTTGTCCCCGAGTGGTGCAGGTGATCCCCTTCGGCGGTAAGGAGGAAAAGGAGATGCTGCGGCTGGCGGCCTGTCTGGAAGAGCATTTTCCCCACTCTATGGCCAATGCCGTGGTGGAAGAGGCCAGACGCCACGGCCTGACCCATGAGGAATATCACTCCAAAGTAGAATACCTGGTCGCTCACGGCATTGCCAGCACTGTCAACGGGGAGCGGGTGCTCATCGGAAGCTCCCACTTTGTATTTGAGGATGAGCACTGCCAGATTCCAGAAATCGATCAGGAACGCTTTGATGCACTCTCGCCGGAGTATTCCCACCTGTATCTGGCAGTCGGTGGACAGCTGGCGGCCGTGATCTGTATTTCCGACCCGCTGCGTGAGGAGGCAAAAGAAGTGCTCGCCACACTCCGTGGGCTGGGAATTTCCAACACAGTCATGCTCACTGGAGACAGCCACCGCACTGCTGCGGCCATTGCCGCCCAGGTGGAGGTGGACGATTTCCGTTCAGAGGTGCTTCCCGCAGACAAGGCCGACTATGTGGCCCGGCTCCGTCAAGAGGGGCATACCGTCCTGATGGTGGGCGATGGCATCAACGACTCCCCGGCCTTGTCTGAAGCGGATACCGGCATCGCCATCAGCGATGGCGCCGCTATCGCCCGGGAAATTGCAGACATCACAATCGCTGCCGACAGCCTTTGGGAGCTGGTGGAACTGCGCCGGATCGCCATGGCGCTCATGGACCGCATCCATTCCAACTACCGCTTTGTCATCGGTTTTAACGGTGCTCTGATTGCCCTTGGACTGGCTGGGATCCTGTCCCCCGCCACATCAGCCGCCCTCCACAATTTTTCCACTCTAGGTGTCAGCCTGCGGAGTATGAGTGCACTACCGTTCGATAGAAAGCAAACACTCTAATTAAAAGGAGAGGCAATCCATAAAATTGCCTCTCCTTTTTCATTTCAATCCCCCATTTGTCTGCCGGCCGGGGAGATCCCATCCTCTAAGAGAATTTTTGTTTCTGCCAGCGTGAGACGATTGCCTTCCAGAGCATCGGATGTATAAGTCAACTGGATTTTGAAATATTGATTCAATGCCCTGCGCTCCTGCACAGTCAAAAATGATGCTTTTTGCCCCCCTTTTTCAGCGGGCCACCTGGCCCGTAACAACTTCAGAACATTCATCAAACCTTCATACCATAATTTAATACTTAATATATGGCCAAAACCGCCGGCTTATGGCATATTGAAGCCCTCTCACTTTTTCGTCGTTTTTTGTCCGGAGATATCAAAACTATAAAGAAGGTGGAAATGATATGGAATACATTCTGCAAACCGACAACCTGTCCAAGGTCTATGGAACAAAAACTGTTCTGGATCATGTGAGCATTCATGTGCCGAAACAGTCGATCTATGGACAAATGACAATGCCGTGCGGAGCAACATGGGGATGCTGATCGAGAAGCCGGGCATCTATGAGCACATGACTGCGCTGGAAAACTTGCGCTATTTTTCCCTGCTGTTCGGCCTTCCCTCGAAAGATCACAACAAAATACTGGAAATGGTAGGATTGCAGGACGCTGCAAAAAAGAAAGCACGCCAATTTTCCCTGGGCATGAAGCAGCGGTTGGGCATTGCCATTTCGCTCTTGGGCCATCCCGATTTTCTCATTCTGGATGAGCCCATCAATGGCCTTGATCCGGAAGGGGTCTATGAAATGCGCAAAATGCTGGAGACATTAAACCGTGAACATGGCACCACCATCATGATCGCCAGCCACATCCTCAGCGAACTTTATAAGCTGGCCACCGATTATGCCATCATTGACAGCAGATGTCTCATCGACGAATTCAGCAAAGAAACCCTGGAAAGTGCGTGCAGCAGCGGCGTCCAGGTGTCGGTGGAGCCGGAATATCTGGAGGGTGCACAGGCGCTCATTGCCTCCCGTTATCCCGATGTGCGGTGTGAAGTTCTCTCCCATCAGACCCTGCGTCTGTATGAGAAAATCAATCCGGCCGATCTGAACCAGTTCCTGGTGGAGAACAAAGTGCGCGTGTGCGGCCTGGGAACCAACGATGAAGACATTGAGAAATTCTTTGTAGAAAAACTCTCGGGAGGGCACGGGGTATGAAAAATTTAATTCGTGGACATCTCTATCAGCTGAAAAGGGACAATCTCTTTTTCGGCTGCCTTGCTTTCAGCGTTGCTTTTCTGATTGTATCCATCCGCATCGCTTCTCTGGGGGGTGGAGCGGCCTCCGGGGGAATCGAAAGTCTGATGAGTACATTTCTGGGCGGTGATTTCGTTCTGTATGCCTTTATGCTGCTGACAGCGAATATGATTGCAGAAGCATATCGCTCCGGTGTGATGAAGAATATCATCGGCCGGGGCATCCCGAAGAAACAATACTGCCTTTCGGTGGTTGTCACCGTATCCGCTGCATTTTTATTGGTCATGCTGCTCAGCGGCATCGTCATGGGAGTGCTTGCCGGCAGCCGGTCCGGCCTGGGAACCATTTCGTATCCCGCTTTCTATGCTCTTTCCGTCATCGCACGCATTCTGTTTGTCATGGCCCACATCAGCTTCGCCGTCACCATGGCGATCCTCACAAGAAATGCCATCGCGGGTGTTATTTTCGGCCTGATGGTCCCCAACATCCCTCGGATTCTGGAAATGATTCTTCGGTTTCTGAAGATCCGCGTTGATCTTGGCTTTTTGAAAATCTCCACCCATATGCCCTCGATTTATGAGGCATCCAACGATTTATCCACCTTCTGGCCGTGCTTCATTGTGCTGTGCTGCTATCTCGCTTTGTCTGTTTTCGCAGGGATCAGGCTCCTGAAGTATCAGGATATCAAGTAATGCAGGATTGCAGATCCATTTGCAAAAGACAAAGGCAGGAACATTCCTGCCTTTGTCTTTTCTTATTTCTTTGTCAGATCCAGCAGCTGCTCTGCCGCCTCTTTTACCGCAGCCACCGTTTTGTCCCCATCCCATAGGTCGGTTTCCACGGGCCAACGCACTATAAAATCGGTGTGATCGGGGTCCTTGGTCAATTCGATGGGCAAAAGGCAGGTGCTCCAATGCTCCGCCCAGCGGCCCTGGACCGTCCGATTGACACCGGAGAGCCACACCTCCAGCTGGAAGTTCTGATGGACGAAGGCCACCACCAATTTCAGGCCCTTTTCCTTCAAATCCGGGTTGGTAAAGGAAAAATAGGCGTAGTCCATGGCGTTTTCTGCAATGCCGCTCTGGAAACGGAAGTCCGGCAGCTGCCGTTCCAATTCGCTTCTCAGAAAGCGGAACAGGCGGATAAACTCCTGATAAGCTCTTTGCAAGTCCGTCGTCTGCAAAAGGGTGCGGTATGTTTCCAAAAGATGCGGGTCAAAATGCATGGGGGTCTCCCCTTTCTTGCGGCATTTTTATTCTGAGTATACCACATCCCGCACAACGGAAAAACTCCTGCCCGTGTTCCTTCGCCTTTGCAGATGGAGCGCAAAAATAGCTCAGCCAACTTGAGCATATGAAAAAAAGTGGCCAAGGCCACTTTTTTTCATCTTTTGCCGTATCGCTTTTTGCGGTGACCCGGATGATCCCACTTTTCCTAGATGGATTCTGCGTTGTGGCAGGCCACCATATGTCCTGTTTCCAGCTCCCGCATAACGGGATTTTCCTCTTTGCACCGCTCGGTGGCATACACACATCTGGGGGCAAAATGGCATCCCTTGGGCACATCCATGGGGCTGGGCAGCTCTCCTTCCAGTTTGATGCGCTTTCTTTCCCGGCCTGTTTTGGGGTCGGCGATGGGAATGGCCGAAAGCAGCGCCTTGGTGTAGGGATGCAGGGGCTTATCATACAGATCCTTGCTGCTGGCCAGCTCCACCAGATTTCCCAGATACATCACGCCGATGCGGCTGCTGATGTATTTCACCATGGAAAGATCGTGGGCGGCAAACAGATAGGTCAGCCCCATCTCGTTTTGCAGATCTTCCAGCATATTGACCACCTGGGCCTGGATGGAAACATCCAACGCGGCGATGGGCTCATCGCACATGATGAACTCCGGTTCCACCGTCAGCGCCCGGGCAATGCCAATTCTCTGCCGCTGGCCGCCGGAAAACTCATGGGGGAACTTATACAGGTCATCCTGCTTCATGCCCACCTTGTTGAGAAGATGCTGGATCTTCTCCTTCCTCTCCCCTGCAGCCGTTCCCAGCTGGATCAGCGGCTCGCTGAGAATCTCCTCCACATTCCAGAAGGGGTTCAGCGCCGAATAGGGGTCCTGGAAAATGATCTGCATTTTGTTTTTGAACTGCTGCATCTCCTTCTGGGAAGCGTGGGTGATGTCCGTTCCTTTATAAAAGAGCTTGCCGCCGGTCACATCATACATCCGGATCAGGGTGCGGCCCAGGGTGGATTTTCCGCAGCCCGATTCTCCCACAAGGCCAAAGGTCTCCCCTTTGAAAATTTCCATGGTCACGCCGTCCACTGCCTTGAGATACCGGGTTTTCCCGCCCAAAAACCCTTTGACCGGAAAATATTTTTGCAGATTTTCGGCAGAAATCAAAACTTCCTTGCTCATTTGCCAGCTCCTCCTTCCTGCCCCTCACAGGCAAAGCACATGGCTTTGTGGCTGGGGCTGAACTGTTTGTATTCCGGCAGCAGTGTGTGGCAAAGCTCCGTGGCCTGCTGGCAGCGCTGAGCAAAGGGGCACCCTGCCGGAGGATTGACCAAGGACGGCGGCAAACCGGGGATGGATTGCAGCCGCTCCCCTTCTTCCAGATCCAGCCGGGGAATGGAGCGGAGAAGGGCTTTGGTGTAAGGATGCTTGGGCGAATAGAAGATCTCATCGGTGGTGCCGCATTCCATAATCAGGCCGCCATACATAATGGCGATCCGATTGCACACATTGGCCACCACCCCCATGTCATGGGTGATGAGCACAATGGAGGTGTTGTATTTTTCCTTCATCTCCACCAGCAGATCCAGGATCTGGGCCTGGATGGTCACATCCAGCGCGGTGGTGGGCTCATCGGCGATGAGCAGAGAAGGCTCACAGGAAAGGGCCATGGCGATGAGCACTCTCTGGCGCATACCGCCGGAAAATTCATGGGGATATTGTTTCATCCGCTCTTCGGGCATGGGGATGCCCACCAGCCGCAGCATCTCCACGCCTTTGTTCCAGGCTTCGGCCTTGC
This sequence comes from Ruminococcaceae bacterium AM07-15, assembly GCA_003477405.1. Taxonomy (GTDB): domain Bacteria; phylum Bacillota; class Clostridia; order Oscillospirales; family Butyricicoccaceae; genus Pseudobutyricicoccus. The sequence continues at coordinate 103,946 of QUDE01000005.1, forward strand.
TGCATTTGCTGTGGCGCATAATCACCTCTTCCAGGTGCTTGCCGATTTTCTTCAGCGGATTGAGGGCCGTCATGGGGTCCTGGAAGATCATGGTCAGTTCCTTGCCCCGGATCTTCCGGTATTCATCCGGCCGAAGGCTGAGCAGCTCCCGCCCTTCAAAATCCATTTTGTCCGCCTGGATCTTGGCGTTTTCAGGCAGGATGCCCATCACAGCCTTCATGGTCACGCTTTTTCCGCTTCCGGATTCCCCCACGATACCCAGGATCTCACCGGGATACACCTGAAGGTCCACGCCTCGCACCGCCTTGACCTGCTGGCCCCGGCTATGGAAGCTGACATTGAGGTTTTTCACCTCCAGAATCGAGTTCTTACTCACTTTTTTCACCTGCCGTTATTCTGGGCTCCACAAACACACGGAGAACATCGCCCAATTTATTAAAGGAATACACCGTCAAAATGATGAGCACGCCGGGCAAGATGGCCATATAGGGGGAGGACTGCAAATACTGCTGGGAGCGCTGCAAAAGGCTGCCCCAGCTGGAAACCGGCTGCTGCACGCCAAGGCCCAGAAAGCTCAGGGAGCTTTCGGTCATGATGGCGTTGGCGATAATGGCTGTGGCCGCTGTGATGATGGTGGGAAGCACGGTGGGAAGCACATGGCGCAGCATGATCTTCATGGGCGGCACACCGATGAACTTGGCATACTGCACATACTCCCGCTCCTTGGAGGAAAGCACCTCGGAACGCACCAGGCGGGCAATGCCCATCCAGCTGAAAATACCGATGACCAAAATGATGGAAAACAGACCTTTTTTGAAAACCAATCCCACCACCGTCACCATGATGATCCAGGGGATGGAGGAAAACACATCCACGAAACGCATGAGAAGGCTGTCCACAAAACCGCCGAAATAACCGGCGGCCATGCCGATGCTCACGCCCAGAACCACCGAGGTGACCATGGCCAGAACGCCCACCAACAGGGAGATCCGGCCGCCATAGAGCACCCGGGCAAAATAATCCCGTCCCATTTCATCGGTGCCGAACCAATGGTCTGCCGAAGGGCTTTCCAGCTTGGCCGTCACATCGATGGCGTCAGGATCGATGGGCATGAACACCACCAAAAGGCTGATGGCGATGATGAGCAGCAAATAAACGGCGGCAAAGATGGCCTGTTTGTTGCGGCGGAATTCATAAATCACATTACTGATTCTGCTATTGGGATTTTTCATTGTTCTCCCTCCCTATTTCATGGATTTGATCCGGGGATCTGCCACGCAATACAAAATATCGGAAAGCAGATTGCCCAGAATCACCAGGCTTCCCGACAGGATCAGAACCGCCATGACAATGGGATAATCCATGGATTGGATGGCCTTGACAAAATAGGGGCCGATGCCAGGCCAGGCAAAAATGCTTTCGGTGATCACAGCGCCGGTGACCAGCATGGGCAGAGCCATACCCAGCTTGGTGATCAGGGGCAGCAGCACATTCTTGCTCACATGGCGGAACAGAATCTCGGCCTTTTTGGCGCCGAAGGCCTGCTGCACGATGACATAATCCTCTTTCAGCTGGCTGACGGTGGAGCCTCGCACAAAGCGGGTCAGGTCGGGCAGGAAGTTGACCACCAGCACAAGATAGGGCATGATGAAATGGAGCATAAAGTCCTTGAAGGAGCCTTCCATTCCCAGGGTGTGCATTCCCATCAGAGGCAAAAGTCCCAGCTTATAGCCCAGGATGTACATGAGGAGCATGGCAAACCAGAAAGAAGGGGTGGAAATGCCGATGGAGCAAAGGCTGTCGATGATCTTGTCCGGCCAGCGGTTTTTGGCATTGCCCGCCACAAGCCCCAGCACGATGGCCAGCAAAAAGGCGGTGATGTAGGCCGGCAGCACCAGGGAGATGGTGGCCGGGATGCGGATGAGCAGATCGTATTTGATGCTGGTGTGGCTGGCCAGGGAATACCCCAGGTCTCCTTTGAGCACATTGCCCAGCCAGCGGAAATACTGGACCACCATGGAATCGTTCAGGCCGTATTCCTCTTTGCGGATGGCGATCTCTTCCGCCGACATATCCGGGGTGGTAATGGCATCCACTGCGTCATAGGGTGCCAGATTGATCAGGATAAAACAAATGACCGTGATGATAAAAAGCAGAGGGATCGCCTGTAAAATTCGTTTCCCTATGTATTTGAGCATGACAAAATATCCTCCGTGTGGATCATTCCTTTAAAAAGAGCTGCTGCAAAGGCAGCAGCTCTTTTGTCCTTGGCGAAACCTTATTTCACAGTGATCTTGGACCAGTCGCTGAAGGTATAAATGGCAACGGTCTTGGCCTCTTCGATGCCGCCCACATTGGCCGAGGTCACCAGAGTTCTCAGATTGGTGCCCAGGGGATAGAAGTAAGCTTCACCCGCCACTTCCTGCTGCACCTGATTGTAAATCTGCTTGCGGGTGGCTTCATCCAGAGTGGCGTTGCCCTCCACAAAGAGCTTGTTGATGGTCTCGTTGTTGTACTTCATCTGGTTTGTCATGCCTTCCTGATCGGAGACAAAGAGCGAAGCGTAGGCGTAGGGATCGACGCCCATCACATAGCCGCCCAGGAAAATATCATAGGGGGTGTTTTCGGTCTCTGTGAAGACATCCAGATAGGCAGCCTGCTCAAAGCCTTCCAGGGTCACATTGATGCCCACGGCCTTCAGTTCGGCCTGCACAGCCAGAGCCATCTTTTCCTGGACGATGTCGGTGCGCACATAACCGATGGTCAGCTCGGTTGCGCCGCCAGCCACCAGCTTCTTGGCCTCTTCCACATCCTGCTCATATTTTTCCAGATCTTCTGTGTAATACTGGTTCTCTTTGGGCAGGAAGGAATAGCCCAGCACATAATATTCGCTGTCGGTGTAGGCAGCGGTCATGATCTCTTCCCGGTTGAGGGCCTTGAGGATGCCGGTGCGGTAGTTCTTGTCTGTCATCTTGGAAGAAGCGGAGTTGAGAACCAGATAGGCAACGCGGCCCTCACTGTAATTGGTGATGTTGTAGTTTTCGTTCTGGAAAGGCCCGATGGTGTCGGCCGCGCCGATCCAGGCGTTGATGTCGCCGTTCTGCAGAGCCAGAGCCGCGGTGTCGTCCTTTTCGATGATCTTATAGACCACATTTTCGGTCTTGGCTTCGCCCAGCACATAGTTGGGGTTTTTGACAAAGTGCAGATGCTGGCCTGTTTTGTATTCCTTCAGAGTGTAGGGACCGGCGCCCACGATCTCTTCTTCCAGCATATTGATGTCAAAGTTGCCCCGGTTTTCAAAGATGTGCTTGGGCAGGATGAAGCACTCATTGCCCAGCATCTCCACCACATTGGCGGCGGTGGCGGGCAGGGTGAAGACAACGGTGGTGTCATCGGGGTTTGTCACCTGAATGGGCTGGCCGCCCACAGAGAAGGTGCCGTAGGCTTCGTTTTCAGCGTTGTAGGTGTAAACCACATCGGCTGCGGTGAGGGGCTGGCCGTCGCTCCACTTCAGGCCTTCCTTCAGCTTGAAGGTATAGACCAGGCCGTCTTCCGAGGCTTCCATGCTCTCGGCCAGGATGTAATCGATGGAGCCGTCGGTGTTCATTCTGTAAAGGGGGCTGTACACCATGTTGCAGGTCATCAGCGTGAAGCGGTCACTGGCTGTCATGGGGTTGAGGGTATTGCCGGTGTCGCTGTTGATGGCAATGGTGAAGGTATCAGAAGCAGTCTGGCTGCCGCTGTCCTCCTGGCTGCTGTTGCCGCCGTTTTGTGCCTGCTGGGACTTTTTCAGCTCCTCACTGTCTGTGGCGCAGCCCACCAGCAGGGAAGCTGTCATCAGTCCGCACAAAAGCAAGCTGAGCAGTCTTTTTTTCATTCTTACATTCCTCCTGTCACATTCCCAAGGGCTTGTTACCCTTTTGTCAATTCCTCGGGTATTTTAACGAATAACTTTCCAGAATGCAAGAAATATTGGAAAATACAATAATTGTTTTGTTATTTATTTAGTATTTTTTGTCCGCCTTATTGCCTAATTCATTTCATTTTTGAGATTTTATTGAACTTTATAATCAATTTATTTATATTGCACAACTCATCTTTTATTTTTTCGCAGTATATGTAAGCATTTATGCTATAAACAGGAATTTCCAAGGCAAGACGCAAAAAAGGTGCAACCCAAAAGGCTACACCTTCTATTTTCATATTAAGTAAATTTCAAAAACGCCGACCTGGGAAATCAGCAATACTCCCAGTCAGTCAGCCATTTTCCATAGGTAACAGACCACAAGCGTTTTTGCAGTCTTCCATTATAATTTCTATAAAACCACATAACTTCTTCTGCCCGCTCCTCCGCATTAGCCGGATCTTCTGAAGCCAGCTCTACGGCGGCAGCGCTTACATAAAAGGAGGAAAACAAGCTAATTGCGATAAGCATAATGGCCAATTTCTTTTTCATTTTTATCCCCGTCTCTTTCTATAATTTTCACATTCTCTATTCTACAATAGGCAAAGACGCAACTGGTCCTTCTGTAATATCTTGTACAATCATTTCTTCTCCATTACAGTGTAATGTATAGCTTCCATCTTCATTGGGAGTTAAATAACTCCCCTCTGGAAAATCTGCATATATCATTTCTTCGTTTACTACATATTTCCCATCTTTCACTTCAGAAGGAAGTTCCCGTGGCTGAAAAATCACTCCATAAGAAACGAAAAAAGCTACTATCAACGCCACACTGAACGCCATGCTCAGCGCTTTGCTCTGCTTTTTCATCTGGGAAAAGCTCCGGCCCATTTGAAACCGCTGGAGAACAATGCTATGACTATGGGCGCTGGCCAAAGCTGGAATGCCTTCCGGCTTGGAATGTTTCTGCTTCTTTATGGATTGATAAACCTCCAGGAGCATTGCATAATAAGCCACTTGCTCTTCCCTTGACAGCTTGCTCAGTACAGCACGATCACAGCGCAATTCCAAAAGCTGATCCATCTTGCTTTTCAGCAGCCAAATCAAAGGATTCCACCAAAAGAGACAACACAACAAGTAACAAAACAACTTGCTCCATTGATCGTGGTTACGAAAATGCTGCCACTCATGAAGAAAAATCAATCGAAGATCCTGGATTTTATAATCAACCATGGGCAAAAAGATCACCGGCCGAAAAAATCCGCTAAAATGGGGAACCGAATCTTCTTCCACGAAGCATACCTGTCCCTGAAAATCCGGTATCCACTCTTTTAAATCTTCCATCATCTCTTCCGGTGCTTTCAGATATTTGGAAGTGCGTCTTATGTAGCAAACCCATTGCCAGATAAACCGGGTCAACAGAATCACAGTACCTGCTACCCACGCAACGACCAAAACATAGAAAACCGAGACATTATGTCCCTGCCAGTGAAACAAGGAAAACTGGAAGAAATCCTGTATCGTTGGCAAAACCGTCCACGAGCCTACAATTTGGCTGAATGGCAGCTGAATCGGCAGAATCAGCCGCACAATGGACAGAAGCACAAACAGTGAAAATGGCTGCAGTCCCATCCGTTCCAGCCAGGATGTTTTCCGGCAGGCGAGACAAAGAAGCAATGCAAAAATGCTGGAAAATGCAATGGCATTGAAAAAAGAAGGTTCGTTGAACCAAGTATATTGTTCAACGAAGTAACTATTAAGCCCCATTTCCCTACTGATCCCTCATATCCTGCAACACCTTTTCAATTTCCTGAAGCGTGTCATTGGACAGATCATCATCTTTCAGCAAGGCACAGATAATGGTTTTCACAGCATCTTCCTTGTGCTTTTGCCCATCCACCATCACCTGCACTTGGCGTGCGGCATATTCCGGCTCGGTCAGGGCCGCCGCATAGGTTCTGCCATAGTGGCTCCCCATTTTCTCAAAACCTGCAATTTCAATAGCGCCTTTTTTCAGCATGCCATTGAGGAGGATATGGATCGAGCTTTCCTTCCAGCTTCTTCCTTGCGAATGTTCCAAGATGCCCGTCCTGGACAAAGGCCCAGCATTCCACAAAACCTCCATGATCTCCATCTCACTCTTGGTCAATTTCATCCTCATCCCTCCTTTCCTTTATTTACTTATTACTATAACTTTTTTCCTGCAAAGTGTCAATGTTTTTTGCCGAATTATCTTATTTTATTACTTAAATTAAATTTTAACTCTATGATGCTCCATCCCACTTTTCGCTCTGACAGGATCAGTCTTCATCCCCGGCCTTGAAGTTATAGATGGGGCGGATGATTTTCACCACTTCCGCCGTGGGGCCGATGTTGTCCAGAATGTCCTCCATTCCCTTATAGGCCATGGGGCATTCATCCAAAGTGGCTTTGTTTACCGAGGTGGTGTACACCTGTGCCATTTGCTTTTTGAACTCGGACACAGTGAAGGACTGCTTGGCCTCTGCCCGGCTCATAAGCCGACCGGCGCCATGAGGCGCAGAACAATTCCAATCCTCATTGCCTTTGCCCACACAGATCAGACTGCCGTCCCGCATGTTGATGGGAATGAGCAGCTGCTCTCCCTCTTTTGCAGACACGGCCCCTTTCCGCAGGATCATGGCATCGGTGTCGATGTAGTTGTGAATGGTGGTAAATTGTTCTTCCACATGGAGTTTCATACCTTTGATGATCTCATCCATCATGGCCTGCCGGTTCAACTGGGCAAACTGCTGGACGATCTTCATGTCGTGAATGTACTGACGGAACAACTCTCCCGATACATACGCCAGAGCCTTGGGAATATTGGTTTGTTTCAGATTTTTCCGCTTCTTCAGCTCCTTTTGAATTTCCTTTTCCCGGCCTTCTGCCTTCATTTGAGCCACCAGGGCCTGGAGGGAGGCATCGTCTGTGCGGTTGAGCACCTTATAGCCTGCCTCCTGGTAGTAGTTGGCCACCTCCACCCCCAGATGGCGGCTGCCGGAATGAACCACAATATAAAGATTCCCTTCCTCGTCTTTGTCCACTTCGATGAAATGGTTGCCGCCCCCCAAGGTGCCGGTGCTCTTTTCCGCCCGCAGCAGATCCACATGAGAGGCGCAGTACAGTTCGCTCAGGTCGATTTCACCCAGATAACGGTGGGCCTTGGTCCGAATGGAGAATCCGGAAGGGATTTTCTCATAAATCAGCTTGTCCAGCTTTTGCAGCTCCAGCCGCTCTTCCCGAATACGGACGGTTTCCATACCGCAGCCGATATCCACCCCCACCAGATTGGGCACCACTTTGTCGGTGATGGTCATGGTGGTACCAATGGTACAGCCCTTTCCCGCATGGATATCCGGCATAAGCCGGATCCGCTGACCCTGGGTAAATTCCTGATTGCATAATTCCTGAACCTGTGCAATGGAAGTGCTATCCACCACATCGGTGAAAATTTTTACTTCGTTGTATTTTCCTTTGATTTCGATCATATTTTCCTCGCAATATTCTCTGGGAGCACACTGGCGCCCCGCTATTGTGTTTTCTTATCCCAATACAGTATTGTGGGCTCTTCCTGAGCAATAATATCCACAATATGATTTTGTGTATAGATGCCGTAATGTTTCCAAGGAGCAGGATAAAAAGTGTCATCTTCCAGCTGGATTGCGTCGGTGGCTGTGGGAAGGTAGTCCAGAAGATGGGATTTTGTGAATTCCCTCAAATAAACCCCCGATCCTTGGGCCAATGCATCAAAAGAAGCATAAGATTCATTCCGAACCTGGTAGATGATATAATCCTCAAAAACAATATGAAACTCCTGGGAACAATCCGGGACAATGGGTTTGCACTGGCTGAGAATTTGCTCCAGAACCGGATTGCCGCAAGCATCGTCTGTGTTTGTCTTTTCCTCTACAGCTGCACCTTGAATCATCAGATGAAGCGAATTCTCCCTCATTTCTTTCAGCTCGATGAGAAAGGGCATCTGGCCGGCCCCAGCCAAAATGCAATCGGCCTGTGTCCAGGAAATAGATTTCTGCATATGCATTTCCCCCTCCCAGCATGGCTCTTCTGCTGAAAAGATAATTGCCTGAATTTCTTCGTCATCGTATATACTCACACAAAACCGATCCTGTGGTATATCGGCCATGCCCTTTGCCGTTTCGGGGCAATTATACCACAGCCTCAGCTTTATAAGAAAGGGGATTTCATGCAAAATGCATGAAATCCCCTCTCCCTTATTGGTATTTTTCCCTCATCCCCGCTTCAGGGCCTTTCCCGTGTGCTTGTCAAACAGATGGATCTTTCCCATGTCCAGATCAAAGGCCACCTCCGGAGCATCGGGCTTTTCCTCCGGCGAAATCTTTGCCGCAAATTCCCCTCCCGCAAAAGAAAGGTGAAGCAGTATTTCGCTGCCCATGTCCTCCATAAAATCCACCCTGGCCCCATGGGTGCCTTCTTTTCTGATCTTCACATCGGAGCAGCGCACCCCCAGCACCAGGTCTGTCCCGGCAAAGCTCTCCAGTTCCTGAGAAGAAAAAGAACTCCCTTCCAGCGGCCAGCAAAAGCCCACCCCCACCAAGGCCAGCATCCCGCCCCGGTTTTCCAGGGTACAGTCGAAGAAATTCATCTGGGGCGTGCCGATGAAACTGGCCACAAACAAATTGGCCGGCCTGTGATAAAGGTTTCCGGGAGTATCTGCCTGCATGATCTCCCCTTCCCGCATCACCACGATCCGGTCGGCCATGGTCATGGCCTCGGTCTGGTCATGGGTCACATAGAGAAAGGCCTTCTGCATCGCCTTGTGGAGGCGAATGATCTGGTAGCGCATCTGGCCCCGCATTTTGGCATCCAGATTGGACAAGGGCTCATCCAGAAGAAACAGGCTGGGCTGACGCACCATGGCCCGTCCCAAAGCCACCCGCTGCTGCTGTCCTCCGGAAAGCTGCCCCGGTTTCCGCTCCAGCAGATCGGCTATATCCAGCCACCGGGCCGCCTGTCCCACCCGTTCTCTGATCTGTTTTTTTGGCACATGACGCAGCTTCAAACCCAGGGCCATGTTGTCAAATACCGTCATATGGGGATACAGGGCATAATTCTGAAAGACCATGGCCAGATCCCGGTCCTTGGGCCGCACCTGGTTGATTTTCTGTTCTCCCATCCAAAGCTCCCCTTGGGTGATGCTCTCCAGCCCGGCCACCATGCGCAGCAAGGTGGATTTCCCGCACCCGGAGGGCCCCACCAGCACCACAAACTCCCGCTCTCCCACTTCCAGGGTAAAGTCCCGCACTGCGTGCACCCCGTTGGGATAGACTTTGTTCAGTTTTTCCATCCGCACGCCTGCCATCAGGCCACCTTCTTTCCTTTTTTCCTTCTCAGGCCCAGCCCGATCCCCAGTCCCAGAACACAAAGCCCCTCACCCAAGGTGAAACAGTAGAACACCGGAAGCCATTTCCGGCACAGCAGCTCATAGCCGGACTGCCCCATATGGAGACTTTCCAGGCTGAGATAGTGGGAAACATCCCAGATCCACCGGGGCGGCAGCCATTCAAAGGGCAGGAAAAAGGAGACCTTCCCCATCCAGATCCCCAAAAAAGCCAGAGAAAATCCCAAAACCACCCAGCGGATCAGGCCGATCAGCAGCTTTTCCCCCTCCCGCTTCACCACTTCCAGGAAGTATTCTTCCTCCAGCCAGCGACGAAAAGCGGAAACCAACCTTTGGATGTCCCTGACCAGATACACGCAGCCCAGGAAAAACAAGCCCAGGGCCAGGAGGAAAAAGGACAGGGTCAGGCTCTGGAGCGCCAGACGCCATGCCTGACTGCGGTCATTGATGGCAAAGCCGTCGAGCCCCCCGGCGGCCAGCAAATCTTCCACTTCGTTTTTTGTAAAAGGGCTCAGTTCTTTCCCTTGGATCACCAGGCAGCCTTCTTCCTGCCGAGGTTCGTAACCATCCAGCAAAACAGCCGCCTGGGACAGCTCCCCCTCCAGATAGACTTCCACACGAGGTTCCTGCCGGGAAAATCTCCACAGCAGCAAGCCGTGGATCAAATAGAAAAGCACAAGGATGCAAAGCATCCCCCATCCCCATTTTCTAATCATCGAAAGCCTCCCCCCGGATCACCGCTTCCTCCCCGGCCGTCACCGGCCGGGAGGCATAACACACCAGCTGCTGGCCCCTTTCCAGAGCGGCCGACAGGGCGCAGTAGCCTTTTTCCTCTTCTGTGACTTCCACCGGAATCTCCACGGTCTGGAGCTTTTGCGGGTCGTAGTGGGAGGGCATGAGCACATAGACCACATCTTTCCCTCCGGCCTGGTATACGCAGCTTCGGGGCACCACGATCTCCCGTCCCTGCAGCACCGGCGCCGGCCGCCCCAGGGTATACACCGCCACCTGGTTTTCCATCACGCCGCTGACCTTCTGGGTCATGAGGGTAAAAAAGGCCATGGCCGCCACAAAACCCATGCACCACCTTTTTCCCCGACCTCGCCTTTTTCCGGCACGGGGCTTCTCCTCGCCTCCGGCCACCCCGGCCTGGATCTCCCGGCTGAGGGACAGATAGCACAGCAAGGGCAGCAGACTGAACACCACACCCCCTGCATAGGCCACGCCTTCCAACGACCCGGTGCTCAGCATCACCGACAACGGCTGCTGGGAAGGGCTGTCCAGAAACATCAGCGGCTGCTCCACCAGGGACCAGAAGTTGAAAAAGGACAAAGCCGCCATGGCCACCGCCGTGGGGCGGCACACCGGCAGCACCAACCAGACAAACAGGGAAAAGCTCCCCATGCCGTCGATCTCCGCCGCCTCATAAAGAGTCCTGTCAAAGTTTTTCATGTACTGCACCATGAGGAAGGTGCCGAAGGTGGCAAACAGATTGGGCCAGATCACCGACCCACCCCCGCCCAACAGCCCCAAGGCCTTGAGGGTCAGGTACTGGGGCACCACTGTGGCCTGGAAAGGCAGCAGGATCATCAGGATATAGAGCCAGAACAAGGGGAACCGGCCCTTGAAACGGAACCGGGAAAAGCCATAGGCCGCCGCCAAACTCAGCGGCACATTGAATAGAAGGATCAGGGCCGTGTAGAAAAAGGAGTTCCAGAACCCCTCAAAAAACCGGGGCGTCTGCAACAGCAGCTGGCCGTATTGCGCCAGGCTCCACTGGCCTTCCACCCGCAGCGATCCCACCACCGTCACGCCAAAGGGAATCAGACACAAAAACAGCAGCATATACAGCAGAATTTTTCGTTTCATAACCCGCTCTCCCCCTTTTCGCTTCGGTGCTGAGCCCAGAGATAGAGGGATACCAGCAAGGCCACCCCCATGGTGAGGAGGAAGGAGGCGGTGCACAGCCGGGAATAGTTTAGCTTTTCAAAATTGTTGTTCATGAAATTTTGCAGCATATACAGGCTTTCCGGGGGATAATCGCCATAAAGCCCGCTGACCTCCCGGAAGATCTGAAAGCAGTTGACGGTGGAAAGCACCATCACAAAGAAGAGTACCGGCGCCAGAATGGGAACGGCCACCCGGAAGGTGTATTTCACCAAAGAATCGGAATCCAGCAGAAAGGCCTCCCGGTATTCCTTTTTCATATTGCCAATGGCGCCGGTGAAAATCAGCGTCATATACCCCAGGTTCTTGATAAAGAAAAGGAACAGCAGCACATACCGGGCCCAGGGATCTTCCAGGTAATTTTCCCCTGTGCCGCCCAGGGCCTCCACCCCCTTTCCCAGCAGTCCTCCCGGCCCGAAGATCCCCTGCCAGCCCAGAAGAGCCGAGGCCACCGGTAGGATCATAGGGGTGAACAGGGCGCTTTGCACCAGGGGGCTTTGCTTCTGTCCCAGAAACATGGCCAGAAAAAGGGCTCCCAGGGTGAGAAGGGGCACGGCCAGCAGAGTAAAAACCAAAGTGTTCTTTGCCGCCAGCTGAAAGGCCGGATTCCCCAGCAGATCTTTGAAGTTTTCTGTCCCGATTCGCCCCGTCTCCCCGTTTCCCCTGCCAAAGACATAGCCCAGACTGATGACAAAGGGGATGATATAAAAGACGCACAACCCGGCAAAGCCCGGCAGAATGTAAAGCAGTCCCTGGTTTCCTCCCCGCTTCACGATCCCACCCCTCCTTTTTTATTCGTTGATCCGTATCCACAAATTTCTTTCGGCCTTGTCCAGGGCCTCCTTCAAAGGAGACCCGCCCTGGAAATAGTCCAAAAGCGGATAGGCCAGATCCTCTTTCAGATGGTGCATATCATAAAGACAGTCCACCCTGCGATAGACCCCATCCAGTTCCCCCAGCAATTCTTCCAGCCGGGGCGAAAAATCCTCCTGGCCGCTTCGCACCAGATCCTCCCGCTGCCGCTCCTTTTGTTTTTCCTGGGCTTTTCCATTGACCGGACAGCAATCCAAGGAATTTTTCATCTGCATTTCTGCCTTCAGGCCGGTTTCGATCAGACTCCAGGCCATGTCCTTCTGCTCCGATGCAGCAGAGATGGCATAAATCCGGGTGCTGTATGCGGTGTAATGAGAGCCTTTCTCCCCTCGGGGCAGAGGAGCATACCCCATGCGCATCCCGGTCTCCTCTTCAAAAAGCTGGGCCTGGCTGGCGGCATACTCCGGACCCGGCATATCCGAAGTGCGCCAGTCGATGGACAGAAGGGCGTCCTCTGTCAGTCCGGCCCGCTGGGTAAACCGGGCGAAATTTTCCCCGCTGGATGCCGCTTCCCATTTTGCAATCAGCTCCAAAAACCAATCCTGCTGCAAATCCACCTTTTGTTTTTCCAGATCAATCAGATCGGACATATTGCTGATCAGCAGGCGGAAAAAGGCTCTCTGGGAGTCCTGTACCATGCTGAACAGATAGACATCGGTTCCCCGGAGCTGCTCTTCCAGCTGAAGCACATCGCTCCAGCTAGCCTGGCTCCAGTCCAATGCGATCCCCAATTCCTGGCACAGGCTTTCGTTGACCTGCATATAACAATAGTCTGCCGAAAGGGGAATGCCCCGGAGTTTCCCCTCCACCGTCAGCCCCTGCATCACTTCCTGATACAGCTCCTTATAAACCGGGCTTTCTTCCAGGCGCTGTCCCAGATCCAGGAACAAATCTTTCTGGAAAGTGTGGTAAATGTCCCAGGAGGCGCTTTCAAACACCACCAGGTCCCCCACATCTCCGGCCAGCAGACGCATATTCATCCGCTCAAAGTAACCGTCCTTGTCGCTGTAATTCAAAAAGTCCCGGCGGCTGTTGTAGGCGTAATCGTATTGCACCCGTTGCCCGGGATGCTCCTGCTCAAACTGGGTAATCACATTGATAAAGTAATCATCCCGATAAGGGGCCGTCACCGTCAGGGTGTAGGGTTCGTCCTCCCTCTGGCCGCTTTGGATGGAATACCGGTAGAGCCTCCCCACCCCTTCGCCGCTGCTTTCTCCATAGCAGTACATATTCTGCTCCCCATCCACCGCCATACTGATCAGCGCAGCATCCTGCAAACCGGGAGCGCTGCGGGCCACATCCATCGCGGTGCCGATCCAGGCCCCGCTGGCGGCATCCAGCATATCCACCCCCAGAGAAGAACCCAGGTACAAAACGCCCCTTTCTTTTTCCAGGGCCATGCAGGAGGCCTTGCCCCTTTCCTGGGGAATGGCCGCTGAAAACGCTGTCTCTTCCATGGTTTCTGCCCGGTATTTTTTCACATTCGCTCCCAGGCCCTGGGCGTCGCAATGGAGAACATAAAGCCCTCCTTCCCCATCCAGGGCGAAGTCATTCACATTGGGCAGGATCTGTTCCATCGTGCCGTCCCGGCGGAAGATCTGCAGCATTCCCAGCCCGGTATCCTCCCCTTTGCCGCCTATATAAAAACGGGTATCGTCTGCCAGGAATTTGGATTTTCCGGCGCTTTCCAGCCCATGGAGCGAAACCACTTCCAAGGGTTCTGCCTGCCCTTCCTGCATCCTGGCCACCTGCACCTCTCCCTGACCATCCCGCTGCCGGTATGCCATGCAGCAGAGAAATCCCTTTGGATCAAAGGCCAGGCGGGTCACAATGTCGCCTTCTTCCAGCCAGCTTTCCAGAGAAGATTGCAGGGGCCAGACCCCATCTCCTGTAATCTCCTGTAGCTCCATCCCCTGGGGCCCTGTTTGGAGCATCCATAAGCGTCCGGCGTCCTCCAGGATATACCGGGCCGGCAAAGTGGAGCTTTGCTCTAAAACCAGGGCTTCCTGGTAGCTTTGCCCCTCCTGGATCACCCCTGCATATTCCCCTCTTTGATCCTCCAACAAAGGGTTTCCCGGCGCTGCCGGCCTGACGAAATTCCAGATCAGCAGCCCACCCCCTGCCAGAATCACGACCAGCAGGGCACACAGCCCTACAATCCTGCTTTTCCTGTTCCATTTCATCCGGCGCCCTCCTATCTGTTGTGTGATAATATTATTTTTAAAATAATATTATCACACTCTCAGAATAAGGGCAATCCTTTTTTATTCGTTCAGCCGGATAAAGAGCGCCCAGCGGGCCTCTTCCAATGCCTCCTCCAAAGTACCCTGGCCATTGAGCCAGTTTTCAATGGGCGGGAACAGGTCCTCTTTCAGCTTGTACATATCAAAGACCCAGTCCACTTCCTCCATCACCTGCTCCATGTCGTTTTTCCAGCGCTGGCCTGTTTCTTCCGTTCCGGCCGCCTGCTCCAGCACTTGCTCCCGGGCCTCTTTTTCCATGGGATAGTTAAAGTTGATCCGGGAAGCCTGGCATTCTTCCGACAGCAGCCAGGACAGGAAATCCCAGGCTTCCTCCTGCTTTTCACTGCTGCGGGGAATGAGCAAAAACTGGGCGCTGGTGGCCGTGCGGTTGCTGCCCTTTTCCCCGCAGAACAGAGGGAGGTAGGAAATCTCCCCGCCGATGGCTTCCCCATCGTTCTGGTATTTTGCAGCGCTGTCCTTGGGGGCCTGATTCAAAGTGCGCAGATTGGTGTGCAGGATCACATTCTTTTCCTGGGTGCCGAATCCATCCTGGAAAAAGCAAGGGCTGTCCCATACCTCTTTCAGCCTTTCCAGTAAATGGATAAACCAATCCTGCTGAAGGTTTACCTCCCCGGTCTCCGGGGAGATCAGATCGGGCATATTGCTGATGAGAATGCGGATCAGCAGCCGCTGGCGGGACACATCCTGAAACAGCACGGTATCCGGGGCCTTTTCCTCCAAAACCGGCACCATATCCAGCAGCTGGCCCCAGGTGGTTTCCGTCCCGATCTCTAGCCCCAACTGGTCTGCCAATGCGGTGTTGAGTTGGGCGCAGTAATAAGCTCCAGTGAGGGGAATAAAAAACTGTTCTTCCCCCACCCGGCTGCCTTCCAGGGCCGCCGGGTCCAGCTTCTCATCCAGTCCGCTCTCTTCCAGCAGCGGAGCCAGATCGGTGAACAGATCGGTGCGGCTGATGTTGTACACATCGGTCTGCTCCCCTCCCATCCACAAAAGATCCCCCACATCTCCTGCCAGAATCTGGGTGTTCTGCTTGGTGAAATACTGGTCCCTGTCGGCATGGGAGCCATAGTCCTTGTAGGAGGTATAGGCGTAATCATACACCACCTGCCGGCCTGGATTTTCCCGCATATATCGATGGATGGCTTCGGCCATCCAGGAATCATAATAGGGTGCTGTAAGGGTGATGGAGGAAGTGATCTCCTGGGGCGCCTGCCACTGAGGCCGGTAGACGGTGTCCACCATGCCATACCCCTCCTGGGCGGCAGTGGTGAGGCACACCGCCCCATCGGAAAGCAGCGCAAAATTGGCCACTGCACCACCGGCCTGGGCGTGTTTCGCCAGGTTGAACACTTCTTCTCCCCCTTCTCCGTTTTCCGCCGAACAGGCCCGAATGCCCGAAGCATCCAGCAGCCATACCTGTTCTTCTCCGGCAAAGATCTGGGTGGGGATGCCCTGGACAGGGGCGGAAAAGATTTTTTCCCCGGTCTGGCCGCTGAACCGGCACAGCTGAAGCTCTCCCTCAGCGGAAAAGAGCCGGAACAGATCTCCCTGGGGGCCTACGGAAAAATCCACCGCTTCCCAGGTGTCGATCCGCTGTCCGCCAGCGTCAAACACCTGCACTGTTTTCCCTTTTTCCCCCTGGATCAGAAGCTTTTTTCCCCAGGATTGCATTTTGTTCACCGGCAGATAGACCCCCTCCCCTGGCTGTCCCGCCGGAATGGGAGACAGGCCCTCCAAACCGGAAAGGGTGATTCTTTCTCCCGGTTCTCCTTCCCGGGAAAAGCGCTGCACCCAGACCTCACCGGTTTCCTCTCCGGCATAGAGCACAATCCACTCCCCGTTCTCTCCCAGACAGAGGGCCGACGGCCGGTTTTCCCCCTCTTCCAGCCCCTCATAGGCGGCGATGGCCCGGGGCAGAGTGGCTACCGGTTGGTGGGTGGTATAGTCCAGCACCTGATCTTTGGAGACCACCATCAGCTGATCCTCCCAGAAAAGCAAGGTGCCGTCCAGCCAGTATTCCACGGGCCGCTCATGGGAAGAGGCTGTGTAGCTCATTTCCAAGGGGGCCGTCTCCACCTCCTGGGTCTTGGGCGGCTGGTTTTTTCCCTCTTCCTCCCGGCTGAAAAAGAAAAACAATCCCCCTCCTCCGGCCAGAAGAACCACCAAAAGGGCAAGCAGTCCCGCCAAACGCAGTCGTTTGTTTTTCAGCATCTCTTTTCCCGCCTTTCTTTTTCATGATATATTCTGAATACACAGCCATTGTATCATACCATTTTGAATATTGTCAAAAATAAAAAAGTAATTATTTTTATAACCAATACATATATATTATTTTTATATTATCGACAACACAAAAAGACAGCCCGCCGGAAGCCAGCGGCCGTTTTCAAACCGCAGGGGCTCTTGATATCTGGCAGGCTGTCTGCTACTCTTATAGGAAAGAGGCCCTGTCTGCCCTCCGGCCCCTCTTTTCCAGGGTCTCCGGCTGGAAGCGGCACAAAAGGCAGCGGCAAACAATGCAGCGATGCGGGAAAGGAACTTCAAAATGGAATACAACAAATATATCGGAGAAATGGGTGTGGGCGATGAAGTCCAGGGGTTTTATATCTTAAAAAGTGCATTCCCCAAAACAACGGCCGCCGGAAAGCCCTTTCTCAGCGCCTCCCTATCGGACAAAACCGGCTCCATTGATGCCAAGGTCTGGGACTATTCCGGCCCCATTGACGGCAAAGAGGAAGGAAAAGTGGTAAAAATCCGGGGCGAGGTCTCGGAATACCGGGGTACTCTTCAGATCACCGTCTCCCAGATCCGCCTTGCATCGGAAAACGATGTGTATGACCTGAAAGCTCTGGTCCCAGTGGCCCCCATCGATGTAGCCCAGGAGCTGGAACAGGTGGAAAACCTTGTGGCCTCCATCCAGGACCCGGACTACCGTGCCATCTGCCAGGCCATGCTGCGCAGGCATACCGCCGCTTTCCAGAAGATCCCTGCGGCCAAAAGCGTGCACCACGGTTTTCTCTCCGGCCTTCTGATGCACACAGGGCAGATGCTCCGGATTGCGGATTTTCTGGCCGGTCTTTATGCCGACACGCTGAACCGCAGCCTGTTGCTGGCCGGAACCCTCCTTCATGATTTTTCCAAGGAAACAGAGTTCACCTTTTCCCAGCTGGGGTTGGTCACCGGCTATTCGGTGCAGGGAGAACTGCTGGGCCATCTGGTCATGGGCGCCCAGGAAGTGGCCCGGACAGCCGAAGAACTGGGGATTCCCCAGGAGAAATCCCTGCTCTTGCAGCACATGATCCTTTCTCACCATGGCGAACCGGAATTCGGCGCTGCTGTCCGGCCGGTGTGCGCTGAAAGCGAACTGCTCTCCTACATTGATCTGATCGACAGCCGGATGGAAATTTACCGGGAGGCCTTCCAGCAGCTCTCGCCGGGCCAATTCAGCGGCCGTATTTTCGCTTTGGACAAGCACATCTATCGCCACGAATGATCCTCTATCTTGCAATCAAAATGGCGCAGGCCCCCATGGACCTGCGCCATTTTTGTTTGTTTACTTTTCCCCTTCTTCCCGAATCGGGAGATCGGCGAAAAATTCATCGGTCGCATCCTCGATCGGAACAATCTGCCCCTCTTCCCAACAGACGGAATATGTTCCGTCCGCATGGTGGATGAGATAGCTCCCTTCCGGCGGGCCACTGTAAATCCTATGTCCGTCTTCCACGGGCGGAGGGAATCCCTGGGGCTGGAATATCACCAGATAGGAGCCAATGAAAGCCGCCGTCATCAGGCCCATCAGAATGCGCCGCACCACCTTGCTCTGCTTTTCCATGCGGGAGAAATGTCCCCCCATCTGAAAACGCTGAAGAATAACATGGCGGTGGGAGCTGGCCAGGGCGGCGATGCCCTCCGGCATGGAGTGCTTTTCCCGGGCCGCCCGATAGGTGCCCAGCAGCATTTCGTAATAGTCGTCCTGCTGGACCGTGTCGATCTTCTCCAGCACGGAAAAATCGCACCGCAGTTCCAGCAGCTGATCCATCTTGTTTTTGAGCAGCCACAGAAATGGATTCCACCAGAACACGCAGCACAGCAAATAACAAAGCAGCTTGCTCCACTGGTCCCGGTTGCGGAAATGCTGCCATTCATGGAGCAGGATCAGATGCAGATCCTGTTCTTTATAGTCTGCATCCGGCAGGAAGATCACCGGGCGGAAAAAGCCGACCACATAGGGCGTCCCTTGCCCTGCTGCCAGGCGCACCTGGCCCCGGAACCCGGGAATCCAGCTTTGCACCTGCTCCATCATCTCCTGGGGAATGGAGGGGCACTGGGCCATAAAACGGCCATGGCGGGCCCATTGCCAAAGGAAGCGCCCCAGCAGCAGCGCCGCCCCCCATAGCCACACAAACAAAAACACATCCCCTGTTTCAATGGAATGTCCTCCCAGCTGGGCAAGGTGGATACGAAATCCCCGCTGCACCCAGACCAATATCTTTCGCGAGCCTACGATCTGGACGAACGGAAGCTCAATGGGAAACACCAGGCGCAGCACGGCCAGAAAGACAAACAGGCACAAAGGCTTCAGCCCCAGGCGCACCATCCAGGATGTTTTCCGGCAAAGCAGCCAGAGCACCACCGAAAACAGGCTGCAAAAAAAGACAGCATTGAAAAAAGAATATTGATCCAACAGGGTCCACCGACGCATAATCTCTATATTATCGTAGTCCATCCTTTCACCTGCCATTGAGCCGATTTACTTATTACTATAATTTTTCTTACCCCATCTGTCAACCGGTCCTCCCCCCCTTATCCCTTTCCTTTCTTTGCCGATATTACATATATAGGTAAGAAGCAGAAAGGAGGGTCCCTGATGAAATTGGGTGAAGTGCGAAAAATCGCGTCGGTCCACTTGCAATCCCTGTCCCAGCAGAAAAACCAGCTGGAAAATATGCTGAAACAGGACACCGGCGGCAATTTTGACCGGGTGGAGATCTCCCGGGAACTGAAGGCGATCAATGAGGAATACCAGCAAACCCAGGGCGTGATGGACGAAATGGATCAGATGTATGGTGCTATCGCCAATGCCGAAGTGGCCCGGCAGCAAAGCGAGGCGCTGACCGAGGCCGCCGAAGATCTGCTGAAGATCCTGGAAACCTTCCGGCGCATCTCCAAGGGGGATAAAGTGCCGCCCCAGGACGAAAAACGGCTGATGGAATACAGCGACAAGCTGTATCTCACCGCAAAAAACATGGCCCTCATCGCCGACAGAACCAAACGGAAAGAGCACGATTCCCTTTGGGAAGAGGAAGGCCCGGAGGAAGAATCTCCCGCCCCCATGGAAGTGGCTGCGGAAACCGAAGTGGGCGACCCTCTGGCCGCCATCGACCATGCTTCTGCTACCAGCGCCACAAGCACCACAAAAGAATAAACAATTATCGCAAAAAGGCGGCCCTTCGGGCCGCTTTTTTTGTCATTCTCCTTGTGCTATACTGTAAGAAAAGGCAAGGAGGCATGGCTATGAAAGGGAAAAAGATCCTTTGTGTTTTGCTGGTGCTGCTTCTGACGGCGTCCCTGGCCCCGGCCTGGGCCCAGGGCGAAAAGCAGGAAATCCAGGTGACCATTCAGACCGGAACGGGGACATCCGCCCAGGTTTCCCTTTCCTGGGAGGACAGCTGGTTTTTCCAGGAGCCTTCCCAATACCAGCAGGGCCTGGCCCAGGCGTCCATGGTCCTTTCTGCCGCCGCCTATTCCCAGGGCCAGGGGGAAGAGCTGACCAACGCCCTGACCGGCCTGGGCTTTGAGCAGGTGGAGCTCTACCACTATGCCCCGGAGGAAAAAGAGGCGGAAGATCAGGTGGCCTATG
The DNA here is from genome assembly GCA_003477405.1 of Ruminococcaceae bacterium AM07-15. Classification (GTDB taxonomy): domain Bacteria; phylum Bacillota; class Clostridia; order Oscillospirales; family Butyricicoccaceae; genus Pseudobutyricicoccus. The sequence continues at coordinate 124,195 of QUDE01000005.1, forward strand.
CCTTCGGCTGCAAAAAGCTGGCGGACACGGACAAAACCCTGGTGGCCGTCGTCCTCCAGGGTACCGACGGCAGCGCCCAGTGGCGGAGCAATTTCCGCATCGGCGAAGGGACGGAGCACCAGGGCTTTTCCCTGGCCCGGGATGAGATGATGGAGCAGCTGCAAGACTACCTGGCCGTCCTTCCGGATGATGAGCCCCTGTTCTTTCTCACCGGTCACAGCCGTGGGGCCGCAGTGGCCAATCTGGCCGCCCAGCGCCTGACGGAAGAAGGCCAGCCGGTGTATTGCTACACCTTCGCCACCCCGGCTACGGTGCAAAAAGAGGCCATCACAAAAGAAACCCCTGGCATCTTCAACATCATCAGCCCCCAGGACCCCATCCCCCGGCTGCCCCTGGCCGCCTGGGGCTATGGCCGCTATGGACAGGACCGGTTCCTGCCCTCCCAAAGCTCCCGGGCCGATTACGCCCAGCTGCAGGAGGAAGCGGCGCCCTTGTACCAGGATCTCACCGGCCTCCCTCTTCCCGATGCTGAAGGATGCCGTAACACCGACCGGCTCATTGCCCTGTTGGAAGAGCTGGCCCCTTCCCCCGCGGACTACACCCAGCGGCAGTTCACCCTGGGTTCGCTGATCCCCCGGCAGATCACTCTGGCGGAGTATTTCCAGTATCTGTCCGACATTCTGGGCGGTGCCGCCGATCAGACCCAGGCCACCTTTGTCTTTCTTTCCTCCCTCCAGGGTGATCTGGCCCCGCTGAGCCAGGCCCTCCGCAGCCTGCAGGGAGAGGACAGCCTGTTTTACAGCCACAGCATGGCCTATTACCTGAGTTGGCTGTCCCTGGGAGAAAAGGCCCTGGACACCCAGTGCGCCTATCTGCGTCTTTCCAGCGAAACCCCTCTTTCTCCCGCTTTCCAAGAGGACGAAGAGCTGGGATTTTTCTGGGATTTGCCCCTGGGAGAGAGCCTGACCCTCACCGGGGAGGAAAAGGGCCTGCTGCAAGTAGAGCGGTACCAGAAGGGGGCCCGGCAGGATACCCTTTTGTATGTCCTGCCCGCCGGGGAGACCCAGCTGACGGCCTCCTGGGAACCGGAGCTTTCCGGCCCGGGCGGTCCCCTCTCCCCCGCTCCCAGTTTTGCCGATGTGGCCGAAGAGGCCTGGTATTATGAAGATGTGTCCTGGTGCGCTGCCCAGGGCCTGCTGGAAGGGGACGGACAGTCCTTCTTCCCCCAGCAAACGGTCAACCGGGCCATGGCGGTGACGGTGCTTTACCGCCTGGCCGGAAGCCCTGGGGTGTCTCGCGCTTCCTTCTCCGATGTGGCAGAGGACGCCTGGTATGCCGCCCCCTGCGCCTGGGCCCAGGAAAATGGCATTGCCCAAGGGGATGAAGCGGGCCTGTTCCATCCGGAAAGCCCGATAAACAGACAGGAAATGGCCGCGTTCTTCTGCCGCTTCGCCGGAGGACAAAGCCAGGGGGATGCCCTTGCCGGGTTTGCCGACGAAAGCCAGGTGAGCCAATGGGCCCGGGAGCCTTTGTCCTGGAGTGTGGAGCAAGGGCTGATGAAAGGGGTCTCCCCCAACCTCCTTTCCCCTCAAAGCTCCCTCACCCGCAGCCAACTGGCCGCCCTCTCCGCCCGGTTTGAAAAAATGGGGTAAACCGATTTTTCTTTGCCACTCCAGTTTCATAAATGCTACCGTATTCGTTTATAATAGTAGAGCTGGATGGGTATCAGCGCTTTGGTTGACAAATCCTGCAATGTGCGCTATACTAATCTCAGTGAATAGGTTGCAGATGCTTGTGGGGCCTGCGACCGGAAGAGCCCCTGCGGGGGCTCTTTTTTTGTTCTGGAGGGGATTTTATGCCAAAACCATTTATGACTTACGAGGAACAAATCGAAAAATTAAGAGAAAAACAACTGCAAATCCCCGATGAGGACTCAGCCAAGGAAGCGCTTCAGCGCTTGAGCTATTTTTCATTGATCACAGGGTATAAAAACCTTTTTAAAAACAAAAGCACCGGACAGTACCGCGACGGCGCTTCCTTCTCTGATATTTTGTTCCTCTATCGTTTTGATGAAAGTTTGCGCGAACTGACCCTTCACCATCTGTTGCACATCGAACACCACATCCGTTCGCTGCTTTCTTATAGCTTCTGTGAAATCTTTGGTGAATCGCAGCAAGCCTATCTGACGCCATCCAATTATAATAACATTCCAAAAAATCAACGGGACATCCGGCGTCTCATCGACAGGCACATTTCTCCCCTTTTGGAGCATCCCACCGACTATCCTTATATTGAGCACCATAAAGCAGCCTATCACACCGTGCCATTGTGGGCCTTGAGCAAAGCACTCACCTTTGGAACAGTATCCAAAATCTATCTTCTTTCCAAATCACAGATCCAATCATCCATCAGTCAAAAGTTTCAATCGGTCAACGAAAAACAGTTGGGGCAATTTTTGAAAGTTCTGACCATCTTTCGAAATGTCTGCGCCCATGGTGAGCGTTTGTTTTCCTATCGCTGCACCAAACAAATTCCGGATATGCCGCTGCACAAAAAACTACATATCCCTCAAAAAGGAAGCCAATATCTTTATGGAAATCAGGATTATTTTTCCATTGTGATCAGCTTCCGCTATCTGCTTCCCCATGATGAGTTTCTGCTCTACAAACGGCAGCTGGCCCGGCTGATGGAAAAGATGATCTCCCACAGCGCAGTCGTCACCCTCCCCGAACTTCTGGAAGCCATGGGAATGCCGGAAAACTGGAAGCACATCACAAAATATAAAATATAAGACCCGCCGGTCAATTTTCCGGCGGGCCGTGCGTTCCGCAAAAGCGGCAAAGCCGCCTTTGCGGTTTTTGCAAGGGGCTGCGTGCACGCTGTTGGCGCACACTGGCCCCTTGAGAGGTGCAAAAACCGACGCACAGGTCGCCGTTTTTTGCAAATTGGTTAAGGGTGGGGCAAACCGTTCCCACCACCCGGATTATTTTTTCGATATACTCAGACCCGCCGGTCAATTTTCCGGCGGGTCTTTTTTCTCTATGGGCAAAAGGGTCAAAGATGGCTCTTTTTGGTTGAGATAGATCTCTTCACACTGGCGCTGGGCCTCGATGAGAATACGGATGGCCTTCTCGCTGGCCTGCATCATGGTATAGTACATGGTTTTATAATCGGCGTAATCGCTCAATGCCATCACCTCGGAAGTATTCTAACAAATATGCATTGCAAATGCAATGCATATTTTTAACGAGAAATACGGTACACTAGGAGCATAGCCCAAGCGAACAGGTGATACCGATGAATTTTAAAATACCTTCCAAGCCGCCTACCATCAATAAAACCATTCGTTTCCCATCCACTTTGGTAAGCGAAGTAGAAAAAATGATTCAAAACCAGGATTGTACCTTCTCTGCTTTTGTCATCGCCGCCACACAGGCTGCGGTGGAAAATCTGCAAAAGCAAGAAAAGAAAAATCCTCATCCATGAATCTCCGTATCCGGGATTTACGGGAAGATGCCGACCTGACCCAAAAGCAGGTGGCCGATCTCCTGCAATGCGATCAATCTCTTTATTCCAAATATGAACGGGGCCTTCGGCCGTTGCCTCTGGAGGCCGCTGTCCGTCTGGCTCAGTTTTATCAGGTTTCTCTGGACTATCTTACCGGCCTCAGCGATACCCCCTGACACACAAAAAACCGCCCTCTTTTCGGAGGGCGGTTTTTCTATTCTTATATAATGTACTTTTTAGCCTTCCACTTTCTTCTGGATGGTGGTGGGCTCGAAGGAACCAATGGCCTGGCACACATGGCATACATCGGGAGCCTTTTCATAAGTGGCGCCGCAGAACTGGCAGCGGTAACCGGCCACCGAGATCATCTTGCTTTCCGCAGGCTTCACCGGTGCGGGAGCAGCCGCTTTGTTCTTGGCCTTCAGCTTGGCCAGCGCACCCAGGAAGCGGAACTCGTGGTCCTTTTCGATCTTGGCGATCTCATCAAACAGGGTGCCGATGTGGGAGAAGCCCTCTTCCCGGGCCACCTGGGCGAAAGCGGGATACATGCTGCTCCACTCGCCATATTCCCCTTCCATGGCCTCCTGCAGGTTCTCGCTGCTGGTGCCGATCTGCTTCATGCTCTGGTACAGCAGTTTGCCGTGGACGCCTTCGTTGCGGGCCATCATCTCAAACAGCTGGGCCACTTCCTCTTCCCCTTCCTGCTTGGCCTTGTCGGCGAAAAACAGGTATTTGTTCCGGGCCATGGACTCACCGGAAAAAGCGGCCAACAAATTTTTCTCTGTGCGTGTTCCCTTCAGATCCATTGTAGTTTCCTCCTATATGTGTGAAAAAGTGTTTCGTTCCTCTTGACATGGAATACTATACTCTTTTAGTCCACATTTGTCAACCCCGGAAAAAATTTCCCCTCCCCCTTGACAAAGGCCCTGGGCAATGGTATAGTAATGCACGGTTAGTATTGACTAACCAATCGCAAAGGAGGAATCCCCCATGAATCTCACCCATGCACAGGAAGGCGTGGAATACATCGTCAAAGAGATCCTCACCGACGATGAGGATCTGGACAGTTTCCTGTTTTCCCTGGGCTGTTTCAGTGGCGAGCCCATCACCGTCATCTCCCACCGCAAGGGCGGCTGCGTGGTCTCCATCAAGGACGGCCGGTACAACATGGACACCCAGCTGGCCGAAGCCATCCAGATTTGACCGTTTTTTTGAAAGGCGGTTAGCTTTCGCTAATTCCGCCTTTTCTTTCCCCATGGAGTTAGCATATGCTAATCACAATGTATATCACCCGACCACAGGCCGGGTATAGAGGAGGAATAAAGAATATGAGAATCGCGCTGACGGGCAATCCCAACAGCGGCAAGACCACCATGTACAACGCCCTCACCGGCCGCAACGAGCGGATCGGCAACTGGGCGGGGGTCACCGTGGAAAAGAAGGAAAGCCCCATCAAAAAGGCCTTTTATTCCGGCTCCCCGGAGCTGACGGCGGTGGACTTGCCGGGGGCCTATTCCATGTCCCCCTTCACCTCGGAGGAAAGCATCACCAGCTCCTATGTGAAGCATGAGCACCCCGATGCCATCATCAACATCGTGGACGCCACCAACCTCAGCCGCAGCCTGTTCTTTACCACCCAGCTGCTGGAACTGGGCATCCCTTTGGTGGTGGCGCTGAACAAAAGCGATCTGAACGAAAAGGCAGGCAACCGGATCGATACCAAAAAGCTCAGCGAGCTGCTGGGCTGTCCGGTGGTGGAGACGGTGTCCACCTCCTCGGGGCACACCGGGCTGAAAGAAGCGGTTTCTCAGGCGGCCTCCCTGCTGGGCCAGGGCCAGAAGGCTCCCTATTCCCAGGGAAATGTGGACCTGACCAGCAAAAAGGCGGTGGAACAGGCCGACCGGGCCCGCTTCGCCTTTGTGAACACCATCGTCTCCCGCGTGGAAACACGCAAGACCCTCACCCGGGAGAAAAACAGCCAGGACCAGATCGACAATGTGCTCACCAATAAATGGGCGGGCATCCCCATTTTTGCCGCGGTGATGTTCCTGGTGTTCCAGATCTCCCAGGCCTGGGTAGGCCCCTTCCTGGGCGACACCCTGGCCGCCTGGATCGAATCCTTCCAGGGCACGGTGAGCGGCTGGATCGAAGGCAGCTCTCCCCTGCTCCAGGCCCTGCTGGTGGACGGCATCATCGGCGGCGTGGGCGCTGTGCTGGGCTTTTTGCCCCTGGTGATGGTAATGTACTTCCTCATCGCCCTGCTGGAGGACTGCGGCTATATGGCCAGAGTCAGCGTGGTGCTCGACCCCATCTTCAAGAAAGTGGGGCTATCGGGCAAATCGGTGATCCCCTTTGTCATCGGCACCGGCTGCGCCATCCCCGGCGTCATGGCCTGCCGCACCATCCGCAATGAAAGAGAGCGGAAGGCCACCGCCATGCTCACCCCCTTCATGCCCTGCGGCGCCAAGCTGCCGGTGATCGCATTGTTTGCCGGTGTCTTTTTTAGCGACGCCTCCTGGGTGGGCACACTGATGTATTTTGCAGGCATCCTGCTGATCTTCCTGGGGGCCCTGCTCATCGGCAAGATCGCCGGTTATAAAAACCGGAAGTCCTTCTTCCTCATCGAGCTGCCCCAGTACAAAATCCCCAGCCTGAAGCGGGCCACCCTGGCCATGCTCTCCCGGGGCAAGGCCTACATCGTCAAGGCCGGTACCATCATTCTGCTGTGCAATACGCTGGTGCATCTGATGCAGAACTTCACCTGGCAGTTTAAGTTTGTGGAAGAAGGCATGGAGAGCTCCTCCATCCTGGCCTCCATCGCCAGTCCCATCGCCGTTTTGCTCATTCCCCTGGGCTTTGGGGTGTGGCAGCTGGCCGCCGCCGCTGTCACCGGCTTTATCGCCAAAGAGAATGTGGTGGGCACACTGGCCGTGGTTTACGGCATCACCAACTTCATCAATGTGGATGAACTGGTGCTCACCCACGGGGCCGATCAGGTGGCCGCCATCTTCGGCCTGAGCCAGGCCGCCGCTCTGGCCTACCTGATGTTCAACCTGTTCACTCCGCCCTGCTTTGCCGCCATCGGCGCCATGAACTCGGAGATCCGGGACAAAAAGTGGCTGCTGGGAGGCATCGGCCTTCAGTTTGCCACAGGCTATGTGGTGGCCTTCCTGGTCTACCAGATCGGCACATTGGTGACCACCGGCACCTTTGGCCAGGGCTTCGTCCCCGGGCTCATCGCCGTGCTGGCCATCGTGACGGTATTCGCCCTTCTCATCCGCCGCACCGACCGGCAGCTGGCCAGAGACTACGCTCTGAACGCCGGCGACTGATACGGCTGCGCTGCAAGCCCTTTCCGAAAAAGGAGGTTTTCAAAAATGTCCCCTATGGACCTTATTTTGCTGGGAGTGATTTTGGCCCTGGTGGCCCTGGCCGCCCGGTATGTATACAAAGCCAAAAAAAGCGGCTCCCCCTGCATCGGCTGTGACGCCGGAAAGGGCTGCTGCCACTGTTGCTCCTCGGCCCAAAAGAAAAAATAGAACTGAGACCCATTTCCCCGGAGGTTTTTCCTCCGGGGAAATTTTTCTTCCGGATGCTTATCTCCTGGAAAAACAGGACGATATAAAAAATAGGTCTATTTTTGTGACAAATTCGCTCTTTTATTCTCTTTCTCTCTGTGCATAGCCCGGGGTTTTCCCGGCGTCAAAGGAAGTGAAACCAATGGAACCAATGGAGCACTGGCATCCTCAGTACTTCCGTCTGGAAGCAGAGGACACGCCCCCAGAAACCATGCGGCTTCTGGCCTTTTCCATGGGCTTTGCCGCCCACAGTCCCTTGTGTGCCCTGCGGGGCATGTGGCAGGGCCAGCAGCCGGAATCTTTGGAAATCACCTTGCCCTCCGGCCCCTGGCAGGCGCTGGAGGCCAAAAGCAATGTGCCCCTGGAAGGAGGCCGGTTCCAGGCCGCCCTCACCCGGGCCGCCTTCGCCCGGCTCAGCCGTCTGTCGGAGCGTTCTCCCCTCTATGCCGGGGAAAACCTGGACGGGCAAGCGGTGGTCCACCTGTCCCACGAGGATATGGTGGCCTGGATCTTTCTCCTGCCCCCGGTGGGCCAGGGCCATGAGCTGTCCTCCGACGATCTGCTCCAGGCCCTCATCGAAAAAGGGGTCACCCAGGGGATCGACCTGGAATTTCTCTGCCGCCTGCCCCACATGGAGGGCCGGTACTTCACCCCCTTCCCTGTGGCCATGGGCCGCACCCCTTCTCCGGGCCAGGACGGCTGGGTGGAAGAGCTGTTCCCCCGCACCCTCACCCCCTTTCTGTCGGGGAACCTGGAGGACGCCAACTATGTGACCCTCAACCTGGTGCGGAAGGTGAAGGAGGGGGAGACCCTGTGCCGTCTCCACCCGGCCGTTCCCGGTCAACCCGGCCGGACGGTGCGGGGACGCACCCTGGCCCCTCCCCCCACCAGCTCCCCTTCCCTGGAAGGGGGCCGTGGCACCCGGCTTTCCTCCGACGGCCTGTCCCTTCTGGCCGCCCGCAATGGCCATGTGCAGTTTTCCGGCAAAAGCTTTCTGGTGCAGCCGGTGCTGGAGATCTCAGGGGATGTGACCGCCGAAGACGGAGCGGTGAGCTTCCTGGGCGATGTGTATATCCACGGGGATATGAGCGCAGGGTCCATCCTGCGGGCCACCGGCAATGTGCAGATCGACGGCGTGGTGGAGGGCTGCCACCTGGAAGCCGGGGAAAACCTGGTGATCTCCCGGGGCGTCCAGGGCCAGGGGGAAGCGGACATCCGGGCCCACAAAAGCATCTTCACCAAATACATGGAGCACTGCAACGCCTATGCCGGCGAGAGCATCTATGCCGACTGCATCGTGGATTCCAATGTGTACAGTGACGGCTGCATTTATGCCTGCACCGGCCGGGGCGTCATCGTGGGCGGCAGCATCCACGCCGCCCAGACGGTATCGGCCCAGACGGTGGGCTCCAAAAATGAGCGCCCCACCTCCATTTTCCTGGGCGGCAGCCCCAACGAGGAATTTGAGCGGGCCCAGCTCCAGGCCGAGGAAAACAAGGCCCTGGCCCTTCTGGAAACCCTGGAGGGAAAACCCCAGACGCCCGAGGTGAAAAAGCAGATCTATTCCCAGCGTCTGGCTCTGAAGGTGGTGCAGATGAAGCTGAACCGCCCTGCGAATACCGATCCGGCCGACAAAGAAAAGGAGGCCGGGAGCGACACCCGCCATCTGTTGTGCGACGCCTGCTATCCGGTGACATCGGTTACCATCGACAGGAAGTTTTTTCAGGTGACAAAATACACCGCTCCCTGTGCCATCGGTCTTGACGATTGACCCCCTGTTCGTGTATGATAATAGTATAAAAATATGTTGGTTTTCCTGCTCCGCCCCATGGCATGTGTTCTCCTTTCTGCCGTTTTCTTTTGCTCTTTCTTCTTCTTGGAGTCAGACCCAATATTTTTATTTTGAAAGGAGATTACGACTTGGCAAACACTCTCACGGAACAGGAATTTCTGTCCATCTCAGATCAGGCGCTGCGAAAGATCACCCATCACATGGGGCGGGTGCGTCTTTTCTCCCAGCAACCGGAACCATCTGAGGATATGTGCACGGTCTATACCACTTTTGAAGGCGACTATCAAGGCAGCCTGATTCTGTGTATGGACAGGGATTTTCTGCTTCACCTGGCCCAGCAGGTGCTGGATGCCAACGATGTAACCCCCCAGGACATGGAAGACACCGCCAAAGAATTCTTCAATGTGCTCTGCGGAAATGTATCCGCCGGGCTACACCAAAGCGCCGGGCTTTCCACCCGGTTCCGCATCCCCCAGTTCCGCTGCGGGCCTGTGGTTCCTGTGCCGGAACCATGCCGTATGCTTTTCTATACCAGCTGCCGCCAGGAGGGGCTTCAGCTGATTCATTATCCTCTTCCCCTCCTCAAAGCGTTGTAACGCAACTATCTTTCAGATAAAGGAGCGTGATCCACCCATGTCCAAAAAGATTTTGGTTGTGGACGATTCCCGCATTGCTCAGCTGCAGCTGCAAAAGATTCTGGCCGATTCCGATTATGAAGTAGTGGGATGCTGTCAGTCCGGCGAAGAAGCCCTGGAACTGTATGACAAACTCTCTCCGGACCTTGTGACCATGGACATTCTGATGCCCGGCATGGATGGGCTGGAAGCCGCCCGTCTGCTTCTGCAGAAGGACCCCAAAGCCCATGTGCTCATGGTTTCTTCCCTGGCCTACGACGACACCATCGACGAAGCCGCACGCATCGGCGCCGCGGGTTTTGTCTATAAGCCCTTTGACGGCGAGCAGCTCTTCGCCGCTTTGAGCAAGATTTTTCCTGCGGTCTCCGCCTGATGTCATCTGAAAAACGGCCTGTGATCCCCTTTTCACAGGCGCCTCCCCCCGGCCCCAAGGCCGGGGGGATTTTTTTGCGCCGCACCCTTTCCCTCCTCGGAGCATACCATGGGCGTGGGGCGATGGGAAACCCCGTCTCCCCATGCCCATTTTTCCATTCAGGAGGTTTTTCCCATGGCGGATATCAAACAGGATCTGCTGTCCCTGCAGTACAGCACCAGCTTCTCCCTCAGCGGCATGGAGGAAGCCAACATTGACTTGCAGCTTTCGGTGGCTCCCCCGCCCCCATCCACCCTGACAGGTGTTGTCACCGACGGCGAAACTCCGGTGGCCGATGCCACCGTCAAGGTCTTTGACAGCGCCGGTATGCCCTATCAGCACACCCTCACCGACGCATCCGGCCTGTATTCCATCACCGGTCTGCCTGCGGGAAGCTATACCGTGGCCGCCGCCAAGGAGGGCTATCTCCTCTCCCCGGCCGCCGGTGTTACCCTCTCCGCCGGTTCCACCCAGGACATTCCTCTGCTGCTCACCCCGGAACCCACCCTGTCCCTGGGCACCATCGCCGGCGTGCTGTCGGTGCTCCAGCCGGAGGGGGCTCCCCTGCCCCTGGGCGGCGCCAAAATCACCCTGTTTTCCTCTACCGGGGAAACGGTGGCCGTCACCACTTCCGCCCCCGACGGAGAATTCGCCTTCTATGACCTGGCCGATGGGGTCTATACTCTGACGGCCTCGGCCCAGGGCTACCTCTCCGCCGGGAATATGCTGGCCACCGTCACAAAAGGCGGCGTGGTGAATGTGACCATGGCCATGCAGGTGGACAGCCGCACCTACAACGGCACGGTGTCCGGCATCATCCGCAACAGTTCCGGCCAGGCGGTGGCCGGGTGCTTTGTGGGCCTGTATCGGGTGACCACCATCCAGGGCGTGACCACCGAAACCCTGGTGGCCACCACCAAAACCAACAGCGAGGGCAAATATCTTTTCGGCGGCGTGCTGGCCGGGGATTATCTGGTCAAAGCCAAGCTGGAGCAGTAAACAAACTCTGTCAAAGCCCACCCTGCCCCTTCTCCTTACGGGAAGGGGCAGAGCATCGGGCCGACCTGACCCTCTTTCCCCCTGCTCCTGCCGGAGCCATGGTGGATCTGCTCTGTCCCTGTCCCGGGGACTGGGCCTGTCTGGATCTGCCCGGCGGAAACCGGCGTTTCCACTCCTTTTTTCATGCCGGACGGATCTTCTTTTCCGCCCTTCCCCCCGGCCCGGGCTTTCTCACCCTGGGCCGGGGAAACAGGCGGGCCTACATCGGCCTGTTTCTGCCTCCTGGAGAGCATATCGCCCTTTCTTTTTCCTGGGAAAATTTCTGTTTTTCCTTTACCCGAGAGCCCTTTTTACCCCCGGATTTTTTGGTTTATCTTTCCTCTGATAGAAAACTCACCCAAGAACAATCCGTTCTAATAAGGGATTTTCTAGAATATTTTGGGCTATACTGGTTTTGGTGATTCCTATGTGGCAATATCGAAGGATCCGGGATCTGCGGGAGGATCTGGATATGACCCAACAAGAGATAGGCGAAGCTCTCGGGTTTTCCCAGCGCACTTACGCCTATTACGAAAGCGGCCAGCGGATGATCCCTCCCCATGTGCTCTGTGCTTTGGCGGATTTTCACCAAGTAAGCGTGGATTATATCCTGGAGCGTACCGATCAGAAAAAAATCAACCGATAACACCAAATACACCTTTCCCTGAAAAACCCCCTGCACTTTTTATTGTGCAGGGGGTTTTTATTTTCTCAGCATCAATTCAAAAAGTCTTTCAGCTTTTTGCTGCGGGAGGGATGGCGCAGTTTCCGCAGGGCCTTGGCCTCGATCTGGCGGATGCGTTCTCTTGTCACATTGAACTCCTTGCCCACCTCTTCCAGAGTGCGGGTGCGGCCATCCTCAATGCCGAAGCGCAGGCGCAGCACCTTTTCCTCCCGGGGGGTCAGGGTCTTGAGCACCTCTACCAGCTGCTCTTTCAGCAAAGTGAAGGAAGCCACTTCTGCCGGTTCGGGAGCATCGTCGTCGGGGATAAAGTCGCCCAGATGGCTGTCCTCTTCCTCGCCGATGGGGGTTTCCAGGCTCACCGGCTCCTGGGCGATCTTCATGATCTCCCGCACCTTGTCGGCGGGGATGCCCATCTCGTCGGCGATCTCCTCGGGAGAGGGATCGTGGCCCAGCTCCTGAAGCAGCTGACGGGACACACGGATGACCTTGTTGATGGTTTCCACCATATGCACCGGGATACGGATGGTGCGGGCCTGGTCGGCGATGGCCCGGGTGATGGCCTGGCGAATCCACCAGGTGGCGTAAGTGGAGAACTTATAGCCCTTGGTGTAATCGAATTTCTCCACCGCTTTGATCAGGCCCAGGTTGCCCTCCTGGATCAGGTCCAAAAACAGCATTCCCCGGCCCACATACCGCTTAGCAATGGACACCACCAGACGCAGGTTGGCTTCGGCCAGGCGCTTTTTGGCCTTTTCGTCCCCTTCCAGCATCCGCTTGGCCAGCTCGATTTCCTCATCGGGGGACAGCAGGTCCACCTTGCCGATCTCCTTCAGATACATCCGCACCGGGTCGTCGATGGCCAGACCTTCCGCTAAAACGGTATCGTCGGGCACTTCTTCCTCGTGGATGTCCTGGATCTCCTGCAGGTCCGGATCGTCCAGATCCATCAGGGGCACTTCCGGCAGGCCGTCTTCCTCTTCCACCGCGATGCCGATGCCCATCTGCTCCAGCATCTCCATCATTTTGTCCTGCTGCTTGCTGTCCAGCTCCAGCTCGTCAATGGCCAGATTCAGCTCTTTCATGGTGATTTTGCCGTTTTTCTTGGCATTGTCCAGCAGAGCCTTGATGATCTGCTGCTTGCTCTGGGTCCCCTCCTGGTTTTTGTCGTTTTTCTTGTTCTTGTCTTCCGCCATTCTTACATTCCTCCACGCTCTTGCTGCCGCCGGAGCCGGCGCTGGGCCAGCTCCAGAAGGGCCGCATCGTCTTGTTCTTCGGTCTGATTTTTCTTTTTGATATATTCCATCTCGATCACCGAGAGATAATCTTCCAATGCCCGCTGGGGGTCCTGCACCGGCGGCTCCTTGGCCACCAGCCTGGCCAGCGTCTCCCCTTCTTCCGGGGAAAGGAGGCTCATGCACAGCCCCAGGCTGGTCTCCTCCCCTTGCTGCCGCCGCTTGAGAAGCAGTTCATAGATCTTTCCCAAAAAGGGAGAGGAAAACTGCTCCGGCTGCAGCCGTGAGGACACCCGGTCCAGAAGCTCCCCGTGGGAAAACAGCAGGGCCACAAGCCCTTCTTCCCGCCGGGCCGAGCGCACATTGTCATAGTGCAGCTCCCGGGCAGCGGGCTGGGCGGCCCGAGCGGGCTGCATGGCCTGCCGTTCCTGTTGTGCTTTGGCCTGCCAGGCCCGGCGCTTCCGCTGCCGCTCCACCTCTTCCAGCATGGATTCCGGGCTGACTCCCGCCTTCTCCGCCGCCTGCCGGGAGAAGATCTCCCGTTCCACGGCGCTGGGGATGGCGCAGAGCAGCAAGGCCGCCTGCTGGAGAAACTCCACCCGATCTTCGGTCTCTTCCAGATCGAACCGGGCGGCAATCTCGCTGAGCCGGTACTGAATATCGCTGTCCGATTTTTCCAGCAGATCCCGGAAGGCGCCCGGGCCGTTTTTCCGGATATACTCGTCCGGGTCCTTGGCCCCGCTCATACGCAGCACCCGCACCTTGAGGCCGGTGGGTGTCAGCAGGTCGATGGCTCGCTGGGCGGCTTTCTTTCCCGCCTCGTCGCTGTCATAACAGATGATCACCTGCTCCTTGCCTCGGGAGGCCATCAACCGGGCCTGCTCCTTTGTGAGGGAGGTGCCCAGGCTGGCCACGGCGCTTTGGAACCCGGCCTGGTGGAGGGCGATCACATCCATATACCCTTCGGCCAGAAGGAAAAAATCCCCTTTGGATTTTTTGGCGAAGTTCATGGCGAACAGGTTCTGGCTTTTCTGGAACACCGGGGTATCAGAGGAGTTTAAATATTTGGGCATACTATCGTCCATCACCCGTCCGCCGAAGGCGATGACCCGGCCCTGGATGTCGATGATGGGGAACATGACCCGGTTTCGGAACCGGTCATAGACCCCGCCGCTTTTGTTCTGCACCACAAGGCCGCATTCCAGCATTTCCCCTTTGGTAAAGCCCTTGGCTGTCATGGCATGGATCAGGCTGTCCCAGCTGTCGGGAGCAAAGCCCAGGCCGAAATGCTTCAGAGTTCCCGGGGACAGGCCCCGGCCCAGAAGATAGGAAAGGCCCCCTTTTCCTTCGGGGGAATAGAGCTTTTCCACATAGAACCGGGCGCTTTCGGTGCACAGGGCAATGAGCCTTTTCCGCTTCTCCCCATAGGAGGGCCCGGTGTCTTCGGGGACTTCCATTCCCACCTGGGCGGCCAGATGGCGCACCGCTTCGGGGAAGGTCATGTTTTCCATCTGCATGACGAAGTTGATGACTCCGCCCCCGGCGCCGCAGCCGAAGCAATGGTAGATCTGCTTATCCCGGGACACCGAGAAGGAGGGTGTTTTTTCGTTGTGGAAGGGACACAGGCCAAAGTAGTTGGAGCCGCTTTTTTTCAGCTTCACATACCGGCTGACGATGTCATAAATATCGCATCGTGCGGTGAGTTCCTGCAAAAAACTTTCTGGTAACGCCATCTTTTCTCCCCCCTCTGTCCAGGCAGCGTGCTGCTGGCGGAGTGCCTCCGGCAGCGTGACGCTGCACCCGTTCCTTTCTTTGCCTCATCGAATGCAACCAGCCCTAGCTCTGTTACTCAGTGCGGCAGCACAATATGGCTGTCCGGACACCGGACCAGCGTGACGCTGCACCCATACTGCGCTCCCGCGCTAAGCAATCAAACCAAGGCTTTTCTGCGAGACTTAGCCCCTTCTTTGTCTTTCTACACACAACCTGCCCAGCGCGGTAGCACAATATGGCCGTCCGGACGCCGGACTCAAATCTGCCACGATTGGGGGATATATAGACGGGAGAACACATCCACCGCAAAGCGGTCGGTCATGCCGGCCACATAATCGCAGGCGGCCCGCTCGGCCCCCTCCTGCAAGGCGATCTGCATATAATCGGTGGGCAGATCGTCGGCGTTCTCCGAAAAATGCCGGTAGAGCTGGGTGAGCACCCATTGCCCTTTCCGCTCCTCCCCCTTGGCCCGGGGGTTCTGGTACACATGGCGGAACATAAAATCCCGCATCTCCAGCATGGCCTCTTCCAGCAGAGGCGGCAGGCCGATCTCCCCTTCTTCCTCTCCATAGGTCAGAAGACCGTTTACCAAAGTGTCGATGCGCTGGGAATGGGTCTGGCCCAGCACACTGCGCAAAGACGCCGGAATATCCTGGGGTGAGAGAATGTCCCCCCGGATGGCGTCGTCGATGTCATGGTTGAGATAGGCGATCCGGTCGGCATAATGGACGATGCGCCCTTCCATGGTGTCGGCTTTTTTCTTGCCGGTGTGGCACAAAATGCCGTCCCGCACCTCCATGGTCAGGTTCAGGCCCTCGCCGCCCTTTTCCAGCCGGTCCACCACCCGCAGGCTTTGCTCGTTGTGGGCAAAGCCCCCGGGCACCACTTCCCCCAGCGCCTGTTCTCCGGCGTGGCCGAAGGCGGTGTGCCCCAGGTCATGACCCAGGGCGATGGCCTCCGTCAGGTCCTCGTTGAGCCGCAAGCCCCGGGCCACCGTGCGGGAGATCTGGGAGACCTCCAGGGTATGGGTCAGCCGGGTGCGGTAATGGTCCCCTTCCGGGGACAGAAACACCTGGGTTTTGTGTTTCAGCCTGCGGAATGCCTTGGAATGGATGATCCTGTCCCGATCCCGCATAAAACAGGTGCGGCTGGGAGATTCCTCCTGGGGCGTGAGCCGGCCGCGGGATGCGCTTGCCAGACAAGCCCCTTTCTGCAAGGTGCGCTCTTCCAGCTCTTCCAGTCGTTTTCGTATCACAGGGCATCCCCTCCCTTTATATAATACGCCAAAAAGACCTGTTTTCCTTCTTTTCCGGGGAAAATTTTTTCTTTATTTCACCCGCTTGGCCCGCAGAGACACTTCTCCCTTCTGAGGGTTGACCCGGCCGGAGGTGCTGTCCACCACCTGGGCGGCAAAGCCGTCAAATTTTTCATCGGGGATGGAAAAGTGTATGACCACATGGTCGGAATATTCCACATCGTCCTCCTGGGCGTCAAAAGCGGGCATCAGGCTGCGCACCGTCTCAAAGAGGGAATAATCGCAGGGGATGCTCCCCTGACGGAAGGGCACCATCTCGGCCACCCCGGCGGCGTCCACGGCGATCTTGGCCCCGTGGCCATAGGCCCGGGTCAGCCCGCCGGCCCCCAGCTTGATGCCGCCGAAATACCGCACCACCACGCACAGCACATCGAAGATCCCCTCTTTTTTCAGCACCTCCAGAATGGGCATTCCGGCGGTTCCCTGAGGCTCTCCCGCATCGGAGAAGCGCATCACCTGGCCCTCCTCCACGATGTAGGCATAGGCCACGCAGGAGGCATCCCAGAACTCCTTCTGCATTCTTTTGATCTGATCCATGGCCTGCTGGGTGCTGGTCACCTGGAAAATGTGGCCGATGAACCGGCTTTTTTTCTCAACAAATTCGTCCTTCCCCTCTGCAAAGGGCACCTTTTTCCCTGCCATGCTCATATGCTTTCTCCCCTTTCACAAGCTGGAAAAGCGGCCTTTTCCAGTAAAAGGCCGCTTTCTTTCATTCCTGTTCTTCGGTTTGGGTTTTTTCCTGATTCTGTGCTTCCTGCTGTTTCTGTGCTTCCTGCTGCCGCTTCTTTTCCTCCTCGGCCCGGCGGCGCTGCAAGGCCTCCCGGCGGGCGGCCTTTTTCCGCTTCATCAGTTCTTCCCGGGCTTCCTTGATGGACAGGTCGTTTTTGATCTTCATATATTTATAGATATCGAAGATGCACACACTGCCCAAAAACAGGGCGATGAAGAAATGGGGCCAGGTGAAATCCAGCAGCATCCAGGTGACACCGCCCAAAAAGAACACATAGAACACAATGCCCATAATGAGATAGGGCTTGCCTTCGGGGCAGATGACGATGGGCTCTTTATGCCGGGGAGCCTCTTTCATCTTTTTGGCCTGTTCCTCGGTGATCAGGGGACCGGCCCGCCGTTCTTCCTGGCGGCGCTTGTCCTCTCTGCCCCAGCAGAAGAAGGCCGCCACCACAAAGAGCAGGATCTCGGCGATAAAGCCGATCACATTGGGGGTTGCGCCTTTGAACCACAGATAGATCATGTGGATCACTTCCGCCACGCTCAGAATGGCAAAAAGCCAGACGAACATCATCCACACGCTGAGCTGTTTCATTTTCATTCCGTTTTTCCTCCGTTTGTTCTGCACAAGGGCCTGCCGAATGGCCCGTATTATTTTAGTATACACGGACAGCGGCTTTTTTTCCACCATTATTTTGTGTATTTTCATAAGAATGACATTTTTCCCGAAAGGCTGTATAAATTGTCTGGTTTTTTTGCTATACTGATAGAATCACGAAATGGAGGTTTGACGCATGGGTTCGGGAAACTCCTATAAAAAACTTTTTTCCACCACCATGATTCTGGCCATTGGTTCTTTCAGCTCCAAGGTGCTGGTGTTCCTTCTGGTGCCCTTCTACACCCGGGTGCTCTCCCAGAGCGAATACGGCACGGCCAACCTGATCACCCAGGCCTGTAACCTGCTGATGCCCCTGGTGTCGGCGGGCATTGCCAACGCCGTCATCCGCTTCGCCTTGCAGAAAGGCAGCAACAAAAAAGGCATCTTCTCCATGGGGCTTGTGACGGTGCTTTGCGGCGGCGGTGTGCTGCTTTTGCTGTCCCCCCTTCTGTCCCTGCTGGACTTTGTGCAGGGCTATACCTTCCTGGTGTTCCTCTATGTGCTGATGAGCGCACTGCACACGGTGTGTGCCCAGTTTGTCCAGGGACTGAAATACACCAAGCTTTTCGCCCTGGACGGCGTGCTGCGCACGCTGATGACCATCGGCTTCAACATTCTGCTGCTGGTGGTCTTTGACCTGGGCATTGCCGGTTATGTGCTGGCCACCATTCTGTCCGACGCCCTTTCCACCCTGTTTTTGTGGTTTGTGGCCTCCCTGGGCCGGTATTTCTCCCTGAGCCACATCGACCGGGACACCCGGCGCACCATGCTGCGCTATTCGGTGCCCCTGATCCCCACCATGATCTGCGTGTGGATCGTCAGCATGAGCGACCAATATATGCTGGAGTACATCCTCAACGACCTTTATAGCGCCGCAGCCAACCTGCCCAACCAGGTGACCCACATCATGGGTGTGGTGGGAGACGCCTGCAAGCAGGAACTGTCCCTCCCCGACACCTATGCCGTGGGCAGCGCCGCCGTGGCCATCTATGTCATCTCGGGCAAGGTGCCTCACATCCTGTCCATTGTGGCCAGCATCTTCGGCGACGCCTGGCAGATCTCCATCGTCTCCGAAGACCCCAAAAAGCAGCAGCGGTTCTTTTCCAATGTGTTCGCCACCTATCAGTGCGTGGCACTGGTGGGCTCTTCCGGCCTGATCATGACGGCCAAGATCATGGTCACCCTGCTGGCCGCCCCCTCCTATTATTCCGCCTGGCGGTATATCCCGGTGCTGGTGCTAGGCATCACCTGTTCCTGCCTGGCCACCTTCCTGGGCAGCATCTATATGGTAGAGCGGCAGAGCGTTCATACCCTGACCACCACGCTGCTGGGTGCTTTCCTCAACATCGGGCTGAACCTGCTGACCATCCCCCGCATGGGTGTGATGGGCGCCGCCCTGTCCACCTGCCTCAGCTATCTGCTCATGTTCCTGGTGCGGGGCATTCACACCCGGAAATACATCCCCGTCCATTGGCGGCTGCATAAATTCCTGCCCTCCTGCGCCCTGGTGGTGCTCCAGGCCGCTCTGATGCTGTGGGAGGTTCCCCTGTGGCCCCTGTGGCAGATCCTGTGCTTCCTGCTCATCACTCTGCTCAATATCAAAGAGCTGTTCCGCTCTCTTTTCCGGCTTTTTTAGGCTTTTTTCCCTTTTCCCCCTTTACATCGGGCCACCGGTGTGTTATGTTACAAACAGAAGAACAAAACAGAGGAGATCATGCGCCATGGTCAGCCGTCTTTTTACAGCTGCATATTACTTTTACTTTAGCTTTATCAACTTTTTTGATAAGGCTTATTTGAGTTTTGCTGTAAAAAGCCCCTGCCTCGGTTGATTCCCTGAGTCAAGGCCAGCGCGGCCCCGCAGCGAAATTCGCAGCGGGGCCGTTTTTTTGTGCCGTAGGAGAAAGGATTTGTTGTAAAATGGTAGTGCTTCTCAAGAAAAACGCCCCCCAGCAGCAACTGGACAGTCTCACCGCCTGGCTCGAGAGCATGGGCATCACCCCTCACATCTCCGTAGGCTCCCAGCAGACCATCGTGGGTCTGGTGGGAGACACCTCCAAGGTGGACATGGATGTGATCCGGGCCATGGACATTGTGGAGGATGTAAAACGCATCCAAGAACCCTTCAAAAACGCCAACCGGAAATTCCATCCGGAAGACACGGTGATCGAAGTGGGCGGCGCCCGCATCGGCGGCGGAAACTTCTGCGTCATGGCCGGGCCGTGCTCGGTGGAAAGCGAAGAGCAGATCGTGGCGGTGGCCAAGGCGGTGAAACAGTCGGGCGCCCAGGTGCTCCGTGGCGGCGCCTTCAAGCCCCGCACTTCCCCCTACGCCTTCCAGGGCCTTCAGGGCGACGGCATCAAGCTGCTCCTGCTGGCCAAGCAGGAAACCGGCCTTCCCATCGTCAGCGAGATCATGGACGCCTCCCACATCCCCCTCTTTGAGGATGTGGACATCATCCAGGTGGGCGCCCGGAATATGCAGAACTTCACCCTGCTGAAAGAGCTGGGCAAGCTGCGCAAGCCGGTGCTGCTCAAGCGTGGCCTTGCCAACACCCTCCAGGAGCTGCTGATGAGCGCCGAATACATCATGGCCGGGGGCAATGAGCAGGTCATCCTCTGCGAGCGGGGCATCCGCACCTTTGAGACCTACACCCGCAACACCCTGGATCTTTCGGCCATCCCGGTGCTCCATTCCCTGTCCCATCTGCCGGTGATCATCGACCCCAGCCACGCCACCGGCCAGAGCAAACTGGTGCCCCCCATGGCGCTGGCTTCGGCGGCCGCAGGGGCCGACGGCCTGATCATCGAGGTGCACAACGACCCGGCCCACGCCCTGTGCGACGGTCCCCAGTCCCTCACCCCGGAAGATTTCGATACCCTGATGCAAAAAGTGGGAGGGATTCTGCCCTATGCCTTCCGGTGATTTTCAGAAGATCGGCGTTCTGGGCCTGGGTCTCATCGGCGGCTCTATGGCTCAGGCTGCCTGCCAGGCGGGCTACACTGTCTTCGGCCTGGACCAGGATTCCCAGGTGATGGAAAAAGCCGGAACCGCCGGCATCCGGCCCATGACAGAGGAAGTCCTCCCCCAGCTGGATGTGCTCCTCACCGCCCTCTATCCTGGGGCCACATTGAAGGAAATGGAGCGTCTGGCCCCCCATCTTTCCCAAAGCACGCTGGTCATCGACCTGTGCGGGGTGAAGATGGCGGTGGTGCCCGGCATGGAAAAGCTGAGCCGCCGGTATGGCTTCCCCTATCTGGGGGGCCACCCCATGGCGGGAAAGGAAACCAGCGGCTGGGACTTTTCCCAGGCCGGACTGTTCCAGGGGGCTTCCATGATCCTCACGCCGGGAGAAGGCTTTGACCCCGCCCTTTATGACAAAGCGGCCCGGTTTTTCCTCTCCCTGGGCTTCGGACGCATCACAAAGAGCAATCCCCGCTCCCACGACCGGATCATCGCCCTCACATCCCAGCTGGCCCATGTGATCTCCTGCGCCTACATCCAAAGCCCCACGGCGGAGGATTTCTCCGGTTTTTCCGCCGGCAGTTTTCAGGACATGACCCGGGTGGCCCGGCTGAACGAAACCATGTGGACCGAGCTGTTCTGGGACAACCGGGAATTTCTCGCGGGGGAGATCCGGGGCATGGCCGGGCGGCTGGAGCATTACGCCAGCCTGCTGGAAACCGGAGACAAGGAAGGGCTTTTTGATCTGCTGCGGGACGCCAGAGAAAAGAAAGAAGAGTCGGACAGCATTCTGAGAGGTGGAAAAAGATGAAAACAGTATCCATTGATTCTTCCAAACAATATAACATCCACATCGAGCGGGGCCTTCTGAAAAAGGCCGGGAGCCTGATCTCCCAGGTGCATCCCCGGTGCAAGGTGGCCATCATCACCGATGACAATGTGGCCCGGCTCTATCTCTCCCAGGTGTCCGCCGGGCTGGAAAACGCCGGGTATTCCCTGTGCACCCTCATCCTGCCCCACGGCGAACACAGCAAAAGCCTGAGCGTCTGGACCAAGGTGCTTCAGTTCCTGGCGGAAAACGGCCTGACCAAAAGCGACCTGGTGCTGGCTCTGGGCGGCGGGGTCATCGGGGATGTGGCAGGCTTTGCCGCCGGTACCTATCTGCGGGAAATTCCCCTGGTGCAGCTGCCCACCACCCTTCTGGCCGCCATCGACAGCTCGGTGGGCGGCAAGACCGGCATCGACCTGCCCCAGGGCAAGAACCTGGCCGGGGTGTTCTGCCAGCCGGAGCTGGTGGTCTGCGACACCGCCGCTCTGGACACCCTCACCGACCATTATTTTGCCGACGGCTGCGCCGAGGGCATCAAGTATGGCCTGCTGGCTGACAAAGAGCTGTTTGACGCCTTTGCCCGGGGAGTCAATCGCCGGGATATGGACGACATCGTGGCCCGGTGCGTGGAGATCAAGCGGGACTTCGTCCAGGGGGACGAGCGGGACATGGGCAAGCGGCAGATGCTCAATCTGGGGCACACCGTAGGCCATGCCATCGAAAAGCTCAGCGGCTACTCCATCTCCCACGGCCATGCCGTGGCCATGGGCATGGTGGTCATGTGCCGGGCCGCCTACTCCCTGGGCTATTCCCAGGAAAACTGCACCCCGCCTTTGCTCCAGGCCCTGGATGCCTGCCATCTCCCCTCGGCCTGTCCCTATGACGCCGCATCTCTGGCAAAGGCCGCCCTGTCGGACAAAAAGCGCCGGGGAGACAACCTGACCCTAATTCTGCCCCTGCGCATGGGCGAGTGCTGCCGGGAGACCATCCCCATGAAGGACCTGGAAGGCTTCATCGCCGCCGGACTGGGGGAGCGGTAACATGGACATCTGCATCACCCCCGCCCCATTGGGCGGGCGGGAGCAGGCGGTGCCCTCCAAATCCCACGCCCACCGGCTGCTTCTGTGCGCCGCTCTATGCCGGGAAAGCACCCTGCTCCATATCCCCGCCCCCTCGGTGGACATTCTGGTCACCATGGATTGCCTGCGGGCCCTGGGGTGCCAGATCGATTCCCTGCCGGGCGGAGACTTCCGCCTGACCCCGCCGGAGCACTTTTCCCCCTCCCCCGATCTTTTCTGCCGGGAAAGCGGCTCCACCCTTCGCTTTTTGCTGCCGGTGGCAGCGGCCTTGGGAACCGAGGCCCGCTTCTCCGGGGAAGGACGGCTGCCGGAGCGGCCATTGGAGCCGCTGCTGACCCAGCTCATGGAGCACGGCGCGGCCTTTTCCGCTCCAGCCCTTCCCTTCACCCTTTCGGGCAAGCTGAAAGGCGGCGTCTTTACCCTGCCGGGGGATGTGAGCAGCCAGTATATCACCGGCCTGCTCCTGGCCGCCCCTCTGATGGAAGAAGGATGTGAAATCGTCCTCACCTCCCCCCTCCAGTCGGCTCCCTATGTGGAAATGACCCTTTCGGCCATGGCCCAGTTCGGGGTCACGGTGGAAAAGACCTCCCAGGGCTTTCGGGTCGCCCCGGGGCAGCACTACCAAAGCCCCGGCCAAGTCACAGCCGAGGGGGACTGGTCGGGCGCGGCCTTCTTCCTCTGCGCCGGGGCCCTGGGCGGACCGGTGACCGTCTCCGGCCTTTCTCCCTGCTCTTCCCAGGGGGACAAGGCGGTGGCCGACATTCTCCGGGATATGGGCGCTATACTCTCCTGGAATGGGGATGCCCTCACCGTCTCCCGGGGTGCGCTCCGATGTGTCACGGTGGACAGCGCTCCCATTCCCGACCTGATCCCAGTGCTGGCCCTCACCGCCGCTTTCTGTGAGGGCGAAAGCCGCTTCACAAACGCCGGACGCCTGCGGCTGAAGGAAAGCGACCGCCTCAGCGCCATCTGCCGCATGATAACAGACCTGGGCGGCACGGCCTTCTGTGAGGGAGATACCCTCATCGTCCGTGGCGGCACCCTGCGTGGCGGCACGGTAACAAGCGGCGGCGATCACCGCATGGCCATGGCCGCTGCCGTGGCCGCCTGCCTGTGCCAGCAGCCGGTAACCATCCAGCAGGCCCAGGCGGTGGACAAATCCTACCCCAGCTTCTGGGAGGAATACAACAAGAGAGGAGGAAAGGCCCATGAGCTCCACCTTCGGCCATAGTCTGCACATCAGCGTGTTCGGCCAATCCCATTCCCCTGCCATCGGCGTCACCATAGACGGTCTGCCCGCAGGGCTGAAAGTGGACATGGAGGAAGTGTCTGCCTTTCTCGCCCGCCGTGCTCCCGGCCAAGGGGCCTATGCCACCGCCCGGAAGGAAAGCGATGCCCCAGAAGTGCTTTCCGGCCTGGTGGACGGCTTTACCTGCGGCGCGCCCCTCTGCGCCGTGATCCATAATAAAGACACCTGTTCCAAAGACTACGAAGCCATGCGCCAGCTTCCCCGGCCCTCCCACGCCGACTATGCCGCCTATGTGAAATACGGCCAGTACCACGACATCCGGGGCGGCGGCCATTTTTCCGGCCGTCTCACCGCTCCTCTGTGCTTTGCCGGGGCGGTGGCCATGCAGTTTCTCCGGCAAAAGGGCGTTTTGGTGGGCGCGCACATCTCTTCCATCGGAGAGGTGGAGGACACCCCCTTTTCTCCGGTGGACCTCACCGAAAAAGAACTGCTCACCCCTTCCCGCCGCGGCTTCCCGGTGCTGTCCGAGGAAGCGGGAGAAAAAATGCTCTCCCTCATCGCCCAGGTGAAAAGCGAAGGGGACAGCATCGGCGGCACCATCCAGGGCGCTGCCATCGGCCTGCCCCCCGGCCTGGGCGAGCCTATGTTCCAGGGGGTGGAAAACCTGCTGGCCGGGGCACTGTTTGCCATTCCCGCCATGCGCGGGGTAGAGTTCGGGGCCGGCTTTGCCGCGTCCCAAATGCGGGGCAGCCAGCACAACGACCCCTTTTACCGGGACGAAGAGGACCGGGTGCGCACCCGCACCAACCGCCACGGCGGCGTGCTGGGGGGCATCACCTCAGGGATGCCCCTGCTCTTCCGCTGCGCCATCAAGCCCACCCCCTCCATCGCCCTTCCCCAGGAGACGGTGCGGCTGTCCGGCGGTGAGGATACCCTGCGCATCGAGGGCCGCCACGATCCCTGCATCCTCCCCCGGGCGGTGCCCTGTGTGGAGGCGGTGACCGCCCTGGTGCTCTGCGACCTGTGGCTTATGACTTACGGCAATCAAAAAATAGATGGAATGAAAGGATGAAACACCATGGAACTGACCGACCTGCGCGGCCGGATCGATGAGATCGATACACAGCTTGCTCAACTTTTCAAACAGCGGATGGACATTGCCCGGCAGGTGGCCGAGCAAAAGGCCAAGACCGGCAAACAGGTGCTGGACCCCTCCCGGGAACGGCAGGTGCTCTCCCGGGTGTCCGACCTGGTGGGCGAGGACTACGAAAGCTATGCCCGGCTTTTGTGGAACACCCTGTTTGATGTAAGCCGCTCCAGCCAGCGGCGCGCCCTGGCCCAGGACACCCCGCTGAAAGAGCACATCGCAAAGGCCCTCCAGGACACCCCTGCCCTCTTCCCCAAAAAAGCGGTGGTGGCTGTGCAGGGCGTGGAAGGGGCCTATTCCCAGCAGGCCTGCGATAAACTGTTCGCCCTGCCCTCCATCCTCTATTTCAACCAGTTTGAAGGGGTGTTCCAGGCGGTGGAAAAGGGCCTGTGCCCCTATGGCATCCTGCCCATCGAAAACAGCTCGGCCGGCTCTGTCACCCAGGTCTATGACCTGATGAAGCAGTATAACTTCCATATCGTCCGCTCCATCAAGCTGAAGGTGGACCACGCCCTGCTCGCGCCTCCCGGCGCCACTCTCTTGGACATCAAGGAAGTGTGCTCCCACAGCCAGGGCCTGAACCAGTGCACCCGCTTCCTCAAGGAGCACCCGGAGATCAAGATCACCGTCATGGAAAACACGGCGGCCGCCGCACGGTATGTGGCCGAAAGCGGCCGGAAGGACATCGCCGCCATTTCTTCTCTCAACTGCGCACGGCTCTATGGCCTGACCCCCATTCTGGAAAACTTCCAGGACAGCGACCACAACTACACCCGCTTTATCTGCATCGGCAAAAATCTGGAGATCTTCCCCGGCTCGGACAAAATCAGCCTGATGCTCACCCTGCCCCATGAACCCGGCTCCCTCCATGGGCTGATTGCCCGCTTTGCCGCCCTGGGGCTCAACCTGACCAAGCTGGAAAGCCGCCCCATCCCCGGCAAGGATTTCGAGTTCATGTTCTATTTCGATTTCTCCGGCTCCTTCCAGGAGCAGGCCGTGCTGGATATGGTGAGCACTCTGTGCCGGGATCTGCCCTCCTGCACCTTCCTGGGCGCTTACAGCGAGGTGTTTTAACATGGCGGATTACGGCCTGATCGGAAACCCCTTAGGCCACAGTTTTTCCCCCCAGCTTCACCGGGCTCTGGGGGGATATGACTACGCCCTGTGGCCCCTCACCGAGCCGCAACTGGAGCCTTTTCTCACCAAAAGGGAATTTTCCGCCGTCAATGTGACCATTCCCTATAAAAAAGCCGTCATCCCCTATTGCGCCGCCCTCACAGAGGAAGCCCAGGCCATCGGCAGCGTCAACTGCCTGCGGAAAGAGCCGGACGGCACCCTTCTGGGCCACAACACCGACCTGTATGGCCTACTATACCTGGCAAAGCGGGCCGGGGTACAGCTGAAAGGAAAAAAGGTGGCTATCCTGGGCAGCGGCGGCACCAGCCTGACGGCCCAGGCCGCAGCCAGAAAAGAAGGGGCCCGGGAAGTTCTGGTGGTCTCCCGCCGGGGAGAGCTGACCTATGAGCGGCTGCTGGAAGAGCACCGGGACACCGAAGTGCTCATCAACACCACCCCGGTGGGAATGTTCCCCCATGAGGGAGCATACGCCATCGACCCCAGCCTGTTCCCTCATCTGGAAGGGGCGCTGGATGCGGTGTATAACCCTCTGCGCACCGCTTTTATCCAGAAAGTAGAAGACATGGGTCTCCCCTGCTCCGGCGGGCTTCCCATGCTGGCCGCCCAGGCCTGGGCGGCGGCCCGGTTTTTCACCGGAGAAAACATCCCGGAAGAAAAGCTGGAAAAGGCTCTGAGCCAGCTGGAGCTTTCCCTGACAAACCTCATCCTCTGCGGTATGCCCGGCTCGGGGAAAAGCTCCCTGGGGGCCTTGTGTGCCCAGCAGCTGGGACGGACCTTTGTGGATCTGGATACAGAAATCGAAACGACGGCAGGCTGCTCTATCCCGGAGATCTTCCAGAAAGAGGGCGAAGAAGGCTTCCGGAAGAGAGAAACAGAGGCCCTGCGGCAGCTCAGCCGGGAAAAGGGGCTGGTGCTGGCCACCGGCGGCGGAACGGTGCTGCGGGAGGAAAACCAGGGTCTGCTGCGGCAGAACGGCCTGTGCGTATGGGTGCGCCGGCCGCTGGAAAGCCTGCCCACCGAAGGGCGGCCCCTGTCCCAAGGGGGCCTTGCAAAGCTGCAAGCCATGTACCAGGCCCGGGAGCCTTTGTACCGCAAGGTGAGCCAGGCCATTTTGGAAAACACCGGCACACTACAAGAAGGAGCGGAAAAGCTCCGGGAGGTATTTTATGAAACTGCTCATCATCAACGGCCCTAATATCAACCTGCTGGGGGTACGGGAAAAGCACATCTACGGCAATGAAAGCTATGAGGATCTGCTCCACTTCATCGATGAAGCCTGCCAGAAGGCAGGGGTGGAGCATGAATGCTTCCAGTCCAACCACGAAGGAGATATCGTGGACAAGATCCAGCAGGCCCTGGGTGTTTTTGACGGCATCGTCATCAACCCGGCCGCCTACACCCACACCAGCGTGGCCATTCTGGATGCCCTGAAAGCGGTGAATCTTCCGGCGGTGGAGGTGCATCTGTCGGACATCTCCCAGCGGGAGGAGTTCCGGAAAATTTCTTATGCGGGCATGGCCTGCCAGGCCACCTTTGCCGGTCTGGGCTTCAAGGGCTATGAAAAGGCCATTCTCTATCTGAAGGAGCTTCTCAAATGATCTATCCTCAGGTGGTAGAGGGAATTTTTCTCCGCCGTCCCAACCGGTTCATCGCCCATGTGGAGATCGAGGGCAAAGAAGAAGTGTGCCATGTGAAGAACACCGGCCGGTGCCGTGAAC
The DNA here is from genome assembly GCA_003477405.1 of Ruminococcaceae bacterium AM07-15. Lineage (GTDB taxonomy): Bacteria > Bacillota > Clostridia > Oscillospirales > Butyricicoccaceae > Pseudobutyricicoccus. The sequence goes on from QUDE01000005.1 coordinate 151,669, forward strand.
TTCTGGTTCCCGGCTGTCGGGTTTATCTGGCAAAGGCCCAGAACAAAAACCGGCGCACCGGGTTTGACCTGATCGCCGTATGGAAGGGAGAAAAGCTCATCAACATGGACAGCGCCGCTCCCAACCAGGTGTTCCGGGAGTGGACGCCCTCTTCCGGGCTGTTCGGGGAAAACCCCCGCATCCGCCCCGAGACCACCCACGGGGATTCCCGGTTCGATTTCTATATCGAAGGGGGAACAAAACCTGCCTTTGCGGAGGTCAAGGGCTGCACCCTGGAAAGCGAAGGCCGGGTCTATTTCCCCGATGCCCCCACCCAGCGGGGCGTCAAGCACCTGGAAGGCTTGATCCGGTGCAAAGAAGAGGGATATGAAGCCATGGCGGTGTTTGTGGTGCAGATGGAAAATGTGCTCTCCTTCTCCCCCAACGATGTAACCCATCCCGCCTTTGGGGAGACGCTGCGAAAGGCCCAGGCCCAGGGTGTTCAGCTCCTGGCCCTCTCCTGCCATGTGGAGCCGGACAAGCTGGAGATCGCAGCCCCTGTGCCCATTGTGCTCTAGGGCCGGAGTCCCTTTGCTCCCATTCCCCTCACAGAAAAAGAAAGACAATAAAACACCCCCCGGGAGGAAGTTTCCTCCCGGGGGATTTCTCAGTCCGCCGAAAAAGCGGCAAAAGCCCCGCTCCCTTGCAGCCGTTCTCTTTTGCTAAATCTGGCTGAGAGCGTCCACGGCCACCTGGGCATACATGGCGCAGGCGGTGATCAGAGCCTGCTCATCCCCGGCAAAGTGGTCGCTGTGGAGGGGATACTCGCAGCCGGAGCCATAGAGGAAAAAGGCCCCCGGGCACAGCTGCATATACTCGGAGAAGTCCTCGGCAATCATCTGACGGCCTTCAGGGGCCACCTGGGCCACCTTCCCGGCGCTCCGGAGGCAAAGCTCGGTAAAGCCTTCCTCGTTGACGCAGGCCTTGGCCACCTTGTCATATTCCAATGTGGCCTCCACCCGGTAGGCCCGGGCGATGCCCTCCACCACCCGCTCCATAGCCACCGGCACCATGTCGTGGATGGTGGGATCGAAGCTGCGCACGGTGCCCTCCAGCACGGCCTCTCCGGAAATGATATTGAACCGGGTGCCGCTGTGAAGCTGACCCACGGTGATCACCAGGCTTTCCAGCGAACTGATCTCCCGGCTCACCAGGGGCTGCAGGTTCATCACCAAAGCACTGGCCGCCACAGTGGCGTCGATGGCGTCCTCCGGCGTGGCCCCATGGCCTGCCTTGCCCTGGATGGTGATCTTGAAATAGTCGGCGGCGGAAAACACCGGCCCTACGGACCCGGCCACCGCTCCGGCGGGCAGAGAGGGCATATTGTGCATGCCAAAGACCATATCCACTCCTTCCATGCCGCCTTGCTCAATCACGGCCTTGGCGCCTTTGCCCACTTCCTCGCCCGGCTGGAAGATCAGGCGCACATTGCCGCCCAGGCTCTGCCGCTCCTGCCACAACAGCTTGGCCGCTCCCAGCAGCCCTGCCATATGCAGGTCATGGCCGCAGGCGTGCATCAGCCCTTCTGCTTCGCTGGCAAAGGGCAGTCCGGTTTCCTCCTGAATGGTCAGCGCATCCATATCGGTCCGCAAGGCCACCGTCTTTCCCGGACGGCCTCCTGCAATCTCGGCCACCACCCCGGAAGGGCTCAGCTTCCGATGGGGAATGCCGATCTCATTGAGCTGGGCCATGATGAAGGCCGTGGTTTCTCTTTCCTCCATGCTCTTTTCCGGGTGCTGATGGAAATGCCGCCGCAGGGAGACCATGTATTCCTCCAGCGCCTTTGCCTTGTCCAAATAACTCACAGGTATTTCCTCCCTTTGCTCTTTTTTTCAGCATACCACATCCCGGCCCATTTTCCTAGCCTGAGGGAAAAATTCCCTGGCACTCCTTGTTATTTTAACCATATTGTGCTATAATTTCCCCAAGTTACATAGGCATTTTCTACAACCATTTTTGTGGAAAAGGAGGGCTTCCCATGATGGCATTCTGGCTGGAACAAGGGGAATACCTGCTGCGGATCCTGCTGGCCATGGGCTGCGGGTTTCTGCTGCGCTTCGGCCGTCAGCGCAGCCCGGTGGTAGCGGGAGGCTGGAGCCTGGCCATGATCGCCGCTTCCGCTTCTTTGCTGATGATTGTGTCCAAATATGGCTTTTTCGATCTGCTTCCCCAGGAAGGCATCGGTCTGGACCCCTCCCGAGTGGCCGCCGGGCTGATGACTGCCATCGGTTTTCTGGGAAGCCTGATCTTTGTGCACAAACAAACGGTGGTGGGTCTGCCCACGGCAGTGGTCATCTGGGCCACGGTGGGTGTGGGCATGGCCATCGGTGCGGGGATGTATGTGGTGGGCATTTTCTCCGCCCTGCTGATGACTGCGCTGTATGCCCTGCCCTCCAAAAGCGCCAGCCTGGTGAAAACCCCTATGGCCCAGCGGCTCACCGCCCGGCTGATCTGGAATGAGGCCGCGCTGGAGACCTTGTGGCGGGCCCTGGAAAGCAACCATATCCAGGTGATCAGCTATACCATTGCCCGTCAGGAGCAGAATTTCCTGATGGTGGAGCTGTATGTCTCCTTCCCCACCGGCTTTTCCCTTCCCCAGGTGCTCAATCTGCTCAGCTCCATCCCCTGCATCCAATCCATCAAACTCTAGCGGCGAGCCGCCGCTCCCATACTGTGCTTCCGCACCAGGCAACAGAACCAGGGCCGGTTGTATCCACTTGCTTCCATCATGCAACCCCGCCGGGAGGCTGGAAAAGGGTCGGGGAAAAACTTAGTTTTTCCCCGAGAGACAGCGGCGGCGTCACCTGCCGGAATGATGGTTATTTCGGCTTTACGCCGAAATAACACGCCGCCAATAGCAAAGAAACAGGCCCAGTGAAACAAGGTTTCCACTGGGCCTGTTTCTTTTGCGATCCTTCGCCGCAGCGAAGGATCTGGCTCACTCTTCCCATTCTTCTTTCTTCCGCCAGTCGGGGACCCACTCTTTCAGCTGTCCCAGCACGGCGGCATCACAAAGCACGGTGACGGCAATGCCCTCGGGCACATAATCGGCCTTCTTCACCTGGGCCTTCCGATAGAGCATATCCAGCACCGACGCCCGGTCATAGGGCAAAATAAACTCCACCTGCCGCTGAGCACTGTCCAGGGTCTCCCCGATCCGATCCAGCAGCCGGTCCAGGCCAATGCCCTTCTTGGCTGAAATGTGCAACGCACCCGTCTGCCGTGGCTCCAGGTCCGGGGCGATCTTGTCGCACTTGTTGAACACCAGAATCCGGGGCGTCTCCTGGGCACCCAGCTGAGCAATCAGGCTTTCCACCACCTGGGCCTGGCTCTCCCAGATCTCGCTGGAGGCATCCACCACATGAATGAGCACATCGGCATAGACCAGCTCTTCCAGGGTGGCCTTGAAGGCCTCCACCAGATGATGGGGCAGCTTTCGAATGAATCCCACGGTGTCGGAAAACAAAAGCTGTCGCCCGTCTTCCAGACGCAGGCTTTTGGTGGTGGGGTCCAGGGTGTCAAACAGCCGGTCGTTGGCATGGACTTCCGCCCCTGTGAGGGCGTTGAGCAGGGTGGATTTTCCCGCATTGGTGTACCCCACCAGAGCCACCAAGGGCACCTCCCGCTTTTCCCGCTGACGGCGCTGGGTGGTGCGGATCTGCCGCACATTCTCGATCTCCCGCTGGAGCCGGGCAATGCGCTGGCGGATGTGCCGCCGGTCGGTTTCCAGCTGGGTTTCACCAGGGCCGCGGGTACCGATGGGGCTGCGCCCGCCGCCAGCGGTCTGGCGCACCAGATGGGTCCACATGCCCGACAGCCGGGGCAGCAAATACTGATACTGGGCCAGTTCCACCTGAAGTTTGCCTTCCCGTGTCTGGGCACGCTGAGCAAAAATATCCAGAATCAGGCCGCTGCGGTCCATCACCCGGCAGCCCATGATATCCTCCAAGGCCCGGGCCTGGGAGGGGGACAGCTCGTTGTCCATCACCAGAAGCTCCACATCGTTGGCCTTCACCAGCTGGGCGATCTCCTGGGCCTTCCCTTCCCCGATAAAGGTACGGGGATCGGGGGTGGGCCGGTTCTGCATGGCCTTGAAGATGCACTCTCCCCCGGCGGTCTCCAAAAGCTGGGACAGCTCTTCCATGGTATCCTCATCGGAATGGTCGAAATCGGCGAGGGCGGTGCACCGCAGCCCCACCAGGGCCGCCCGCTCCGGACGGCTTTCGCCGGGCATCCCGGCCTTGTTGTTTTCCAGTTCTTTCAAATCAGTTCTTAACTCCTTCTTTGGCTGTATGGGACTTTTTCACAATGAAATTGTGCTGGCCTTCCCAGCGGAGAGTCTTGTACACCACATAGGCGAAAATAGCGGTCATGGTGTTGCTGAATACCGTGGCCCAGGGGATGACGGTGTAGTTGATATGAATCCGGCCTCCCATGATGGTCTCCAGGAACAGCTGGCTTTCCACCACCCGGATAAACACATACCGCAGCAGCCACACCCGGGCCACATTGATGGCAATGGGCAGCTTGGTGCGGGCAAAGCCGATAAACACGCCGCAGTAAACACTGCACACACCAAAGGTGGGCGCGCCCAGAACGGCGATCTTCTGGGTAGTGAGGGCCCCTTCCAGCACTTCGGGGTTTGCATTGGTAAACAGATGGGTGATAGGCTCGCCGAACAGATAAATGATGGCGATGCCCAAAAATCCGCCGATGGTGCTCATCACCACCGAGGCCACGGCCGAGGCCTTGGCCCGCTTGTTCTGACCGGCGCCCAGGTTCAGGCTGACGGCGGTGGTAACAGTGGTGCCGAAACAGCTGGTCAGGTTATACATCAGGCTGGAAATATTATTCCCCAAATTGATGGAATTGAGCAGGGTGGTGCCGAATTTCATAGCTTCCAGGTTGATGAGCCAGAAGCCCACCGACATGGCCATGTTGTTGATCACCGAGGGAATGCCCACGGTCAACAGGGTACGGATGGCGTCCTTGTCAAAACGGAAATGACGGAAGGACAGGTGCATGCCATTTTTGCGGAAGAATACATCGAACAAAAGCACCAGAGAAACCACCAAATGAGAGCAGATGGTGGCAAAACCGATGCCCATAACCCCCAGGCCCAGGCCGGCCACGAAGATGGCATTGCAGATCACCTTGGTAAACACCATCAGGAAGGTGAAGGCAAAGGGCACTTCCGATTTGCCCACGGCATTTTTCAAAGCGTAGTAGGCGTTGTTGAAATAGGCGAAGGGAATGGAAAAGGCATACAGCCGCATGGCAAGGCGCACGCCGGGGCGCAGATCGGGCAGAGCCATATTGGCATAAAAGCCGGAAAGCAGGAAGGTCAGACCGCCCAGGGCCACGGAAAGGCAGAACATCAGGGCCAGAAACTGCCGGGTATAGTGACGGCTGTTTTCCCAATCCCCCTGGCCATTGAAGCGGCCCAGGATGGCCGTACCGGCCACCGAAAGACCGATGCCGGCGTTGTAGATCACATTGAAGGCCTGCATGCTGTAAGAGACGGCGCCGCTGGAACTAAGGTCGGCATAGTTCAGGATGAACCAGTTGTCGAAGGTGGTGGCCAATGCCTGGGAAATGAGCATGAGGAAGGAGGGCACGGCCAAAAAGAGCATGGTGCCATAGACCCCTCCCGTGAGGATTTTGCGGGTACGCTCCTCCCCACTCTGCCGGAGAAAACTGGTGAGCTTCATCGTCTTCTTCCCCTTTCGGTATTTGGTTGTCGCCGCCCATGCAGGACTGCTATGTTGATTATAACGAAAAATTTACAAAGAGGAAAGGGGGTAAACAAAAAATGCCCAATTCCCGCTCGACTATGCTGGCCTGCCGGGAAACAAAATGCAAATGTATCCCGTTTTTATAGCGGAGCGCTATCCGGATGTAGCAATCTCAAAATTGCAAAAATCGCAGCGTTTTATGATGCTTTTGCGCATAGTTCACGGTTTGTCCTGTACCGCTGGGTTTTCCATTCCATAGTGCGATAATCAGATCACTATGATCCACTAAATAAATATTTCGCCGTCGGAAACAATCGGCAGTATAGCTTTTTTGCAGAAGAATCACTCTATTGCATTGCTGCAGAATATGTTCATACCGTTTTCTATCCTCTGTCCTCCAACGCTCTGCCTGACCTTGACAAGGCAGCACACACTCCAGTGTGATGGGCCAATCTTTTCTCAAAGCTAACACGGTTTCAGCCCCCCAAGTATCCAATCCCAATGCCATTCCTGATAAAAACCGCCGGACTCCTTCCTGCTCCACAGCTCGAATTACTTCATCCCTCAGCTGTTTTTTAACAGCTTTGCAGCCAGGTGTTTCCTCATGAAATCCCCAAGGCAATTTCTGCGGCCGATGACCCGTAAAACAACAAGTGCGTTCCATGATATCCTCCCAATATAGTGATATATCACTATATTATCATATTTCCCTTAGTTAGTGAAATATAACTAATGTTCTTTTCTCAAATGGCATATCATACAAAAAAGAACAGGAAATCACTAAGGAGGGACACATGGATACCAGAGAAGCCATCGTTTTCCGCATTCGGCAATTATGTCAGCAGCGGCACATCACTCCCAACGGGCTGAGCAACCTTTCCGGTGTGTCCCAAGCCACGGTAAAAAGCATTTTGAACGGTGAAAGCCGCAATCCTGGTACAGTGACCATCAAAAAACTGTGCGATGGTTTGGAGATCACGCTGGGCGAATTTTTCTCCACCCCGGAATTTGATGCACTGGAGCAGGAACTGAAATAATCTATCCCGTACCAAATCATAAACAAAAACCCCCGGAGAATTCATTCTCCGGGGGGTTTTTATCTGAACTCAGATCACCATATCGATAACCTTGTCATTCTGCTCCATGGGATACTTTTCGTCCATCTCATCCAGATAGGCGTAGTAATCATCATTGGTCAGGGCCTCTTCGGCGCTGGACTCCCAAGTGGGACGGCTGCCCACAAAGTACATGATGTGATAGCCATACTCGGTTTCCACAATGCCGGTGTCGCCCACCTGACGGCTCTCATCCAGGCACCAGTTCTTGAAGGTATCCACGAAATTGGTGCTTTCGTTGATGCCGGTGTACAGACCGCCCTGGGAAGCGTTGCTGTCGGAAGAATGCTCCCGGGCCAGCTCAGCGAAGGAGTCCTCGGTAGCCTCTCCGGCCTTCCACTCTTCCAGCAGAGCTTCGGCCTGGGCCTTCACTTCATTCTTTGCAGCCTCGTCGCTGTCCTCTGCCACCGACAGCAGGATGTGCCGCACATCCACGCTTTCGCTGTCGTCACGATAACGGTCGATGAAATACACAACGCTGTAATTGCTGCTGATCTCCAGCACTTCCACATCGCCTTCCTTGCGGGAAGCATCCTTCACCCAGTCGATGACGGTGCCGGAAGTGGAAAGGGTGGCGCCTTCGGTCAGAGTGCCTTCGGGCTTGGAGTACTGCTCCACCTGATCCTCGGCGGCCTGCTCCTTGGCCATGTCGATAAAAGACTGCTCATCGGTGACGGCTGCGGCAAAGGCATCGGCCTTTTCCTTGGCCGCCGTCTTGGAAGCCTCGTCCTCGGCGTCAAAGAACACCTGGAACACCCGGTAATCGGCCAGATCGAACTGATCGGCGTTTTCCGCATAGTAGCCTTCCAGATCCTCGGCAGTATACTCCTTGGCCTGGGTGTTTTCGTAATAATCCTTGCCCAGAGCATCCTTCCACAGAATCTCTTCGTATTCCTCCATGGTGATGGACACGCCGGTCACCGTCTGAAGGTACTTGGTCTCGCTGGTGTCGGACTTTTTGGCGGCGTCCTTCACAGCCTGAATATTGGCGTCGTAATTTTCCTGGCCTTCCTGGCTCATTTCATAGCCATTTTCAGTAGCTTCATTATAAAGCTCGTAGGCCACCCGGATGGTGGAATCGGTCTGCTGGCGGAAATATTCCCCAAAAGTCATATCCTCGGTGTAGTTGGCATCGTCCAGAGTGGAAGAAGTCAAACCCATAGAGGACAGATAGCTCTCATTGGAGGAGAGGAAATTGCTGCGCAGCATATTGTAATAATAGCTGTATTCCTGACCGGAGATCTTGCTGTCGCCCACGGTCATGGCGGTCATATGACGCTGCAAAGTGCCGGTGGCATACAGCAGGCCGAACACCAGAAGCACCAGCACCAAAATGGCGGCCAGACCGCAAAGGGCCTTGCGCAGGCGGCGTTTGCCCTTCTGCTCCTGCTGCTGGGCTGCCATTTGCTCCTGCTGCTGAACCCGCTCTTTTCGTGATCTTGCACCTTTACCCATTGAAAACATCCTCACTTCATCAATTTCGCCAAAAGGCGATGCGCAAATCAAATTATAGCAAATCCTCACTGGGGATTTGTTACAAACATTTAAAATTATAGGGGAAAGCCGCTGAAAAATCAAGAGGCGGCAAAAAAATGCTGGAAAAAAGCCCCGGATTGTGGTATGATTGTCTGCGGAGAAATTTTTCTGCAAAATTACAAAAAACGCTTGCATTCCAGGCACCTCTGTGGTAATATAATTTGTGCTTGTAATAATGCAATGAAGCTGATGCGAGGTGAGAAGTAGTGAAAGAGGGCATCCATCCCCAGTACAATCGGACCACGATCAAGTGCGCTTGCGGCGCCGAGATCGAGACAAGCTCCACCAAGGAGAACATCCATGTGGAAATTTGCAGTAATTGCCACCCCTTCTTTACCGGCAAGCAGAAGCTGGTAGATACAGGTGGACGGGTTGATCGCTTCAAGAAGAAGTTCAACATCCAGGACTAAGAGATCCAAAGTCCCCGCTGCGGCGGGGGACCGAAAAAGAACCGGGCCTGATCGGAACATCGTTCCATCAGGCCCGGTTCTTTTTCTCTTGGCGGCGTGTTATTTCGGCGTAAAGCCGAAATAACCATCATTCCGGAAGGCGACGCCGCCGCTGGCTCTCGGGGAAAAACTAAGTTTTTCCCCGACCTTTTTCGCGCCCCGGGCGGGGTTATATGAGGGGCCAAGTGCCTCAGAGAATCCCTGATGAGGCAGCATGCCACCGCATCCACATTGTGCTCCCGCACTGAGCAACAGAGCCAGGCTGGTTGTATCGAATCAGGCAAAGAGAGTATGGCCGTCCGGCCACCGGACCCCAGTGCCTGGGCTGGCAAGTCGTGCTCCCGCACTGAGAAACAGAGCCAGGCTGATTGTATCGAACCAGGCAAAGAGAGTATGGCCGTCCGGCCGTCCGGACCCCGCGGCACGCTGGTCCACAACCCACAGAGCCTGGGAGAGTTATACCTGCGAAGACACTCCGCCACTACTTAAAAAATAAATGACCTTTTTCAGCACCGGCTGCTGCCATACCTTCTCATAGGCCCGGGCGTAAATATCCAGTTGAGGCGCATAGCGGGCGGCGTGGGCCTCTTCCTCTCCTGGGTTTACCCGGTCGCTTTTGAAATCCAGAATAATGGCCCCCTCCGGGGTCTGGATCACCAAATCCATCACCCCGTTCATCAGAATCTCTTCTTCCTCTTCCTCCCCCAGCCCCAGTTCCTTGGGGGAGAAAAGGGCGGAAAACTGATATTCCCGCAAGCAGGGGTTCTCCCGGGCCAGCTTTCCCCATTGGGAGCAGGCAAAATCGGAAATGGCCCCCACCGGCACCCGGTCCAGGTTCTCCCCTTTCAGCTGCCCCTCTTGCAGCCGCCGTAGCTCCTGGGCGGCCCCTTCCGGCGTCAGGCAGTTTTCCAGCTGCACCAGCTGCATACACCGGTGGATCAGAGTGCCCCGGCTCATGGCCTGCTCCCGGGTCTGACCCTGATACAGCCGGATGCGGGCTTCCTGCCGCCGCCACTCCAGCCGTGGAGTGTCCTCCATGGTCACCAGAGCGGTGGGGGTCAGCTTGGAGGGCAGGCGGCTCTCCTTTTCATAGGGATATTGGAAGGCCTGCATGGCCCGATAGGGGGCCAGATCGGGCAGCGGCTCCCGCTCTTGCTTTTCGGTCTCGGTCTGCTGGGTGTCCACCTCCAGCACCGCCGGATCATAGGGCTGCACATGGCAAATCAGCTCGTCTTTCTCCCCGGAAAGGGGGAAGTCCATGGCTCCCAGGCCGCCATAGGCCCGCAGCTCCTCTGCCCCTTTATGGCACAAAAGGGGCGCGCCCACCAACAGAGCCGCACTGCCTTGCCCGGCGCACTCCCGCCAGGGTAATTTGTCCCCCTCCAAAGCCCCCGCCCACTGGCGGATGGCCGAGACGGCATCGGGCAGGGACAAAATGAGCACCAGTTTCTCCCTGGCCCGGGTCATGGCCACATAGAGTTTCCGCTCCTCTTCCTCCCGGCTTTGGCGCAGAGCCTTGGCAAAGATGGCGTTTTCCATCTGAGTGGCCGTCTCGGTGCGCAGCTTTTCGTCCCGCAGGGAAAAGGCCACCCCCAGCTTTTTGTCGATGGCCAGGCTCTGACGCATTTCATCGGTGTTATACCGCTTGCTCAGATCGGGAAGCAGCACGATGGGAAACTCCAGTCCTTTGGAACGATGGATGCTCATCAGGGCCACCCCGTCGCCCCCTTCCGGCGGCACCCGCTCCCCTTCCTTGGCCCGCTCTTCCAGCTGACGGAGAAAACCCAACAGCCCCCGCCGCCCGGTCTTTTCATATTCCAGCCCCAGCTGATAGAACCGGTGCAGATTCCGCCGCCGGGTATTGCCTCCGTCCAGGGCCTGGAACACGCCCAGCGCCCCGGTCTCCTGGTAAATCAGGGACAACAGCTGTCCGGCCCCCAGGTCGGGAGCATACTGGCGCAGCCGGTGAAGAAGGGCCATAAACTCCTTGGCCCTTGGCAGATCGCTCTCTTTCAGAGCGTCATAGAAGTCCCCCTCCCGGCGGCTTTGCCGGATGGTGAGCAGCTCGTCCGGCGTAAAGAGGAACAAAGGCGAGCGAAGCACCGAAATGAGAGGAATATCCTGACGGGGGTTGTCGATGATGGCCAGGAAAGAGCGCATCACCGCCATCTCCACAGTGGAAAACAGATCTCCCCCTCCGGCGGCGCAGGGGATGCCCTCTTCCTCCAGGGCCTTCTGATACAGGGGCGCTTTGGAGGTGAAGGAACTGAGCAGAATAGCCACATCCCCGGGCCTGGCCGGTCGGCTCTCTCCCTTTTCTTCCACCCGGCACTCTTTCAGAAGGGCCTTCACCCGCTTTGCGGTGAAAGCGGCTTCATAAAGGGCCTTGCCGCTTTCCTCCCCCGGCTCCTTTTCCCGCTTCATATCCAGCACCCACACTTCGGCGGGACAATTTCCCTGGTATTCCGCCCCGGGATACAGGGCCTCCCGGCTGTCGTAGTCCACGCCGCCAAAAGAACGGCTCATGGTGCGGGAAAATATAAAATTGCACAGGGACAAGACCTCCCGTCGGGAGCGGAAATTCTGGTTGAGCATCAGCCGTTTTTCCGCCCCCTGGGGATCTTTTTCGTAATCTTGATAGCTGTAATATTTGTGGACGAAGATCTCCGGCTCGGCCAGACGGAAACGGTAGATGCTCTGCTTCACATCTCCCACCATAAACAGGCTCCCGTTCTCTCCCCGCAAGGCGGCAAAGATCTTTTCCTGCACCCCGTTGCTGTCCTGGTATTCGTCCACCAGAATCTCCCCGATGCCCTGGGCCACCTGCCGGGCCAGAGGGGTCACATTCCCCTCCTTGTCATAAAGGAGGGCCAGCGCACCGTGTTCCAGGTCGCTGAAATCCAGGGCGGCCCGCTGCTCTTTCAGCCGGCGGTACTGCTCCCGGAAAGCCTTTTCCAACTGGATCAGCCCCCGGAGGATGGGCAAAGACCGCTCCCCCTCCTGCTGCACCGCCGAAAGGGGCCGGGAGCAGGTCTCTTCCCGCAGCCGCTCCACTTCCTGGGAAAAGCCGTCCCGCAGGGCTTTCAGCCGGTCGAGAAAATCCTTGTCCTCGCCCCGCACCGCTCCCACCCGGGGTTTCGCCCAGGCGGACAGGGCCTGATAACAGGCGTCCCAGCCCTCTTTGGCCCCTTCCCGGATGGCTTTGGCCCCTTCCAGGCAGGCGGAAAAGGCCGGGCCATAGCCCTTCTCAATGGCGGGAGAAAAAGCGATCTCCTCCAAAGCCTCCCCAAGCTTGTTCTGCCAGAAGGCCATGGCTCCATCGCATTCCGCCAGGCTCTCCTGGCAGAAGGGGGCCTGCGTAAGCTCGCCCCGGGCCAGGCTTTCCATGGAGGACAGGGCAAAATCCAAAAACCCCTCCGGGTTCGGATGGCTCATTAGAGAGTCGTACAGACGCAGCACCGCCCGGCCCAAGTTCTTGTCCCCCCGCTCTTCGGCGAAATTCTCCAAAGCGGCCAGGAAATCCGGGTCCTCTCCCTGGCTTTCGTACCACTCTTCTAAGGTATCCTCCAAGGCCTGCTCCTTCAGCAGACGGCTTTCGCTCTCTTCCAGCAGCCGGAAGGCCGGGGGCAGACCCAGCAGGGCAAAATTCTGCCGCAACAGCCCCAGGCAGAAGGAATGGACCGTCTGGATGGGAGCCGAGCCCAGCAAAGCCAGCTGACGGCGAAGACGGCGGGAGGCCGGATGCAAGGCCAGCTCATCCAGCAGACGCTTGCCGATGCGCTGGCGCATTTCCATGGCGGCGGCATTGGTAAAGGTGACGATGAGCATCTCCCGCAGTTCCAGCCCTTCCGGCTCCAGCAGACGCCTTATCACCCGCTCCACCAGCACCGCCGTTTTGCCGCTGCCTGCGGCAGCGGCCACGATCAGGCTGCCGCCCCGGCTCTCAATGGCCTGGCGCTGTTCTTTGGTAAACTCAACGGCCATGGTGTGTTTCCTCCTCTTCTTCCTCTGTGAGACGGGCGTAGACCTCTTCCTGGGAAAGCACCCGGGCCAGCCGGGGTGCATCCTTCGCCATGGTCTCATCATAGTGGCAGGCGTCCTTGTAGGGGCAGAAATTGCACACCGACGCCCCCGGGCCGGTGACCAAAGGCCGGGCCTCAATATCCCCCCGGGTGATGAGGGCGCACAGGCGGCGCAGCTGCCGGTCCACCCCTCGGGTGAGCTTTTCCAGCCCCTCCCGGCTGGTGACCGAAGAGGTGCTCTTCAGCCCGCCCCCTTTTTTCACGCTGACGGGCAGAAAGCGGAAGTCCCCCTCCTGCCGGTCCTCCATGGCCTGCAAAATCGGCTCTTCATCCAGCACGATGCCGATGCGCCGCAATTCTTTGCTCAGCTTTCCTTCCCCATCCTCGCCGTAACCCACCTGCACATAGGGGGTCTTGGCCGGGATATAGAGCACTCCGGCGGTCTGGATCTGCTGGGCCCCGTCTCCCAGACGCTCCCGGGCCTTTTCCAGCACCGCTTCCCTGCCAAAGCCCACCATCAGCAGATAGACGAACATCTGCATATTGATGCCATAGAGCAGATCGGACAGATGAAAGGTCTTTTTGCCGGTTTTGTAATCGGCCACCTTCACATACAGAGTGCCATCCTGGATAAAGCCATCCAGCCGGTCGATCTTGCCGCTGAGGGTCAGTTTTACCCCGTCCCCTTCCAGCAGAATGGGCGGGTATTCTTCCCCCGGGCCGAAGGCCATCTCAAAGGCGATGGGCCGGAACTTGGACAGGCTCAGCTCCTGCCACACATCCTCCACAATGGACACCACCATCCGCTGGATGCGGCGGAAAATGGCCCGAAACCGGGGACTTTCTTCCTCCAGATGGGGCAGAGTCTTTTCCTTCACCTGGGCGATGGCCCGCAGGGCCGCTTTCCGCGGCTCCTGCTCCTCTCCCTCTTCCAGCAGCCGCACCGCCCGCTCCACCACATCGTGGAGGAAGGTGCCGGTTTCCGGCGCGCCGAAGGTGGCCCGCTTCCGCTCCTTGGCATGCAGGCCATACTCCATGAAATAGGAAAACCGGCAAGCGGCCACCTTTTCCGCCCGGGATGCGGTGATGCGGATGCGCTTGCCGTAGGCGGCGGCCACCAGCTCCCGGGAGCGGATGGGCCCGCGGGGAGAAACGGCATAGCGGCGCAGGGCTTCAAAATGGTTCTGCTCCTCTTCTCCCTTCTCTTCTTCCAAAGAAAGGGCGGCTCTGGCCCAGATGTCCCCTTCTCCCTGACAGGCGGCGCAGGCCAGCTCCCAGGCCGGACGGGGAGCCAGCAGACGGAAATCCCCCGCCGGGCGGCTCATTTCCAGACCGGGAAGCAAATGAAGCATCCGCTCCACCAGATAGGAAGGGCGGCAGGCGGTGCCGCCGGAGAGGGTCTGTGGACAGAGCACCGCCAGCCGTTTGCTGGGTGCGGCAAAGGCGTGGTAGATCTGGCTCTGGGCCTCATAGGCCTGCTCTTCGGCGGTCTGGGTCAGGGTCACCCCGGCCCGCAACAGCTGATCCCGCTCCTCTTCGGTGAGCAGGCTGCCCCCGCCCACCGCCGGGGGCAAAGCCCCTTCTCGGGCCCCCAGGATGATGAGGAACTCCACCCCGGCAAAACTCTGCCGGTCAAAGGAAGCGGCCTGGACATGGTCCAGGGACACCGGAATGGCGGCCACCTGGTATTGGGAGAGCATCAGCCGCCACAGACGGCAAAACTCCCCGGCGTCCATCTGCTGCCCGCCCATGGCGGCGGAAAACTGGCAGAGGGCCCCCTGCAAAATGTCATAGAGCTGGCTGTATTCGGCGCTCTCCCTGGCCCGGCCCTGCTCTTCCAGGCTGCGGGCCTTTTCCGAAAGGGCCTGTTCCATGCCGGTCTCCTTCAAAAAATGCTCCAGGGCCTGGGCATAGTCCGGCCCCTGACGGCTCGCTTTCAGAGCCTTTATCAGATTCTTAAAGGCCGGGGCGATCTTTTGCCGGATGTGTTCCAGTTCCAGCAAAGCCCCCGGGTCCTCCTTCGCCCCGTAGCCCCCGGGATTTTTCCGGAAGGGGGCAAAATACTGTTTGCCCCGGATGTTGTGCATCAGCACATAATTTTCCAGCTTGTCGCATTCCTCCATGGTGAGGGGAGACAGACCACTTTTCAGATAGGCGAACACATCCTCATAGCCCATGCCCTGACAGGCAGCCAGCAAAGCTCCCTGCTGGGCGGCCAGCACCGGCTTTTGCAAAATGTCGCTTTTCTCTCCCAGGAACAAAGGCACCTGCCATTTCTGGAAGGCGCTTTCCAGCAGCGGAGCGTAGGTCTCCATATCGGAACAGGCCACCACCATGTTCCGGCAGCGCATCCCCTCTCCCATGGCCTTGCGACAAAGGGATGCGGCAAATTCGCATTCCTCCTGGGGGTCCGAAAGGGTGTAAACATTTACCCCTTGCCAGGCATTTTCCGTGGGAGTGGCGGCATAATCAAAGAGATCCCGCTCCAGCACGGAGAGGGCCGGTGGGTGATCCCCTTCCTTCCGCTGCAAAGGACACACTTTGAGAGGGCGGTTGATTTTTTGGCAGATCCCGGCCAGACGCTGCAAAAATTTCTCCTGCTCCAGAAAAAGACGGTCTTCTTTTTCCCAAAGCAGGGCAAAAGCGGCGGAGTGGCATTTTTCCAGCAGGGCTTCCACAATACTCCGCTCCTGGGCGGTCATGCCCGAAAAGCCGTCAAAATAAAGATCCCACCCCCGGCCAAAGTCCGATGGGCCCAGGGCCTCCAAACAGGCCGTCAGCAGATCTTTGTCATCCAGAGGAAGGTCTTTTGTCACATTCTGATAGGCGGCGTAGCAAAGAGAAAGGTCACGGACTTTACTCCGGCTCTCCCCCAGGCTTTCGGCAGCCTGGGCCAGATCCTCCGGAGCCACCTGGCAGCTTTTCAGCTCGCTTACCAGCTCCAGCATACCCCCGGCCAGCTCCGGCCGGGCCGAGAGAGAAAAATGGGTCAGACTGTCCCCGCAAAGAGAAAGGGCCCGGTGCATAGCCAGCACCCGGCCGCCGCCATCCAGCAGCGCAGGCGGGTGTCCCCCCTCCCTCAGCACACGCTGGGCCAGACGCTTGAAGGTGAGCACTTCGGCAAAACGGGCAATGGGGTTGCCTTGGGACTGGAGCAGCCGCCGTTCGCTTTCGTGGGAAAGCATTTCGGGCACGATCAACAGCTGCCGCCGTCCGGCCCTGGCCCCCTCCCCCATGGCAGAAAGCAGGGCCTCGGTTTTGCCGCACCCGGCCCGGCCGGTGTAAATGGTCACCATATCATAAACCTCCCCCAAAGAGATAGGCAATCTTATGCCATAAAGCATCCGCAAAATAACGGATTGATCATGCTATTATACCATCTTCCCGGGAGAAGCAGCAACAGCCCCCGCCGGGGAAACCCGGCGGGGGCAAAACAAAACAACCTATTATCCCAGAGCGTGGCGCAATTCCGCCAGAAGCTCGGCCACCTTGAAACGCACTTTGTATTGCACGCCGTCACCGGTGATATACCGGATCTCCCCGGGAGAAAAATTCTCCTGGGCGGTGTCCAGAAACTCCTCCTCACAGGCCGGAGCGCAAAGGGGCGGCAGCAGCACGCACCACCAGTTGTGGCCCTTCCCTTCCCCGATGGTCACCCGCAGGGCATCATAAACTCCGGCGGGCAGGGAGAAGGTGTCATATTCCCGGGTGTCAAAATAAGTATCCCGCTTTTCCACCTGCACCGGGTAGTGGTAGCCCTCCTCCAGCACCACCTTCTGGGCGGCCTTTTGAATGGCGCTGAAGAAAGCTGCATCCATGGGTTTTCCCTCCCAGTTTTTCGCCTCTTCCAGCACTCCGTCCCGCACTTTCAGTTTCAGGGCCTGGTCTTCCTCGCTGTCGCTGTTGGCCAGCACATGAAGCCGTGTCACCTTGCTTTGGATGCTCTCCTGCTCCTCCGGCCAGCAGGCCCCCAGGGCCAGAGTGAACAGCAGGCTCAGGAGAAGAGCCCATTCCCATTTTTTGAAGTTCTGTTTCTTTATCATAAGTAAAAACACCAGCCTTTCCTTCTGAGAGAAGTATGGACTGGTGTTTTTCTTTTTAAACCAAATTTTCTCAAAAAACCGGCGTGCAGACGAAGGTCTCCACCGGCAGTTTCCGGAAGGCCTCTGCGGCCTTTTCCGCCTGCTGGGTGTTTTCAAACAACCCATACAGAGCCGAGCCGGAGCCGGTCATCCGGGCCCCCAGGGCCTTTTCTGCAAGGAGTTTTTCCCGCAGCTCCTGCTCCTGAGGATGGAGTGCACAGGCCACCGGCTCCATCACATTGCGAAGATTTGCGCCGATTTTTTCCAGATCTCCTTCCTCCAGGGCCCGGAGCATGGCCTGGGTGTCGGGCCGCTGATGCAAAGGCCCGGCGTCCATTTTCTGGAACAGGCTTTTGGTGGAGATGGAATACCGGGGCTTGATGACCAGGATGCCGCAGGGAGGCAGATGAGGGGCGGGAGTGAGTTTTTCCCCGATGCCCCTGGCCAGACGGCAACCGGTCTCCAGGCAGAAGGGCACATCGGCCCCCAGAGTGAGGGCCAGCTCCTGGAGCTTTTTCTTGGTGAGGGGGTAGCCATAGGCCCGGTTTAAGAGACGCAGCACGGCGGCGGCATCGGTGCTGCCCCCGGCCATACCGGCCCCCACCGGAATGCGCTTTTGCAATTTGATGTGCACCGCCCCTTTTTTGCCGGTTTCCTGGAAAAAGGCCAGCGCGGCTTTATAGGCGATGTTCCGGCTGTCCCGGGGCACATAGGGAAGGTTGCACCAAAGGCCCACCCCGCCTTCTCCCGGCAGCAGGGTCACTTTGTCGTGAAGGGATACGGTGTGCATGATGGTTTCCAGCTCATGGTAGCCATCCTCACGCTTTCCCACAATGTCCAGTGTCAGATTGATCTTGGCCAAGGCCTTTTGTCTCTGTACTTTCATATCTCTTCCTCCGCCCAGTGTCTGGGCTCCCATGCTGCCCGCCCCAAGCTCGCTGGAAAATTTCCCTTGGCGAATGCGGGCACCCGTTATACCTGGGTGCATTTGGGGTGTATTTTACTTTTCTGCACCCAATACCCCTGGGTGTGCCGCCGGTGCATTCTTTCCTTCTGCGTCCAGCGGAGTGCCTCCGCTCCCAGCTGAGCGTGGGCAATATGACAGCGGAGGCACTCCGCCGCCTGTCTGCTATACATCAATGGCTTTGATGGGGCACATTTCATGGCAGCAATAGCATTTGATGCATTTCCGCTTGTCCAGATGGGCCTTGCCGTTTGCCACATGCAGCGCTTGGCGGGGGCAGGCCCGGGCGCAGTCACCGCAGCCCACGCACCGGGATGTGATGTGTGGATAAGGGTTCGCAGCCCGCTCCAGCCATGGCCGGAGGAAATGAGGCGCCCAGGAGAACCGGCTGCCGCTTTGCTGGATGGCCGGCACAAAGGGCGGCTGCAGCGGTTCCAGGCTGTCCCCCCGCAAAGTGAGGTGCCTGCTCTCAAAGGGCACCAGCCCCAGCTTTCCCCCCTCCTGGTGCACCGGGGAACGCTCGGGCACAAGGCCGCAATACTCCATAGCCGCCAGATCCAGGGCAAAGGGGTTCTGGGAGCCAAAGAGCACACCTCCATGGCGCACCCGTCCTCCCGAGGGACCTTTGCCGTCCATGCCCTCCACCCCGTCCAGAATGGTGTAGGCCGGCTGCACATACCGGCACAGATCCACCAGCAGCCGGGCAAAATCCTGCCGCCCGGGGTGCTGGGAGTGATAGGCCGCCTTGGTCAGCCCGGGGATGACGCCGTATAAATTCTTCACGCCGCCGGAAAAATAGGTCATCATATGGGTTTTCATCTTGGCGATGCTGATGACCACATCGGCCTGAGCGATGGGGGCAATGATATCAAAATTCCGCTGTTTCACCCCTTGAAACCGGCGTTTCCGGCTGGAAAAATCCCAGTTGAGAAAGGCGCCGGTCTCCTGGGACACCCGCTCCATGCCGGTGAAGCGATAGACCTTGCCCAAAGCGGTTTTGTTGTAGACTCCGCCGGGGGAATCGGCGATGGTCACCCTGGCCCCCTGCTCCTGAAACACACGGCACACCGCCTTGACCACCGCCGGATGGGTGGTGGTGGCGGCTTCCGGGGCCCGGGCCATGAGCAGATTGGGCTTGATGACCACATTCTTCCCCTTTTTCAGAAAAACTTCCGCTCCGCCCTGATCCTCAAACATCCGGCGGATGCATTCTTCCACCCGCTTTTCCTCATAATCAGAACAGGCGGCCACATAGACCTCGTCACGGACTGCCATAGATTTCTCCTTTGCTCTTTTACACAATATCAAACTGCCGGGGTTTCCGGTTCTGGAACACCGTCACCTTCTCAAAGCCCGCTTTCTGGGCCAGAGCGCAGGCCTGGGGGATGCCATTTCCCACATTCTCCACCGAATGGGCATCGGAGCCCATGGTGATCATGGTGCCGCCGTATTCCCGGAACTGGCGGAGAATCCACTCCTCCGGCCCGGGGCGATGAAACCATTCCCGGCATCCTTTGGCGTTGATCTCCAGGGCTTTGCCCATTTGGGCCAGCTTCTGCAAAATAGGGGCCACCCGCTCTTTGTATTCCATCAGAGTGGGCTCTTCCCAGGGGCCTTCCATCACTCGCAGAGGGTAATCCAGGTGGCCCAGGGTGTCAAAATCACCGAATTTCAGCAAATTTTCCAAATCTTCAAAATAGATGTCCAGCACCTCACGGCAGGCATCCTTGTCCGGATAGGGGGTATAATAAATATCCCGGCCATCGGCCAGAGTGTGCACCGAGCCGATGACCATGTCATAGGGATGGCGCTGGAGCAAGGCCCGGGCTTCCTCCGGATTGTGATGGGGCTGACCCAGCTCCACGCCGTACAAAAGCAGCAGATCCTTTTCTCCCTGCTTCAACCGGAATATCTCCTGCTGGCAGTCCTCTTCTTTCCGGGCATAGTGGGGACAGCGGCCAAAATGATAAAAATCACAATGTTCCGTCAGGGCCAGAGCCAAAAGGCCGTGGTCCTTGGCGCTTTTTTCCATGGCTGCGGCGGTATCGCTGCCGTCAAAGGAAAAGCGGGAATGGGTATGGGTATCGGATAAAAACATTATAACGCAACCTTTTCAGCATATCAAATCCAGTTTGGGGCATACTTCCCATAGAGCCGTGGCAACAGCCATGGCAGGCAACAACACGATTGGAGGAAAATTCCATGTTTGATAAGATCGCCCTGGCTATCGCCATCATCGGCGGGCTCAACTGGGGCAGCATCGGCATTTTCGGGTTCGACCTGGTGGCCGCCCTCTTCGGGGCCGGCAGCGTGGGTTCCCGCATTGTCTACACCCTGGTGGGGCTTTCCGCCCTGTGGTGCATCAGCCTGCTTTTCCGGGATTGGCACCGCTCCCCCAGCCATATGTAAGCAGAGTGCCTCTGCGGGCAAGTCCTCCCAGGCTGAGTGCGTCGTTGAGCTTTGGTGCTTCCTGGACGGCACACCGCCCAGGAAGGGGCCGGTTTGCTGTCTCGGCCATATGCTCTATCGTCTGCCAAGCATGGGAGCGCAGGTTGACAGCGGAGGCACTCTGCCACAAAAAATGCCGCCTATGAAGGCGGCATTTTTCTGTTGTTTGATTTCCATTGCCTTTACATCAAGGCCAACGGGGCATTGCACCTTTTGCAACCAAGGCTCAGGGGTGCCCGCAAGCACTCAGGTGCTTTCTCACACACCGCCCCCTTGCGGGCAATATGACTGCGGCGTCACGCCGCTGACTGCGAAGGCACGCCGCTTACTTAGAGGTCAGCTCCACAGTGTCGCGAGCGATCATCAGCTCTTCGTTGGTGGGCAGGACCCAGGCTTCCACCTTGGAATCGGCCGCCTGGAAAGCAGCCTCCTTGCGGGAAGCGTTCTGGCAGGCCTCGTGGTCCACCTTCAAGCCCAGGTATTCCATATCGGAGCAGATCTTCTCACGCATCTCAGCGTCATTCTCGCCGATGCCGCCGGTGAAGACGATGGCATCCACGCCGCCCATGGCAGCAGCATAGCCGCCGATGAACTTCTTGATCTGATAAACGAACATATCCAGAGCCAGCTGAGCGCGCTCGTTGCCGTTCTGGGCGGCCTCGTTCAGGTCACGGCAGTCGCTGGAGACGCCGGAGATGCCCAGGAAGCCGGACTTCTTGTTCATCAGGTCGCTCATCTGATCGGGGTTCAGGCCTTCCTTCTTCATGATGAAGGTGACCACAGAGGGGTCGATGCCGCCGCAGCGGGTGCCCATCAGGAAGCCGTCCAGAGGAGTAAAGCCCATGGAGGTATCCACAACCTTGCCGTCCTGGATAGCGGCCAGAGAGGAGCCGTTGCCCAGATGGCAGTTGATGACCTTCTTGCCTTCCAGGGAGCCCTTCAGCTCGCCCAGGCGATGAGCGATATAGCGATGGCTGGTGCCGTGGAAGCCATAGCGGCGGATGGAGTACTTCTCATAGTACTCATAGGGCACGCCGAACATATAAGCCTTGGGAGGCATGGTCTGATGGAAGGAGGTATCGAACACGGCCACCATGGGGGTGTCCTTGCCGAAGACTTCCTGGCAGGCCTTCATAGCGATGGCCTGAGGGGGATTGTGGAGGGGGCCCAGATCCTTGAAGGACATGATATCGTCGATGACGGTATCGGTGACAACGGTGGAGACCTTGTACTTCTCGCTGCCGTGGAGCACGCGGTGGCCGATGGCGGAGATCTCGCTCATGCTGTCGATGACCTTGCCCTCGCCGGAGCTCATCACCTTCACCAGCTCCATAAAGGCTTCCTTATGGGTGGGGAAGGACACATCATACTCCACCTTCACGCCGTCGGCGGTCTTGTGGCTGATCCGGCCGTCCACGCCGATGCGCTCGCACAGGCCCTTGGCCAGAACATGTTCGTTGGACATATCCATCAGCTGATACTTCAGCGAGGAGCTGCCCGCATTGATAACCAGTACTTTCATTCTCTAGCACTCCTTATGATTGTAAATCTCTTATTTTTGTTATAAAATGAGACCGAATCTATTTTACACCATATTTTTTAAAAGTACAACCATCAAAATGGAGAAAATCCCTATGAACATCTGCGGCATCGTGGCCGAATACAATCCCTTTCACCGGGGACACCGGTATCATCTGGAAAAAACAAGGCAAAAACTGGGGGAGGACACCCTGCTTGTGGTGTGCCTGTCCTCCTATTTTGTCCAGCGGGGGGAACCGGCCCTTCTGTCCCCTCACGCCCGGGCCGAAATGGCCCTCAGCCAGGGGGCCGACCTGGTGCTCTCCCTCCCCGCCCCCTACGCCCTTTCCTCGGCAGAGGGTTTTGCCCGGGGGGCCGTGGGCATCCTTGCCGCCCTGGGCTGCGTCACCCACCTGTCCTTCGGCACCGAAGGGGTGGGAGAAGAAAAGATCATGGAGCTTTCCCGGCTGCTTCTGGATCACGAAACGGCGGCAAATACCCTGCTCCATCTGAAAAGCGGCATCTCCTATGCTGCCGCCCGGGAACGGGCCCTCTATGAAAAAATCAAGGAAGAAGCCGCCCTTCTGCGCCTGCCCAATGTGATTCTGGCCACCGAATACGGCAAGGCCCTTTTGCAGCTTTCTTCCCCCATCCAGCCGGTGGCCATTCCCCGGAAAGGAGCGGGCCACGACGCCATGGAGCCGGAAGAGGGCTTCCCCTCGGCCTCTTTCCTGCGCCAGAAGATCGCCGCAGGCGAAACCCAAGAAGCCCTTTCCTACCTGCCCCCGGAGTGCCGGGAAATTTTCCGTCGGGAGCAAAAGGCCGGACGGCTGGCCCTGCCCTCCCTGGGTGAAAAAGCCATACTGGGCAAGCTCTGGAGCCTGTCCCTTCCGGAGCTTTCCTCCCTTCCCGGGGCGGCCGAAGGCCTGGAGCACCGGTTTGCCCGGGCTTTGCAGAAAAACCAAAGCCTGACCGGGGCGCTGGAAGAAACCAAAACCCGCCGCTATCCCCTTTCCCGGCTGCGGCGCATGGCTCTGTGCGGCTTTCTGGGGCTGACAAAGCAGGAGTGCCAGAGTCCCCCTTCCTATATAAAGGTATTGGCCGTGGGCGAAAAGGGGCGGCAGGCCCTGGCCCTTTCCCGGAAGCAGAGTGCTTTGCCGGTCATCACCAAACCCGCCCAGGGAAAAAACATCCCCGCCTTTCAGAAAGAAGGAGACTGTGCCCGGCTGTGGAGCCTGTTTTTAAAAGACCCCGCCGCCTTTTCCCCGGGAGAATACTACGAAAAAGGCCCGGTGACCGAAAAGGAAAGAAAAATGTCTTGACTTTGGGAAAAAGGGATGGTATACTAGCTTCGCCGCATCGACCGGGCTAGAAGTGGGCTTGTCCCCGCCCCGAGAGCGAGACTCTAACAAAGAAGAGAGGTGCAAACCGCATGTACGCTATCATCGTAGCCGGCGGGAAACAGTACAAGGTCGCAGAGGGCGACACCATCTACATCGAGAAACTGGAAGCCGCCGATGGCGAAACCGTGTCCTTTGACAATGTTCTGGCAGTGGAAAAGGACGGGGCTATGACCGTTGGCGCTCCTTATGTTGAGGGAGCCAAGGTCTCCGGCAAGGTCGTCAAGACCGGCAAAGGCAAGAAGATCATGGTCTTCAAGTTCAAGGCCAAGAAGAACTATCGTCGCCGCCAGGGCCATCGTCAGCCCTACACCAAGGTGACCATCGAAGCCATCCAGGCTTAAGTTCTTCCCTTTTTTCATCCTAAACCAATCGGAGGTGTAACTCATGGCTCATAAGAAAGGTGTCGGCTCCACAAAGAACGGCCGCGATTCCGAAAGCAAACGCCTGGGCGTCAAGCGCGCCGACGGTCAGTATGTGCTGGCTGGCAACATCCTGGTTCGCCAGCGGGGCACCAAGATCCATCCTGGCCTGAATGTGGGCATCGGCTCTGACGATACCCTGTTCGCCATGGCTGACGGCCGCGTCAGCTTTGAGCGTTTCGGCCGCGACCGCAAAAAGGTCTCGGTCATCAAGGTGGAACAGTAAGAACCCCAAGACCCGGGCCGCATGGCCCGAGCTCTCTCAAAAAAGCGGCTTATGCCGCTTTTTTGTATTTTTGCAAGGGCCTGCATGCACGCCTGCGGCGCACACTTGTCCCTTGAGAAGTGCAAAAAGCCACGCACAGGTCGCGGCTTTTTGCGGATTGATGAAGGGTTGGATAGACAAATTTTGGCCCACATCTGTTTTGTTTTTTGACCCGGGCCGCATGGCCCGGGTTTTTCTTATAGCTTCCTCTGGTTATAATAAGGCCAGAGCGGCGAGCCGCCGCACCCCACCATAGGCATGAAGCGAAGCACAGAGAAGAGGATTACAATTATGTTTGTTGATGTTGCACGGATCTTTATCAAGGCGGGAAAAGGGGGCGATGGCGCCGTCTCCTTTCACCGGGAAAAATACATCGCCGCCGGCGGGCCGGATGGAGGCGATGGCGGCAAGGGCGGCAGCGTTGTCTTTCAGGTGGATGACAACCTTTCCACCCTGCTGGACTTCCGCATGAAGCGGAAATATGTGGCCCAGAACGGCGCCAACGGCACCGGCAAGCGCAGCAGCGGCAAGGATGGCGAAAACATCCTCATCAAAGTGCCTCGCGGCACTCTGATCCGGGATGCAGAAACCGGAGCGCTGCTTCAGGATATGTCCGGGGACGAGCCTTTTGTGGCGGCCAAAGGCGGCCGGGGCGGCTGGGGCAACTGCCACTTTGCCACCCCCACCCGTCAGGCTCCCCGCTTTGCCAAGCCCGGCCTGCCCGGTGAAGAGCGGATGGTCACTCTGGAGCTGAAGCTCATCGCCGATGTGGGTCTGATCGGCTTTCCCAATGTGGGCAAGAGCACCCTGCTGTCAGTAATCTCTAAGGCCCGGCCCAAAATCGCCGATTACCACTTCACCACCCTCACTCCCAACCTGGGCGTGGTGTATGTGGGTGAAGGAGAGTCCTTTGTGGCCGCCGACATCCCGGGTATCATCGAGGGTGCGGCGGAAGGCGCCGGCCTGGGTCATGACTTCCTCCGCCACATCGAGCGGTGCCGTCTGCTGCTCCACCTGGTGGATGTGTCCGGCTCGGAGGGCCGGGACCCGGTGGAAGACCTGGAGACCATCAACCGGGAGCTGAAGGAATACAGCCCGGCCCTGGCTTCCCGTCCCCAGATCATCGCCGCCAACAAGACCGACATTGCCCCCGACGAGGAAAATGCCCGCCGTCTGCGGGAAAAGGCCCAGGAGTTGGGCTGTGCTTATTTTGAGATTTCGGCGGCGGCCCAGATGGGTGTGCGGGAGCTGGTCTATGCCCTGTGGCAGGAGCTGGAAAAGCTGCCTCCCATCGAGGTCTACGAGGCCGAAGTAATCCCGGAAAAGGAAGCCGATCCGGAAGAGGATATCATCATCCGCCGGGAGAACGACACCTTCTATGTCACCGGGCGGCACATCGAGCGGATCTTCGCTTCGGTGAACCTGTCGGATTACGAATCCCGGATGTATTTCGAGCGGGCCTTGCGGAAAGCCGGGCTGTTTGAAAAGCTGGAGGAAAAGGGCGTCAAGGAGCACGACACCGTCAATGTGTGCGGCTTCGAGTTTGAATATATCCACTAGCGGCAGGCTGCCGCCCCCATACTCTCCCCGGCTTTGTGCGCCGGAAAACCGATTGCTTCCCCAGCGGCCTTACTGCATCTGTTTTTCGCAGATCGGCAGCCAACCAAGTTTCTAATTCTGATTGCTGCAAAAATCCCCCGGAGAAATTCTCCGGGGGATTTTTTCTTTTGCTCTTGGCGGCGTGTTATTTCGGCCCAGTGCCTGGGCTGTCATATTGTGCTACCGCACCCAGCAGGTTGTGTGAAGAAAGGCAAAGAAAATATGGCCGTCCCGCCACGGGACTCGCGCCCCAGGCGGGGCCCTTATCAAACCTCTGTGCCTCAGAAAAGCCTATGTAAATCAAATTCGCCCAGCGCGGAGCGGAAATATAATCTGACTACCTAGGCTTCCACACATACTACGACTGCAGCTCCACCTGCTGGCCGTTGTCCAGGAGGATCAGCGTATCCGGCTGGCCCTCCAGGCGATAGAGCAACGGGTCTCCGGCGCCATCGGCCGAATGGAAATTCACCGTCAGCGTGCCGGTTTTCTCGTCATAATCGGCCTGTACTCCGGAGAATTCCCGGGTTTCACCATAAAAGAGCAGATAGGAAACGCCGTCCTTTTCCACTTTCCATACCCCGTCGCCGGTTTTGCCTGCGGTAAATTCCTGGGCCGAGACCTTGGTCTCCTGGGCCAGGGCCGGGGTCACTTTCTGTGTTTCTTCCTTCTGGCAGGCGCTGAGAAGCAGCATCCCCGCCAGCATCATGCATTGCAGCCAGGCTTTTTTCATAGAAAAAACCTCCTTCTTCGCTGTGATCTTCTTTTCCTATTATCAGTATACCACATTCCTATATAGGATAGGTGAATTTTGTGCAAAAATCCCACCGGCTTTCAGAAAAGATGGTATGGTATACTTGAGTTATCCCATCACAAAGGAGGACATTCCATGGATTGGCTGACCATACAGCAGCTGGACAAGGACACCTGGGCCTTGAGCGAACCCCGGCACTGGGAGGAAACCCACGCCTATCTGCTGGCCGGAACAAAACAAGCCCTGCTCATCGACACCGGGCTGGGGGTGTGTGATCTGTTTTCCGCCGTCCGGTCTCTCACCTCCCTGCCTGTCACAGTGGCCCTGACCCATGCCCATTGGGATCACATCGGCGGCTGTAACGGGTTCCCGGCCCCGTGGGTTCACCGGCGGGAAGGGCCTTGGCTGGAAAGATTCCCCCTGTCCCGGGAGGCCGTGCTGCAAAATCTGACCCACGGCGCTCCCCCCTTCCCTCCCGGTTTTGAGCTAGATACATACCAGATCTATCAGAACGGAGCCGGAGGGCTTTTGGAAGATGGGGATTGCTTCCAGCTGGGCAACCGGCAGGTATTCTGCCTCCACACTCCTGGGCACTCCCCCGGCCATCTGTGTTTCTGGGAGCCGGAGCGCGGCACTCTGTATTCCGGCGACCTGGCCTATGAGGGAAAGCTGGATTGTTTCTATCCCACCACCGATCCTTACGCCTTTGCCGCATCGGTGCATCGGGTGGCCGCCTTGCCGGTGACCGTTCTCCGTCCCGGCCACCACCGGCTGGAAGTGGAGCCTTGCCTCCTCCGGCAGATCGATGAGGCATTCCAACACCTGAAAGCCCGGAACGCCCTGGAGCAAAAGGCCGTCCATTCTTTCCATTCCTTTTCCATCCACACGGCCTAGTGTCCCGATTTGCACACTCCCTGTCTGGCAAAAGAGAACCCCGAAAACCTTTCGGTTTTCGGGGTTCTCTTTCTTTGTATGGAAAATGCAAATCAGACCCACAGGGGGTTATCCCACAGATTCAACTTCTGGCCGATGCCCATTTTCTTGGCGTTCTCATAGAGCTTGGCGGCGATGGCAATGTCCACGCTGCCTACACCGGCGCTGCCGCAATAAACAAACTGATCCTCATTCTGGCGCACCTGAACGCCATTGACCATTTCCGGCAGCTCCACGATATCCTCTTTTTTCAGCTTACCGGCCTCGTACAGCTCGTGCACCAGGATGCCCACCAGATGGGACATCTGGCTCCAGTTGTCCAGCACCACCCGGTCTGCGGTGAGCAGAATATCCTCTTCGCAGCTCTGGCCCTCCATCTGGATAACGGTCATATTGGGCTTCAGCCATTCCTTTTTGATGAAAGGCTTGCGGGAGGTGGTTTCGGTGACCAGCAACTGGGCATCCTTCACCGCTTCCTTCACATCGGTGTAGGGAACAACCTTGATCTTGCCCTCAAACTCCTTGGCCAGGCCTTCGGCTTTCTCCTTCACCAGATCCACCATGTGGATCTCTTCCAATGTGGGCACAGCCTCCATCATAGCCATGATCATAGTGCGTCCAATGACGCCGGCACCCACCAAGCAGGCCACCTTGGTGCCCTTCAGAGCGTTGTATTTGGCCATGACACCGGCGGTAGCCGAAGTACGCATGGCGGTGGTGATGGTGCCGTCCAGAATGGCCTTGGGGAACACCGTCTTGGGATCGGACAGAATGACGATATCGATGCCATAGGGTACCCCTTCCAACTGGGCGTTGGCCTTGGATTCGGCGGCCCACTTGAATCCGGCGGTGTCCACATCGCCACCGATGTAGGCGGGCATGGACATACAATAAGAATCCCAGTTTTCATTGCTGGGCATACCCATAAAGACCTTGGTGGGATTGATGATCTGATTCTGACCGATCATTTTGAAGGTTTTTTCGGTTTCGGCCAGCACCATCTTCATATCCAGCAGCCCGGCCTTGATCACATCTTCCTGCTTGAGAAAAAGAATTTCCGGTTTCATTTTATTGTATCCTCCCTGTGGGGTTTTGTTTCTTTATGCTAAGAATAGCATAATTATACACACTTGTCAACCCCATCGAGTATGCCACTGCGCTTTTATTTTCTTTTCCTTCTTCAAACAAAACCATCTAAATCCTAATGATCCTATCGCAAAAATTTCAAACAAGAACACCCCAGCGCAAATGTGCCGGGGTGTTCTTGTTACATTGTTACAATCTTCAGCCTGGCCGCGATCACTCTGCAATGATGATGCGCACGCGGCCTCCCTGAAGGGGATCTGTATCACAATACAGATCGAACTGTTTGAAGTTCATACGGGCTTCCTGGAGGGTGAGGAACCGGTCCAGCTTGGGTGCATAGATCTGCACATTTTCGCTGATAGGCACATACACATCCCCGATGCGCACACCCAGGCGGCTGTCAAACTTGTCCTCGCTCACCGTGGCCGCCTTTTGCAGCCGCTTGCCCGGCGTGGAGAAAGCCACCGTCAGCCGTCCTTCTCCATCCTCTGCCGCCGGCGTCAGGGCCACGGCCACAGCGCCAGGCGCCGCAGTCGTTCCCATATCCCCGCAGGGATAGAAGGAGGTGATCTCCTTCGTTCCGTCCTTGGTGCGCAGACGGAGGGTATACACTGTACGGGTCACATCGGAAGATCCGGTACCCGGGATGGGCTTACCCTGCTCGTCATAATCCGGACCCTCGCCGGGAATGATGACCTTTTCGCTCTTATACTGGCTGACAAGGCCATAGAGGAAACCGTCTCCGGTCACATTGTCCAGCACCAGCAGATCAATGCATCCCGCGGCATCCTCCCGGGCATGAATCACCCGGTTTTTGGCCAGGGTCTCGGGCAAACTCTCCCAGGTGATGGGCCGCAACGGCATCCCAGGAGCAGGCTGCTCATAGAGGGCTACATTTTTGGCAATTTCCCGCTGGCCCAGGGTTCTCTGGCTCTTGCGCAGTTCCCCGGCCAGGGCATTCTTATAGTCCAGGTGCCGCAGCACCAGCTGGCCCCGGCTGTTCTGGGTCACCTGCACCAGCCGCCCTTCTTCTTTAAAGAGAGAGGAGACGATCTCCTGGTTGGCGATGATCTGGGGATAGCCGTCAAAGGTGGCATCCCCTTCCCATTTTTCCCCGCTGGGCAGACGAAGGGTGACTTTGCCCTCCTTGCTCAGGCTCTGAAGCAGGGCCACGGTATTGGGAGCCGCCGCTCCCTGGGGGAAGGCCCCGGCCACCTGGCCCCGGGTGTCAAAGCAAAGCAGCACCAGCTGCCCCACCTGCACCTTTTCAAAGAACCCGGCGGCGCTCTGGGGCACGGTGTATTCCTTGCCCCCCGCCCGGATGCGCTCCGGTGCGGAATAAATGGGCCCGGCCTCTTCCAGCAGCACCAGCCGCCGATCCCGGCTCACCAGATATCCTCCCTCTTCCGGGGAATAGGTGAGTACATCGTATTTTTCCAGCTTGTCAAAGGGCATGGCATGGCCGCCCAGCAGCAGCTTTGCATTCTGGGGCAAAGCCCGGTCGGAGGCCCCATAGACAAAGGTGTCGGTCTCCGTTTCCTGGGTCATTTCATAGATCAGCTGCAAATCTCCCCGGCTGTCAAAATAAAGCCGTACCCGGGCCCCTTCCCGCAGATCCAGAAAGCCCTGCTGGTATTCGGCCATCTGGCCCAGGGAGAAGATCTTCACTTCCTTGCCCACAGGCAGGGAACCGGATGTGATCTCCAGCTTGTTCAGTCCCGCCTGTTTTATCGTTTCCTCCCGGAAGGACAGGGCGGCAGGCAAAAAGCCCTTTACCTTTCCAGACTGGCTTTTGTCCCCTACCGGTATGCCCATGGTTCCCAGCAAATTTTCGGGCAAAGGTGCAGGCAGGCGCTGGGCCTCCCCGGACAGGGAAAACAAACTCTCCTTCCCTTCCTTGTCCTTGGCATAGAGCATCTGTCCTTCTCCCGGCGCAAAGCCTTGGCTCAGGAAGCTGCCCCCTTCTTTGGTGGGCAAAGTGAGAAGGTTATAAAGCAGGATGGCCGCCTGGCCCCGGGGAATGGGGCCGTTGGGGCTCAGGCCGGAAATCCCCCGGCACAGCCCCACCTGTTCCCCTTTGGCCAGAGCATCCCGGGGCCAGAAGGCCCCCAGGTCTTCCCCGGAATACCCCAGAAGCCGCAGCAGAATGGTCACCGCCTGACCATAGGTAATGGGTTCCTCGGGACCAAACCGTCCATCGGGATAGCCCTGGATGATCTTGTATTTTTTCACCGCCCCGTATACATAGGGAGCATACCAGCTGCCGGCGGGCACATCGGGGTAAATGGTGTAGCCCTGGTAGGCCGCTTCCCCTTCAAATCCCGCCGCCAGCACCGCCATTTTGCAGAACTGGGCCCGGGTCAGGCTGCTTCCCGGCTGAAAAGTGGGGCTGTCCGCCAGAATTCCCAAAGACCGCAGGCTTTCGGCGGCCAGGCTCTGGGAAACCTGGGAGATATCGGAAAAAGCCCGGGACCGGGAAGGCAGCGCCCCCGGCCAGAGGAGGCAAAGGGCCAGAAGCCCTGCCAGGAATCGGGTGTATCGTTTCTTCATAAGGAATTTCTCCCGCCGTGCGCCCCGGCGACAAACAAAGGGGACAAACCGGCTCCCGCGCGGATTTGGAGCCGCCCCGAAATTTTGGTTATTGGCTGCGCAGCGCATCCACCGGCTGCATTTTGGAGGCCTTGCCCGCCGGATAAAAGCCGAAGAACATCCCCAGCAGCACCGAAAACAGGAAAGCTCCCAGGGCCACCGGCAGAGTGGGCAGGTCGATGCGTTTGAAGATGGCGGCGGACAACAGAGCCGAACCCAGACTGCCCACCAGCAGCCCCAGAACACCGCCGCAGGCGCTGATGGTGGCCGCTTCGATGAGGAATTGAGCCACAATGGCCCGGCGGGGCGCGCCGATGGCCATGCGGATGCCGATTTCCCGGGTGCGTTCCGACACCGATACCAACATGATGTTCATGATGCCGATGCCGCCTACCAGCAGGGAAATGCCTGCAATGCCGCCCACCACCAAGGTGAGCATGCCGTTCATCTGGTTGTCCTGCTCCACCCATTGGTTGCTGGAATAGACATTGTAGTTGTATTCGGCCTTGGCCTGCTTTTTCAGAAACCCTTCCAGCAAGGGGATGGCGGCCTTGGTGGCCCCTGAACTGTTGGCTTTGACGGTGTAGCTTTCGATGTTTCCCGAGCCGGTGATGGTCCGCTGCATCGTCTGAGGCAGCAGCACCGCATCGTCCTGGCTCCACTGTTTGCTCTCCGCCCGTTCTTTGTAAAGGCCCACCACCGTGCAGCTGACGCCTCCCACCCGCACCTGTTTGCCGATGGGATCTTCCAGGCCGAAGAGCTGCTGGCGCACCGCCGAGCCGATGACACACACCGGCAATCGGTTGTACAGATCGCTGTAAGACAGCTCCCGTCCCTTTTCCAGCTGGTAGTTCTGGCACAGGCCGAAATCCTCGTTGCCGAAATAGATGGTGGTGCTCCAGTTTTTGTTCTTATACCGGCATTTCAGGTTCTGGCTGGTGTTGGGGGTCACTCCAACAATCAGTTTGGGTACCGATTGGCAAAACTCCCGCAGATCGCGGGAAATGTCCCGTCCCTCATAAAAGCTGACGCTGATGGTGTTGGCCCCCATCTTTTTGTATTCCTCAATGACCTGGCGCTGGGTGCCCTGCATCACCGACACCAGAGCGGTCACCGATCCCACGCCGATGATGATGCCCAGCATGGTGAGAAAGGAACGCATTTTGTTTTGCAGTATGGATTTGAGGGCCATGGAAAAGGCCTGGAAAAATTTCATGCTCGTCCCACCTCCCGCAATAGGGGCTCCCGCTTGTCCTGAGGGGTGATGGAATCCTCCACCACCTGGCCGTCCATGATGCGCACCACCCGTTTGGCCAGATAGGCCAGGTGCATATCGTGGGTGATGAGCAGAATGGTGGCCCCCTCGTCATTGAGGGCGCACAGCTTACCCATCACTTCGGCCCCGGCCTTGGTGTCCAGGTTGCCTGTTGGCTCGTCGGCCATGATGATGGGTGGCTGGGCGGCCATGGCCCGGGCGATGGCCACCCGCTGCTGCTGGCCGCCGGAAAGCTCCACCGGCCGGTGATGCACCCGTTTCCCCAGCCCCACTTCCTCCAGGGCGCTGAGGGCCAGCTGCCGCCGCTCCCCCGCCTTCATCCCCCGGTAAATCAGGGGCAGCTCCACATTTTCCAGGGCGGTGAGGGCGGGGATCAGGTTGAAGCCCTGGAAGATAAAGCCGATGTTTTTATTCCGGATGGCCGAAAGCCGCCGGGGCGGGATGAGGGACACATTCTCCCCATCCAGCCAATATTCCCCATAGGTGGGGGTGTCCAGACAGCCTAAAATGTTCATCAAGGTGGATTTTCCCGAACCGGACTGGCCCAGGATGGCGGTGAACTCCCCGTGGTCAATGGAAAGATTCACATCCCACAAGGCCCGCACTTCACTTTCCTTGCCTTCGTTATAGACTTTGCGGATATTTTCCAACCGAATGAGCATCCTGTCACCTCCCCCAGGCGAAGGGAGCGGCCACGCCAAAGGCCATGCCCTCCATCTCCTCTTCTTCCTCCTGGGGCTGAGAGGTCATATAGATCTCTTCCCCTTCGGAAAGGCCATCCAGCACCTGGGTGTTTTTGTCGTCGGCAATGCCGATCTCAATGGTCACCGGAACAAATCCCTTGGGCACGGTATCCTTGGGCACATCCTGGGCCCGGTTGGGATACTCCTTCCCCGGCTCCTCCCGCACAAAGGCACACACGCCGCCGTTCTGATAGATCACGCCCTGGGAGGGGATGAGCAAAGCGTCTTCCACCAAAGTGGTGTCGATCTTATAGCTGACGCTCATATTGGGCAGCAGTTTGCCGTCGTTCTCCAAAGCGATCTTGGCCGGGAAGGTAGCGGCTGTGCTGCCTTCTCCCACCTTGGCTTCCATGGCCACTTCGATCAATGTGCCGCTGAGGGTGTTTTCGCTCTGGGTGCCCTCGCCGGTGGTCACTGTTGCCGGCATCCCCAGGGAGACCTTGGAGATATCCAGCTCGTCGATGCTGGCTTCCACCAGGAAGGAGGAAGTGTCGGACACGGCCACCAGAGGTGTGCCCGCGGCGGTGAGGTTGTCCCCCACCTGCACCGACACCGAGGACACCATGCCGCCGATCTCGGTGCGCACTTCCCGGCTTCCCAGGTCGGCTTCCAGCTGGGCGGCCTTCTTGGCCGCCAGGTCATAGGCTTTCTGGGCGTTTTCAATGGCGGTGTGCAGCGAAGGGTTTTCCAGCCGCACCAGGGCCTGCCCGGCGGCATATTCGCCATAGTCCATCAGGGATGAGGCGGTCACCTTGCCCTCCCCCTGAAGGGTGATCTCTTCTTCCCGGGCATTTTGCAGCGTGCCGGTTTCGGCGGGCATGATCTCCCCCTGGGCCGTGGGGATGCTGGCGGCGGCCACGGTGCCGGCGGCCAGAGTGCCCGGGTTCTGGATGGTGATATTGGCCCGGAAGAGCACCGCCCCATCCTGCACCTTGCGGATGTGATCCACCGATTGCACCGTACCTTCCACCTGGGTCATGCTGTCGGGGAGGGAGACTAAGGCCCGCATACCCGAAGTGATCTGGTTTTCATAAGCATAGCTGTAATAGGCGGCCAGGGTCAGGGTGCGGTCGTCAATGAGCTTGCCCAGGCTCATGCCCTGGGAAACCTGCTGTCCGGCCCGCAAGGTGGGAGCGCCCACCAGCTTTCCCTGGAAGGGAGCGGCGGTGGTGAGGGAGGAGAGGGCCTGCTGGGCTTCCTTCACCCGTCCCTGGGCAGCTGCCACTTCTTCCTGGGCGCTTTTCAGTTCATCCATCAGTTCTGAGTGATCCACAGTAAAGAGCACATCCCCCGGCTGAACCTTGTCCCCCGGCTGGACAAAGACCTCGGTGACTTTGCCCCGGGCCTTGTCGCCATATTTGGCCTCTTTCAAGGGGCGCACGGTGCCATAGCCCGAAACGCTCTGCACCAGGGACCCCCGGGAAACCATGCCGGTGGCAATTTCCTCATTCTTTTCCTTGTGCAAAAGCCGGGGAAAGAGAACGGCAAGCCCGCCCACGCCGGCCGCCACCACCGCCAGGATCACCACCCGGGGAATCCAGCGGGGCAGGCGCTTTTTCTCTTTTCCGGCGAATTTATTCCGCCGGGGGCCTTTTTCCTCCTGGGGCTTTTGGGGTTTCTTTTTGGAAAGCAGGCCTTTCTGTTCCTTTTTTTCCGGCTCTTTTGCCACGGCCTGTTTCTCCGGGGCCTTTTCGTTTACGGCCTGTTCCTCTTGCGCTTTCTTGATTTCCGTCCCTTCCGGGGAAGGAATCGGTTCCTGTACAGGCAATTTATGTTCGCTCATCCCTTTATACCTCCATCTGTTTCAATTTCTTGTGCCTTATTTCAGCCCTTTTTCCGGGACTGTATCCTTTAGATGGAGGCCGATATCAAAAAGTTCTTACAACTTTCTTAACTTATATCCGGCCTGACAACCCCTGTTTTTCCCCCAGGCCAACGGCCTCTCCCCCGATGCTTTCAGCGCCTAGCCAAGGGGAGAGAACTATGGTAGAATAAGGAGGTGTGAGAATCCGAAAGAGAAGAGAAAGAGAGAGTGATGTATGCTGCATGTTTTCCGTCAACCCCGGCAGTTTTACCGGGAGTTATTGCATCTGGCTCTGCCCATTGCCTTGCAGAACCTGATCAACTATTCCCTGGCCCTGGCCGACACCATGATGCTGGGAGCGGTGGGACAAAATGAGATCGCCGGAGCCTCGGTGGTCAATTCCTCCTTTTTTGTCATCATGCTCATGGTCTTTGGCTTTCAAAGCGGGGCCAGCGTGCTCATCAGCCAATATTACGGCAAGGGTGACCACAAAACGGTGAGCCGTGTGATGGGCATCTCCTTCTTTGCCGCCTTCACTCTGGTCACTGCCTTTTCCCTGTTTGCCTTCTTCTTCCCCCAGGTGCTGGTGGGCATCTTCACCAATGACCCGGTGGCGGCGGAATTGGGCATCCGGTATATGCGCATTGTGGCCTGGGCCTACCCCATTAACATCTTCACCCAGGTCTATGTGGGGGCCCAACGGAGCATGGGCAATGCCAAACTGGGACTTTACATCTACTCTTCCGCCATGGTCATCAATACCTTTTTGAACTATGTGCTTATTTTCGGCAAATTCGGCGCACCCAAACTGGGCATGGAGGGCGCTGCCATCGCCACTGTCACCGCCCGGTGCGTGGAACTGCTTTTCACTTTGATCTATTGTGCCCGCTGCCGTCATTTCCGTCTGGATCTTTCCTGCGCCATACGGCCAGGCAAAACACTCACCCGGGATTTTGTCCATTATGCCACTCCGGTGGTGGTCAACGAGACCCTGTGGGGCCTGGGTACCTCCCTGCTCCCCGCCATTTATGGGCGGATGGGCACCGATGTGCTGGCCGCCGTCACCATCTCCCGGAATGTGGAGAATATCGCCAATGTCTTTGCCTTCGGCGTGGCCGGAGCTGCCGCTGTGCTCATCGGCCGGGAGCTGGGGGCCGGGAAAACCGAAGGGGTCTATTCCATGGGCAAGACCCTTCTGGCGGTGGCACTGTGCAGCGGTTTTGCCGCCTGTGCCCTGCTGCTGATCGCCTCCCAGGTGGTGACTCCCTTCTTCAATATTCCGGAACGCACCAAGGATATCGCCGCGGCCATCATCGCCTTCTATGCTCTGCGGGCCATTCCCATGCAGTTCAACACCACCTGCGTGGTGGGCGTGCTTCGGGGTGGCGGCGATACCCGGGCGGCCATGTATATCGACATCGGCCCGCTGTGGGTCTGGTGTCTCCCGGCCACTGCCCTGCTGGCTCTGGTGTTCCATCTGCCCATCATCCTGGTGCTCCTGCCCTGCCTGGTGGAGGATGCCGTCAAGATGATCTGGGGCCTGCTCCGTTTCCGCTCCCGCACCTGGGTGCGCAATATCACCCGCTCTACCGCATCGGCAGCGTGACGCTGCACTCATACTGCGCTGCCGCGCCCGGCAATAGAACCAGAGTTCCTTCTACGATCAATCCGCAAAAAGCCGCGACCTGTGCGTGGCTTTTTGCACTTCTCAAGGGGCCAGTGTGGCCGATTGGCCGGAAAATGCGGGCAATCGGCTGCACGCAGACCCTTGCAAAGATTCGAAAAAGTGGCTTTTGCTACTTTTTCGACACATGAAAAGCCCTGCGCCAGCCGGCGCAGGGCTTTTCCCATTTCTGGGGCGTTATTTCCCGAACTTTTCTGCAAACCGCATCAGAATGGTTGCGGCCTGGGCACGGGTGGCCTGACCCTGGGGATTCAGCTGGGCATTGCCCATTCCTTCGATCAAGCCCTGTTCCACGGCCCACACCATGGCAGATTCTGCCCACTGGCTGGTCTCGCTCCCATCGGTAAAGTCTGCAAGACTGCTTTCCGCCTGGGGCTTTCCGGCATAGCGCCACAGCATGGCCGCCATCTGCTCCCGGGTAATGGGATCATCCGGCCCGAAGGTGCCGTCCCCATAGCCCAGCACCACGCCGGTGCTGTCGGCCCAGCGGATGGCCTCTTCGTACCAGCTTCCCGAAGGCACATCGGTGTAGTTCATGGCCGTATCCACCATGGGACTGCCTTCCAGCCGCCACAGAATGGTGGCGATCATGCCCCGGGTGGTTGTGGTGTTCGGCTCAAAGGTATCTGCGCTGGTGCCCACCATCAGGCCATGTTCCACGCAGTAGTGAACGCCGTCATGGTACCAGGCTGTCCGGTCTGCATCGGTGAAGGGGGCCATGGGACAGCTTTCGTCCCGGGGACAATGGGACACGGCGCTCTTTTTCTTGAAAGTCACTGTGATGGTCACCTTTCCATCGGGCTGGGTGAAGGTGTAGGAGCCGTCCTCCTTGGGTGTGACTTCCACTTCCTTGCCGTTCTGGTCGGTGACGATGACCTCATCCACCTGATAGCCGTCCTCCGGCTGGGGAGTGATGGTCACATTATCTCCCTTGTGGGGCGCATCGGGGCTGATGGTCACGGTGCCGTGTTCCGGCTGCTCCATAACCGGGGGATAGGTGGGAGTTCCCCCTCCTCCGCCGCCAGGATTGCCGGAATGTTCGGTATAACCGATGGCATAGGTGGAGAAGCACTTCACATGAAGGATGAGCACGGTTTTGTCCGAACTCACCTCAAAATATTCGCCCAAAGCATTGGGGGATGTGGTCAGTGCCTCGGCCTTCTCCTCATGCACCCGGTAGACGGTGTAACTCTGCTTGCCCTGCAATTCGCCGGGCAGGGGCAGCCGCACTTCCAGCAGCACATTGGCCTCTGTGATTTGGACGGGATTTTCAGCTGTGTCACCTGCATTGGTCACGGTTTTCTCCAGCGTGTAATCCATCACCAGGGCAAGATTGCTGCCGCCAGAAATGGTCTGGATCTTGTCAAGGTCACCTGTTACTTCATTCTGCCGCTTTTCTGCGGCGGTGAAGGTAAATTCCACCTTGCCGCCTGTTTTCACCGTTTGGGCATCCTTCTGGGTATACACCTTTTCATCGGTTTTTTCAAACATAGTGTCCAGCTGGCCTACCACGATATCCGGGCTGCCGGGGACCACTTCCACAATGGAGTTGGTGGCCCCCTTGGGCAGGATGGCGTTGCAGACAGCGTTTTGATCTTTGATCTCCACCTTTTTGGTGACGGTGCGCTGATCCTTGCTGACCACCAGATTATAAATGCCGGGCGTCAGTTTGTCAAAACGATAGCCCCCGTCGGAGTCTGTGGTGGTCTCATTCAGCTTGTTGGCCCCCAGCCACAGACTGACCACGGCGCCGGTGACGGCCTGGGGATCTGTTCCCTCAGTTTCCTCAGTGACCTTGCCCTCCACCCGGAACACTTTCTCCCACTGAGCTTTAAGGGTCACATCCTCATTGGGCATAATGAAGCGGTCGCCAGGCTGATAGGTCTGGCCATCATATGTCCAGCCGATAAACTGATAGTCTGCTTTGCTGAAAGCGCAGGCCGGCAGGATCAAAGTGCTGTCAGCGGCGGCTTCCAAGGAGGTCATGGAGCCCTCCGCTTCATTTCCGTCAAATGTTACGGTGTACAGTGTGGGCGGGGCCTGGGTGATGGTAAGGTCGCCCACCTGCATGGTATTGCTGCCGTTGGTGTGGCGATAGTTGGGATCGGTGATAGTGACCCACACTTCATAGGTTCCCACTTGGCTGGGAGAGGGTACCTTCTGCCCTTCCTGCCGGTATTCCACGGTATAACCGGAGAATGTGCTTTCATCAGGAGTGACCGTTGCCTTCTTTTCATTGCCGTCGGCCTGCACTGCATTGTCCGTCACGGTGAAGAGCACCGGCTTTTTCTGGATGGTCAGGGTGGCTTTGTTGTTTTTCAGAATATAGTTGGGTGCATCCGCCCCTGTGAGAATGGCAGTCAACGGATGCTCTCCGGCATTCTGAGGAACGGCGCCATCCACCTGAGCGCTGACCTGATCCCCGGAAACCACGCCGTCCAGCACGATTTTCACCTGGGTGTCATCATCATACACCTGATCCAATCCCTGCCAAGTGGCGTAAATTTCTTTTTTGCCGATGGAAAATTCCGCCGTTGCCACTGCCGCTTCATAGTTTTCTACTGGGGCAAAGGTGGCAGTGACGGTATACTCCCCTACCTGAGTGGGCAGGGCATCGCTGTCATAGTCCGTGCCGCTTCTCCCGGTGTAGCGATAGGTCACACTCCCAGTGCCATTGGTGCCGGAGGTGGGAGAGGGCTCATTGGCCTCTTCTCCATAAGTCCAGTCTTCCATGGTGACGCTGGCCTCGCCCGGGGCCTTTGTGATCTCCCAGGCAAAGGTGGTCTTTGTTCCGCCCTCCAGGGTGTAGTTGGGATTGCCCAGGCCGGTGACTTCTGCCTGATAGCTTCCGGCGTTGGTCTTTTGGTTCTCACTGTATTCCAGATGGAAGACATCCTCTCCCACCGGGTTTTCCACCTCTGCGGTGACGGTATGCTCCTGTCCATCGTACACCACCGAAGTCTCACCGCTCCACCTCAGCTCCACCGGGCGAGGGGCGATGGTGAAGGCATCCTGAACGGTGATGGCGTTGTAATTGTCGTTTGCGGCAAAGGTGGCGGTGACGGTGTAGTCCCCTGCATCGGTGGGCAGGGCATCGCTGTCATAGTCCGTGCCGTTTCTCCCGGAGTAGTGATAGGTCACACCCCCGGTGCCATGGGTGCTGGAAACAGGAGTGGGCTCCTTGGCCGTATCCCCATAAGTCCAGCCTTCCATGGTGACGCTGGCCTCACCCTGGCCCTTTACAATCTCCCAGTCCAGCTGGGTGTTGGTCACGCCCTTCAGGGTGTAGTTGGGGTTGCCCAGGCCGGTGACTTCTGCCCGATAGCTTCCCACAGCGGTCCCTTGATTTCCACTGTATGTCAGGGTGAAGGTATCCCCCCCCACCCGGTTTTTCACCACTGCGGTGACGGTGCATGGATTTCCGGTATAGGAGAAGGGGCCGGTGTAATGCCACTCCAGCTCTGCCTTGCGAGGAGCAATGGTGATGTTCTTTGTTCCGCTGGTCTGCGTGACCTTCTGATCTCCATCCCCTGTGATGGTGACCTGCACAGAATAGCTGCCGCTGTCTGCCACATCGGACAGGGTGAGAGTTTTTCCGGTTTCGCCGTTGAGCAATGTCTCCCCTTTATACCAGGCATACTTATATTGCAGGCCGCCGGCCGCATGGTCTGCCTGGGCGGTGAGAGTGATGGTTTCCCCATAGGTGGCCCCGGTCTGGCTGGCCTCCAGGGTGACGGTGGGAGTATCCAGCTTCCACCGGGCATAGAGGGTAATGCTTCTGCCATCTGTTGCCGACAGATTCTCCACCTCTGCCTGGTCGGCATATGGAGTACCGCTGCCGTCAGACGCTGTATTCCACCCGGCAAAGGTATAGCCGGGACGGGTGAAGGCGTTTTGGGTGAGGTTTTGGGACTGGTCATAGGTGAAGGTCTGGTTATCCATTTTCCCTTCAGCATCATCCGCATTTTTATCAAATGTCACGGTGTACTGGTTGGCCGTCCAATGGGCATAGAGGGTGAGATTCCCCTTGACCTCATCAGTTTCAAAATCCCATTTTGTTGCGAAAGTCTTATCCGTGTACCACCCTTCCAGGGTGTAGCCGGTTCTGGTGGGGGCCGGGTTGGGCATTTGGGCGTGACCGCCATTTGGAACGGTCTGTTCTGGGACAGTGCCGTCTCCGCCGTTTACATCGAACTGCACGATAAAACCTTTGGAGAGCATCAGCTCACCATCGGCTGTTGCTATTACATCGTAGTCTTTGTTGGCTGAGGTAAAGTTGTCGATATAACCAGCTTTGCCAACGGCGGTGAAAACGCCGGGAGGTTCCATGCCAACGGAGATGGGAGCAGCTGTCTCCAAGCCGTCCGGATCGATTTTGGCACTGTCTTGGAGATAAATGTCCGCCACATTGCCGGAGAGGGCCGGGCTGCCCGAGAGGGTGAGGGTGGCGCTGCCGCTCAGGTTCGCCGCATAGTCTCCACCGGAGATGTTGCCGCCGTAAATGCCGACTGTGCCGCCGGTAGCCGTAATGCCGCCGGTGAGCTGGCCTGTATCTTTGCAGTCGCAGATGGTAAGGCTGCCGCCCTCCGTCACCTGAAACGGGCTGCTGCCACTACATTGGATCGTATTCCCATTGAGGCAAAAATTGACATCCCCTGTGATGGCAATGGGCTTGCTAAGTGTCACAGGGCCGGTCAGATAGTAGCTGCCGCTGTCCAATGTCCCGCCGCCGGGAGTAGCCCATTTCTGCCATGGAGCGCCCTCGTGGGATGCATCTTCGTGGCTGCACTCTGCGCCGCAGATGGGGTGGGAGTTCTGGTTATAGAGGCGGAGCGCCTCGTTTGCCTCGTCATATTGATAGACGAAGTTCTGGTTCTCATCGCTATTGGTCAGTTGGAACAGGCTTTGCTTGTCCTGAGGAACCTCGATGGCACAGCCGATATATCCGCCCTCATGGGCGTCGGGGAATTCCTGCTCCTGTACGGTCAGCTCGCCGCCGGTGTATTG
Source organism: Ruminococcaceae bacterium AM07-15 (assembly GCA_003477405.1). GTDB lineage: Bacteria > Bacillota > Clostridia > Oscillospirales > Butyricicoccaceae > Pseudobutyricicoccus. The sequence goes on from QUDE01000005.1 coordinate 193,139, forward strand.
TGTGGCATCCACCGAGGAGTAGGGTAAGGAAACTTTCATACTGCAAATATGCAGATCCGCCGTGCCGCCCTCGATGACGGGGTCGTCCACAAGGGTAGCGTTGCTATTGAGGCCATCCACGCCGTATTCGGTGGCAGTTATCTTGACACCCTCCCTGATGGTGAGCTGACCTTGATAAACATCTACGCCAATAGGGGCGGTGATGCTGACATTGCGCAGATCGGTCTCGCCATTCTTGACATTCGTCCAGATACCGTAATTGATACCGTTCTCGTTCTTGTTCTCGTTCTTCACAGTGCCGCCGGTCATGGTGAGCGTTCCCCAGTTCTGAATAACATCAAAGCTGCCGCCGGAGATATCGGCCTCACCATATACCACCAGTGCGCCCGTTATGTCGCCGCCCTTGATGGTGGCGGTACCGTGTTCAAACTTAGTACTGGTTATCATCTTACCGATGGACACTGCGCCCGCCATTTTGCCATCCTCACGCAACGCAGTGATGGTGCAGCCGGTGTTTATGGTTGCCTGACCGCTGTCGGTGACACAAAGCGCACCGGAACCGGGCGCACTGTTGGGTTTCTCTTTTGTTGTTGTCCATTCAAACACAATCTTCGCGCTGCCGCCCACCGTCACGGTGCCGCCCTCCTGATACACGGTGGTGGCACGGGCATTATCCACTGCGGTGGTCAGGCTCACCTCACCGCCGGTGAATTTGCCGGTGCTGTTCGACAGCGCCACCGCCTGAACTCCCGCTTTGCCCGTGTGATCCAGAGAGATGGTGCCGCCGGTGACATTCAGCGCGCCGCCGTCCGTGACGGAAATCAGGCTGCCGCTGCGCGATGCCGTGCCGCTGATGGTACCGCTTTCCAGGTTCAGCGTACCGCCCTCGACAGAAATCACATTGAGGCCGCTGTACGATTCTGTTCCTGTGATGGTGCCGCCGCTTTGGCAGTCGCAGATGGTCAGCGTGGCGCCGCTGCTCACGGTGAGGGTATTTGTGCCCATATCCAGCGTATAGCCGTTGAGGCAGAGGGTGACATTGTAACCGATGGTGATGCTTCCGTTGGTGGTGACATCGCAGGTCAGGTAGTAGTTTCCGTTTTGGAAAAAACTGTTATTGCTGATTGTCCTGTTTAGCTGCGTCCAACCGGTGTGGCTGCCATGTTCTTCTGCGGCCCGGGCGGGCAGGCGCAGCTGGGGCAGCAGGCCCCACACCATGCACACCGCCAGCAGCAAGCTTGCAATTCGTTTGGATCGTCTCATGTTTTGCCTCCTCCTTGGGTCATCGGCTGTTTTTTGCACATTCCAGCTGCCCCAGGCAGCATCGGTCCCGGCCGGTTTCCTTGGCCCGATAGAGCATCCGGTCGGTTTCTTCATAAAGTTGCTGATAATGGCATCGGCCCTTGGGGCAAACACAGGCCCCTACGCTGCACCGTATGTCCAAAGGCCGGCCCTGCCACCGGATGGCTTTCAGCTGCCGGGACAGATTTTCGCTCAGGGCCATCACCTGGCTTTCTGTAAGAGGGCGGTCATAAAGGACGGCAAATTCATCCCCGCCGATCCGCCCCACCCCGGCTCCATCGGCAAAGGTGCTGCGCAGCGCATCCGCCATCTCCACCAGCACATGGTCGCCGCAGGGATGGCCGTAATGGTCGTTGATCTCTTTGAATCGGTCCAGGTCCATGAGAAACAGGGTCACGCCTCCCTCTCCCCCTGGACGCTCCGGGCCGGAAAGCAGCTGCTCCACCCGGCATTCCACCGTGGTTTTGTTCAGCAGCCCGGTCAGCGGGTCCTGCTGCACCAATTCCTGCAGCTTGGCATTGATCTCCACGATCTGCTTTTGCTGCTTCAGCATCACCGCGGTGTGGTGGGCATGGGCCAGGGACACCGCCAATGACACCGAAAAGGTGATAGTGAGATTGAGCTGATCGCCAGCCGGCAGCAGCGGGACCATGGCGGCCAGAAACAGCAGATAGCCTATTCCATATAGCGCAGCGCTATACCGGGGCGGCGCCTGGATCAGCAGGGCCAGTCCCAAAAGCGCCGTGGTGAGCACCGCTGTCCCTGCGCCGGAATCCCGGTACAGATCATAGGCATTGAGCCCGATATGCCACAGCAAAAGAAGGCAGGTCACTGCATATTGGAAAATCCACTGTCCCTCCACCGAAGCCTGCCGCATGGGCCGCCGCAAAGCCAGCCAAACTGCGCCGATGAGAATCAACAGACAGTACATGGAAAAATAAATGCGGTTGTTCCGGGTTCCCAGTCCGGACTGGGACCAGAGCAGGACCCGGGCGATGTTATAAAGTTCAATGGGAAAAATAATGGCGCAGATGATCCGCAGGGAAAAGTCATTTTTCCGCACCGTTTCCGTTAAAAACTCCCGGCGGATATAGCCGGGAACTTGCAGCGTTGCCCAGTGCTTGTTCCGGATCGCCTTTCGGAACCTATCCATTGTTGCGTCTCCCCCTTTGAAACCACAAATTCCCTTTTCGGAGCAGCAGAACCAGCCGGGCCTACGCCGCAGTGCACCCCCGGCTGTCCTCCAAGCCGCCGCTTGACGGCTCACCGCCTCCATGTTATCTTTATTTTGACAAATGGCTGTAAAATTGGAAAGCAGTTGTTCCGAATCCGTCCGTTTCTGCGCAGAATTTACGGCCATTTTCCGCCCTATCTCCTGGAAAAACCCATTCTTGAGCGGCTGGCCGAGGCAAGAACCAAAGGGGGAAAAGATTTTGAAGCTGGATGTTTATCACACTTTGCTCATCGGCGTCACCCAGGCGTTTCTGGGCAGCTATGTGATGCTGCTCATCGATTTCCGCAAGCCGGTATCCCGCTGGCGCACCCGATGGATCGCCATCGTCTCCGTCATTGTGGGTTCCAATCTGGTGGGGCTGCTCTTTTTCTATTTCTGGGAAATGTATTATAGGGTGGGGGCCTTCACCGTGACGCTTCCCTACATTCTGGTCACCATCTGGTGCTCCAGCCACCGGGATTTCCGCGCGGTTTTCAGTCTGGCCACTGGTCTGTTTGTGGGCAGTGCCGGAACGGCCATCTCCCTTCTGGCCAATCTGCTCTTATGGGACAATGACTATTTTACCCTGGCCATGCGGGTGGTCTCCTTTCTTGCGCTGTTTTTCCTCCTCCGGCGTTTCAGTGCCACCTACCGAAGCATGCTCCATCAAATCAACCACAGCTGGGGGGTTTTGTGCATCATCCCCATCGTTTCGTTTGCCGCCACGCTGTATGGCGTCAACCGGCTGAACATTGCAAATTCCTTGTCGGCCTGGTTCCCTATTGCCAGCTTGCTGATTGTATGCGGCTGCTCTTATTATTTGATGTATCTCTTTTTTGAAGGAGTGCAGAAGGAAAATGACGCCCGCCATGAGGTGCAGCTATCTGTCCTGCAGGTGTCGGCCCTGCAAAGCCGCATGGAGGCGGTGCGGGCCGCTGAAAACGCCATCCGCACCGAACGCCATGATCTGCGCCACCGGCTCCAGACGGTGGCCGAACTGGTCAGCCGTGGGGACAAGGAAGCTGCTCTGAACTTTCTGGATACCGCTCAGAAGCGGCTGGACGAAGGAAAGGCCATCCGCTGGTGCCGCCCGCCGGTGCTGGATGCAGTGTTTTCCTCCTATTTTGATCAGGCCCGGAGCCAGGACATCCGGGTGGAGGCCAGGATCTCCCTTCCCGATGTACTGCCGGTGAACGAAGGGGAGCTGGCCATTGTTGTGGCCAATGCTTTGGAAAATGCCATCCAGGCCAACCGGAATCTGCCCCTGGACCGGCGGGAGATCCATTGCAAAATGGTGGGGGCCCCTGGTATTATGCTGGAAATTTCCAATCCCTGCGCAGGCGAGGTTTTCTTCGACAACCGGGGCCTGCCGATCGCTCAGAAAGAGGGACACGGCCTGGGCGTGCAGTCTATTTCTGCCTTCTGCCGCAAAAATGGAGCCGTGTGCCAGTTTGACCTGACGGAAGGATGGTTTCGTCTGCGCCTGGTGCTGTAAGGCCCAGAAGCAGACCCGTATACCCCAGATTTCTTATGACGAATGACAAAAATCCCCCAGCGCCGTCGGCGCTGGGGGATTTTATCTTCTTTTATCCAATTTTCTACGAGGGCACATTCTGCCGGGCCTGGTCATACTGGGCCTGGGTGACGGCGCCGGTGGCAATGAGTTTGCTTACCAAAGTCACATCGGAGTTTTTCAAAGCGGCGGACAGGCTGCGCCACAGCACAAAGGCGGCCTGATCCCGGCGGAAAATCCCCCGCTGGATGGTCTCCATCTCGCTTTGGGTCAGAATGCCGGTCTGCACCATCATCACCCGATCGGTGCTGTTCCACACAAAATCCCCCAGCTTGTCGCTGTAACCCAGCGCCCGGAGCACATAGGTATACATAGTAGCCGCATTGCAGGGCTGATTGGGGGCAAACTCGGTGGCCGATACCCCGTTGGTATAGCCCATATGCACTGCATAGGCCACATACCGGTTGGCATCCTGCCATCCGGTGATGTCAGTAAAGGGATGGCTTCCTTCATAGGAAAGGGCGGCCTGCTCCTCACCCAGCAGCCGGATGAGCATAATCAGGCATTCCAGCCGGGTGGGCTCCCGATCCAGTTCAAAGCCCACATCGGTGCCCTTGAACAGTCCCATCACGCTGAGGGCCTGGGCGTAAGCCAGGTACTGAACCTGGTAGCCATCCACTGCATCCTGGGAGGTTGTGGCCCCATCCAGCAGCTGCACCCGGGCGGTATCCGATGTGATGCGGATACCGCTCTGATCATTCTGCGGGATCATATAATAGATGTTCCGGGCGATCTCCCAGCCTCCAGGCCGGGTGCCTCCCGCGGTGACATTGACCACTTCAGTTCCGGTGACTTCCGCCGTGCCTTCCCGCATGACGAACCCGGCCCCCAAGGGCCCTGTCACGGTATCTCCCTTATTCAGCTCCACGATCCGGCCTTTTTCGCCCACCTGGGCCAGAACCGCATCCAGCAGCGGCCCTGCCGCCTGGGAGAGCAAGGCATCTTCGGTCTCCCGGGTCTTTTCTTCCAGATAGGCATTGGCCTCTTGCTCCAGGCTGGCAGCCTTCTGCCGGGCATTTTCCGAAACGGTGTCCAGATACTCTTTCCGCAGTACCGACAGCGTCACAAGACTCTCTCCGCCTCCGGCGGCCAGCACCGCCACCGAAAGCAAAAAAGCCAAAACCAGGGCTGTGCCCCGGCGCATCCATTTCATCAAAAAAAGGTCCCCCTTTTCCCATCAATACTTCGATTATACCGGAAAAGGGGGAGTAAAGTCAAAAAAACTTTTTCTTTTTGAAAAAAGCCACTTCCAGCGCCACAAGGGCTCCGGCCACCACAATCAGGGCCAGATAACCATAACGCCACTGAAGCTCGGGCATTCGGGCAAAATTCATCCCATACCAGCCGGTGAGCAGCGTGAGGGGGAGAAACAAAGTGGTGACCACGGTGAGCAGCCCCATCACACGATTTTGCCGGGCATCCTGAAGGGCCTGGAACAATTCCCGCAGCAGATGTTCCGGGCTTTGCAGCTGGCGCAGCGCAGGCAGACGGCCTTCCACCCAGCCTTTCACATCCCCTTCTTCTTCAATGAGCACCAGCCTGTCCGGCAGGAGACAGAACCCCATCCCCAGACGGAAAGCACCGGCCTTCTCCATCTCCGGCACCCGCAGCACCCCGGTCAGGCAGTCACCTACCCACTCGACTTTGCAGCAGCGGCTGGGGCCCCGGCCGCCTAGGGGTTCCTCCCCTTTCAGGTAGTCCCCTCGTTTTTGTTTCCACTCTTCCCGATCCATAAGCAGCAGAAAAGGGGAAGGTTCACCCTTCCCCTCAGACCGCCGGAGTCTCCGGCGGCCTTCCTCTTCCACTTTCACATAACAATCCATTTTCTTTGAGCTCCTATTCCCCGGCCGCTTCCTGGCGTTTCACCCCTCGGTTTTTGCCCAGCAGAGCGCCCAACAATCCGCAAATGGCCGCAGGCAGCACCCAGCCGAAGCCCAGAGAGGACAACGGCAGCTTCATGACAAAATCCAGCGAGGGGATGTACCCGGACAGCACCTCCAGAAGGCTGATGACAAAGGCCCCGGCGGTGGCAAACTGGAAGACCCAGTCGTTTCCGATCTTCTTGTCAAAAAAGCTGAGGACCACCAGGGTGAGCACAGCGGGATAAACCACCGTCAGGATGGGGCTGGAGAAGCTGACAATGGTGTCGATGCCGAAATTGGACACCACGGCGCTGAACACACAGATGATGGTGACAAAAGCGGTGTAACTCACCTTGTTTCGGGTCAAACCGGAGAAATAGCTGGCCGCCGCCGAAGTGAGGCCGATGGCAGTAGTAAGGCAGGCCAGAGCCACCACAATGGCCAGCAGAATCAGGCCGCCGTGGCCCATGGTGGTTTCCATGATGCGGATGAGCAGCGCGGTCTGGCCGATGCTTTGCTCATAGACCCCCGAACCGGTGGCTCCCAGATAGGCCAGGCCGCCATAGACGATGGTCAGGCCCACAGCGGCCACAATGCCGGAAAACACCGTGACCCGCAGGGCATTTTTTCCTTCATAATGCCGCTCTTTCAGCGTGGCCGTGATGAGCACCGTAAAGATGATGGCTCCAAACATATCCATGGTCTGATATCCGGCTTTCAGGCCCTCGGCAAAGACTGCCGAAGCGCCGGTGTCCACCACCGATCCCACTGGGTTTGTAATGCCCCGGACGATCATCACCAGAAGGGCTATGTACAAAGCAGGGGTGAGGAATTTGCCGATGATATCAATGACCTTGGAAGGCCGGACGGTAAGCAGGAACACCAGAGCGAAAAACACCAGGGCAAAGGGCACCCGGGCCTCGGTGTTCAGCAGCGGGGCCACGCCCAGCTCAAAGGTGCTGGCGGCGGTGCGGGGGATGGCCATCAAGGGCCCCAGGCACAGAAAGACGCTGACCCCCAGCAAGGTGGAGGCCCAGGAGCCCACACGGCGGGTGATGCCCTCCAAAGAGCCGGTGCCCCGGATCATGGCCAGGATGGTGAGAAGGGCCAATCCGGCATCGGCAAAGGTAAAACTCAAAAAGCCCACGGCCCATTGGGAGCCGGTCTGGAGGCCCAGCTTGGGAGGAAAGATCATGTTCCCCGCTCCGAAAAACATGGCGAAGAGGGCAAAACCAATGACCAAAATGTCCTTTTGCTGCTTTTTCACGCTAAAACTCCTCTCTGTGGGGGCGCTCCCCCGCTCCATGAAAAATCCGGCCCTGGGGAAAACCTCCTGGGCCGGATCGGGAAAGATCCTGGAAGTATTTTAACACTTTTTCCCGGCCCGCCGCAACAGCGGGAACCGATGTTATATCATATTTCCGTATAACTTCCTGAAAGCTTTGTGCACATTGCCCGGTTTTCGCCATCAAACTGCACAGAAGTCCCGGAATGTTTAAGCGGGCGACAGCTGAATACGGCCCTTGCCCTTCTGCTTCACCTGGTAGAGCACCTGGTCGGCCCTTTTGTAAAGCTGGGCAAAAGTCATGGGCTGGTCCCCGTAAACCCCGCCGGCCGAAATGGTGGAATGGGCCAAAGGCCAGCACTCTTCCATTTTGCGCACATAGCGGCAGAGCAGCTTTTGCAGCTTTTCCCGTGTCTCTTCCACCTGGGAAGATGCACCCACAAAAATAATGAATTCATCCCCGCCCAGACGGCAGACCACATCGGGCTCAGGGAAAAGCGCCTCCATCTCCCCAGCTGCATATTGCAGGGCCCGATCCCCTTGATCGTGGCCATAGCTGTCATTGACCTGCTTGAAATTGTCCAGATCGATCATCACAAACAGATAATCCGGCTTTTCCTGCAGCATCCGGCTGATCTGTTCTTCTCCCCCTTTCCGGTTCCGTACCCCGGTGAGGAAATCCAAAGCCAGTTCTTTTTCCAAATGGTTTTTGGTGTTCACCTGCTGGGAGATATCGATGACGACGCTGATGATGGCCCCCCGGCCTTCTCCGTCCACCGTCTTCCGGCCAATGTCATGGACCCAGATGCAGCTGCCATCTTTCCGGCACAAGCGGTACTGGATCTCGTATTGTTCCCCGGTGCGGAAGCTGTTGTTCACCGCATTGACCACAAACTCCCGGTCCTCCGGATGAACCACCGACAGCATCAGCCCGCCGGTTTCTTCCATCAGCTGAGGGAAACTGTCATATCCCATCATCCGCAGCATCTTCTGGTTGGCCACATAAAAAGGGAACCCCTCTTCGGCATAGGAGCCCACGATGCCGCCGGGCATCACCTGGGAGACGATCCGCTGCAGCTCCTGCCCCACCTGGCGGCTGAACTGCGCCCCTTCTTCCGCCAAACGGAAGGGGAAGATCTCTCCCTCCTCCTGTCTGCGGCTGGCCTCCGACAGATGCACCCCATCGATCACATACCGGCTGGTGTTCCCCTCTCCTTCCCGGTGAAGGGTCACGCTCATGCGCACCCGGTAAGTGGCTTCCTCCCCCTGGGGAGATATGGTCCACATTTCCATATGGGCAAAGCACACATGGAATCCCGGGGCGACAGTGTTCTGCTCCCAGCCTTCCAAACGGAAATAAACCGGTTCCAGTAAGATCTGCTGCTCCTGGCGGAACATCTGGCGAAACTCTTCCCGGCCGATGGCCACCTCCGATTCCCTGATGCCGATGCCGTGGAACCGCGGGGAAAGATAGGAAAGGGCTTCCTCCTCATCCCCCATGGTCAGATAGCTTTGGAAAAAGCCACAGACGGTTTCAAACACATCCCCTTCGTCCTGCAGCTGCATCAGCAGCAATTCTTCCTCGATTTCCCAAAGTTAAAGATATGGATACAGGTTAATCAATTTTGCCGATAAAGCG
>QUDE01000050.1 GCA_003477405.1 Ruminococcaceae bacterium AM07-15
CAGAACAAAACGCCGTACAGCCATTTCACTTGCAGCCAGTACGGACAGATGGGAACACAATGCTCGGCACATTATATCCGCTATGACACGCTCTATGTCTATGTACTGTCCAGAATCCAGTATTGGTCCCATCGGGCGCAGCTGAGCGAAGAAAAACTCTTGCAGCAGATTTTGAAAAATGGTGACCGGGAACGTATGACCGCTGCCAAGCGTCAGGAATCCGAGCTGAAACGGGCAGAAAAGCGCAAGGCAGAAGTGGATGGAAAATTCGTCCGAATGTACGAGGACTGGTCTGCCGGACGCATCACTGAGTATAACTTCAATCTGCTGACTAAAAAGTACCAGACAGAGCAGCTGGAGCTGGAGGAAAAGATCAACCGCTTGCAAGCGGAGCTGTCCGGAGAGCAGCAGACTGCCCTGGATGCCGAAAAGTGGGTCGCTCTCATCAAGCAGTACGCCAATCCCACAGAACTGACCGCTGAGCTTCTCAATACCCTGATTGAGAAGATTGTGATTCACGAGGCCACCAAAGGTGCGGATGGGATGCGAGATCAGGAGATTGAGATTTACTACCGCTTTATCGGCAAAATTGATTAACCTGTATCCATATCTTTAACTTTGGGAAA
>QUDE01000051.1 GCA_003477405.1 Ruminococcaceae bacterium AM07-15
GGGGAGTGACATTGGCCACGAAGATCTGCGCGGCAAGAGCAGCGCGGCGGACATCTGGCTTCGTGGGACAGGCACCAAGCAGGGTGGCAGACTTGGAAGCCCCGACGTCAGCGTAAGCACGAGCCAAATCAATGGCTGCGATACCTACGGTGTCGGCGGGGAGGCCAAGGTTGTTAACCCACAGCTGGGTTATGGCCTTGATCTCTTCGGGTGTGGCTATTGATGAGGTGACCGGTGCGTACTTGATGGCAGTGAGGTCGGCCAGCTTGGGTGATGAAGTGGGGTCAGCAGCGGAGTAGGTGGCAGCTGGAGTTGGAGTGGGCTCTCCCATGATTATTTCAAATTATTGTGGTAACTTAACCCTCGCCAGGGGCCTATTGCTACTTTCTCTAATATAACTGCAGGATCAGGGCAATTAGTGATAGTAATTGCTGCCCCGTCAATGTGTATGGTGCAGAGAGGCTCAGGGGTGGTGATATGTATTGCAGCAAGGGCAAATGCGGCGAATATTATTGCCAGGATGGCAGGAAAGATATAGGCATAAAGGAATGGTGAGGGCGGCGGCAGCGGCGAGCCACTTATAGTCGGGAT
>QUDE01000006.1 GCA_003477405.1 Ruminococcaceae bacterium AM07-15
TATTATACGCTATTTCTCGTCAAAAATCAACCATTTGTTGTGACAGAGCCTTTCAGAATATTATAAGGCCTTTTCCCCTTGCACCAGCAAGGCGCCGTTGATCTGGGGCAAACTCTGTCCCCGGGACAAGCCATAAAGAATGAGCGCATCCCGGGTGATCCGTGGGTCCAGCTGGGCAAATCCCGCCTGGCGCAGCAATTTCTGGATCTCCTCTACCCCGGCCGAAAGGCCGATGCACAGACACAAAAGCCGATCCCGGGATGGACTGCGCTTGCCGGCAAGCACCTGATGAAGATACACCTCGCTGACGCCGCTGCGCCGGGCCACCGCCGCTTTGGAAAGCTTCTGGCCCCGGCAGAGCTTGTCCAGCTCCCGTCCCACATTGGGATGGAGCATCTGCTCCCGATTCCGGCTGAGATAGGAGCTGAAACTGCCCGGCTCCATCAGTTCTTCCAATAGCTCCCCCGTAGTTTTTCCTTTCATTTCCACACTCCTTTACTTTTGAACAGAAATCGTCTAAACTAAAAATAGATGCACAACCCCTCGAAAACAGAGGGATGCAGGGAGGGAATCATCATTTACACCTGGTTTTCACAAGCACTTCAGCAGGAATACGATCTGGTGCGGCGGATGAAGGAAAGCCCCCGGGGGCATGTGGATCTGATCCGCCACAAGAAAAGTGGACAGCTTTTTGTGCTGCGGGATTTTTTCGGCAACTGCGAAGTGTATCGCAAACTGCTCCACTATACCTGCCCCCATCTGCCCACCGTCTACGAGGTGGCAGAAGGGAATGAAAAAAACCTGGTGCTGGAGGAATACATTCAAGGAGACACGCTGGGCTTTCTTCTGGAGGAATCCCTGTTTTCTCCGGAAGAGACCAAAAAGATCGTCGCCCAGGTGTGCCAGGCCCTGTGGGCCCTCCACTCTCTGGGGGCTGTCCACCGGGATGTGAAGCCGGAAAACATCATCCTGCGGGGTGATACGGCGGTGCTCATCGATTTTGACGCCGCCCGGCTCCACAAGCCTCAGGCTGACAACGACACCCATATTCTGGGCACCACCGGTTTTGCCGCGCCGGAACAATACGGCCTGTCCCAGTCAGGACCTCTGGCCGATATCTATTCTGTGGGCATTCTCATCAATGTGATGCGCACCGGGGAGCATCCTTCCAAAAAGCTGGCGGAAGGTCATCTGGGCCGGGTGGTGGAAAAATGCACGCATGTAAATCCCCAGCGCCGGTACAAAAATGTTCTCCGGCTGGCGGATGCCCTATGAGTTCCCGCTCTTCCAAAACCTGTCCCCACTGCGGCGCTCCCCTTCCCGACAAAGCTTCTTTCTGCCCCCATTGTGCCCAAAAAATTCTTTTGCCCCAGTCTCTGTCCATGCCGCCCCTGGGCCGCCGCAAACACTGGCGCCGCCGGGTGTTGGCTCTGGCCTCTCTCTTTGCCCTTTTCCTCTGCACCGGTCTTTCCGTGGCTCTGCCCCGGATTTTTTCCGCCCGGTCCCGTCCCCGCACCTATGAAGGCCAAGGGGAGGTGTCCTACTCCGGAGCAGACGGTGCTTTTCACCTGGCCCTGGGCACCATAGACACCCCGGATCAGCCCACGGCAGAACAGACCTTTTATACCATGCCCGGCTATGAAGGCACCGCCCAGGTCCCGCTCTTTGTCCATCACCCGGAAACCGGTGAAAACTCATCTGGCTTCTTTCTCCACAAACTGAAAAGTTTTTCGGTGGAGCTTCTTCAGGAGGAGGGAAATTCCCTCTCCAGTGAAGAGTCCTACAATGCTGCGGATATCGTCCCTGGCTCCGCCCTGGTGTGCAATGTGCGCTTCAAAGGGCAGGCCGGGCGGGGAAAACTGCTGTGGAACCTGGAAATGGACAGCGGCGACACCATCCGCATATCGCAGGATCTGGCAGTTGAAATACTTCCCACCCGTTCCTATCATTGGCAGGACTATCCCATGGAAACCATGGAACAGCTGCAATCGGTGGTGACCCAGGCACAAAAAGAAAGTGCTCCTGAGGAAGTCATCCAGCTGCATCTTCCCCCCGTTACCTATACCGGCACGCTGAAGCTCTCCCACCCGGCCTGCCTCTATGGCTCCCAGGAAGGCGAAACCGTCTTTCAAGGCGGTATCCAGCTTTTGTGGGAAGAAGGACCGGACTGCTATCTCCGCGATCTGATCTTCCGCTCTTCCGGAAACGGCACCGGCCTTTCCTCCCGCGGGCATCTTCACCTGAACCGATGCACCTTCTCCGGTTTTGACACCGGCCTATTGGGGGAAGGGACAGGCACTTTGTACACTTCCGATTGCGTTTTTACTCAAAACCATGTGGCCATTCATCTTACCGGCTCGCCTCCCAAGCGGCGCATTCTGTCCTTTTATCAGACCCAGTTTCTGCAAAACAGCACCGGCCTTTTGCTGGAGCAGGAGCCCATGGAAGTGCCCCTCAACCTGAGCGGTTCGGTTTTCCGGGGGAATGGACAGGACATCGAAAATCCTGTCAATCAGTCCCTGGAATTGTCTAATGCCCGATTTTTCTAGGGACAATCCCATCAAAAAAGGGTTTTCTCGTTTTCTTCAAAAAGCTTGTCGTTGATCTCTGTGAGCACCTGGCCATGCATCAGGCCATAGAGCACAATGGCATCCCGTCTGATGCGGGGATAGAGCTGGGCATAGCCCACATATTGCAGCAATTTCTGGGTTTCCTCCACCGTGGCGGAAAGGCCGATGCACAGGCACAAAAGCCGGTCCCGGGAAGGATTGCGCCTTCCGGCGAACACCTGGTGGAGATAGACTTCACTCATCCCCGCTCCCCGGGCCAGGGCCGCTTTGGAAATGTTCTTTTGCTCATAAATCTGCATCAGCAGCCCGGCGATGGGGGCGGTAGCAAAATTTTCCTTGTTTTCCCGAAGGTAGGAATCGATATCTCCCGCTTCCATCAATTCCTGGCGCAGATCATTGGTGTCCTTTTTCTCCATGTTGCACCCTCCCTTTACTTTTTTCTTGAAAATCGGTATACTTTTTCTATCCTTACTTTATAACAATGGCAAAAAAGATACAATATGCCCACTGCATAGTACCTGTTTCTTTGCCAGAAGGAGGTCATTCCCTTGGAAAAAACCTGTCCCCATTGCGGCGCATCCCTGCCGGAGGGCGCTTCCTTTTGCCCCCACTGTGCCAGCGACCTTTCTCCCCGCCGTCCCTCCCGCGTTCCCCGCTTCCGTCTGAAACGGGTTCTGCCGGTGATCGTGGCGGTTTTGTTGATTGGGGCCGGCTTCATTGGTTATTACACCGCATCCCGGCCTGAGACCTATGAAGGGCAGGGAGAAGTGTTCTATTCCGCCAATGGAAAAAACTATCAGCTCACCCTGGGCTATCCCGACACCCGGAACCAGCCGCTGCCCTCTGTGACCCAGCGGGCCGCTGCCGATGAACAATACCGCTTCCCCATGCGTTTTTACATCAATGACCAGGATACCGGCAGCGATGCCAACGAAGAATTTATGGAACTGGTGGACAATGTATCCATGGAGGTCCATCCTCTCACCGACACCGATTCCCCCACTGTGTGCAGTGAACCGGTGCCCATGCCGGATTATTCCCCCGATGCCGCTTTGATTACCCTCATCGACTTTACTGTGGAAAGCGGCGATACCCAAATGGTGTGGAACATCAAAATGAAAAACGGGGATCAGATCCGTCTGTCCCAGGATCTTATCATTCAGGAGATCCCCACCTATAACTATCGGTACCAGGACACCAAGATGGATACCATTTCCGATCTCCAGGCCCTGCTGGATCAGATCGCCCAAGAAACAGACATCTCCGATGTCGTCAACATCTATCTGCCTCCCGTCACCTACGAAGGGGAGCTGGTCATCGACTCCCGGCCCTTCAATTTCTATGGCTGCACCGAAGGACAAGGCCGCACCACATTCACCGACACTGTGCAGCTTGTGGGTGAGGACCGGAGTATTTCCTATTTTTATGACATCGACTTTGTAGGCGACGGCACCTCGGTAGGCCTTTCCGCTGGCGTGCGGGCCCGGGCCACCCGTTGCAACTTCTCCGGCTGGAAAACCGGTATGCTGGGCTATGGTTATGCCTGGGTCAACTTGATCGAAAGTCGGGTGGAAAACTGCGAAGTGGGCTTCCACTTCAACAGCACCGGCAATTCCGCCTCCCACTCCATGTTCAACGACAATACTTTCCTCAACTGCGGCACCGCCGTGCTTCTGGAGAATGTGCCCACCGATCTGACTTTGAATTTTGACGGCAGTACTTTCTCCAGCAATGGAGTGGACATCGACAACCGCTGCCAGCATTCTGTCAACACATCCGAAGCCACTTTTGATTAAATACTTCCCATTGAAAAGGCCTGTGCAGAGCAAACTCGCTCTGCACAGGCCTTTTTTATTCATAGAGCGCCAAGGTCTTTTCCAGATGGTCTTTCAGCCGCTGACACACCCACTGTGGCTCCAGGATCTGGGCTTCTTCCCCAAAGCCCAGCACCCAGGAAAAAAACTGGGGACTGACGGCCACCGAAAGCCACACGGTGAAATGATCTTCCCCGTCCCGCCGTATGGGTACATCCTTGCCGAACCGGTCCACCACCACCCCGGCCAGGTGATTGGCAAACCGAAGCCGCACCTGCGCTTCCTCCCCGCCATACATCCCGAACACCTGGCGGGAATAAACCGCCATATCGAACTTCTGGAACTGCTCTGCACCGTCCCGCTTTTCTTGTTCCAGTCGGATACCCTCCATTTTGTCCACCCGGAAATGCTTGATCTTCTGCTCCGGCGTGTCATAGGCCACCAGGTAGTAATTTTCATCGTCCCAGGTGAGGGCCCAGGGGCTGACCTGGTACCGCTCCCCCTCCCGGCGGAACCGGCGGGCCACTGTATCCTCTCCTGCCTCTCCCACCGCCCACTGGAAATAGCGAAAACTGATCTGTTTGCCCTGGGCGATGGCCTGATGCAAGGCATCAATGTTATAATAAATGCTTTCATTCATGGTTTTGATCCGGTTTGCCACATAGACCTGACGCTGGAGGGTCTGGGCCTGATATACGCTGGCCAGGCTTTCCACCTTGCCGATCAGCTCCCGGGATTTTTTGGCGGTGATAAATCGGGAGGACTGGACGGCATCCACCAGCAATTTCAGCTCGGCCGTCTCAAACAGGCGGGAGCCTACCCCATAGCTTCCCCGCCCCTGGGGGGAGATCACATCCAGGCCATAAACCTGCAGGGTTTCCAGATCGTCATAAAGGCTCTTCCGCTCAGAACTGACGCCCCATTCTTCCAGCTTCTGGGCCAACTGGGCGATGGTGAGCCCGTGATCCTCATCGGTTTGCTCCAGCAGGATTTTCATCAGATAGAGCAGCTTGAGTTTTTGTCCGGAACGCTTGGCCATACTTCCTCCTCCTTCCACTGGATGCGGGGTGGTCTGTCCAGCCCTGCATAGCCCAGGGCCTTTTTGCCTCCCAAAAGGTCCGCCCCGTACCGGGGCGGCCATACTTTCGTGAACACAGCCTTCCCTGGCTTTCTTGCACAGCGCGGAAGCGCAGCATGGGTGCAGCGTCACGCTGCCCCGACCCAGGAAAGGAGGCAAAGCGGCGGTATTTCCGGGAAAAATCCCGGCGGATGATCTCCCCGATCTCCTGCACCGTTATGGTTCTCTGTTCTTTATCCATTTTCTCCATCCCCTTTCCTTTTCCAATAGAGTGCGGCACACCAAAGCCCTGCCGAAGGCAGAGAGGTCTCCCCATCCAGCAGAGCAAACAATTTTTCCCCCTGCTTTTGCATACAATCCACCATCCGGCGCTGGTGCTCCGGCAGCCGGTCCAAAGGGAGCCTTCCCAGATCGGTCCCTTCTTCATTCAAAAGGGGCAAAGTTTCTCCCTCCGCTGGCCGAGGCGGCCGCAGCAGCACCAGGTCCAGAAACAAGCCGCCAAAGCGCCGGGACCGCCTCGCCCCCAGACCGTCCATCTGCCGCTGGATCACCATGCGCATCAGCTCTTCTCCCACCCGACTGGTATGGGGTGGGACGGGATAGCGCCGCTCCACCGGGGTCTTTTTCTGTTTCTGTACCAGCGCCCCCAGAGCCTGCCGTCTCTCCTGGGGCAAAAGGGCCAGCAGCTCTTCCAGCACTCTTCCCCCTTTGCCCTCCTCAAAGGCCCAGGCGGCCAGTTTTTCCATCAGACTCTGCCAACTTTCCCTTTGTTCTGCCAGCGGGCTTTGGCGGTAACTTTCCAGCAGCATCCTGGTCTCGTCCCTTCCGGCAGATACACAGCCTTTCAGCAAAAGCAGGCAAAATTCTGCCGGTGCACAAGAGGCCATTACCTGCCGGGCCAGAGGCAGATCTTGCAGCAAGGCCCGGGCCACCGGCTCTTCCTCTTCTGGGAAAAGCCCTTCCGCCACATCCAGCGTCAGCTCCCGGGCGGCCCGCTCCTCTTTTAGCTGGGAGGAATAGGTGCGCAGCATCTGGCGCCACTGTTCTTGGGCCTGTGCTTCCCCCTCTGTCAACGCGATCCACCGGAGAATCTCCCCAGGAGACCAGGGAGCTTTCTGCAAAATTTCTTGCCACTCTCCAGGCGACGGCACCGGCCAGCGGCTTTCCTCCGCTCCCACCTGGATGGGCACCAATACCCGCTCTTCTTTCAACTCCTGGGCCAACGGATCTCCACCTCCTTTTTGCCGTAATTTCCCAACCGCAGCCGCCCGGTGAGCAAAATACCTTCTTCCAGCAAAGCTGCCGGAATGGCATTGTATTCCCTGGGAAGATAGCCGATCCTCTGTCCATTCTCCCGCAAAACGGCCACCGCTTTGGGATCAAAGGGATTGTCCGGCTCCCTTTTGAGGATCAGCTCCTCCCCCTCCCACAGCGCCAGATGTTCCCCGCCTGGGATATAAGAAAAGCCCCGCAGCGCCAGAACATCCAGTAGCGGGCCTTCTTCCCGCTCCTGTTCCTGCTCCGGCCCTTCAGGGCTTTGCGTATTTCTTTTTCCGGCCCGCAGCCAAAGGAGCAGCGCCAGCAGGGCGATGACAGCCAGCAAGATTCCTTCCAGCACGGGTACCTCTCCTTTCAGCAGGCCACGCCCATCTCCCGCAGATCCCAGCGGGCCTCCTTCATATTGTCCGCGGAAAAGAGAAACCGTCCGCTGAAATCATAGACTTCGATGTGACCGTTTTTATATTCCATGGTGTATTCCATTGAGAAAGCCCTCCTTTTTCTGCAAAAAACAGTTTCTTTTACTGTTTTCAGTATAGCAGGCTTTCTGTCCCATAAAACGGACAGCGGCTTTCTCTTGCTCTTATTTCACTCCCCAGTATACTCTCTTCTTATAGATTCCGCCAGCCCCTATTTGAGAAAGAAAAGGGCCTCCGCCAAAAGCAGAGGCCCAAAAGACCAATTTCTTATTTGTTCAACATCACCTGGAGGATGGTGGGGTCCAGCTGAGGCACGCCTTCGTTGGAAAGCAGGCCCACGCCCCGGATGGTTTCTTCCACATCCTTGCACACAATGCCCTCTTTTTCGGTGGGGGAGATGTCCTGCATGGCCAGGGTGGCGCAGAGCACGGCCGACTGGATGCCGGTGGCGATCTTGAGAGCGCAGGTGGTCTTGGCGCCGTCACAGATCATGCCCATGTGGTTGGCCAGCATAGACTGGATACCTCTTTCGATCTGGGGCAGCTTGCCGCCCATGAGGTAGATCATGGCACAGCAGGAGCCGGTGCCGCCAGCGATACCGCTGCCGCACAAGGGGGACAGACGGCCGATATAGCTCTTGATATGAACGGTGATCAAATCGCTGAGAGCCAAGGCCCGGGCCAGCTCTTCATCGCTCTTGCCCAGCTTCTCCGCCAAAGCGGTGGCGGCCACTGTGCAGGAAATGCCCTGGTTGCCGCTGCCACCGGTGGTCATCACCGGCATGGGGCAGCCGTCCATACGGGCGTCAGAGGCCGCAGCCGCAGCGGCCACAATATCGCCGCCCAGGGTGGGCTGCATCAGACCGCCCAGTGCGCCGCTGAAGGCTTTGCCCACCCGCAGGCCATAATCGCCCCGCAGGCCTTCCTGGGAAACAGCACGGTTCATCTTGGCCCCTTCCAGCAGGAAGGAAATTTCTTCAAAGGGGATGGTTGTGGCAAATTCGTAGATCTCTTTTACCGACATCTCCACATGGTCGTCTGCTTCTTCGCTGGCGGCCACTTCTTTTTTCAGGGAAGCTACGCCGTCTTTCTCGATGAGCACCACATTGGTGTGGGATTTGACGATGATGCACCGGCCGGTATGTCCGCCGCCCTGCACCACCGCTTCGATGTACAGACGCTCTGTGGTATCCTCTTTCAGGGAGACCTTCAGGATCTTCTTCTCCAGCAGCGCTTCGGCCTGCTGAAGCTGCTCTTCTGTCATTCCATTGAGGATCTCCAGCTTTTTGTCCGACCGGCGGATAACGGCGCCCAAAAGAGCCGCGATGTCGATGCCGGTACGGCCTGTGCCCGGAATGCCCACCCCCAAGGCGTTTTTGACGATGTTACCGCTGAGATACAGCTGAATGCTTTCGGCCGGCCCTTCCAGCTGCTCGGCGGCGATGGATACGCCATACGCCACAGCGATGGGCTCGGTACACCCTTGGGCGGGTGCTACTTCTTTTTGCAACACTTCAATGTACTTATGCATGATTATCCCCTTCATTCATTTGATCCCCGGCATGAAGCCGTTTTTTGTCCAGTGTCTAGACTTAATTGTATCAAAGCCCCAAGGCAATGTCAAAACATTCCCGCTCTGTTACGATAAAATACACAAACAAAGTCACGGCCAGCAGGTCGGCACTGCCTCCCGGGCTGAGATTTTTTTCGGTAAACAGGCTGTCCAACCAGAAAAGGCCCTCTTCCAGCGCCTGCTCTTCCTGGCATTGCTCCAAAAGAGCGGCGGCCTGCTGCTGCACCAGGTGCAGTCCTTCTTCCCCGCCACGATGAAGCAGGTTGGTGTCCTCCGTGTGGGCCATCAGAGCGCAGAGGGCCTGAGCGCAGGCCCCATTCCAGCTGTATCCCCGGCCCAAAGCCTTTCGCAGCTGGGGATGGCCCCACTGCCGCACCTGAGGGAAGCCTTGGGCTGCCTGGCCCCGCACTCCCAGAACGCCGCTTCGTTGATAAAAACGCCGTCCGGCGGTGTCCTCCCCCTGTTTCTCCAGATCCTTCAAGGCCGGGCTGGCTATCTGCCCTGCCAGGGAAAGCAAGGCCAGATCGTCGATCGCCGCTCCTTCTCCCAGCAACCGCCCTGCCCCGGCACACAGAATGCCCAGGGAAAAGATGGCTCCTTTGTGGGTGTTGACCCCTTTTGTAGCCTGGGCCATCTGCTCTTCTGCTCTCAGCCCCAAAGGACGGATGCGGAACAAAAGCTTCTCCGGTGAGCCCTGGAACAGCGCCCCTTCCCGGGCGCAGGCGGCAAAATAATCCCCCAGCACGGCGGCACTGTCCAAAAAGGTAAACCGGTCCATATCCCGGTGGGCGCCATTGTTCTGCCCGTCCACCAGCCCCGGCTTGGGGGTACAGCACACCTCGTGAAGCAGCGCCCGCTGGGCACAGGCGCCGCAAAAAGCCCCTATCTCCCAGGCCAGAGCCTGCTTCATCCGCCGGTGGACTTCTTCCACCACCTGGTCAAGGCCGTGGGCCCGGCTGCGGCCGCACTCCGCCGCAGGGCGGGGGCAAAGCAGGCATTGCCGCTCCTCCCGGCCCAGCTCCTGCCGTGAGACCTTCTCCCCTGCTCCATAGAGCACATCCGCATCCCACAATCTGCCCAGAGGCTCCTGCTCTTCCAGAAGGAGGGCCGCTTCCTTGACCTTCCGCGGCTGCCCTTCCACCCGGAGAAAATACTCAATCCCCGCCGGAGTGGCGTATTCTTTTTCTTCCAGCAAGGAAAATCCCCAGCCGGAAAGCTGCCGCCGCAGGGCCTTGGCTCCCTGTCGGGCGCTCCAATCCCCCAGAGGGAAGCGTTTGCAAGGGCCAGGCATATTCAGGGTGAGCACCACCAAAGTGCCCCCTCTTTTCAGCCACTCTTTCTGACGCTGGGCCCGCTCCTCCCGGCTTTGCAGCACTTGCTCCAAAGTGGGATGGGGCCCTTCTGTCCAGGCTTTGTTCACCGGCTCTCCCCCGCTTTCCGGGCAATGTCCTGCCCTGCCGGGCTTTGGAGGAATTCCCAGGTGGTGTCGGGCACCAGGGTTCTCACCTCATCCAGTTTTCCTTCGGCCAGAAGAGCCCGCACCCGGGATGCGCTGATGGCTGCTCCCCCTTCTTCCTTCCGGGGGATCTCCACCACCTGGATGCCAAACCGGGGGAGGATCTCCTGCATCTGTTTGTTATACAGGGCGGTGATGGGGCTGAAAGGCTCCTGGCCCACAAACCGGCAGCGGATGTCCAGGGCCGGGGCAAAGTGCTGGCCAAAGACCACCAGATCCAGCTGACCCCCTGCCCCCTTTTCGATCTGCTCTTCCTTGAGGAAATAGGTGGGGAAGGTGGCCGAAGAAATGAGATAATCGGAAGTGGGATGCACCAGCACATTGGGCAGATGGGCTGTTCCTTTTTTCACCAGTTCCATGCGCACATCGGCGGGAAACAGGCTGGCATCCTCTGAAAGGACAAAGAGATGCAAGGTATCGCAGGCTTTGGCCGCCTGCTCAATCAGGTACTGGTGCCCCAGGGTGAAGGGGTTGCAGTTGGCCACCACTGCCCCCTGGCTCCCCTGTCCCCGAGCGAGAGAAGCCACAAAGGAATCAATGCCGTCTTTTTTGTTTTCCATCAGCAGAATGTCCTCGGTGCGGCTGATCTCATAAAAACCAAACTCCAGAAACATCTGCTTGTTGTGGGGCTTTGTAAAGAGGAACAAATGCTGCTGGTTTTGCTGGAAGGCCTGGGAGCGCAGAGTGGAAACCACCGCAGCCGTCAGGCCCTCGCCCCGCCACTTTTCGTCCACGGCGATGCATTTGAGCACATTTTTCTCCAGGGAACCGGTGGCGGCCACCTCTCCCTGCCGATCATACAGAACCACGGTGTACTGGATGCCCTTGTCATAGCGCAGTCCCTGGCGGGAAAGAAATTCCTCCACCCGGCGGCGCACCACACCTTTCAGTCCGCCCTCATAGGTCTCCTGCAAAAAATCACCCTGCACGGCCTTTGTCCTCCTTTTTTCGATAGAAAGGGCCCCATGAAAGAATGGCTTCCATGGGGCGTTTTTTCTGTTTGATTACTGTTAGTCCACGCTCTTGATGGTGTCCAGCAGACTGCCGTCCCGATAGAGCACATTGGCCACCACTTTGTCTCCCAGATGGATGGGCTTGGGAGTGCCGGTGAGCTCTTCGGCAATGCGCTTCAGGTCCTGGATCTCCACAATGGGCAGACCGGCCTTGACGAGCCGCTCCTTCAGCTCCTGCTGACGGGGGTTGACGGCGATGCCACGCTGGGTCACCAGCACATCAATGGTGCTGCCCGGTGTGGACACGGTGAGCACCCGATCCACCACAATGGACAGGCGGGCCCGGGTGAGGGGGGCGATGATCATGGCCATCTTGGCCCCGGCGGCGGTATCGCTGTGGCCGCCGCTGCCGCCCATAATATAACCATTGGAGTCGGTGTGCACATTCACATTGAAGTCGGTGTCGATCTGGGTAGCGCCCAGGATGACCACATCCAGGCTGTCCACGGCGCTGGAACGCACCGAGGGGCTGGCATAGTGGGAAGCGGTGACTTCCCGGTGACGGGGATTGGTACGGATGCTCTCCACAGCGCCCAGGTCAAAGCACTGCACATCCAGCAGCGCCTCAAAGCAGCCGGCGTTGAGCATGTCTACCATATAGCTGGTGATGCCGCCCAGGCCATAGCTGCCCTTGATGCCCTTTTCCAGCATGATGTCCTTCAGGTACTTGGCCGCAGCCAGAGAAGCGCCGCCGGCACCGGTCTGGAAGCTCATGCCGTCTTTCAGCAGGCCGGAATGTTCGATGACTTTGGCCGCATACTGAGCCATCACCAGGCCCACCGGATCACGGGTGATCTTGGTGGTACCCGAAACGATGCCCGCCGGGTTGCCGATGCTCTCCACCTGCACCACATAATCCACATAGGTCTCGCTGATGGAGAAATCAGCCAGAGGATAAGGCACCAGGTTGTCGGTAATGACGATCACTTTTTTGGCATACATGGCATCGGCAAAGGCATAGCCCAGGCTGCCGCAGGCCGATTTACCGTATTTGCCGGAGCAGTTGCCCATGGTGTCGGAAGTGGGCGCTGCCACAAAGGCCACATCAATGGGGCTGCGGCCCTGCTCGATGTCGCTGGGGCGTCCGCCATGGGAGCGGAAGGTCACCGGCTTATCCAGCACGCCGTGGGAGATGGCCCGGCCCACCACGCCGCCGATGTAGTCGGCTTCCAGGCCAGTGACCACATGGTTTTTGATATGCCCGATGAGGGGCTCATGGGTGTCGAACACAGAGGACGCATTCACATTCAGGTCTTTGATCCCCAGGTCGGCCACAGCGTCCATGACCATGTTGAGCACATAGTCACCGTTGCGCAGATGATGGTGGAAGGAGATCGTCATGCCGTCTTTCAGCCCGGCCAGCTGGATTGCCTCCTTGATGGTGGAAACCACTTTGGAATTATTCATCGATGAGCACCCCCATTGCTTTTGCCATTTCCAGAACCTGACGGGCCCGTGTGACGATGGGCGCGTCGATCATCTTGCCCCGCAGGGACACAACGCCCTTGCCCTGCTCTTTGGCCACCCGGATGGTCTCCATCACTTCCTGGGCGTATTCGATGTCGGCCTGGGTGGGGCTGAAGATCTGGTTGATATCGGCCACATGGCGGGGCGAGATGGAGGATTTGCCGGTGAAGCCCAGCGCTTTGGCAAAGGCAGCATCGGCCCGCAGTCCCTCGTCATCGTTCACATCGGTGAAGGGGGTGTCATAGCAGTCCACCCCGGCGGCCCGGGCGGCCACCACCATACGGCTGCGGCTGTAGAAAATCTCCTTGCCTTCCTTGGTGCGCTTGCACTGGAGATCGGCGGTCAGATCTTCGCCACCCAGCAGCATGGCCGCCACACGGGGACAGCTGCTGGCGATGGCATAGGCGTTTTCGATACCCAGAGCGGTTTCGATCAAGGGAATGAGTTTGACTGTGCCCACTTCCATACCGTGCTTCTTCTCCAGCTCGGTCATGTAGGCGTCCACCACCAGCACATCCTGTGCTGTGCTGATTTTGGGCGGCATGATCAGGTCCGGACGCAGAGGCAGGATCTCCTCCAGATCCTCTTTCCAGAATGTAGTATCAATGGAATTGATGCGCACACACACTTCGCACTTATATTTCAGAGTTTTGATGGCATTGCGCACCAAAATACGGGCGGCGTCTTTTTCCGCAGGGGAAACAGCGTCCTCCAGATCCAGAATGACGGCGTCCGATCCCAGAATATCTGCATTGAGCAGCATACCGGGGTTGTTGCCCGGCATAAAGATCATACTTCTTCTCACTGGTCCCGCTCTCCTTCCCCACGCCGGATGGCGGTTTCCACCCGGGCCCGGATGACGCATTCCACAGCGCCTTTGTCATTGAGGGATACATGGGCGCCCTTGACGCCGTTTTCCTCCAGCACCTGCCGGACTACCCGCTCGATCTCCTCGCCGAACTGCTGCGCTACCACCGATTCGATCTGCACCGCGATATCCGATGCCGGTTTGATTTCCACATAGACATCGCTGGATTCCATGGTGCCGGCCACAGCGGCTTTTTTGATCTCCATTTCCGCGATCACACCTTTCTTTTATTATCCGGGGACAAAAGTCCCGATGGGTTCCCGTAAATTTTATTATACACCTCCCTTTTGCCGGGTACAACTCCCCAGAAGAGACAAAAGGGCATTTTCCCGCAAACATACCGGGATACTTGTATACAAAAGGCTATTTCTTCTCCATCATCCACCGGATGGCCCTGCAAAGCCGCTGGGTCACTCCATCAAAATGGCCCCCTTCGTTCCATTCCAGTGTGCAAGGGGCGGTGAGCTGCGCTTCCAAAACCTCTATGGCCCGGCGGGTATTGTCTCCCACCTGACGCATCAGGGGATGGCGGCTCTTTTCCTCCTTGTTGCCCAAAGAGAGATAGACTCGGGTGTCCCGGCATCGCGGCGCCGTTTTTTCCATATAGTCCAGGAACCCTTCAAACCATAGCGAACCGGAGACACTGGCTAAGGCGCTGAAAGCCTCTGTCTGATAAAGAGCATAGAGAGTGCTCAGTCCTGCCAGAGAGTACCCGGCCAAAGCCCGGTTTTCCCGGCCAGGGAGCAAAGGCAATCTTTCTTCACACTCCTGCAGGATGGGCCCTGCAAGATCCCGGAGATACTCGTTCCCGCCGCCGGTAAAGGCCGGCGTCTTTCGGCTGAGGGCCGGAGCCGCCCAAGGGGAAAACTCCTCCTCCCAGCTTTTCGGTGTGACTGCAATCAACGCAAAGGGGAACAAGGTCTTTCCCATCTCCCCTTCCAGCGCCTGTTCCAGCTGAGGCAAACGGTCTTTCAGGCTGTCGCCGCCGCTGAGATATACCGCCTTTCCCTTTTCCCCCGGCGCAAAGTCGGGAAGGCCCGCCATGCATTCCCGCCCAGCGGCTATAAAGCTCTGCCACTTCACCGGCACAGCCCCCTTTCCCGCAAAAAGGGCAGAATGAGCCGGGGGAATTCCTCCGGATGGCGGCACCATCGGTCGGTCCGGATCTGCTCCCGCTGCCCCTGCCGCAGCACTTCCACCCACTCACTGCTTTCCAGCTCTTTGCGCTGCCACTGTTCCAGAGGGACGGCGGCCATCTCTTCCACCTCTTCCCCTGGAGCAAACACCGGATGAGGGCACAAATACAAAAAGACCCTGGCCGCCTCCCGGTCCAGCGTCTCTTCTTTTTCCCACAGATCTTCCCGCCAAAGGCCCAGGTCGATCAGATCCTCCTTTTGCAGACAAAGGCCGATCTCCTCCCGGATCTCCCGCAGGATAGCCTCTTCCGGCTCTTCTCCGTGGGCGATATGCCCTCCTACGGCGATGTCATAATACCCGGGGAAATCCGCCTTGTCCTTTGCCCTTTTCTGAAACCAGATCCATACCCCATCCTCCCGGGGCGAGATCACCCAGCAATGGGCCACCAGATGGCGCAGGCCTTGGGCATGGGCCTGGGAACGGGGAGCCACTCCCACCGGTTCCATCTGGTCATTGTACACCGTCAGCATCTCTTCAGCCATGGATTACCACCCCTTCTTTTCAAAATCCCGGAAGAGCAAACCGGGCTGAATATCCCGGTTGTTCTGGTATTTTCCCTCCCCATAAGGGACATAATCCCCCTCCAGGGTGTGGTAATAGATCTGGCAGATCTCCACATTGGGATAAATACGCAAGGGCTGGACACAGAAGATCTCCAGGGTCCAGTAACCGGCAAATCCCACATCTCCGAAGCCGGCTGTCACATGGATGAAAAGCCCCAGCCGTCCCACCGAAGAACGGCCTTCCAGCATGGGCACATACCCCTCTGTCCGGGTGTATTCCGCCGTCCGCCCCAGGTACAGCTTCCCCGGCTGGAGCAGCAGCCCCTCTTCCGGAATCCGAATCCGGTGAGCGGTGTTTTCCCGCTTCATGTCCAGTTCTTCGTTGTCATATACCAACAATTCGTCATGAAGCGTCAAATTATAACTATTTGGATTAACTTTCCGGGGATCAAAGGGATCGATGATGATCTCTTTCCCCATCTTCTTTTGGATCTCCAAGCCGGAGAGAATCATTTCTTTGCTCCTTTCCCTTACAGCATGGCGGCCAGCATCATGCTTCCCCCCACAAGACAGAGGAGGGAGATCACAAACAAACACAGCGCCAGCACACCCGGCCCCACCGGGGGTTTGACAGCCATCCGGTCATGGCGGGGGTCATAGAAAGCAGACACCCGCTCCGAGGGCTGAAACTGCTCCCAGTTGGTACCGAAAGCCGATTCCAGGCGCTTGTATTCCCCCTCCCACTGAAACTCCAACAGGGGAAAATAGAGAGGACGGCCCCGGGCATCCCGGCGGCGCACATTTTCCACCACCTTGGCCTGTACCGCCTGTACTCTCCGGCGGTTGCGCCGCCAGAAAAGCCACACCATCAAAGAGATGAGCAGCAGCAAAGCGGAACATCCCAGCAGAAAAAATCCCACAAACCCTTTCATTCTGCCACCTATTTTTTCGGGCGCAGCGGGCGGCGGTGACCCTTTTCATCCACCACCACGGTGCTGTTCAACTGGGCCGCCAGGTTCTTTTTCACGCTCTCCACATATTCCATCCGCAGAGCCTGGCGCTCCTGCTGTTCTTCCTCTGTCAGCTCCCGCTCCCGGGAGATGCGGGTCAGTTCATTGATCCGCTGTACTTTTCTCTCATCCATTTTATTCCCACTCCTTCCACACATCGGGCTGATAGCCCACCGTCGCCTTTTTGCCGTTGCGGACAATGGGAGTCTTGAACAGCCCGGGGTTTTCCAGCAGGGCCTGCTCGATGTCCTCCATCCGCTCCAGGTAGGCAATGTGCAGTTCTTCGTATTCCCGGCTCTTTTCGTCCAGCAGTGGTTTCAGTCCTCCCACCGCGCTTTTGACGCTGCGCAGCTCGCCCTGGCTCATACCGTAGCGGGCCACATCGATATCCTGAAACTTCACCCGCCGCTCTTTGAAATAGCGCTGGGCTTTTTTGGTGTCAAAGCACTTGCTCTTGCCAAAAATCTGTATATTCATGGTTTGCCTCACTTCTTTCCTGGATTCCATCCCAGTGTAGCATAAAACCGCCGCCTTCGTAAAGAGGGCGGCGGTTCTGTTCTCTATTTGCAGGAGAAAAGTCCGGTCGTTATTTCTGATAGACCACCTTGCCCCCTACCATGGTCAGGGTCACATGGGTGTCCAGAATCTGCTCTTCGGGAATGTGGAAAATATCCTGATCCAGCATCACCAGGTCGGCCACATAACCGGGGGCCAGACGGCCCTTGGTCTGCTCTTCAAAGGCATTGTAGGCGCCGCTGATGGTGTAGTCGTCCACCGCCTGATAAATGTCCACCTTTTCTGCCGGAATCCATCCGCCGGCGGGCTGATGCTTCAGATCCTGACGGCAAACGGCGCAGTGGAGGTTTGCAATGGGGTCCAGGTCTTCCACAGGAGAGTCGGTGCCATAGGACACATGGACACCCAGCTCATTCATGGTGTGGAAAGCATAGGAGGTATTGGTCAGTTCCTGGCCCACACGATCGGCGCAGATGTGCATATCGTAGTGGAGGAAAATGGGCTGCACCAGGGCATGGACATCCAGATCGGCAAAGCGCTGGAGCAGCGGCCGGTCGGTGATCTGGCAATGGACGATGCCATGGCGGTTGGGGTTCTTCCCATCCTTCAGCACCTTCGCATAGCTGTCCAGGCACATCTCGATGGCCTTGTCGCCAATGGCGTGGACGGCCACCTGCATCTTGTTTTCCTCGGCCAGGGCCACCAGGCCGTCCAGATCCTCCTGGGACAGAGTGCTGATGCCCCGGGTGCCCGGCTCATCGGCGTAATCCTGGCGCATCAGGGCTGTGCGAGCGCCCAGGCTGCCGTCGGTGAACAGCTTCAGCGGCCCGATCTTCAGCCACTCGTCTCCGGTGCCGGTGCGATGGCCGTCATTGAGGAAGCGCTGGAACAGCTCTTTCTCCATCAGGCAGCACTGCATATACACCCGCAGGCTCTTCTTCTCATGAAGCAGCTTGTCATAGACCCGAAGCATGGTTTCATAGTTTTCTCCGGCCACATCGTTGGTCTGCACGCTGGTCAGACCGTGACTGGCAGCATACTCCATGGCGGCGGCCAGGATCTCTTCCATCTTCTCTTCGTTCTCTTCAGGCAGAATGGCCTGGTTTACAATCTCCTTGGCGCTGCTCTCCCGGACGATGCCGTTGGGATGACCGTCCGCTTCCAGGTCGAACTGGCCGCCCTCCACCACCGGAGGATTCTCCCACACACCGGCCTTTTCCAAAGCCAGGGTATTGCACACCATCACATGGCCGCAGGCCCGGGTGAACAGCACCGGATGCACGGTGCTCACCTGATCCAGCAGCTGACGGGTGGGCATTGCGGGACCATCGGTGAAATAGTCCTGGTTCCAGCCCCAGCCCTCCACCGGCTCACCGGCGGGGACTTTGTGCTCTTCGATGAACTTCCGGCCGGCGTCCACCACATCCTGCTGGCTGCGGCAGCCGGACAAATCCACTCGCAG
The DNA here is from genome assembly GCA_003477405.1 of Ruminococcaceae bacterium AM07-15. GTDB lineage: Bacteria > Bacillota > Clostridia > Oscillospirales > Butyricicoccaceae > Pseudobutyricicoccus. The sequence goes on from QUDE01000006.1 coordinate 18,284, forward strand.
CAGATTCTGGCCCACATGGTACAGATGCTGATGGGTATCCACAAAGCCGGGGATCACTGTTTTGCCCTGGGCGTCCATCTTCTGAGCGTCCTGGGGTGCGGCGGCCAGCACCTCTTCGTTGGTGCCAACCATCTTGATGGTGCCGTCTTCGATGAGCAGAGCCTGAGCAAAACGCTCCCGCTCCAGATACACATTGGCGTTATAAATGACAATGTTCATGTTGTTTACCTCCCATCAGGCGCTCTGCCGGCTGTTATACCAGCGGAAGAAATGATAGCATACAAAGCCCAGTGCGGGCACGGCCAGACCGATGATGGATGTGACAGGGTCTTCCACCAGGGTGTTGATCATCAGGCCGATAAAGATCAGAAGGGTGATGACCACGGTCACCGGATAGCCCCAAGCCTTGTAGGGCCGCTCCAGGTCGGGCATCTTCTTGCGGAAGATGAAGACAGCGCCGATGGTCAGGGTGTTAAAGAGCATGCTGGAGAAAATAACCAGGTTTGTCAGCTGATCCAGATCCCGCACCAGCACCAGAGCAATGGAGATGATGGCCTGCACGATGAGGGAAGCTGCGGGAGTCTTGTGCTTGGGATGGAGCTTAGCAAAGGACTTGAAGAAATAGCCGTCCTTGGCCATGGCGTAATACTGCCGGGGGAACACCAGGATACAGCCGTTGAGGGAGCCGAAGATGGCGGTGGCCATGGCGATGACCACAACGATCTGTCCGGCGCTGCCCAGCACGGTGTTGGCCACCTCGGTGCCCAGGTAAATGTCCCCGCCTTCGATCATGGAAGTGATCTGGTCGATGGGGAGCACCCGGTACACGGCGAAATTGAACAGAGTAAAGAGCACGGTGCAGCCCACAATGGCGATAATCAAAGCCAGGGGCAGGTTCTTTTTGGGGTTGCGGATCTCTTCCGAGACGATGTTCAGGTTGGTCCAGCCTTCATAGGCCCACAGGGAAGCCACGATAGCGAAGGCGATCATGCCGATCATGCCGCCGATGGAGGGAGACGATGCGGGAATTGGGCTGAGATCAGGGGTCTGCTTTCCGGCAAAGATGCCCAACACCAGAATCAGCAGGATGGGAGCCACCTTGGCCACCATGAAGATGTTCTGCACAATACTGCCCTGCTTGACGCCCACATAGTTGATAGCGGTCAGCAGGATGATCAGGCCGATGGCCACCAGCTTGACGGTCAGATCGCTGATGGGCACCAGAGTGGAGAAGGCCTTGGGGAATGCGATGGCGATGGCCGCAATGGACCCGGCGCCGCCCAGAAGCCAACTGGAAAAGCCGCACATAAAGCCCACGGCGGGATGATAGGCCTCATTAAGGTACACATAACTGCCGCCGGCCTTAGGCATGGAAGCGCCCAGCTCGGCATAGCACAATCCGCCCATCAGGGAGATCAGGCCGCCCAGAATCCAGACGATGAGGGACAGGCCCATGCTCATGCCGCTGCGCTGCAGCACATAGCTGCCCAGGTAGAAAATGCCCGAGCCGATCATGATTCCGCCGATGATACTCACGCCTCCGAAAAGGCCGATCTCCCGGCGGAAGCCGCTTCCTTCGTTGGAGACGGCGGTGTTTTGGTTCTTACTGCTCACTTTGTTTCCTCTCTTTCCTTTTTGCGGATCTTCCCGCCCGCAGGGAACAAAAAAAGACTGCATCTACCGATGCAGTCTCAAGCAGCAAGAAAACACATCGATAGCTCCTCTGTCACAAAGACAGGAGTCCTGGTGATCTTCTCACCAGTCCCAACCAAACGCCATGTCTGGCGTCCGTTTCGGCGGTTTGGCCTTTCATCCGGGGTCACAGAATACCTTCTCACCCGGTTACTCATCCGTACCGCGCCTCTATCATCTTTTGTTGTCCCGTTTATCATACCACGGCCTTTCCCATTTGTAAAGCAAAACTTTTACAGTTTTCTTCCTTTTGTGCTATAATAATGCCTACCGAACACATATCAAGAGCCGAACCATTCTGTAAAACGGCTCGAAAAACCGCTTTTCTGAAACATCATCCCATAAGGAGCGCTGCCATGCCGCGAAACATTTCTCACACCGTGACAAAAGAAGAAGAAGGTCGCACCATTCTCTCTTTACTCCGGGGTGTGCTGGGTTTTTCCGCCACTCAAGTGCGGCGGATGAAAGAGAGCGGAGGCATTCTGCTGGAAAACGCCCCGGCCTACACCAACCAGCGAGTCCGGGAAGGACAAGTACTTTTGTGCCGCATGGAAGAAGAACGCTCCTCCCAGAACATTCTCCCCGTCCCCGGTCCTTTGTGCATCCGCTATGAGGACAACGATCTGCTGGTACTGGACAAGCCTGCCGGGGTGCCGGTCCACCCTTCTCAGGGCCACTTCACCGACAGTCTGGCCAATTTCCTGGCCTATGAGATGGAAGAAAACCGGAGAATCCCCTTTGTCTTTCGGGGAATCAACCGATTGGACCGGAACACCTCCGGCCTGCTCACCGTGGCCAAGCATCCCCACGCCCAGCATCTCCTTTCCCGGCAGCTGCACACCGGGGAGTTTCATCGGGAATACCAGGCCCTGGTGTGTGGAGCCGTGCGGCCTGCGGAGGGCACAGTGAATGCTCCCATTCTGGATATTCCCGGTGTGCTTCGCCGGGTGATCTCTCCGGAAGGGGCCCCGGCAGTGACCCATTATGAAACCCTGGAAGAAGGGGGCCCCTATGCTCTGCTCCGCCTATGGCTGGAAACCGGCCGCACCCACCAGATCCGTCTGCACATGGCCCACATCGGCCATCCCCTGGCCGGTGACTTTCTCTATGGCACCGAGCTGCCTCCTCCCTGCCCCAGACACGCTCTCCATTCCAGCTGCATCCGCCTGCGGCAGCCCATCACCGGTGAAACCATCCAGGTGGAAAGCCCCCTTCCTCCCTTCTTCTCCCAACTGCTGAAAAAGGCAAAATAAAACAAAAAGGGCTGACCCTTCGGTCAGCCCTTTTTCATCCTCAGAAAGAGGAATTTTTACTGCACATACCCAGCTTCTTTCAGCAGGGCGATGGACTTCTCCAGGTTGGCGTCGGAAACCAGGACAACAGGACCGGTGCAGCCCATACCGCTTTCGGCATAGATCTTGTTCTTCCACAGAACATTCACCGCATCCTCCAGGTCCATGATCTCGATGCCGGCGATGGCGCCGGTGACCACTTCCTTGGGAGGAGCCACAACTTCTTCCGCCGGAGCGGCCTGCTTGTTGGCAGCAGCTTTCCGCTCCTCCAGCAGCTTCTTCAGGCCAGCCTTGTTGGCGGCAGCAAACTCTTCTTCCGCAACCTTGAAGATGTTGCCCCGCACCAGCTGAGCAGCATACTTGATAGCGCCAGCGATCACAGGAGCGCCGGAAGCACGGGAGACGATCATGACCAGACGGTCATAGCCTTCGCCGATGCCCGGGCCATAGCCATAGCCCATGGCCTCGAAGCTGCCGCCGGTGGTGTAGGAAGAGAGCATCTTCACCATGATATTGCCGGTGAGGGAGTCTGTGACCATGATGTCAGGAGAGCCTACCAGCATATCGTTGCCGCGCATGACGCAGCCGCCGTCAGCACGGGAGGACTCGGCAAAATGGATGTCATACCCATTCTCAGCCAGGGTCTTCAGAGCGCCTTCGGTCTGACGGGCGCCGTCCACATTCAGGATGCCCACAGTGGGCTCCTTCACGCCGCAGGTCTTGGCGGCGATGATGCCGTAGATGGCATTTTTGATCATGCCTTCGATACGGTCGGTGGAAGAGGTGCCGGTGGTGGTGGCGATGAACATCTCCTTGCCCTTACCAGGGGTCACCACCCGGCCCACGGTGGAAACACCGATGGGGAACGGATAATGCATGGTGACAGCAGCGTCCACTTCCTTGTTGGCCAGCATTTCTTCCATCTTCTTGTGGCCTTCTTCGTCGTCGGCCACTTTCACAGTGATGACGCCTTCGGCTTCCAGAGAGCCGATGTAATACACATCGATGCCCTCTTTGGCAGCCATCAGGGCGGCCTTCATGGCGTTTTCTTCGCCATGCTCACTGCCCATACCGGTGAGAGCTACCTTGGGGCGCTTGCCGAAGCTGCCGGTCTCCAGGCCCTGGGCGATCTCCATGAAGGTATTGGCAATGGTCTTTTCAATAAACTTAGACATGTTTCAACACCTCTTATTCGGCGTCAGCGTCAGCCATCAGAGTCTCAGCGAATTCCTTCATAGCCTTGGCGATCAGGCCCTTGACCTTCTCTTCGGAAACGCCTTCCTCCGCCTGGGCGCCGCTGTTGGGCTGAATGGTGAAGGAAACACCGTCAAACAGGTTGGTCATACGGCCCAGGAACAGAGAGCCCTTACCGATGATCATAGCCCGGTTGATCTTGCCGGCCAGGATGTCCTCACGGGCAAAGCCGATGTAAGGAGCGCCGGAGGGGATGTGGCCCTGTGTGGGAGCCCAGCCCACCAGACCGTGCTTGGCGGGGAAGGAAGCCAGTTCCTTCTTGTCCAGCTCGCCGTTCTTCACAGCCAGAGCGCCGATCATCTTGTAGTTGGCCAGAGGCACATCGCCAGCGCCAGCGGGCTTTGTGATGTCGGGGTTCTGCATCTCGGGGGAGAACTTGTCCACATCGGTGATCTTCAGGCCGCCCTTAGCCAGAGGAGCGGCAACCAGGGAACCGATAACATTCTGGGGAGCGGAGCCAGTGCCAACGCAGTGACGGCCCAGCATATCCAGGTTGATTTCGGGGTTGACGCCGTCGTTGGCGCTGATAACCACAGCGAAGCCGCCCAGCACATCTTCGATAGCGGGCAGACCCTTCTTCACATGGTCCTTGCCGTTCATGCCCAGCTTAGCGGTGCAGCCGCCAGCGGTGACGATCACGGTCTTGTAGGAGCCAGCCTTGACCAGAGAAGCAGCCTCGATCATGGCATGGGCCGGAGCAGCACAGAAGCCGCGCAGGTCGGAGCCGGAAGCGTTGACCAGGCCAGCCACTTCAGCAGCAGCCTTGGCGAAGTTGCCGCCGCCGCGCTGGTTCATATCGCCGCAAGCTTCCTCGGCGCAGTCGATGACATATTCCACATCGGCCTTGTCGATGCCGGCAGCCTTCACAGCGTGGAGCAGAGCCAGAACGCTGGAAGCCTTGCAGGCGATGTTCTCGAACATAACATGAGCGGACAGGTTCACATCCACATCGTGAGCGCGCTTGACGCAGCCCACCAGGTTGCCCATGTGGTACAGAGGCTCAGCATGCTCCTCGTCCACCAGGCGCTTGATCTCGGCGCCGTCGATACCCTCGGCCACCTTGGCCATGATATCTTCGCCGATCACAGGGTCAGCAGCCAGCTTGTCCTTTGTGGCGCTGACAAAAGCTTTATCCAGATATACCAGCTCGAACACGTCGCAGACCTGCATCAGAACCAGGAACTCGTCCTGAGGCATGATCTCACCGAACTTGCCGTAGCGCTGGGCATTTTCCATGTTTTTACCAACCCAGGGCTGCTCATGTTCGGCCAGCTCTTCCGGCGTCATGTTGCCGATGTAAGTCTGGTTGGGCATGTAGGCAACCACATCTTCATAGGAACGAATGTGGTTGGGGAGCTCCTTCAGATACTCCGAATCAGGGTTGACGATCTTCTCAGTGGTCTGGGTGGTGCCGGCGTGGAGCACCATGTCAGGGGCATGTACCAGGACATAACCCGCGCCTTTGATAACGCTGTTCATTTTGTTCACTGCCTCTCTACGCAATTTATTGTGGCCCCGAAGGGGCGCTTCTATGGGAATGGATCTATCATGAACGGTATAGAGTTTTCAGCAGCCGCAATATACCCAAAGTCGTTCAGCTCTTACTTTTCCTTCGTAAGAGAGACAAAAGAAAATGGTGATATGGTGATTTGATCACCATATCACCATAGTTCTTAAATCTTAGAGATATTTGCAGTACTGTTCTCTGATACTGCTCATTTCGTTGACGATGTCGTCCACATCCAGAACCATCTCCATCATAGAGATCTGGTCCTCGTAGACCTGCTCATCAACTTCGGCTTTAATCTCAGGCTCGCAAATGTGATAAACCGTGAGTCCCAACGAGACTCCTGTCAACGGACCTGCGAAAGTGGGGTCGCCGGCTGTAACAGTCTCCGCGGCCAGGCCGGAAGCCTCGCCCTCGGCAGCGCCCAGCAGAACAACAATGTTCTCTGCGCCATACTGCTCAGCAAACTCCTTCACTCTCTTCTGATTTTCCAGGTCCATTGCGCCAGCGGCGGTTCAGACGAAGCACTCCGTAGAGGAGAAGACTACTTCTGCGCCCGCAGTCTTCGCGCATTCTTCAATCGCGGGACCTGGGATACCATCTCTATCGCCGATGATGATAACCTTCTTACCGGACAATATACTCATGGCTCTACCTCCTTCTCATAGATTTTTTATATGGACAGCTTTCGCTGCCCCGTTGAACGCTTCCCGGCTTTTGGCCGGGAGCGTTTAACGCAGGGACAAATCAGAGGATCAAGAGCACTTAGATGTGCTTTTTGATCATCTCTTCGATGCTCTCAGCAGTGCAGTCTTCCTTGACCAGCACATCGATCTGAGCACCGTTCTCATAGATCGCCATGACGGGCAGACCCATAACCTTCTGAGCGATAGCCAGTCTGCGGGCCTTTGTGGTGTTCAAAGCGCAGAACTTCATCTTGTCGCCATAGGTCTCAGCATACTGATGCACGAAGGGCATCAGAGCGGCGCAGGGCACGCAGCCATCGCCATAGAAATCGACGAACACTTTGCCTTCGGCCTTCAGAACTTCAGCTTCGAAGTTTTCTTTTGTCAGCTCAACCATTGGAATATCCTCCTTGTATGTTGTGTAAAATTAGCCGAGGTACTTCTCGCACTGCACAGCGGCGATGGCGCCGTCGGCAGCTGCGGTCACTACCTGACGCAGGCTCTTCACCCGGATATCGCCAGCGGCAAACACGCCGGGGATATTTGTCTTCATGTCTTCATCGGTGACGATGTAGCCATGCTCCATGTTGACCTTGCCTTCGAAGACCTTAGACTGGGGATCGTAGCCGATGAACACGAACACACCAAAGGTGCCGTCTTCGGGGTTGGCCTCGATCTCCCGGACCTCACCGGTCTTGACATTTTTAACGACCATGCTGGTCAGAATGTCATCGCCCTTGAGCTCTTCAATGACGGTATCCCACATAAACTCCATCTTGGGGTTGGCGAAAGCCTTCTCCTGGATGGACTTGGCTGCTCTCAGCTCGTTTCTTCTGTGGATCAAAGTGACCTTGCGGCCGAACTTTGTCAGGTACATAGCCTCTTCCACAGCGCTGTCGCCGCCGCCTACCACATAGATGTCGAAATCCTCAAAGAAGTTGCCGTCGCAGGTGGCGCAGTAGGAAACGCCCTTGCCGGTCAGTTCCTTCTCGCCGGGGCAGCCGATGGGCTTGGGAGAAGCGCCGGTGGCGATGATGACAGTCTTGCCCTGATACTCGGCCTTGCTGCCCTTGATCACCTTGATGTCGCCTTCCAGCTCCACATCCACAACGGTGTCAAACACCTTCTCAGCGCCGAAGTGGTTGACCTGGTCCACCATCTTCTTGATGAGGGAAGGACCGGATTCACCTTCCACAGCGCCGGGATAGTTTTCGATCTCGTCAGTGATGACGATCTGTCCGCCGTCCTTGATCTTCTCGATGACCAGGGTGCTCAGACGAGCTCTGCCGGCGTACAGAGCGGCAGCCAGGCCGGCAGGGCCGGCGCCGATGATGATAACGTCATAAACTTTGCTCATTTTCGATGACTCTCCTAACAATTATTCAAAAATTGTCTGCTCGGTCACTTCGGTTTCCAGAGCCTTCAGAGCCTTCTCAACCAGGCCACGGCGCAGAGCCTTCTCTTCGTCATGAGTCAGCTCGGGGTTGCCCAGAGGATGGGGGATAGCGATGGTGGGAACAATTCTGTTCGCGCCAACGGTCATGGAAATCGGGGTAACTGTGCACATATGAACAACGGGGATACCCGCACGCTCAATCTCTTTAACCAACGTTGCACCGCAACGTGTGCAGGTGCCTCACGTGGAGGTCAGAATTACGGCGTCAACACCGTCATTCTTCAGCTCTTTGGAGAATTCTTCAGCAAAAGCCTTGGCGCTGGCCACAGCAGTACCGTTACCAACAGTGGTGTAGAAGTAACGATGCAGCTTGCCAATGCGGCCTTCCTTTTCCAGATCCCGCAGCACATCAACAGGCAGAACGCGGTCGGCGTCCTCGTTGGCATAGACAGGGTCATAGCCGCCGTGAGCGGTCTCATAGGTGTCGGCCGTCAGATCCATCACGCCCTCGATGTCATACTTGCCGTAGTGGGAAGCAGAGGAGGACTCGATGTGATCGGGGTTGCCCTTGGGAACGATGCCGCCGGAAGTAACCAGAGCGATGGTGGCATGAGCCATATCCTTCACAGCGGGGTTGGGATCGACGCGGTCGAAGTTGGGCATGGGGAACTCGGTGACGAACTCCTTGCCAGCCAGCTTCTTCAGCAGCATATCAACAGCACGCTTGGAGCCCCGCTCCTTCTCGAAGAAGTTCTTGCGGATGCCGTTGGGCAGATAGCCTTCCTCAGCGGAGGACAGGATCTCTTCACCCTTAGCCAGCTTCAGGGCCAGAGGAGCCATCTTGGAAACGGCGTCTCTCATGCCAGCAGCGCTGTTCTTGGTGGAAACGATATACACATCCTTGGCGTAGTCAGCGCCGGGATTTTCCTTGTACATACCGGTGAGCACGGGGATGCCCAGCTCGTCCTTCACAGCCTTTGTGATGTTGCCGCAGGCAAAGCCATAACGGCCAGCGTTAAAGGCAGGGCCAGCCAGGAACAGGTCGGGCTTCTGCTCCTTGATCATTTCCATGATGGTAGCAGTAGCTTCCTTGGTGTTCTCGCCGAAATAGGAGTCGCCGCAGACGATGGTGGCAACGATTTCAGCCTCATCGCCAAAAGCAGCCTTGAAAGCCATGCCGGGGCCGACAACTTCGCCGACTCTCAGTTCAGGCTTGTAATCAGCCATTTCCTCGCCGCCGATGTTGGCGAAGAACTGGTTGATATAATGGACAACTCTGATCTTGCTCATTATTCTCTTGTCCTCCTTCCGTTATCTGGCGCTCAGCTTGTTGAAGCCGAGTTCGTTGGTGGCGCCGGTGATAACCTGGAGCTCGGCGTCGATGCTGCCGTCGGCATTCAGGCTGCCCTCGTGGCCGCCAGCGATGATGTTGGCAACTTCGGGATAGCCGATGACTTTATCCATCTTGGGCAGGTGGATGACCATGTTCGCGTTGCCGCCAGTGACAACAGCGTCGGCCTTGGGATCGGCGTCCGCCAGGGACTGAGACTTACCATCCTGGCCGGCATATTCGTCGGTGATGATAACAGTCTTAACGCCCTGCTCTTCGATCTTCTTGCAGTTCATGATCAGGTCGGTGTCGGGGTTGCCGAAGCCTTCCTGAGAAACAACAGCGCCATCCAGGTCCAGCCAGCGGCACAGCTTAGCGGTCCAGTCGGAGGAGCGCTGCTTGTCGGCCAGGTAGACATTCTCGTTGGTCAGGATCATACCCACAAAGTTCAGGGTCTTGCCATGCTGAGCAAACAGATCCTTCACAACGGGGTTGTTCAGGTGATGATAGGTGGTGTTCTTATCGCAAGCGGACACGCAGTTACCGCTGAGGATAGCACCGTCCATGCCTTCGGTGGGGTTCATGATGGTGGACAGGGTGCGCTTGGCATCGACGCCGTACACATAGGTGTCGTGCATCAGGCCCTGGCTCTGCAGCATCTGAACATAAGCCACGCGGGGCAGGTTGGGCATCTTCTCCAGGCCTTCCTTGACGCCGTAGGTCTCGAAGACTTCGGTCTCGTCGGGAGTGACATTCTTAGCCAGATCGCCCAGGAACTTTGCGGTCTTCAGGCCGGCAAAGCGAACAGCCTTCTCATGCTCGTGCTGATGCAGGCCATCCACAGGCTCGATGACAACCACCAGGTTGTTGGTCTGGGAGAAGGGAGTGTACTTAGCGCCCTCACCGCTCATATCGATGATGCCTTCCTGGAAGGCCACGATCTTACCGGTGGTGACGACGGCGGAGCCGCGCAGCACATTGGTCTTGCCGCTGCCCACGGTGTCCACCTTGGAGATGACGCCGGGGAAGATGTCGCCGGGGCCCTCCACCTTGCAGCGAGGCTCGATCACGTCCTTAACGGGCATGATGCGGATGCTTTCGCCGGGTTTTGCGATTTCCAGTTCAACTGACTTGATATTCTCGTCTTCCAGAACCAGGTTCTTGATATCCTCTTTGCACACATAGAGGACACCAGCCTCAACCTTGGACTGGTCGGCGAACTGAATATCATGGATATTGACGTATCCAAGTTCCAGTTTCAATTTGAGCACCTCCATAATTTAAATGTATATCAGTTTCTTAAAAGTTTTAAGAAATTGACCGATGATTGTGTTTACTGCATGGCCGAGGCCATGGCGTTGTCGCACAGGCTGCAATCGATGGTTCGGAAATCCTGCCGCATATTTTCCGGCATATTGGGGAAGCGCTCTTTGCCGAACTTTTTGCAGGCGATGATACACTCTTCGATAATCCGCAGAGACTCGCTGTCCATCTTCTTTTTGCTCTTGGTGAGGAAGATGGTTTTGTAAGGGGTCTCATTGGGCTTGATGCTGCCCGCCAGAGGATGGGTGAGGAGTTTATGGCCAGCGTGGATATAATCCCGGGTCATGCGCATGATCTCGGTGTATTTCACCGGATGGAATTCCACCGTCACCTGGGAAGCATATTTGTCCCGCACCATTTCGTTGTTGGTGATGATAAAGAAATCCGCCATGCTCTTCTCCTGTCATTTATCACTATTTTCGATAGAAAAGAAAGGGTTTATCGATTTTCCCGATAAAACGACCATTTCATGCCCATTCTGTTTTTATTGTACACCAGCCGATGGATATTATCAAGAAAAATCGGCAGAATTGCAGCAAAAAAGCGACGGCCTGAAAAGCACTTGCTTTCACGCTGTCGCATTCTCCGTTTTCGAGCCTGAGAGATTCCAGCGGCCGGATGGCCACTGTTGCTCCTTGGGCGCCTGCTGGCTTTTCAGAGTCCGGTCCACGCTCGGTCCTTTTGCCTGAAAGTTTCGCACTGTTTTGACAGAACAGCACTTGCATCTTCGGCGCCCCGGAGGGGTCTCTCCCGATAAGTTTCATCCCGATTATTCAGTTCGTCTATATTTTAACACAAAGCACCGAAAAAGCAAGCTATATTTCTTGATTGCATTCATCGGTTTTTTGAATAAACTCTGGCGGGAGTATGTGGGAATCGAACCCACCTAAGCGGCTCCTAACCGCTATTACTGGTTTTGAAGACCAGAGGGCACACCAGCACCCATCTACTCCCATAGTAGTCCCATAAAAGCCGTTGCCTATGTTATCACAATCTTTTGTAAAATGCAAGGGTCTATGGTCCAATCTTTTGTCTTTTTCGTTGCCTTCCCTGTTTTTCGGAGTTATACTGAAAAAAAGCGCTTTGCGCACAGGGAGGTTTTGTCTAAAATGAAACACAGTCTGCCTTACGACCACTATTACCGCTACCAGGAAATCGCCGATTTGCTCCACGGCTATGAAAAAGACCATCCGGAACTTTTCCAGCTGTCGGTCATCGGCCGCACTCCCCAGGGGCGGGACATTCTGGCCTGCACCATCACCAACACCGCCACCGGAAAGCCGGAAGACAAGCCGGCCTATTATATGGAAGCCAACATCCATGCCGGTGAGGTCACCGGGTCCATGGTGGCCATCTACTTCCTGGACACCCTGATGAGCAACCTGGAAGATAGCCGCATCCGGCAGATTCTGGACCGGTACACCCTGTATGTGGTGCCCCGTCTGTCCTGCGACGGTTCCGAGCACTATCTCACCACCGCCGACTATGTGCGTTCGGCTCCCCGGCCCTATCCTACCGAAAAGCGCCAGAGCGGCCTGCACAAGGGTGACATCGACGGCGACGGCGTGGCCCGGCTGATGCGGGTGCCCTCCCCTTACGGCGTGTGGAAGATCTCCCCCAAAGACCCCCGGCTGATGGTGCGCCGCCGCCCCGACGAAACCGACGGGGAATTTTACAATGTATACCCGGAAGGCATCATTGAAAATTACGACGGCCTCCATGTGACTATGGCGCCCAGCGAGTTCGGCAACGACTTCAACCGGAACTACCCCATCGGCTGGCAGGACGAAAGCCAGCAGGCCGGGGCCGGAGCCCATCCCCTGTCCAACCCGGAGACTCAGGCCAACGCCGCCTTCCTTCTGGCCCATCCCAATGTGTGCTGCGTGGTGGATATGCACACCGCCGGCGGCCAGATCCTCTACACCCCCGGCTACAAAAGCGCCAAGGACGCCATTCCTCAGGATATCGCCCTTTACCGTGCTTTGGGCAAGATGGGCACCGAAGAGAATGGTTTCCCCCTGCTGAATATCTATGACGAATATATGCCCGCGTCCGCTCCCCAGACCTGCGGCGGCTTTGATGATTTCTGCCACTTCCTGCTGGGCGTTCCCGCCTTCACCATTGAATGCTGGGATCTGGCCCGCCGGGCCGGGGTGGAAGAGCACTATCCGCCCAAGGAAAACCTCTCCCAGGAGGAAGAAGAGGAGATCGCCGTCAAATACCTGCGCTGGATGGACGAGAATCTGTCCCCGGAAGAAGGTTTCCTTCCCTGGAAGCCCTTCCAGCATCCCCAGCTGGGGCCGGTGGAAATCGGCGGGGCCAACTACAAACAGGTTTCCCAGAATCCGCCCATCAAATTCCTGGAGCAGGAGCTGGAAAAACACACCCGCTTCATCCTGCGGCTCATCCCCGCCCTGCCCCGGGTCTGCTTCGACCGGGTGCACACCCAGGAAGTTAGCACCGGACTGTATCTGGTGGAGGCCGTTGTGGGCAACCGTGGTTTCATGCCCACCTATGTGTTCCGGGAAGGTCTGAAATACAAGACACTGAAAGAACTCACCGTCACACTGTCCGGTGACAACATCCTGCTGCCCCAGAAGGACGCCTGCAAAAACATCGGCCATCTGGAGGGCTTCTCCAGCGTCAAGGCCCACAACGAAGGCATGGGCCCCACCACTCAGGAACAAGAGCCCATGCAGAAGAAGGTCACCTGGCTGGTACAGGGCCAGAAGGGCGAGACCATCACCCTCCTTTGCCAGGGCGGCCGTATCGGCAAGGTGAGCGCTCAGATCCAGCTGGGCGAGTAAATCCGCCTATCGACATTTTCGATCAATCCCATACCTATACATTATATGTATATATAGTATCAAAGTGAATTGTCAAACTAAGTGCAACAGGAGTTGAGCTCGAAGTCCCATAATTCCTGTGCAGAATGAAAGTTAAGAACTTTACGAGGCCTGGCGTTAATCAACGCCAGGTTTCGTTTTAGCGTGGCGGGAGACACGCGGGAAAGATTTCTGCCCTTGGGATAAAACTCCCGAAGCAGACCATTGAGATTTTCATTTGTACCTTTCTGCCAGGCACAATAAGGATCGGCAAAATAGACATCACAATGCAGCCGCTCTTCGATTTGGCGCCAGTTAGCAAATTCTGCTCCTCGGTCACAAGTAATTGTTTTAACTAATTGAGGTGGAAAGGAGGATAACATTGAAACAATGGCGTTCTCCATTGTTTCAGCCCTACGGTCTGGAATTTTCATGGCGATATAAAAGCGTGTTTTTCGCTCTGCCAAGGTAGCAAAGCAAGCCTTGCTTTTCCCTTGGCCACTTACCACCGTATCGGCTTCCCAGTGTCCTGCTTCCTGACGGCTATACACCGACTTATCCCTTTTTCGGATGGATTTCCCCTTGCTGTATTTACCGCGTGTTTCCTTGCTCCCGTGGCTCTTCCCCTTGCGCCGCAGCACCTTCAGGTTCCCATTGACTAAGTATTTTTCATAGATCCAGCGATAAATTGTCCTCCAACTGGGCATTTTTAATGCGCATGGTGTGCATGAAATTTGTTCTGGCGACCATGTGGCTTTTAATTTTTCATTTATGTACTCGATCACTTCCTGCGAATGAAACATTCCTCTGTGACAATAGGAACGCCTCAGCAGATACTTTTTCTGAGCGGTATGCGGATAATAAGTCGGAATATCGTACATATGCGTACAGTTGCGCCGGATTTCTCTGGATATCGTGCTGACATTTCGTCCAATCAACCGGGCGATCTCTCGATAACTTCTGCCGTCCACATAATATTTTCGTATACAACTCCGCTCTTCTATGCTAAGATGATGATAGTTCATACAGTTCCCTCCCTGTGGTTTAGTTGTGTGGTAACTCTATTCTACCAGGGTTCTGTATGAACTTCTTTTTATTTCCCTAAATTGTTGCACTTGATAGTATAATTCACCATCAAACAAAAAAGCCTGCCGGATTCTCCGGCAGGCTTTTTGATTTTTATGAAACGATTTACAGAAGCACCCGGGCGTCTCCCACTTTTTTGGTGACCTTTTCCCGATCCAGGGTTTCCAGAATCACCATGGCGTATTTCCGGGAGGTTCCCAGCAGATCCCGCACCTCACCCAAGGTAATCTGTCCCTGAGCACGGATCTGTTCCTTGATCCGCTCCACCGCCTCATCATAGTGCTGCCGGGCAAAGCAGATCTGGGCATCCATCCGCACCAGGGTCCCGGCACCAATCAGGGCGTTGTGCACCTGCTGGGCCTTTTTCTGATCCTTGCCCATCTGGGCCAGCACATCCTCGGTGGCCGGCGGCGCATAGCCCCCGTCCAGATAGATCTTCTCCATCTCCTTCATCATCCGGGAGGCTTCTTCGTCCAGCTTCACCTTGAATTTAAACAGGGACACCAGACCATTTGTGATCTTGATCCGTTCCACTTTTTCATAATAGGCCAGCATACCGTCGGCCACCGCCTGTTCCTGACGGGGCAAGAACCGGGTACGCACCTCTTCCTTCTTCATGCCCTCTTTCAAGGGGTTGGCGGTGTGATACTCCCGCAAGATCTCGCTGAGGCGCTTTCCCTGGGCTTCGGCAAAATCCCGGTGGAGGTACAGATCTCCGGCAATCCGGACGATCTTGCCCTCCTGCTCCAGCTCTCCGGCCAAAGCTCTGGCCTCTTCCAGGCTGGTCCCAAACTGCACCGCCACAAAATCCAGAAGCCGGTAGTGGGGACTTCCCTCCCGGATGCCCTGCTCGATCTTGTCCTTCAGGCTGCCTTTTTCCAGCACCCGCAGCCCTTCCAGAGCCTGCTCATCCCCACGGCGGCGCTTGAAGGGACTGGGGTCCAGCACCACACCGCCGCCCACGGTCTCCAAGGGCGAATAGAACCGCACCACAAAATGGTCCCCCGCCTTGAGGGCCACTTCCTCTTCCAGCCGCAGCTGAGCGAAGGCGCTCTGGCCCGCTTCCAGCACATCTCCTTCCAGCAGCACCGCTTTGCACAGCACTTCCCGGCTGCCGTGGTAGAAATGGAGACGGCTGGTGTTTTTGATGACTCTCTTGGCGTCTTTCAGCACATTCAGGCGCACATCCACCATCATGGTGGTGTGCATGGATCCGGGCACGGCCACCACATCGCCACGCTGAATATCGCTTTTTTTCAGGTTGGAGAAGTTCACCGCCACCCGCTGACCGGCATAGGCGGTGTCCACGCTCTGGGAGTGCACCTGGATATTGCGCACTTTGCCCATCTTCTCTCCGGGGTAGAGCATCACCTCATCCCCTTCTTTCAGCTGGCCTTCGATCATGGTACCGGTGATAACGGTGCCGAAGCCCTCCATGGAAAAGACCCGGTCCACCGGAATGCGGAAGGGGATGTCCAGCTTTTTGCCGCCCAGCAGGGAGATCTGGCGGAAAATCTCCTGACGCAGCTCCTCAATGCCTTCTCCGGTATAGGAGGACACCGGAATGAGGGGGGCATCCTCCAGGAAAGTGCCCTTCACCTGGCTGCGGATGTCCTCGGCCACCAGCTCCCGCCAGTCCTCGTCCACCATATCGGTTTTGGTGAGGACGATGATGCCGTGCTGAATCTCCAGCAGGGACAAAATGCCCAGGTGCTCCACCGTCTGGGGCATGACCCCTTCGTCGGCGGCCACGATGAGCAGAGCCAGGTCGATGCCTCCCGCCCCCGCCAGCATATTGCGGACGAACTTTTCATGACCGGGCACATCGATGATGCCCGCTCTCCCACCGTCGGGCAGGTCCAGATAGGCAAAGCCCAGCTCAATGGTGATGCCCCGCTTCTTTTCCTCCCGCAGCCGGTCGGTTTCAATGCCGGTGAGTGCCCGGATCAGGCAGGTTTTGCCGTGGTCCACATGACCGGCGGTGCCGATGATGATGTTGTTCATTGTGATTCCTCCCCGGCGCTTTTACTTGGCGCCCCCTGTGACCTCCAGCAGACACTGGGCGATATAGCCAAAATACTCTTCCTGCACGGTACGCATATCCAGCAGCAGACGATCCTTGGAGATGCGGCCGATCACCGGGATGCGGCAGGAGCGCAGCCGGCTTTCCATCTGATCCACTGTGACGCTTTCATGTTCCATGGCCACCGCCCAGGTGGGAAGCATCTGGGTGGGCACGCTGCCGCCACCCACCTGGCCTTCCTCTTGAGACAGAGCGCAGGAAAGACCGGGCACCTTTTTCAGACGGCGCAGCAGCCTGTTTCCCTTGCTGCGCAGTTCATCCATGGACATGGAGAGCATCCGGTAGGTGGGGATCTTCCGGGCGATCTCATCGGGCTCCAGATAGATGCGCAAAGTGGCCTCCAACGCGGCCAGAGTCAGTTTGTCGATACGCAGCGCCCGTGTGAGGGGGTTTTTCTTCATGGCGTCCACATATTTCTTTTTACCGATGATGATGCCGGCCTGAGGCC
Organism: Ruminococcaceae bacterium AM07-15; assembly: GCA_003477405.1. GTDB lineage: Bacteria > Bacillota > Clostridia > Oscillospirales > Butyricicoccaceae > Pseudobutyricicoccus. The sequence goes on from QUDE01000006.1 coordinate 35,206, forward strand.
CGCCCAACAGCTTGTCCCCGCTGAAAGAGGTCACATCGGCTCCGGCGGCCATGGCCTGCTGCACTGTGGGCTCGCTTTCGATGCCGTACTGGGCCAGATCCACCAGAGCACCGCTGCCCAGGTCGTAGATCACCGGCAGATTATGGCGTTTGCCCATCTCCACCAGTTCTTCCACCGACACTTCCTCTGTAAAGCCCATGATCTTATAGTTGCTGGTGTGCACCTTGAGGAATGCGGCGGTATCCGGGCCGATGGCGTTTTCATAATCGGAAGGATGGGTTTTGTTGGTGGTACCTACCTCCAGCAAAGTGGAGTTGCTCTGCTCCATGATCTCGGGCACACGGAAGGAGCCGCCGATCTCCACCAGCTCCCCGCGGGAAACGATGAGCTGCTTGTTTTTCGCCATGGTGCCCAGCACCAGCATGACGGCGGCGGCATTGTTGTTGACCACCAAAGCGGCTTCTGCCCCGGTGAGGCGGCAGATCAGATCCTCCACATGGCTGTACCGGCTGCCCCGGCGTCCCTTTTCGCAATCATATTCCAGGGTGTTGTAGTTTTCCGCCACATCCATGGCGGCCTGGGCGGCCTCATGGCACATCACCGCTCTGCCCAGGTTGGTGTGCAGTACGATGCCGGTGCCGTTGATCACCGGCCGCAGGCTCATGCGGCTGTTTTCCTCCACCTGCTGCAGCACCGCCCGGGTCACCCCTTCCAGGGTCAGATCCGGCTCTTCGCCCCGGAGGATCTGCTCCCGCAGACCGTCCAGCACCTGGCGCACCCCGTCGGTCACCTGGCTGCGGCCCTCTTCCATGGCTTTTTTCACCTGGGGCTGAGCCAGCACCTCGTCCACCTTGGGGATCGAGCGCAGCAATTCTTTTTTGATCTCCATCTCTATCTCATCCTGTCTTTTGAAAATTCATCGTCCCGCCCAAAAGGCGGCCATAGTGCACTTATTATACATCATCCCCAAGCCCTCCCGCAAGGCCGGGGAAACAGGAAAAAAGGCCGGACTTGCCGGCCTTTTTTCTATTCCGCCTGGAAAACGCAGCGGTAACCGCCATTTTCCTCCTGATAAAGCCCTTCCAGATCGGTGGCCCCTTCCACTTGAGGCTCCTCTTCCTGGGCAAAGCGCACGCACACGCCGCAAGAAGCGCTGAGAGCCCGGGGCACCGGCATCATCTGGGCATTAAGTCCCTGGCGCTTTTGTTCCCGCTGAAAGGTCAAAGCGCCAAAATGAGTGTAAAATGTGGCGATATAGGTCACGGCTGCCGCTCCTTTTCCTTTTGTTTTTAACCGATGGTCAGCTTGAACTCTCCATCCCCTTTTGTGACGGAGACCTTCAGACCTTTATTTTCGGCGAAACGAGTGATATTGTCAACAGCCACTTGATTGTCCACCAGCACCTGGGCCTTGTTGCCGTTTTTGCTCAAAGCCTTCTTGGTGAGGATCACAGGTTCGGGGCAGGAACGGCCCCGGGCGTCTACCACATTGTTGTCAGCCATGATTCTTTCCTCCTAGCTGTTCTTTTTCTGTTTCTGGATGTTTACAAAGGCGATGACAGCCACCACCACAAGACCCACGATCACAGCGATCTTGCCGTTGGGAGTGGGGCCTTCGGCAGAAGCGGCCAGCTTGAAGTTATGGCAGAAAGCAGCGCCCACAAAGAGGCCCAGCACGGTAATGGCGCTGTCGCTGTTGCCGCTGCCGGCCAGGATCAGCTGACGCAGAGGGCAGCCGCCCAGCAACACGCTGGCAAAACCAACCAGCACCATGCCCAGAGCGTTCCACAGGCCGTCGGTGTGAGCCACCGGCTGACCGGCAAAGCCCAGAGTGAAGTTGCCTGTGATCAGGTTGCCGATGAGGGCGGCCACGATGATGGCGATAAAGCCCCACAGCAGATAAAAGTCCTTAAAAAGCACAGCGTCCCGGATACCGCCCACCATGCAAAGGCGGGTCTTCTGGGCCAGTGCGCCCACCACCAGACCGGCGGCCAGAGCCAGCAGCAGAGGGGCCCGCATGGAGCCAGGGCCTTCTGTGCTGAAATAGATCACAGGAGGCGCGGCCACCACCAGCACCAGAAGGGCCACATTGATGGCGGAAATCATGCCGCCTTCCAGAGGGCTCTGCTCATAGGTGCGCCGCAGGCTGAAGCCCTGGTTCAGGCAGAAAATACCGGCCAGGATGCCCACCACAAAACCTACCAGGCCCACAACAGCATTCAGATCGCCGCCGGCGATGCGCAGCACCATCCGCAGGGGGCAGCCCAAAAACATCAGCGCACCCACCATGACGAAAAAGCCCAGCACAAACCGGGTGACGGGAGAAGAGCCTCCCTGAGCCTTGAATTCCTTGCCGGCCACCGACATAATCAAAGCGCCCAGCACCAGACCGATGATCTCCGGCCGGATGTACTGCACGATACCGGCCTGATGCATTCCCACGCCGCCGGCGATATCCCGGATAAAGCAGGCGATGCAGAATCCCATGTTCTTGGGATTGCCGTTGGCCACCAGCACCACCGAAATGGCGCCGATGATCAAACCGGTGAGGATCATCCATAGCGTCTTTTTGTTTTTCACGTTCTTCATTCCCCTTCTTTTCTCTTGGGGCCTGCGCCCCATTGATTTCTCCGCCCATTTTATCCCATACCTTCCCAAATGTATAATACTTATTTTTGATATTTCAAATGATATTTATAGATTTTATCAATAAACATGGTCTTGTCCCCGCCTTTCATGTATAATAAGGGTACATCTGGACGGGCCGTGTCCCTTTGGGACGAAACGGCCCTTTTATTGGAGGGTTTATCGTGGAGAAAATCTATTTTGACAACGGCAGCACCTCCTTCCCCAAAGCCCCTGGGGTGGGAGACGCGATCCGGGATATCATCGAGCACGGGGCCTACAACATCAACCGGGGCGGCTATGAAGGCGCCTACGAAGTGGCCGACATGGTGCTCACCACCCGGGAACAGCTGTGCCGTCTGTTTCATTTTTCAGAATCCCGCAATGTGGTCTTCACCCCCAGCATCACCTACTCCCTCAACTATGTGATCAAGGGCCTGCTCAAGCCGGGAGATCATGTGATCGTCAGCTCCATGGAGCACAACGGCATGATGCGCCCTCTGGTGCAGATGGCCCATGCGGGCGTGACCTTTGACGCCGCTCAGGCCGACCGGGACGGGATGCTGGACCCCCAGAAGGTGGAGGATCTGATTCGCCCCAACACCCGGGCCGTGATGATGCTCCACGCCTCCAATCTGTGCGGCACCATGCTGCCCATCCAGCAGGTGGGCGAGATCTGCGCCCGCCATGGCCTGATTTTTGTGGTGGACACCGCCCAGACCGCCGGTGTCTTTCCCATCGACATGGAAAAAATGCACATCGACGCTTTGTGCTTCACCGGCCACAAAGGCCTGCGGGGTCCTCAGGGCGTGGGCGGCATGCTGCTGCGGGACGAGCTGTGCTCTCAGATGACCCCTCTCATCTCCGGCGGCACCGGCTCCCGCAGCGACAGCGAAGAAGTGCCCGACTTCATGCCCGACCGGTTTGAATCGGGCACCATGAATCTGCCGGGCATTGCCGGACTCCACCGGGCCCTTACCTATCTGGAGGAATACGGCATTGAAAACATCGCCCGGCAGGAGCTTGCCATCTGCCAACGGTTCATCGACGGCGCTCTCACTCTGCCTGACACCCGTGTGGTGGGCAAGCTGGATACCCAGGACCGGGCCGCTATTGTTTCCCTGGACTTTCAGAAGATGGACAATGCGGAAGTCTCCTTCCTGCTGGACAACCAGTATGGCGTCATGACCCGCTGCGGCCTGCACTGTGCCCCCCGGGCCCACAAGAGCCTGGGCACCTTCCCCCAAGGCACCGTCCGCTTCTCCTTCAGCCATCACAACACCCCGGAAGAAGTGGATACCTGCATCGAAGGTCTGCGGAAGATCCTCACCCAGGGCTAAAGCAAACAAAAAAGCGGGACCCACACGGGTCCCGCTCTAGCGTGTCGAAAAAGTGTCAAAAGCCACTTTTTCGAATTTTTGCAAGGGTCTGCGTGCAGCCATTTGGCCACACTTGCCCCTCTCGATCCGCAAAAATCCACGCACAGGTCGCGGCTTTTTGCAAATCAATAGGGGGTAAAACAAACAATCTCTTTTCGCTGTTGGGTCGCTCAGCAGCCCAAATGCTTTTTACTTCACCACGATGCTCTTGCCGTCAAAGGGCTTCACATACCCCACCAAGCGGGCGTCGCCGGTGAACTCTTCCAGCTGACGCAGCAGCTCCGGCGCTTTGTGCTCCGGCAGGGAGATGAGCAGACCGCCGGCGGTCTGAGGATCGTAGAGCACATCGCTCAGCTCCAGAGACACCCCAGCTCCCATCTCCACATCGTCCTGGAGATAGCCCCGGTTGTTATAGGCCCCGCCGGGGATGATCCCCTCCTGGGCCAGCTCCAGGGCCTTCTTTTCCACCGGCACCCGGCGGGAATCGATGACCAGCGTCATGCCGCTGCCAGCCGCCATCTCATAGGCATGGCCCAGAAAGCCAAAACCGGTGATGTCGGTGCAGGCATGAGCCCCCACCCGGACCATGCAGTCCCGGGCGTATTTGTTCAGGGTGGTCATCAGCTCCACCATGCGCTTATATTCCCCATCTGTCAGAAGATCGGCTTTGCCGCCGGTGGACAGAATGCCGGTGCCCAGACTCTTTGTGAGCACCAGGGCGTCTCCCACCTGGCATCCGGCGTTGGTCAGCACATCCTTGGGATGGATGAAGCCGGTGACGCACAGGCCGTATTTGGGCTCTTCGTCTTCGATGGTGTGGCCGCCGGCAATGATGGCGCCGGCCTCCTGCACTTTGGCATAGCCGCCCGCCAGAATCTCGCCCATGATGCTCACCGGCAGACAGGAAGGGAAGCAGATGAGGTTCATGGCCGTAGCCGGAGTGGAGCCCATGGCGTATACATCGCTGAGGGAATTGGTGGCCGCGATCTGGCCGAATACATAGGGGTCGTCCACCATGGGGGGAAAGAAGTCCACTGTCTGCACAATGGCCAGATCCTCCCGCACCTTGTAAACGGCGGCATCGTCGCTGGAGTCAAACCCCACCAGCAGATTTTCGTCCTGGAATTTGGGCAATTTGGCAAGGACATCATTGAGGACACCCGGTCCTATCTTGGATGCTCACCCACCGCTTTTGGTCAGCTCAGTGAGCCTGGGTTTTCCGTTCATCGCCATTACCGCCTTTCTCTTTTGTTTTCACCGGCCGCGGGCCGATGTCATTGCATATCATATCGCAACAAACCGCTCTTGGCAAGGGATAACCTTGCGGGAAGCCACAATGAAAGGAAGCCTGATTATGCATTTCAAGCAACTGGAAGCCTTTGTGAATGTGATCAAATTCAAAAGCTTTTCCAAGGCGGCGGAGGAAATCTATCTTTCCCAGCCCACCATCAGCGCCCACATCAGCGCATTGGAAAGCGAATTTGGCACAAAGCTCATCATCCGCTCCACCAAGGAAGTCTACCCTTCCAAGGCGGGAAAAATCTTCTACGAATACGCCAGCGAAATGCTGCGGATGCGGGACAAAGCCATTTTGTCGGTGAAAAGCTGCGCCACCGATATCCGGGGCACACTGGAAATCGCCGCTTCCACCGTCCCCTCCCAGTATCTCCTCCCCGAGCTTCTGCCCCAGATGGCCAAGGACTATCCCAACCTGTTTTTTGAGCTGAAGCAATATGACAGCCGGGAAGTGGCCAACCACATCATCAACATGGACGCCGAAATCGGCATCGTGGGAACCCAGCTGGAAAAGAACAAATGCGTCTTTGAGCCCTTTGCCTCCGATCAGCTGGTGCTCATCACCCCCAACCTGGAAAAATACCGGGAACTGAAGGGAAATTTCCCTCTGTCCATGCTGAAAAAGGAGCCTTTCATCCTACGGGAATACGGTTCCGGTACCCGGAAGGAAACCGAGGAATCCCTGAGCAATATGGGTGTGGACCCCAAATCCCTCCACCTCATCGCCCAGATGGACAGCACCGAAAGCATCAAACAGGCGGTCTCCAAGGGACTGGGCGTCTCCATCACCTCCCGCATCGCCGCAGAGGATTACGCCCGCTTCGGCCTGCTTCTGATTTTCGATCTGAAAAGCGAATTTCTAAAGCGGAAATTCTATTTTGTCTACCACAAGGACCGTCCCCTCTCCCCGGCAGCTGAAGCCTTTATGAAATTTGCCCGGGACTATTTTGAGCAGCATCCGGAAAAAGCCTGATCTTCTTTCTCTGGGCGCATGGACTGCGCCAGGAGAGTTTCACGGCACAAGAAAAGCGCAGCCTGACCTTTGTCTATAAACAAGGTTGGCTGCGCTTTTATTTTTTTGCCTATTGGGAGGCTTCCAGCAGCTTGCGGAACACCTGTTCAAACAGCGCATCCTGGGCCTTTTCCCGCTTTTTCGGCCCTCGGGTTCGTCCACCACCCCGGCGGACCTTCTGCCCCACATGACGGGAAAAGAGCAGCCCTTGGATATTTTCTCCGGTGAACAAAAGTCCATCCTGATTGATAGCCCGGCATCCCTTTCCCAGGGCCAGGGCCGCCACCCCATAATCCTGGGTCACAACAATGTCCCCTTTTGCCATTTCGTTGGCCAGGCGCAGATCGGCACTGTCCCGCCCTTTGTCCACCGTGATCACCCGGCTATATCCGTCATCGATCCGGTGGCTGGTGTCGGTGACCATCACCAGGGGGATATGCTTTTCCCGGCATAGCCTGACGATGATCTCCCGCACTGGGCAGGCGTCGGCATCCACCAAAACCCTCAAGCAGCCCCCTCCTTTCTGAGAAAAAGCGGCAGCCGGTTGGCCGCCGCTTTGCTGTTTTGCTTTTTAGAAATCTTCGTCCTCTTCCAGATCCCAGTTCTGGAAATCCTCCACCATTTTCACGGCCTTGTCCAGGAAATCACCCTCAAAATCCTGGATCTTACCGGCGTCGCACAAAGCGGCCAGCTTGGGATTGATGGGCATCTGAGCCAGCAGGGGCAGACCTTCTTCTGCGGCGGCTTGAGCGGTTTTGCTCTCGCCATAGATCATGATCTTCTTGCCGCAGTCGGGGCACTCCACATAGCTCATGTTCTCCACTACGCCGATGACGGGCACATCCATCAGCTGGGCCATTTTCATGGCCTTTTTCACGATCATGCTCACCAGTTCCTGGGGAGAGGTGACGATGATGATGCCGTCCACAGGCAGGGACTGGAACACCGTCAGGGGCACATCACCGGTTCCCGGAGGCATGTCCACGAACATAAAGTCCACATCCCCCCACACCACATCGGTCCAGAACTGCTTGACGGTGGTGGCGATCACCGGGCCACGCCACACCACAGGATCGCTTTCATGCTCCAGCAGCAGGTTGATGGACATCAGATCCACGCCGCTTTCGCTGTGGGCCGGCAGAATGCCCTGGCCATTGCCCCGGGCCTTTTCATGAACACCGAAGATCTGGGGAATGGAGGGGCCGGTGATGTCGGCGTCCAGCACGGCGGCCTTATAGCCCTTTCTCTGCATGGACACCGCCAGAAGAGAAGTGACCAGGCTCTTGCCTACGCCACCCTTACCGCTGACGACGCCAATGACTTTGTTGACACGGCTGCCCGGATTGGGTTTTTCCACCATATTCCGGGGAGAATTGCGTTCCCCGCAGTTTTGGCTGCAAGTTTCGCAGTTGTGTGTGCACCCTTCGCTCATGGAATGTGCGCCTCCTTACTTATGAGATAAAGTATCGCATAAACTGCATTTTCCATTTGTTTACCGCCGGGGCCTTCCGGCTCCCCTATTATAACCCCTCCTGGGAAAAGCCGCAAGTGGGGAAAAATCCCCGGGAATTTGGGAAAACCGGTTCTTTTTTCCCTCGCTATGTGCTACAATGGCACAGACAGAAACTTTGACCCATATCCCAAGGAGGACTGCTATGCTTTTGATCGAACTTCTCAAGGCGGTGCTTTTCGGCCTGGTGCAGGGCATCACCGAATGGCTCCCCATCAGCTCCACCGGCCATATGATCCTGCTGGACGAGCTGGTCCATCTCCGCTGTACCCCGGAATTCTGGAACACCTTCCTGGTGGTGATTCAGCTGGGTTCCATTCTGGCGGTGGTGGTGCTTTATTTCCATCAACTCAACCCCTTCTCCCCCAAGAAGGACCGAAACCAGAAGATCGACACCATTTCCCTGTGGCTGCACATCATTGTGGCCGCCATTCCTGCCGGTGTGCTGGGCATCCTTTTTGATGAAGCAGTAGAGCGCATCAGCACCGCTGTGGTGGTGGCTCTGGCCCTCATCATTTACGGCATCGCCTTTCTGGTGCTGGAAAAAAACAAGCGCAAACCCAAGGTAGATAATATCGACCAACTGAGCTATAAAACCGCCTTTCTCATCGGCGTATTCCAGTGCCTCTCCCTGGTGCCCGGTACCTCCCGTTCCGGCTCCACCATCCTGGGTGCATCCATCCTGGGCTGCTCCCGGAAAGTGGCTTCGGAATTTTCCTTCTTCCTGGCCATCCCGGTGATGCTGGGCGCCAGCTTCCTGCGGCTTTTGAAGGTGGGCTTTGCCTTTACCGGCGCTGAGTGGGCCGTGCTGCTTACCGGGGCCGCCGTGGCCTTCCTGGTCTCCCTCTTCGCCATCCGCTTCCTCCTGCACTATATCCGCCGCCACGATTTCACCGCCTTTGGCTGGTATCGCATCGTGCTGGGCCTTCTGGTGCTGGGCTATTTCTACATCCTCAAATAAACTTATGCACGGGGCCGGCGGCGAGCCGCCGCTCCCATTCTTCTCTTTGCTCCGGCAGGTTTTCTATGCCCGAGCAAAGAATATTTGCTTGTGGGATCGCCAACCAGATACGCTTTTGACCGTCTAAGGGCCGGAGAAATTTTCTCCGGCCCTTTTCTCTTTTAAAGGGCTGTGGTATACTGCTTTCATCGGCCATTTTACAAAAATACAGAAAGGGAGGCACTTTCCCATGAAAAGTCTCGGCTATTACAACGGCAAGATCGGCGCTCCGGAGGAGCTCACCGTCCCCTTCACCGATCGGGGGCTTTATTTCGGCGATGGCGTCTACGACGCCACCACCTCGGCCAACCACATCCCCTTTGCCATCGATGATCACATCGATCGGTTTTTCCGCAGCTTCCAGGCCGCCCGCATCCCCTTTGCCATGAGCAAACAGGAACTGCGCCAGCTTTTGTGCGACCTGTGCGCCCAGGTGGAGGACGGCTGTTATCTCCTCTATTGGCACACCACCCGAGGCTCGGGAGAGCGCAGTCACGCCTTCCCTCCTGCGGGCACACCGGCCAATCTTCTGGTCTACCTCACCCCCTGTGAGATGACTCCGCCGGAAAAGGTACTCACACTGATGACTGCCCCGGATATCCGCCATCATATGCTCAATGTAAAAACCCTCAACCTGCTGCCCAATGTGCTCACCGCCCAGCAGGCCGTGGAGCAAGGTGTGGACGAGGCCGTCTATCACCGGGGCGATTATGTGACTGAAGGCTTCCACAGCAACATCATGATGATCAAGGACGGGGCGCTGTGCACTCCTCCCGCCGATAACCTGATCCTGCCGGGCATCACCCGCAAGCACCTGATGGAGCTGGCCCACAAGATGGATATCCCGGTGAAGGAGGCCCCCATCACCCTCTCGGAGCTTTTTGACGCCGACGAAGTGCTGGTGACCAACTCCGGCGCCTTGTGCAACCGGGTGAGCCACATCGACGGCAAACCGGTGGGCGGCAAGGCCCAGGATCTGGTGAAGCGTCTCCAGGACGCCTATGCCGCCTGGTTCAACGAAGAGACTCACAGCCAGACCTTCTCCTGCTGATAAGCGGCGTGGCCGCCTGCAAAAATCCAACCGTATCCTTCTTTCGCTAAGACGCAAAAAATCCCGGGGGAATGCTCGGTGGTCGTAAAACAGTAATATGTGAATTTCTTGGAACAGGCATGATTTCGGTCATGCCTGTTCCGCTTTTATCAGTTCATCCACGGGAATATAGCCAACAAGGTCATATTTGATATGTACCCTCTGTTTGCGTTTACCGCTGGACTTGTCCGGTGCCTCCACATAAACCGCCTTTACAAGCTCTCTGAGAGCATATGGCGTAAGTTCTGTGAGGTCGGTGTATCTGCGTGCCCGCTGAATAAACTGTTCAAGGTCTTCTATCTGTCGTTCCTGTACTTCAATCTCTTTTTGCAGATTTACGATTTCAACTTTGAGCTGCGCCTGCTCATCCTCGTAGGTCTTGCTCATCATGGCAAAGCGATCATCGTTCAGCTTGCCCTTGGCGTTGTCCTCGTAGATTTTGATAAACAGGCGGTCAAGTTCCCCTATACGCTTTTCTGCCTGTGCCAGACGCTTCTTATATACCCTTATGGTTTCCTCGCTTTGCAGACGGAGTTTTTGCTCCATTTCCACCCTGAAATGTGCTTCATATCGGGTCACATACGAGATAACCTCTTTCATGTGATTCCAGACCAAATCCTCCAGAACTACGGCACGAATGTAGTGTCCGCTGCACTTGTCCTTGTTGGCTCGATGAGTGGAACAGGTAAAAAAGTCCTGTCGCTTTTCAAAGTATTTGGTGGTGGAATAGTAGAGCTTCTGCTTGCAATCAGCACAGAACACCAATCCCGAAAACGGACTGCTCTTGCCTGTTGCCGTTCGCCTGTGTCGCTGCTGACGAATCTCCTGCACCTTGTCAAAGACTTCCTGCTCGATAATGGCAGGATGGGTGTTGTAGAAAATCACTCGATTTTCTTCGGGATTTTCCCGCTGCTTTTTGTCCCAAATGGAATTGGTGTAGGTCTTGAAATTGACCGTTGCGCCAATGTACTCTTTTCGTTCAAGAATATTGACAATGGTGCTTTCGTGCCAGCGGTAAGGGTTCTCCGGCTCGGTGTGCGGTGTTTTCACGCCTTGCTTGTTTTTGTATGCGGTAGGTGTGAGTATCTTGTCCTTTTCAAGCTGGTCTGCAATTTGGCTCGGTCCACGCCCATTCATGCAGAGCGTGAAAATCTTCTTGACCACCTGTGCAGCTTCCTCGTCAATAATCCATTCCTTTGGATTTTCGGGATTTTTCATGTAGCCATACGGCACATGGACGGTCAATCTTTCACCACGCTCACCCTTTGCTTTTTGCACCGCACGAATTTTTCTGCTTGTATCTTTGGCGAAAAATTCGTTGAACCAGTTTTTAATACCGGCAATGTCACTGTCGGTGCTGTTGGGGTTGATGCTGTCAAAGTGGTCGTTGATGGCGATGTAGCGGACATCGTTCTGAGGGAAAGTATAGTTGATATACAGTCCCGTCAAAGCGGAGTTTCGCCCAAGCCTTGATAGGTCTTTCGTAATGACTGCACCCACATGACCGGCTTCAATTTCATCAAGCATTTTCTGAAATCCCGGACGATCATAGGTCACACCGCTGTAGCCGTCATCAATGAAAAATGTCGGGTGGGGGAAGCGGTGATCTCGTGCGTATTGAAGCAACATGGCCTTTTGATTTTGGATAGAATTTGACAAATCCTCTTTGCCGTTTTTCTTCTCATCCTTGGTGTCCTCTACGGACAATCTGCAATAAAGTGCTGTGATTTTGTCGGTTGCCCTTAACATTTCGTTATCCTCCTTTGGTTGGGCAACTGTCTGTGCAGGATTGGAATGGTTGTTTATATCAAGAGAGGTGTCGCTATTCATTCGCCATCCTCCGTGATATCAGATTCATCATCGGCAGCGTTCTGCTCCATAATGCGTTTGAGCTTTTTATCAAGGGTTTCCGTGCCCTCGTAGCTGCCTGTAACTGTGTATTCTGCGCCGCCGATTTCATCCACGATTGTCACTTCGGGCAACCAAAAGGCAGACGGATTTTTTACAACGATGTTACCGTTTTCATTAAACTTGATGTCACGCTTTGGTGCATCATCGGGGCGAGGCTCGACCTTGGCATACGGGTCGGGATTGGAGAAGTAGTATTCGGGAACTTTCTCGTTATGCTCTCCACTCGTAATCTGTTCCTCAAAAATCATATCATCTATTTCTTCGGGAGTAAGCTCACGGGCTTCTTCCTCTGTTCGTTTCTCATCCATCCTGTCGAGCCTCCTTTTCTTTCATTCACTTCAATTCGATTTATTCAAAGTATTGTTGGGATTGCAAGTACCGCAGGTGTAGCTGCACACTGCGATGTTTTACAAAATATAGCGTTGCCGATTTAGTGGAAAATGAAAATCTTCAATTTGCTTACAAAAGGTCAAAACAAACTTTGCAAGCAGTGCACATGTGTACACACATCGTGCGTTTTGCAAATTTCAGCGAAGCTGATTTTTGCAAAAGCTTGTTGGGAAGCATCCCAAACCCTTTGACGATTTTTTCAAAATCGGCTACGCTCCTGCAGAGCTGACATCATTTCAGATGGGAAAGAGAAAGCAGAATTTTTTTAATGCCTTCGTAAATTTCTTCCTGATTCTTTTTGATTTCTTCAATGTCCGCTTCGTAGATGTTACCCGTTGTGTTAAGTTGTTTGGCAATCTGGTTTTCGCTGTTGGATATTCGTTTCATTTTGGAAGTCAACTGACGGAGTTCGGGCATATCCAAATTTACAACATACCCGTCGATTGCCATTTTGCGGAGATAGGCACTCATGTTGTCCGTTCCCATCTGTGCCATTTTCTGTTTTATCTGGTCAAGCTCTTTTTCGTCTACAAAAAACTTGACCTGTATCGGGCGCTGCCTGTTTGGTAGATTTCGTTTTTCTGCCATATTTTTCACCAGCTCTCATACTGCCATATTCATTGACAAGTTATTATTAAGATTGAGACAACAACTAATTTCCCAATTTCATTTCACGGAATACATCTCTTATCAGTGCATAGGTCAACATTTTTTCGACAAAATCAGTTACATCAGCATCATCAAGATAAAGTAATTTTTGGTTATGCAGCGTTCCCAAGAAAATATCTCCATGAACTAATAACTCCGGTGCTTCGTTTCCTATCAGCTCCTTCAACTCGCTTACTTTGCCGCTTCCTTTCTTTCCAATAGCAATTTTGCCATGATGCGGGAAAGAGTATCTTTCCCCATTTTGGATTATAGCGTTCACATCATACTGAAGTGAGTTGTGCGGTTTATTGTTATCTTTGTCAATAGAAACGGTCAATATCGTATGTGAGCCGTAATCAAAGAACCCTAAGTTCATAAACTTTGTATCAGATTGATACTTAATCAAAAAAGAACGATATGCTCCCTGATAACTTCCTCCAGATGCATTGCCGCAAGAAAGAAATCTAATTCCATAGTCTTTTATCAGACGAAAATGCTTATACTGTTTTTCCGGCATTTTATGGCTTGTGTCTAAAAAGCACTCCCATAAGTTTGTCAAAAAAGGAAGCAACTCACTCGGAGTATCGGGGTTAAATTCGTACCCACGATAATAATCCTTGTTTTCATTAAGAGTGTCAAATGCAAAGCGTTCTTTAGGCTTATTCTCAGGCAAACAATCACCTTGCCCACATAGCATGGATTGATAATCTGGCAACTCATTTAAGAGTACATATTGATTTGAGTCAGCTTCATACTTTGCAATCATAGCGTAATCGCCATTTGTGACAAAAATGTAGTCTGCGTTCAAAGCATCTGCGTAGTCTATAACTTGCTGAATTGCGCTATCACCAATCATAATTTCGGGTGCTTTGCATTCAATAATCGCAAGAGGGGACAGCTCGCCCTTGTTCCCATTAAATCTTTCCACAATAATATCGGCACGCCGAGCACTATTTACTTGGTATTTAGAAAGACGAATTTCAACTTGTATCATTTCCTTGGGTATATTTTTACAGGATAGCAAGTATTGTAAAACTTGTTGCCGCACAGTTTCCTCTGGTGTTTTCAAGATCAATCGCTCTCTAAATGGATCGACATAGTATTCTTTCCCGTGAGACTTATGTATTGGGGGTAATTGTAAATCGTTAAGCAATTTATAAAAATCTGTCATGATGCAAATCTCCCAACTCAATTTTTGTGTACTGCGGCATAAGAAAAGAAGTTCCTTGTGTGTACACACATCATTATATAAGACGACACCATATTTTTCAATATTAGTTTCCAAATTCGCTGAATTAAAGAGTAACTTTTTGTGAACATAGCCATGACAAAACAAGAGCTGCCCCGCTGAATGGCAGGGCAGCTCTTGTTCGTCAGCAAAAATCAATCAAGGCTTTGGTATTCCGTAACTGTCTTGAGGTAGACAGCAGGATCGCCGTTAAGTATTAAATCAGCATATGCAGCAGGGTCATTATAGATCAGGTAGTCAAGTTCCGACTGTTGATACACATTGTTCACTACCTTATTTTCCACAGCGATAGTATCGATAGAAACCATGCTACCATCCGAGAAGCAAAGCTCTACACATGCAGTATCAAGATTAAATTTGCAAGATAACAAGTGTTTCATGGTGAATACCTCCGTAATTTTAATGTTTTGTTACAAAAAAGAACGATGCCGGTCATGCGACTCGACATCGTTCTTTTCATTGTTGTTTCCAACCCTGTCAGACAGATGCCGTAAAATAGTAATGTTTTAGATTACTGTCTTACGAGCACCCATCTAATCCCCGGGATTTTTTCTTTTGCTTTGAACTATTTTTTCTGACTGCGCTTTTTGGAAGCGTGGCGGAACACCGGCACCAGCAGTTCATGGAGAACCAGCGGAATAGCGGATACCGCCGTCAGAATGAGCCACTCGTTGAGATGCAGGCTGTATGTGCCAAACACTTTCACCAGGAAGGGAATCTCGGTCACAGCGATCTGGAGCGCAAAGCCGATGATCACAGCCAGGATCATAAACTTGTTTTCCATCAGGTTGTTGCGGAACACCGACTTTTCCACATTGCGCATACCGATGGCGTGGAACAGCTGGGAAATGCCCAGCACGGTGAAGGCAAAGGTCTGGCTCTCGGCCAGGATGGCGCTGTCGCCCAGGATCTTGTCAATGGCCCCGATGGTAACGGCGCTGCCCTCCTGCAGAAGCATACGCACCGGCACAAACAGGAAAGCGCCCAGAGTCAGAAGACCGATCACTGCGCCATAGAAGAGGGTCATTGCCATGCCGCCTTCGGCAAACAGGCTTTCCGAAGGATCACGGGGCGGACGGCGCATGGTGAGCTTGGAGTCATTTTTGTCCACACCCAGAGCCAGGCCGGGCAGGGAGTCTGTGATCAGATTGACCCACAGGATGTGGATGGCCTTCAGGGGAGCGGCCAGGCCCGCCAGAATGGCTACAAACATGGTGATGATCTCACCGAAGTTGGAAGAAAGCAGGAAGAGCACCGATTTTTTGATGTTGGCATAAATGCCCCGGCCCTCTTCGATGGCCTTCTGGATGGTGGCAAAGTTGTCGTCGGTGAGCACCATATCGGCAGCGGATTTGGCCACATCAGTGCCGGTGATGCCCATGGCCACGCCGATATCGGCGGCCTTCAGGGAAGGAGCGTCGTTGACGCCGTCGCCGGTCATAGAGACGATATATCCCTTCTGCCGCAGGGCCTTGACGATCATCACCTTATGCTCGGGAGACACCCGGGCAAAGACCCGCAGATCGTCCACCACCTGGCTCAGCTGATCCACCGTCATGGTATCCAGCTGCTCGCCGGTCATGCACTGATTTTCTCTTTCGGCAATGCCCAGCTCCCGGGCAATGGCAAAGGCGGTATCCTTGTGGTCGCCGGTGATCATCACGGTGCGCACCGAAGCGCCCTTGAAGATCTCCACCGCATCTTTGGCCTCGGGGCGGGGCGGGTCGATCATGCCCACCAGACCCACAAAGGTCAGGCGCTCTTCACACACCTGGGGCGCATCGTCCCGGAAGGCCAGGGCCAGCACCCGCAGGGCGTCCATGGACATTTCCCGCATGGCCGATGTGATCTTCTCTTTGTCCGCCGGGGTGATTTCCCGCACCGTTCCCCGGTCCAAAATCCGGTCACAGTGCTTGAGCACCTGATCAGGAGCACCCTTGGTAAAGGAAATGTTCCCCTCACCCTCCCGGTGCATGGTGGTCATCATCTTCCGAGTAGAGTCAAAGGCGATCTCATCGATACGGGGCAGCTTTTCCTCCAGGCCCTGACGGGTCAGCCCCAGGGGGGCACCCATATCCAGCAAGGCGATTTCGGTGGGATCGCCCAGCCGCTGGCCGTTTTCGATGGAGGCGTCGTTGCAGAGCATCATGCCTTCCACCAGGCGGCGATGGGCTTTGCTGTCCATCTGATCGGCGGGGAAAATGGCCCCGTCGCAATAGGCCCGCACCACGGTCATTTTGTTCTGGGTCAGAGTACCCGTTTTATCGGAGCAAACCACGCTGACAGCGCCCAGGGTTTCCACCGAGGGCAGACGGCGCACGATGGTATTGACCTTAACCAGCCGCTGGACACCCAGGGCCAGCACAATGGTCACCACAGCGGGCAGGCCTTCGGGCACGGCGGCCACTGCCAGAGAAATGGCGGTGATGAGCATTTCCACCACATTCCGCCCCTGCACTAGGGCGATGAGGAACAGAGCCACGCACAAAGCGATGGCTACCACGCCCAGCATCTTGCCCAGGTCGGCCAGACGCTTCTGCAGCGGGGTCAGTTCTTCTTCCGATTCGTTGATCATCTGGGCGATGCGGCCGATCTGAGTATCCATACCGGTGGCAGCCACCACGCCTTCGCCCCGACCATAAGTGACGCTGGTGGTCATATAACCCATGTTGATCCGGTCGCCCAAGGGAGCATCCTGGGGCAAAACGGCGTTGCAGTCCTTTTCCACCGGCACCGATTCACCGGTGAGGGCCGATTCGTCTACTTTCAGGTTGGTGGTCTGGGTCAGGCGAAGGTCAGCAGGGATCTGCCGTCCCGCTTCCAGCACCACCACATCTCCCTGCACCAGTTCCGAAGCAGGGATCTCTTTCGTCACGCCGTCCCGGCGCACCATAGCCGTGGGGCTGGACAGCTTTTTCAAAGCCTCCAGAGCCTCCTGGGCCTTGCCCTCCTGCACCATGCCGATCACCGCGTTGAGCAGTACCACGATCAGCACAATGATGGCATCGGACACTTCCTTCAGCAGCAGGGAAATGGCCGCTGCCGCAAACAGGATGTAGATCATGGGCTCATTGAGCTGGGAAAGGAACATCTGAAGCTTTGTCTTTCCCTTCTTTTCCACCAGGGCATTGGGGCCGTTTTTCTCCAACCGGTTTTTGGCTTCCTGTTGGCTCAGGCCCTTTTGCAGATCGGTCTGCAGCTCCTGCTCCGTTTGAGAGACATTCTTGCTTTCAAACACCGCGTTCATCACCTCATCATGATTTTTCCTTCTTGCAATATACCCAAAAGAGAGCATTTTCAGCCTGCAAACAAAAAAGAGACTTTTTGCACACGCACTCCGTATGCAAAAAGTCTCGTTACCTCTCAACAGGCCGCAAACGCAGGCAGGTGCCAGGATGTTGCGTTTACGCTTTGAACTACTCCCTTTTATGCTTTCATCTTACCGGTCTCTATCCCGTTTGTCAAGCCTTTTTTCCCCGTGTCCAGCTGGCGGCGTAACCTGCGGTAAATGGGCGGCATCCCCAAAAGGCCGGACACCGCCTGGGCGGTGAGGCAGACCATGGCCACAGCCAACAGATGAGAAAAGGAGCCGGTCATCTCCAGGCAGAGCATGGCGGCGGTGAGAGGCGCACGCACCACAGCGGCAAAAAAGCCGCCCATGGCCAGAATCACCCAACTGGCCGTCCAGTCTCCCGACAGACCCAGTCCGGCCATCAGATAGGCCCAGATGCCGCCCCACAAGGCTCCCATGGACAACACCGGCAGAAAAAGCCCTCCCGGAGCACCGGAGCAGAAGGACAGAAGGGACAAAGCTGTTTTGGCTGCCAGCAGCCCTAAAAGCACCGACAGAACCGGCAAGCCCTCCACCAGCAGACCCATGAGCCCGGCGCCGCTTCCCAGGGCCTCGGGCACCCAGAATTCCAGCACACCGGCGGCCAGAAAGGGAATGAGCAGCCGTCCCGGCTCCCAGGAGATCTTCCCATAAAGGCCCTGTCCCTTTTCCACTCCCTTGCTGTAAAGGGCCCCCAGCACCCCCAGAAAGGCTCCCAGCAGCACCAGAAACGGCCCCATGCGCCAGCCCATGGGTCCATTCAGGGAAAAACGAAACAAAGGCGTCAGGCCAAAGGGGGCAGATGCCACATAATCGGCGCACACCGCTGCAGCCATACAAGGGGTGAGCATCCGGGGCCGAAAGTCCCGGCGCAGAGCCTCCAGAGCGAAGAGGATGCCGGCAAAGGGAGCATTGAAAGTGGCGGCAATACCGGCGGCTGCACCGCAAGTGAGCATCAGCCGTCGCTCCTGCCTCTCCCGCTTTCCCAGCAGGGACAATCCCTTGCCTGCCATGGCCCCCAGCTGCACCGAAGGGCCTGCCCGGCCCAAGGACAGCCCGGCCACAGCGCATAGAGTACCGCCCAGGAATTTGGCCAGCACCGTCCGCAGCCAAGGAGCGTCAAATGCTCCATCCAGCTCCCCCATCACCCGGGGCACACCGCCCCCTTTGATCTCCGGCGCCCAGCGAGTGAGCCGGTAAACCAAGAAGGCCAGAGCCATCAAAAGGGCAAACCACAGCGGCAAAAACCAAAGATGGGTCTTCCCCATCTCCAGCCCCAGGTCCAAAAGAACTCCGGCCCCCTCCAGGGCCAGACGGTAGCCCACGGCCAGACTTCCGGCCAGGAGGCCGCACACCGCCCCTTCCAGCAGATAAAAAAGCCCCTGCCGCCGCTCTTTCTCCTCTTCCCCGTTCACCGCGCTTCCTCCACTCTTTTTATTCTGCCCTTTCGTAGACAATGGCCCCGGTATAGGTGATGGACAGGGTCATATCCACCACACTTTCCCTCTCGGGAAGCGAGAGATAGCCCCCATAGACCAGGCTCTGGTAGCCGTAGTATTCGCCCACGATCTCAAAAGAAAACTCCGGATACCGGCGGATAAATTCCGAAAGGGGCATCTTTTCCCCTTGAAACAAGCCGAACCGGCCGTAGTCGCTGAGAAAATGGACATAGGAAAAATCCTCGTCCACCTGCCGGATACGCACCTGGCCCTCTACCGGGCGAGGCGGTTGGGAAAGCTCCAGATATCCATCCTCAAAAAAGAGCCGCAGATCCCCATCCTCCCACACCATCCTATTCACCCGCCCGTCGTGCAGGCTATACGGGATGGAAAATTGAAAACGATAGGCTACATCCACAAAACCGCCTCCTTTTTGCTGGCTATGGAAAACAGGCAGCAGATCTCATCACCTGCTGCCCGCTTGTTTAGTCCCGCTTTTCCTGCGCCGGCAGGAAATTGATCTTCTGCAGCTTGTTGTGCAAAAGCTCTGCGGCATTCATCATGGAATATTCCAAGGTCATATCTTTTTCTTTCAGCTCGTAGATGGCATCCACTCCGGCTTCCTTGGCCTTTTCATAGCCCTGGCCCTTGCAGCCCACCACGGCCACCACCCGGGCGCCGTATTTTTTGGCCACCTTGGCCACTTCCACCGGCAGTTTGCCCATCACCGACTGGGCATCCATCCGCCCTTCCCCGGTGATGACCACATCGGGGCGCAGTTTCTGGAGCAGGGCTTCAAAACCCACCCCTTCGTTGACGATCTGGAAGCCGGGAACCAGCTGGGCGTCAAAGAAGGCCATCAGCCCCGCTCCCATACCTCCGGCGGCGCCGCTGCCCGGGGTATCCAGGATATCCTTGCCCAGATCCTGCTTGACCACCTGGCTGAACCGGCGCAGGGCCTCATCCAGCAAGGGCAGATCCTTGGGCTTGGCCCCCTTCTGGGGCCCGAACACATAGGCCGCGCCATGAGGTCCGCACAAGGGGTTGGACACATCGCAGGCCACCCGGAACTTGGCCTGGCGCACCTTGGGATTCATAGTGGAAAGGTCGATGGAATGGAGCTTCAGAAGCCCCGCCGCCCCCGACGGGATGGGAACCCCATCCTTGTCCAGCAGCTGGGCCCCCAGGGCCTCCACCATCCCTGCGCCGCCGTCATTGGTGGCGCTGCCGCCGATGCCCATGATAAACTCCGTGCATCCTTTTTCCAAAGCGTCCTCGATCAGCTCTCCCACGCCATAAGTGGTGGAAGTGAAGGGGTCCCGCTTCCAGGATGGGATCAGGGGCAGGCCTGCGGCGCTGGACATTTCGATCACCGCCGTTTTTCCGTCGCCCATGATGCCGTAAGCCGCCATGGTCTTGTCAAACAAAGGACCGGTGACCCAGCAGCTCTGCTTTTTGCCGCCGGTGGCCAGAATCAAAGCCTCCACCGTGCCCTCGCCGCCATCGGCCATAGGCACCTTGTACACCGTAAGTCCGGGGAATCGCTCCAGCAAAGCGTCCTCCGCCGTATCACAGAAATTTTTCGAAGTCAGGCTGCCCTTGAACGAATCGGGCGCAACCACAAAGATCATTTTTTCTTCCCTCCGCGCGATGCGCAAATTTTCCCACTCTCACAACAGAGCGCCCCCCATTCTCTTCCCGAAAAAAGGAGGCTTCCTCATTGGATAGACACTACTATACAACACCCGCTGGAAAAATGCAAAAAAAATCATGTGAAATCTGTGAGAAAACCCTTGAAAATTTGACAGGATATAGTATACTGTTTCGGTAAACGATGAATTTTTACATTGATTATAGAAAGGACGGAGATTTCATGAAAGCATTGCAAGCCACAGAACACATCTGGTGGGTGGGAGCTCTGGACCCGGATCTGCGGGTCTTTGACATCGTCATGCACTCCGATCATGGCACCAGCTACAACTCCTATCTGCTGCGGGGCAGCAAAAAAACCGCCCTGTTCGAAACAGTAAAGGATAAATTTTTCGATGAACACCTGGAAAAGATCCGCCAGGTGATGGACCCCGCTGAAATCGACTACATCGTTGTGGACCACACCGAACCCGACCACTCCGGCTCGGTGGCCCGGATGCTGGAGATCGCCCCCAACGCCACTGTGCTGGGCACCCAGACCGCCCTGTCCTTTTTGCAGGAGATCGTCAACAAGCCCTTCCCCTGCCAGGCTGTCACCGAAAAGGACGAGATCGACCTGGGCGGCCTGACCCTCCGCTTCATCCAGGTCCCCATGCTCCACTGGCCCGATTCCATGTACACCTACTGCCCCGAAGAAAAGGCCCTCTTCTCCTGCGACAGCTTCGGCTGCCATTACAGTGATGAGCGGGTGTTCAACGATCGGATGGACGGTGATTTCACCGAAGCTTACAAATATTACTTCGACAACATCATCGGGCCTTATAAGAATCCCCATATGCTGGGCGCTCTGAAAAAGATCGAAAACCTGGACATCCAGTTTATCGGCAATGGCCACGGCCCTGTGCTGCGCCGGGATATCCCCAAATATCTGGAGATGTACCGCACCTGGTCCCAGCCGGAAGCCAAAAAAGAGCCTATGGCTGCCATCTGCTATGTGTCTGCCTATGGTTACACCCGTCAGCTGGCCGAAAACATCGCCCAGGGCATCCGGGAAGGCGGCGTGTCCGATGTGCGCATGTTCGACCTGGTGACCGATGACAAGCAGGAGGCCTTCCAGGCCATCGTCCAGTCCGATGGATTCCTGCTGGGCTCCCCCACCCTGATCGGCGATGCTCTGCCCCCGGTGTATGAAATGCTGCTGGGACTCAACCCGGTGATCCACCGCGGCAAGGTGGCCGGCGCTTTCGGCTCCTTTGCCTGGAGCGGCGAGGCCGTGCCCAATCTGATGGAGCGGCTCAAGTCCCTGCGCTTCAAGCTGCCCCTGCCCGGCCTGCGGGTCAAACTGAAGCCCACTGAAGAGGATCTGGCAAATGCCCGGGAAATGGGCAAAGAATTTGCCCAGGCTCTGAAAAAGTAAAAAAATTTTTCGCCCCCATCGGCTCCGGTGGGGGCTTTTTTCTGTCTTTTCTTCCTCTTTCTCCCTTTTGCTCTGTTCAAGGCCCCGGGTATCTGATATAATACTTCCGAACTGAAAAAGGGGGAACTTTCCCCCTTTTCTTCCCATTTTTATTCCAAGGAGGCCACCTGCTATGATGATACAAGTTTGCATTGGCAGTTCCTGCCATGTAAAAGGTTCTTACGAAGTCAAAACCATCTTCGAAAACCTCATTCGTGAAAACCAGCTGGAAGAGCAGATCACCCTGCGCCCCGCTTTCTGCCTGGGCAACTGCGGCGAAGGGGTGAGCGTCAAAATCGATGGAGAGCCCATCAGCGGCGTCACCACCGAAAACGCCGCCGACATCTTCCGCCAGTATGTGCTGAAAGGATAGGGCCATGGATGTTCTGCGCTTTCAAAAAGCCAACTGCAAGGACTGCTACAAATGCATCCGCCGGTGCGCGGTGAAAGCCATCGCCATGCGGGATCACCACACCGAGGTCATTGATGAGGACTGCGTCCTCTGCGGCCGGTGTGTGCTGGCCTGCCCTCAATATGCCAACCAGGCCCGGTGGGATATCCAGCCGGTGCGCCAGCTGCTCCAATCGGACAAACCGGTGTACGCCATGGTGGCGCCCTCCTTTTCCTTCCAGTACGGCCCCGATGAATTCGGGCCGCTGCGCCGCCAGCTGATGACCCTGGGCTTTGCCGATGCCTTTGAATCGGCAGAAGGGGCCTGTCTGGTCAAAACCCAGTACGAGAACCTGGTAGCCCAGGGAGACCGGGATGTAATCCTCTCCTCCTGCTGCCCTTCGGTGGTACTGCTCATCGAGCGTCACTTCCCCTCTCTGGTGCCGCTGCTGGCTCCAGTGCTCTCCCCCATGCAGGCCGAGGCCAAGCTGCTGCGCCGCCGCTTCGGCCCCGACGCCGCCATCGTCTACATCGGCTCCTGCATCGCCGCCAAAAACGAATGCGACCAGACCCCGGGGCTCACCGATTATGCTCTGACCTATGACGAGCTCAACGCCCTTTTCGTCAGCAACAAATTGCCGGTGGATCTTCACGGCGCCCAGTGCAGCCCGGAGCCCCGGCGGCGCAGCCGTTCCTTCCCCCTGCCGGGAGGTGTCATCGGCTGTATGAACAAACAGGAGGACTATTCCTATCTGTCGGTGGACGGCCTGGAAAACTGCATTGCCGCCTTGAACGAGATCAAGGCCGGCCGACTGCACCACTGCTTCATCGAGCTGCGGAGTTGCACCGGCTCCTGCGCCGGCGGCCCCAAAATGAGTGCCGACGCCCGCAATCGACTGGAAGGGCGTATCCGCATTGCCCACACCGCCGACACTCTGGAAGATTTCCCGCCCCAGCCCACTCTGCCTCTGGAGCGCACCTTCCAGCCCCGCTATACCCAGGCCAAAACGCCCACCGAAGAAGAGATCCAGGATATTTTGCGCAAATTGGGCAAAAACAGCCCGGCGGATGAGCTGAACTGCGGCACCTGCGGCTATTCCACCTGCCGAGAAAAAGCCATTGCCATCTTCCAGGGCAAGGCCGACATCACCATGTGCCTGCCCTATATGAAAAAACGGGCCGAATCTTTGTCCGACAAGATCATCAGCAACTCCCCCAACGCCATTCTGGCCGTGGACAGCGCCCTGCGCATCAAACTGGCCAACCGGGCCCTGGCCGATATTCTGGGCCTGCCCGAAGATACGGTGTTCACCGGCCGCCAGGTCTCCGACCTGATGGACGACTTCGAATTCATCACCGCCTTCTCCTCCGGGGAGCACACCAAGGCCCGCAAAACTTACCTGGAACAATACGACAAGTATGTGGAGCAGGTCTTTATCTCCGATGAAAGCAACAATCTGGTGATCTGCCTGATGAAGGACATCACCCAAGCGGAAAAGACCCGTCTTTCCCTGCAAAAAACCAAGAGCGAGGCCATTGAGATCACCGACCAGATCATTGCAAAGCAAATGCGCATCGTCCATGAGATCGCCTCTCTCCTGGGTGAGACGGCGGCCGAAACCAAGGTAGCCCTCACCCAGCTGAAAAACACCGTGGCCATGGAAGAGGAAAAACTGCCATGAACACATTATGTATGGAAAGCGGCTTTGTCAGCCTGAACAAACAGGGGGAAGATCTGTGCGGGGACTTTTTCACCACCGTCTCCGACGATGACGCCACCACCTTTGTGCTCTCCGACGGCATGGGCAGCGGGGTCAAGGCCAATATTCTGGCCACCCTCACCGCCAAGATCCTGGCCACCATGACGGCCAATCACCTGTCTATCCGGGACAGCGTCACCACCCTGGCCCAGACTCTGCCGGTGTGCAGCGTGCGCAAGCTGGCCTATTCCACCTTCACTCTGATGCAGGTGCTTCCCGACTGGCAGGTCTACCTGGCCCAGTTTGACAATCCCCAGGCCATTTTGCTGCGGGACGGCAAAAGCGTGGAATATCCCACCCAGGAACTGATGGTGGGTGACAAGCGGATACTGGAAAGCCGCCTGACTTTGCAAAGCGGCGATGTGTTCCTGCTGATGACCGATGGGGTCACCCACGCCGGACTGGGGAACCTGATCCCCGACGGCTGGCAGCGGGAAGGGGTGCTCCAGTATGTGGAGGAGATCTACACCCCGGACCTTTCGGCCAAGAACCTGGCCGCCCGGGTAGCCGATGCCTGCCGGGATCTGTATCTGGAGCGCATCGACGACGATGTGACGGTGGCTGTATTCAAAATGCGCACCCGTCAGGCGGTCAACCTGCTGGTGGGACCGCCCCGTCAGCACGAGGACGACGAAGCCTTTATGCACCGCTTTTTCGCCAGTGAAGGCACCCATATCGTCTGCGGCGGCAGCACCGCCCAGATGGTCAGCCGCTATCTGGGGCGTCAGCTGATCATCAGTGAGGATTATGTGGACCCGGACATTCCGCCGGTGGCCAAGATCCGGGGCATCGACCTGGTTACTGAGGGCATTGTCACCCTCAGCCGGGTACTGGAGATGGCCGGCCGCTATGCGTCTTCCCAATCCATTCCCTCTCACTGGGATACCCGCAGCGATGCCGCCACCCAGATCGCCCGGGTGCTGCTGGAAGATGCCACCGACATCCACTTTTTTGTGGGAAGAGCGGTGAACCCCTCCCACCAATCCCCCTCCCTGCACATCGATTTTTCCCTGAAAATGAGCATCATTGAAAAATTGGAAAAGATCCTGCGGGAAATGGGCAAGCGGGTCACAGTGGAATACTGCTGATCTTTCCCGAAACGAATACAGGAAAGGAACAAATACTATGGTTTTTGATACACAAGTACAGGAGCTGAAATACCAGGCTCTCAAGGAAGTGGCCGCTCTGGCCTGGGAAGACAATCTGGCCCGGGGGCTTCTGGGCAGCGCCGCCCGGCTGGTTCCCGGCCCTCAGCCCACCATGCGCTGCTGCATCTACAAAGAGCGGGCCATCATGGAAGAACGCCTGCGCATGGCCATGGGCGGCGATCCGGAAAACGACAATGTGATCGAGGTCATCGACATCGCCTGTGACGAATGTCCTGTGGCCGGCATTCGGGTCACCGAATCCTGCCGTGGCTGCATCGCCCACCGGTGCATGAACGCCTGCCCCAAGGGAGCGATCTCCATTGTGAACCACCGAGCCGTCATCGATCAGGAAAAGTGCATTGAATGCGGCCGCTGCGTCAGCGCCTGCCCTTACAGCGCCATCGTCAAATCCTCCCGTCCCTGCGAAAACGCCTGCAAGGTGGGCGCCATCCACATGGACGAAAACAAAAAGGCCTCCATCGACAACAGCAAGTGTATCGCCTGCGGCGCCTGTGTCTATCAGTGCCCCTTCGGCGCCATTTCCGACAAGTCCTTTATCCTGGACTGCATTGACCTGATCCAGAAATCGGAAAACAACCAGAAATACCAGGTCTTTGCCATTGTAGCCCCCTCTATCTCCAGCCAGTTCCATCATGCCACGGTGGAGCAGGTGGTCTCCGGCCTGAAGGCCCTGGGCTTCTTCAATGTGGTGGAAGTGGCTCTGGGCGCCGACATGGTGGCCTGGCGGGAGGCCCAGGAGCTGGCCGAAAAGAAGTTCCTCACCAGTTCCTGCTGTCCGGCCTTTGTGGATTACATCCGCAAGAGCTTCCCCGACATGGCCCAGCACATCTCTCACAACCTGTCCCCCATGGGCGAGATCGCCAAATACATCAAGCGCATCCATCCTGGCTGCAAAGTGGTATTCATCGGGCCCTGCACCGCCAAAAAGGCCGAGCGGAAGCAGGAGCGGGTGAAGGATCTGGTGGACTGCGTCCTCACCTTTGAAGAATTGCAGGCCCTCTTCGACAGCAAGGAGATCGACCTTACCTCTCTCCCCGGCGAGGCCCTGGACAACGCCTCCTATTTCGGTCGGGTCTTTGCCCGCAGCGGCGGTCTGGCCGTGGCGGTGGAAGAGGCCTTGAAGGAATGCGGCATCTCCCCTGAGGAGTTCACCCTCAACGCCATTTCCTGCAACGGCATCACCGAATGCAAAGCCGCCCTGCTCCGGGCCAGCAAGAATGTGCTGCCCAACAACTTTATCGAGGGTATGGCCTGTGAAAGCGGCTGCATCGGCGGCGCAGGCTGCATCACCCACGGGCCCAAGAGCAAGGCCGATGTGGACAAATACGGCCACGAGGCCATGGAAAAGACCATCAAGGACGCCATCGAAATCCTGAACTTCTAGGCAGCGTGGCAGCGTGACGCTGCACCCAAAACTTTCTTTGCCCAGGCAAATACAACCGGCAATGGCAAAGAGAGGACCGACAGCGGGCGGCGTGGCGCCGCTGCCGCGCTGGGCAACAGAACCAAGACTGGTTGGCTGCCATCCAGCATATAAAAAGTCCCTCCTGATCAGGAGGGACTTTTTTTCATGTTGATTTTGTGCGCTGCACCCGGGGCCGAAACACAATGGCCCGCAGAATGCTTCGCTTATTTTTCCATGATGTAGCCGAAGAGCCAGTCGTTGATCTCGTTCATCCGGCGGATACGATGCTTGGGCTTGCCGGAACGGGACAGCTCATGGTTTTCCCCGTGGAAGATGCACATTCTGGTGGGAACGCCCTTCAGCTGCAAAGCCGAATACATCTGGATGCCTTCGGGCAGCCAGCAGCGGTAGTCCTCATCGGAATGGATGAACAGGGTGGGAGTCTCGGCGTTCATGGCATACTGCAGGGGAGAAGCTCTCCACAGGCCTTCCAGGTTGTTCCAAGGAGTAGCGCCGCCCATTTCACGCTGGCCGAACCAGGGGCCGATGTCGCACACGCCATAGAAGCTGACCCAGTTGGAGATGGAACGCTGGGAAGCTGCCGCCTTGAACCGGTTGGTGTGGCCGATGATCCAGTTGGTCATAAAGCCGCCGTAGGAACCACCGGTGACGCCCAGCCGCTTCTCGTCGATCTGGGGATATTTCTTCAGCACTTCATCGGTGAAGGCCATCAGGTCCTCATAGTCGATGGTGCCGTATTTGCCGCGGATGTCGGCAAATTCCTCGCCCCGGGCGGAAGAACCTCTGGGGTTGCAGAAGAACACAAAGCTGCCGGCGCTGGCCATGACCTGCATCTCATGCATAAAGCCGCCGCAGTAGTTGGTGCGGGGACCGCCGTGGATCTCCAGGATGCCGGGATACTTTTTCTTGTCGTCATAATCCATGGGCAGCAGCACAAAGCCGTCGATGCGCACGCCATCCTTGTTCACAAAGGACAGAGGCTGAGGCTCGGCCACATACTTGTCTTTGAAGAAAGCGGTGTTGAACTGGCTCAGCTGCTTGTATTCGCCGTTCTCCACATTGACTTCATAGACTTCCTGGATCTTGGTGCCGTTGAGGCCCACGGTGAAGAACCGGCCTTCGCTGACGCCGAAGAAGTCCACACCAAAGGAAGGAGCGGTGATATGATGCAGCTTCTTCTCGCCCCGCTTCAAAGAGCACAGGCCGCTGGTGTTGTCATAGGAGGTGACCAGATACAGCACGCCGTCCACGGCCTTCATGGAGTTGCCGCCGCCATAGCGCACATCGCAGCCGGTAGTGCAGCCCAATTCTTCGGGGATGCCTTCGTAAACAGCTTCCACCTTGCCGCACTTGAGGGACACGGCATACAGGTTGTTGCCCGGGGCCGGATAACCGTCCTTGATGGGGTTGGCGCTGAAGACGATCTCCCCATGGGCGTTATCAAAGCAGAAATTGCCGATGCTGTAGGTGCCGTCTTCCACCAGGCAGCTGGTCTCTCCGGTCTCCACATCATAGAGATAGAGGGCGCTGCTCTGGCCCCGACGGGCGTTGAAGGTGTGGCCGGTGTAAGCCACCTTGCCGCACTTGGAGCAGAACTTCACGCCGCCCACATCAAACAGGGGCTCGGTGAGGGCCTGCAGCTTCTTTTTCTTGGCATTATAAAGATAGATACGGTTGCGCTTTTTGTTGATAAAGCCCCGGCCGTTGAACCAGAAGGGCAGCTCATCCACCACTTCATAGTCCTTTTCCTCTTCCCAGGCCTTCTTGGCCGCCGCCAGCTTATCCCCCTTGAGGGCGGCAAAATCCGGACGGGCATTGTCAAACAAGGCAGAGATCAGATACAGATCCTTGCCCACTTTTTTGGCTGTGGCGCCGTTGAGAGGTACACGGAACAGCTCCTTGGCTTCGCCGCCCTCCAGGCTGATCTCATAAAAGACGGTGAGCATTTCGCCCTTCTGCACCTTTTTCTTGTCGCTTTCGGCCCGCACGCCGGGGAAAATCACCGATTTGGGGCTGTTGAAATCAAAGGAACGCTCGCTGTTGCCAGAGGTCAGCTGTCGGAAAGCGCCCTTCTTGGTGTTAAAGGCCCACAGGTTTGTGTAATAGCTGTTGCTTTCCACATCGGCCTGAGAAACGCAGAGCACACCATACTTTCCATCAGGAGAAAATTCCATGTTGGAGAGCATTTTGTAATTGGCAAAGTCAGGAACTTTGATCGGTTTCATACTGCTCAGTCTCCTTTTCCGGTTTTGAAAAAATCAATGGCTTTACGCCATGCAGGCAAGGCCTCCGCCTTATGGCAGAGCATCTTCCCTTTTTCCCGCTGCTTCTATCATACCGCAGTCTGTGGAACTTGTCCACGAAATCTTGCCAAAACCCTGAATTTTAGTGTATATTATGAAAGAATCCACCGCAATTTTTGGTTGAATCGAAAGGAGAAAAACCATTGACCAACCTGGAACCCCTTTTCAAGACCCTCTCCCGCCTGAGCATAGACACCCTTCTGCGGGGAGCGATTCTGATCCTAGTGGGCTATGTGCTCATCCGCCTTGTCCTCAAACTTCTGCGTCGGGCTTTGAACCGCACCAGCCTAGATGCCCACATTGCCCACACCCTTATCACCGCCTGCCGCCTGGTGCTCTATTTCATCTTACTTACCATGGTCATGGGGCAGCTGGGCATTTCCTCCACATCCCTTGTCACTTTGCTGGGTGTATTCGGCCTGGCTCTGTCCCTGGCTTTGCAGGACACCCTTTCCAACATCGCCGGCGGACTGTTTGTCCTCTACACCAAGCCCTTTAAGGTGGGAGATTATGTGGAGCTTTGGGGCGTGGAAGGCACGGTGCAGCTCATCGGCTTTATCCACACCACCCTCACCACCATCGACAACAAGCTGATCTATGTGCCCAATGGCCAGCTGAGCAAGGACAAGATCATCAACTATTCCGCCGAAGGCCGCCGCCAGCTGGAAATGACAGTGGGTATCGGCTATGAGGACGACTCTGCCGCGGCCCGCCAGCTCATCGAGCAGGTGGTCTCCGCCGATCCCCGGATAGACAAGACAGAGCCGGTGTTTGTGAAAGTGTGGGAACTGGGAGACAACGCCGTCATTCTGCGCATCCGGGCCTGGGTCCCCGGTGGGGATATGATCCCTGCCCGCTGTGATCTGTATGAGGCCATCAAAGACGCTTTGCAGAAAAATGGCTTCCATATCCCCTATCCCCAGCGTCAGCTCCATTTCCCGGAAAAAGCACTGTAAAAAACGACAAAAAGGAGACAGGCTGGAGCCTGTCTCCTTTTTCAACTTCAAAGTTATTTATGCTCTTTCAGCCATTCAATGGCGCACTGGGTGTACACAGCCGCACCATAGGGCAGAGCGTCCTCGCTGAACAGGACTTTGGGGTTGTGGTTGGAAATCCGCTTGGTTTTGTCATCCACACCGGCGCCCAACCAGAAGATCTGGCTGGGGACTTTTTCGCCAAAATAGGCAAAGTCCTCGGAACCGGTGGCCCGGCTCTTTTTGGGGATCATCCGATCCTGTCCCACCACATCGGCAGCATAGCGCACCACTTCGTCGGTGAACTCAGGATCGCAGTACATGGCGGGAGAGGAGAAGAGCCACTCCACTTCGGCGTCGCCGCCAAAGACCCGAGCGGTGCCCACGCTGATTTCCTCCACACGCTGGCGGAGATGATTGATCAGCTCGGCGTTAAAGCCCCGCATGGTGCCATTGAGCACGCCTTCCGAGGGGATCACATTGGTAGCCCCATCGCCGAAGAGCATAGAGCCCACGGTGAGGGTGCACTGCTCGGCCGGATTGACCTCCCGGGCCAGCAGCTCCTGGAGAGCCAGATAGATATGTACCCCGATGTTGATGGGGGAAATACCGCTGTTGGGAGCAGCGCCATGGCATCCCTTGCCCTTTACATGGATGCTGAAGCCATCGGCGGAACCCATGGTCAGGCCCTTGCCGTAGTCCAGGGTGCCCACATCGGCCATGGAGCCCACATGAATGGCAAAAGCGGCGTCCACACGGGGATTCTCCAGCACACCGGCCTCGATCATAGCCTTTGCGCCGCCAAAGGTCTCTTCGTTGGGCTGGAAGCAGATCTTCACAGTGCCTTCGATCTCGTCCTCGTGCTCTTTCAGCAGCTTGGCTGCACCCAGCAGCATGGCCATATGCAGGTCATGGCCGCAGGCGTGCATGGCGCCGGGATTCTCCGAAGAAAATTCCAGTCCGGTGTCCTCGGGCATGGGCAGCGCGTCCATATCACCCCGGATCAGGATGCACTTGCCGGGCTTTTTGCCTCCGGCCAGCACCACCAGACCGCACTGGCAGATCTCCTGCACCTGGTAACCCATGTCTTCCAGCTGGGCTTTCACATATTTCACGGTCTCAAACAGCTCGTTGCGCACTTCCGGATGACGATGGAAATGCCGCCGGTTTTCCACCAGCTCGGGGACCAGCTGATTGGCCCGTTCCAGATATTTGTTCATTGGTCAATTCCTCCCTTTCTGAAAAGGCCCTGAAAGGCCATATTCACCGTTCTTTATTATATCAAACCTGTCCCCGGAGGCGGTGCCAAAAAAATTGGCCTATTTTCGTGCATTTTGCCCGATGCCCTGCAACAGAGTCCCCTGTGCAAATCGCCGGAAAAACGGCCTTCCACTTCACCGATTTGTCAAAAAGTCCGGAGGGTTATTGAAATCCCCGAAAGCGGCGTTTATACTGTATTCGTTGGTTTGTGTCCCAAAAATCTTATATAAAGGTGGTAATGCCCCATGAATAAGGCGGAAGCGATCCGCGTCATCGACGAAAAGCAGGCCCTTTTGGACGATGTGAACGACAGCATCTGGGAATATGCCGAAACTGCTTTCCAGGAATTCAAGTCCATGGATAAGCTCTGCGAAGCGCTGGAGCAGGAAGGTTTCAAAGTGGAAAAGGGCGTGGGGGATATTCCCACCGCATTCACCGGCACCTATGGCCATGGCAAACCGGTCATCGGCCTTCTGGGCGAGTTTGACGCTCTGTCCGGCCTGAGCCAGGTGGGCGGCTGCCCGGAAAAGAAAGCCCTGGTTCCCGGCGCTGCCGGTCACGGCTGCGGCCACAACTGCCTGGGCACCGCTTCTCTGGCGGCGGCCATTGCTGTGAAAAACTATCTGGAGCACAATCCCCAGGTTTCCGGCACTGTGATTTATTTCGGCTGCCCCGGTGAAGAAGGCGGCTCGGGCAAGGCTTTCATGGCCCGGGAAGGCGTCTTCAAAGATCTGGACGCCGCCATCACCTGGCATCCCGCCAGCACCAACAATGTGACCAGCGGCTCCTCCCTGGCCAACTACCAGGTGAAATACCGCTTCTATGGCACCTCGGCCCATGCCGCAGGCGATCCCCATCTGGGCCGCTCTGCTCTGGATGCTGTGGAGCTGATGAATGTGGGCGTGCAGTTTTTGCGGGAGCATATGATTGATGAAGCCCGGGTTCACTATGCCATTCTGGATGCTGGCGGATATTCCCCCAATGTGGTGCAGCCCTATGCCGAAGTGCTCTACCTGATCCGCTCTCCCAAGAACTCCCAGGTGGAAGAGCTGTATCAGCGGGTGAACAAGATTGCCCAGGGCGCTGCTCTGATGACCGAGACCCGCATGGAGATGGAATTCATCAAAGGCTGCTCCAACACCATTCCCAACAATGTGCTGGAAGCTCAGCTGTATGAAAACTTCAAGGAGATCGGCGTGCCCAAGTACACCCCGGAAGAGCATGAATTTGCCCGCCAGATTATCGCCCATTACGAAGCCGGTCCCAACGCCATGGACGGTGCTGCCGGCACCACCAAGGCCTGGGGCAAGGAGCTGGCCGAGTACCAGGCCGAGCACGGTGTCTCTCTCAACGACTTCCTGCTGTCCCTCCAGTCCTATGACAAGGCCAGCGCCGGTTCCACCGATGTGGGCGATGTGAGCTGGAACTGCCCCACCGCGCAGATCCATGTGGTGACCACCGCCGCCAAGACCCCGGGCCATTCCTGGCAGTTCACCTCCTGCAACCGCACTTCCATCGCTCACAAGGGCGTGAATTGTGCCGGTAAGGTCATGGGCGCCACTGTCATCGACCTGATCGAAAACCCGGAGATCATCAAGAAAGCAAATGAAGAGTTCCTGGAGCGTCTGGAAGGGGAAACCTACAAGTGCCCCATCCCCGCAGGCATCAAGCCCCAGGCCATCAACCCCAAAAAATAAACAGAGTACATCAAAAAACGGCTTCCCGAGGGAAGCCGTTTTTACATGTCGAAAAAGTGACTTTCGCCACTTTTTCGAATTTTTGCAAGGGGCTGCGTGCACGCCTTTGGCGCACACTTGTCCCTTGAGAAGTGCAAAAACCGACGCACAGGTCGCCGGTTTTTGCGAATTGATTAAGGGTAGTACGCAATTTCCTATGACTATACAGGTTTTGGACAATCTAAAATAATCGCTTTTCCAGGGAAATCTATTTTGACATATTTTTATTTTTCTCCCAGCTTGGGCAGACGCAGGGCCAGGAGCCAGGCGCCGCTGAGAAGCAGGAAAGCTCCCAGGGACAAAAGATCCCCCACGGTAAAATGGATGTGCCCCTGGGTGAAGGCCGGCAGCAAATTGTCGCTGCACAGCACAGTGACCAGCAGATAGATGCTGCTCAAAGAGGCAAAGAACACCAGCCGGGGACGATCCTTGCCAAAGAAAAAGGCCGCCGCGCCATACAAAGTGAACATCACGGCGATATAAGCAAAGAGCTCTGTGGCAAAACTATACACCAAGGGGTTTGCATTGTTGTCCCGATAAAACACCAAAAGGGAAAAAGCACTGTAAAACACGGGAAGCAGCAGACATACCTTGGCCCCTTCTCCCTCTTTGTTTTTGGCCAGCAGCCCGGCCAGAAGACCGCCGCCGCACAGCAGCGCCGCCAGTGCCTTCACCAATGTGAGAGCCCCGGCTTTTTCTCCGGCCAGAGAGAAGAAATAGGCTCCGCCGGACAGAACAAACAGCAGCGCCGCCCCGGCCCCCAACAGCCGGTAGCCCATGGCCCCAGGCCCTTTGATCTCCATTTTGCCCTCTTTCCCCAAAATGACACTGGCAGCCAGAAACAACAGCGCCATCAAAGCCGCAAAAAAATAGATCCCATAGATCCAGCTGTGGGAGGACGCAATGCCGGTCTGAGGGTCCACCGTTTTTTCCACCATCTGATACCGGAAAAAAGCGGTGATGAGCCCGGCTATCACAGGGGGCAAAAACAAAAGCAATTTCTTTATTTTCATGTTGAAATACTCCTTCTTCTGGGTCTTTCCAATACTTTAAGCAGTACCATCATAGCACAAAGGCGGCAAAAAGAACAGGGATATCTGCCTTCCCTTCGGAATAAATATGGGAAAAGGACCTGGAAAGGAGGAACTTGCCATGAAACGATCTCTGCTCACAGCCTGCGCCGCATTGGCGCTGGTTTATGCTCTTCCCCTGTGCACTCTGGGGCTGGAGGGAGGCGAAAAAGAAGAAAATCCCCCCGCTTCTCCCTCTGCGGAGACGGCCGCCCAACCCACCGCTTCTCCGGAAGAAACGGGAGAAAGCTACGATGAGCGTGTTCACATCACCCTTTTGCGGGACGGGCAGGTGGAAGAGCTGGCCCTGGGAGATTATCTGGAGGGCGTGCTGGCCGCCGAGATGCCCGCCAGCTTTCCCCCGGAAGCACTGAAAGCCCAGGCGGTAGCCGCTCGGACTTACACCCTGTACAAACTCAACGCCTATGAACAAGGGGTGGCCATCCCTGACACCCACCAGGGCGCCCAGCTCTGTGACGACTTCACCCATTGCAAAGCCTATGTGAATCTGGAAGAAAATCAGCAGACCCTGTGGGGGGATCAGGCCCAGGAATACCGGGAGGCCATCCGGGAAGCGGTGGAAAGCACCGACGGCATGGTGGTCACCTATGAGGGCCAGGCCATCGCCGCCGTGTTCCATGCCGCTTCCAGCGGCAAGACCGAAGACGCTTTGGATGTATGGGGCCAAAGCCATCCTTATCTGGTGAGCGTGGACAGCCCTGGTGAAGAAGCCTGCCCCAACTACTATGGCACCGTTTCCATCACCCCCCAGGAGTTTGCCCAAAAGTTCTGGGAAAAGCATCCGGAAGCCAACTTCAACGATCCTCCTCAAGGCTGGTTCCGGGCTTCCCAACGCAGCCAGACCGGCGGGATCATCCATGTGCTGGTGGGAGGCGTGCGGGTAAGCGGCTCTGAGATCCGCACCCTTTTGGGGCTCAATTCCACAAACTTCACCCTTCAGGCCAGTGACAGCGCCCTGGTGTTTTCCACCGTA
Organism: Ruminococcaceae bacterium AM07-15; assembly: GCA_003477405.1. Classification (GTDB taxonomy): domain Bacteria; phylum Bacillota; class Clostridia; order Oscillospirales; family Butyricicoccaceae; genus Pseudobutyricicoccus. The sequence continues at coordinate 70,273 of QUDE01000006.1, forward strand.
GGCTATGGCCACGGCGTGGGAATGAGCCAATACGGCGCCCGGGAGTTAGCTCTGAAAGGCAAGACCTTTGATGAGATCCTCAAATGGTACTATAAAGGCACGGAAATTTTGCTGCAAAATTAAAATATTTCTCTCCGCCCCGGTTGGTATAGTCTCTCCCAGGGAAGGCAATACTACAGGCGGAGGTGCTACAATATGCAGCAAAAACATTCGGGATTCATGGAGAAGGCATCGGACTTCGTCTCCGGCAAAGGATTTTACATAATCCTTGCCCTGTGTGCCGCGGCCATCGGGGTATCGGGTTATGTACTGTTCTTCACCGGAGGAAATCAGGAGGAAGAGGACCAGCTTTTGCAGATCAGCAGCCAGGTGGACACGGTGCCCAAAACACCGGAGATTTCCCAGCCGGAGGAAGAGGAAACCCTCCAGCCGGAGGAAAGCACGGCTGAAATCCCTGCGCCCCAGACCCAGGAAGAAGAGGCCGCTCCCTCTTCTTTGCCGGAAGAGGATGTGCCCGCTGCCCAGACGGAAGCGCCGGTGGCGGAAAAGTTCATCAATCCGGTACAGGGCGGCCAGGTGTTGCGGGGCTTTTCCGGCGACACCCTGATTCAGGATGAGACCATGGGCGACTGGCGGGTCCACAGCGGTGTGGATATCGCCTGTGAGGACGGCGGCCAGGTGACGGCCATAGGCGACGGCACCGTCACTGCCGTTTTCTATGATGACCTCACCGGCTATTGTCTCACCATCGACCACGGCAACGGCGTTATCAGCACTCTGCGCGGACTGATGAAAAACGCCACGGTGGAAGAGGGCGACACCGTGAAGATGGGCGATTTGGTGGGTGGAGGCGGCAGCACCATGACCATCGAAAGCGCCATGGCTCCCCACATCCATCTGGAAGTGACCCGGGATGGAGCCTTCATCGACCCCATGACCCTGATCGAGGGAGAATAAGGCATCATAAAACGGGAGAGGATTTTGCCATCCTCTCCCGTTTTCTACTGCTGCAAAAGTCTGGCCTTTCCTGCTGTCAGGAAAGGTACCGGCCAGCGCCGCTCTCTTTGGGTTCTTTTTTCTTCTTCCTCCGGGGCCGCATCCATATCAGGCCGCAGATCAGGCACACTGCTCCGGCGGCATAGAGATAGACCTGCCGGGAGATGAGGGCGGACACCAGAAACAACACCCCAGCCAGAAACAAAATCAAACCGGAAATATGGATGGAAACATTCATCGCTCATCCCTCCTCTGTTTCAGCTCTTCAGACGGAAAATATTACTGCCCGCAAAGCTTCACCAGCAGCAAAGTCAGACCCATGCACACCGGCTGGTGGAGCAGATAGACGATCAAAGTATGGCTTCCCACCTTTTCCAGAAAAGGCAGGCGCACCCGGTAAAACCAAGAGGGCATCTTTCCCCTTTTCACAAATTCTCCCAGCCACACGCCGAAAAGGTACATAAAAAACCAGGGCAGCAAGGGGTAATAATCCGCCGAGGAAAACTCCGGCCGGCGGAAACCCAGCCACCAAAGGCCATGGACCTGATAATAGGGCTGTGTCAGCGCCCGGGTCAGGAAGAACAGCACAAGGCACAGCACCGGATTGGGAGGAAACCGGCGCAGCACCGGAGCCAGCAAAGCATAAAGCAGCGCCGCTGTCCCCAGGAAATGGAGAATGCCAAACCGGATGGCCTCCTGAGGATCAAACCAAAATGTGACGGCACTCACCACCAACGCACAGGCCAAAATCCGCAGGCCCCGGCGCACATTGCTGTGGGAAAAGGTGCTGGACGCCCCGGATATGGCCACAAACACCGAAGCAAACAAAAGCTGCAAGGCATCCAGCAAGGGATTGTACAGCACCCAGGCGGGGATCAGGCCATAGAGCACCAGATCATAGCCCCAGTGGTAGAACACCATCAGAACGATGGAAAGTCCCCGCAGCACATCCAGGGCATAATACCGTCTTCCCCGCTCTCCGTTTGGATTACACATTGAACCGGAAGAGGACCACATCCCCATCCTGCATCACATAATCCTTGCCTTCCGAGCGCACCAGGCCCTTTTCCTTGGCAGCGGCAAAAGAACCGCATTCCATCAATTTTTCATAGGCCACCACTTCGGCCCGGATAAAGCCGCGCTCAAAATCGGTGTGGATCTTGCCGGCGGCCTGGGGAGCCTTGGTTCCCTTGGTGATGGTCCAGGCCCGCACTTCCGGCTCGCCCGCTGTCAGGTAAGAGATCAGGCCCAGCTGATCGTAGCACTCCCGGATCAGGCGATCCAGGCCCGATTCCTCAAAGCCCAGCTCGGTAAGGAACATGGCTTTGTCCTCGGCGGACATTTCGGAGATCTCGCTTTCCAGCCGGGCGCACACCGGCAGCACTTTGCTGTTTTCAGTGGCGGCATACTCCTCCACCGCCTGGAACAAAGGATTGCTCCGATAGTCCCCGGCGATGTCGCTTTCGTCCATATTGGCGGCATAAATCACCGGCTTATAGGACAGAAGATCGCTGCCCTCGATGATTTCCCGCTCCTCTTCGTCGCATTCAAAGGTACGGGCGGTGTTGCCCTCCTCCAGGTGCTGACGCAGCCGGGTGAGCACTTCCACCTCATGGGCAAACTTCTTGTCCCCCTTCAGGGCCTTCTGGGCCTTGTCGATCCGCCGGTCCAGCACTTCGATGTCGGAGAGCACCAGCTCCAGATTGATGGTGCCGATGTCCCGCACCGGGTCCACGCTGCCATCCACATGGATGATGTTGCTGTCTTCAAAGCAGCGCACCACATGAACGATCACATCCACCTGACGGATGTGGGAGAGGAATTTGTTTCCCAAACCCTCGCCTTTGGAAGCGCCTTTGACCAAACCGGCAATATCCACAAATTCCAGGATGGCCGGGGTGATTTTTTTGGGATGATAAATTTCTGCCAGAGCATCCAGCCGTTTGTCGGGCACATTGACGATGCCCACATTGGGATCGATGGTGCAGAAGGGATAGTTGGCCGACTGGGCCTTCAGGTTGGTCAGTGCGTTAAAAAGGGTGCTCTTGCCCACATTGGGCAGGCCCACGATACCTAATTTCATAATAAAACCGCCATTTCTCCCCATAGATCATGTCCGTTTCCTCCCGGGGGCGGAGGGGACTTCGTAAGGAATATTATACCGATTTGCCCCCTTTTCGTAAAGGGGGACGGGGGATTTTCTCGCCCTTTCATCCTGTTTCTGCCGGTTGCCCCCTTGGCTTTACCGTGCTATAATGCTTTCATCATAAAATTTTTACGGTTCGCGCCCCGCTGCTTTTGCCCCGGGACGCCCCAAAGAAAGGGGATCGATTATGGCAAAACGCAGCTATGAAGTGGATATGTGCCGGGGCCCGCTCCTGGGTAAAATCCTGATCTTCGCCTTCCCACTGATGCTCTCCGGCATCCTGCAGCTTCTCTTCAATGCGGCAGACATCGTGGTGGTAGGCCGCTTCGCCGGCAGCCAGGCCTTGGCCGCCGTGGGTTCCACCGGCGCTTTGATCAACCTGATCATCAATGTGTTCATCGGTCTTTCGGTGGGCGCCAATGTACTGGTGGCCCGCTATTACGGCGCCGGTGAAAAAGAACAGGTGAGCCAGGCGGTACACACCTCGGTGCTCCTCAGTCTGCTGTGCGGCGTGGTTCTGATCGCCGTGGGCGTGCTGTTGGCCCGGCCTCTGCTGGAGCTGATGGGCACCCCCGACGATGTGATCGATATGTCCGCCACCTATATGCGCATCTATTTCTGCGGTATGCCGGTAGTCATGCTCTATAACTTTGGCGCCGCCATCCTCCGTTCGGTGGGCGACACCAAGCGTCCCCTTTATTTCCTCATTGTGGCCGGACTGATCAATGTGGTGCTCAATCTGTTCTTCGTCATCGTCTGCGGCATGGATGTGGACGGCGTCGCTTTGGCCACCGTCATTTCTCAGGTGGTTTCCGCCGGTCTGATCCTTCTGTGTCTGATGCGGATGGAAGGTCCCTGTCATCTGGATCTGCACAAGCTGCACATCTACAAGGACAAGATGTGGCAGATCGTCCGGGTGGGCCTGCCGGCCGGACTGCAGGGGTGCATCTTCTCCATTTCCAATGTGCTCATTCAGTCTTCGGTCAACTCCTTCGGCTCGGTGGCCATGGCGGGCAACACCGCTGCCAGCAACATCGAAGGCTTTGTCTATAACGGCATGAACGCCATTTATCAGACCGCCCTCAGCTTTACCAGCCAGAACTACGGCGCCCGTCAGTATCACCGGATCAGCCGGGTGATGCGTCTGTGCCTGGCCCTGGTCACCGCTGTGGGTCTGGGCCTGGGCCTCACCGCCGTGCTGCTGCACAACCAGCTTCTAGGCATCTATTCCAGCGATCCTCAGGTGATCGCCTATGGCACCATGCGGATGCGCTTTGTGGCTACCCTCTATTTCCTCTGCGGCATCATGGATGTGATGGCCGGCGTCATGCGGGGCATGGGCTATTCCATTCTGCCCATGATCGTCTCCCTCACCGGCGCCTGCGGCCTGCGCATTTTGTGGATCTTCACCCTTTTTGCTGCAAACCGCACCTTGTCCATGCTCTATGTCTCCTACCCGGTGTCCTGGTTCATCACCGCTCTGGCCCATCTGGGCTGCTATTTCTGGGTGCGCCGGAAAATGCCCCGGGAGGATGCACCTCTCCCCGAACCGGAACCGGTGGCTTCCATTCACTGATTTCTCAGATCATACCATAACAAAAAATCCCCCATCCGGGGGATTTTTTTGTTTAGAGACTGCGGCTCTGATAGGTTTTTCCGTCCAGGTCTTTCCAGCTCAATGTTCCCTCTTCCAGGATCATATAGCTGTGAGGACTCTGTTCCTTGGGAATGGACACCGAGCCTGGATTCAAAAACAATATCCCGTTTTCTTCCTTGTCCATGGGCACATGGGTATGCCCCATCAGCAGCACATCTCCCGGCTGCAGCGGCGGCAGGTTCTGGGGATTGTACACATGGCCGTGGGTGGCATAGATCAACCGGTTTCCCTGGTTTAAGACAGCGTAGTCGGCCAAAATGGGAAAAGGCAGCACCATCTGATCCACTTCGGTGTCGCAGTTTCCCCGCACGCAGAAAATCCGGTCTTTATAAGGGGTCAAAAGGGCGATGACCTCCTTGGGGGCATACTCCGGGGGCAGATCGTTGCGGGGGCCATGGTAGAGAATATCCCCCAGCAAAAGCAGCCTGTCCGCTCCCTCCTGTTCAAAACACTCCAGCAGACGGCGCACAAATCCGGCCGCCCCGTGGAGATCGGATGCGATCATCCATTTCATCTCAAACCCTCCTTTTGTGGTTCTGTCTTCCCGATTATACCTGCTCTCCCCCTCTCCCGCAAGTCCATCGCCGGGAAAAGGGCCTCTAAGGCCTCAATTTCCCAAAGATTAGTTTACATTTTGTTAATGCAATCAAATGGGATACACATTATAATAAAATCAAGCGAAAGCGCCACCCTTCCACTTTTTCGGGAGGTTCTTTTTATCCCTTCGCCCAATTTATCCCCGCTGGAACATCCGGCGGCGGGAAAGGAGCCTTTTTTATGGCAAAAACACTGCTGATCATCGAAGACGATGGAAATATCAGAGAACTTCTCCGCCTGTATCTGGAGCAGGAAGGCTACACTGTGGAAAGTGCCTCCGACGGAGCCGAAGGCCTGCGGGCCTTCAAGCGCATCCATCCGGATCTGGTGCTTTTGGATGTGATGATGCCCCAGATGGACGGCTGGCAGGTGATCAAGGAGATCCGGGCCATTTCCAAAACCCCGGTGATCATGCTCACCGCCAAGGGAGAAACCTTTGACAAGGTCTCCGGCCTGGAGCTGGGGGCCGATGACTATATCACAAAACCCTTTGAAATGCGGGAGGTCATCGCCCGTATTCATGCGGTGATGCGCCGCTTTGATGACGATGACGCCCCGGCCAAGCTGGAATACGACAACCTGATCATCGACAAGGAAAGCTACAACATCGTGGTCAAAGGCCAGAAAATGGAAATCCCCCCCAAGGAGATCGAACTGCTTTATTTCCTGGCCTCCTCCCCCAACCGGGTATTCACCCGTTCCCAACTGCTGGACGATGTGTGGGGCTTTGATTATTTCGGCGACACCCGCACAGTGGATGTGCACATCAAGCGTCTGCGGGAAAAACTGTCCGGTGTCAGCGACAAATGGGAGCTGAAAACCGTATGGGGTGTGGGCTATAAATTCGAGACAAAAAATTAACCATCCCCAGGGTGAAATCCAGGATGGAAGGGCGGTGAGCGTGTGAAGGGCCTGAAAAGTATTTTCCTGAAAAACTTTATCATTTACTCCCTGGTGGTCATGCTCAGCTTTACCGCATTGGGCGGGGCCTTCATCTACCAGATCAGCCGCTATGCCGCCGAAGAGCGGGATTCGGCCCTGAACTCCGCCGCCCGCCGGGCCTCTTCCATCACCACCACCTATATGCAGACCGCTCCCAACATGATCGGCTCCAGCTTCAGTCTGCAAACCTACAACGATATGTACCGGGCCAGCATCGTGAACCTGGCAGAAAACCTGGGCGGCATCCTCTTTGTCTGCGACAGCCAGGGCAAGCTTTTGTTCTTCGCCACCGGCGAAGGCTGCTATACCCATGAAGATGTGACCCAGGTGTCCCAGGATGCTGTGAAGGCCATCCAGGAAGATGGCCGGTTCTCCGAAATGGGCAGCTTCTCCGGCCTGCTCACCTCTCCCCATTACACTCTGGGCATTCCCGCTTCCGGAGAGGATGGGCAAATGCTGGGCATGGTCTTTGCCTCTCTTTCGGCCGACTCCTCCCTCAAGCTGTTTATCAATATTTCCAGCACCTTTATCCTGATGATCTTCATCGTCTTTCTGGTGGTATTGGTGGTCACCTATGTGATGGTAGACAGCACCGTACGCCCTTTGAAGAACATCGCGGCCGCCGCCCGGAATTTCGCCCACGGCGACTTCAGCTGCCGGGTGGCCGTGCCCAAGCGGCGGGATGAGCTGTACGCATTGACCATCAGCTTCAACCATATGGCCGACGCCATCGAGAACATGGAGACCCAGCGGCGGGATCTCATCGCCAATGTGTCCCACGATCTGCGCACGCCCATGACCACCATCGGCGGCTTTATCGACGGGATCCTGGACGGCACCATCAAACCGGAAAAACAGGAATATTACCTGAAGATCATTTCGGAGGAAATCCGCCGTCTTTCCCGTCTGGCCAACAGCATGGTGGAAGTCTCCCGGCTGGAATCGGGGGAGCGGGCCCTGAACAAAACCACCTTTGACATCAGTGAAATGGTGCGCCGCATCGTGCTGGGCTTTGAAAAGCAGCTCACCGACAAGGAGATCGACCTGACATTGGACATTCCGGACAAGCTGGAGATCTCCGCCGATCACGACGCCATCTTCCAGGTGGTCTATAACCTGACGGACAACGCGGTGAAATTCACCGATCAGGCGGGCAAGATCATCATCTATCTGTCGGCCAAGGGCGGCAAGATGCAGATGAACATCGTCAACACCGGCCCGGGCATCGGCCCGGAGGCCATCGACCATATTTTCGAACGCTTTTACAAAGGCGACCGGTCCCGTGGAAGCAAAGTCACAAGCTCCGGCCTGGGCCTTTACATCGTCAAAACCCTGGTGGGCCGTCATGGCGGCGATATCTACGCCAAAAGCGGCGACGGCCAGACCGAATTCTGTTTTACCATCCCCACATCCCTATGAGGTGAAGAATGCCTATGTTCCATCGCCACGATCCCCAAGATTCCCAAGATCACTTCCAGGAAAACAACACCCCTCACTATTACCAGAACGCCGCTTCCTACCGCAGCTATGAGGAGGTACTGGCCCAGAAGCGCCGGCGGGCCCGTCTGCGCCGGGGTTGTGCCGTCTGCGCCATTCTGGTGGCAGTGGGCGGCGCTGGGGGATATCTCCTGCTACGCAGCGATCCTGACGAAGTCCCTTCCAAATCAGCCGAGACCGACCTTTCCTCGGAAAACGGTCTCACCGCTATTTTGGGCGGCAACGACTCCCAGGAAACCGACTCCGCCCAATTTTCTGACGATTCTTCCTTTTCCATGGAGATCCGGAAAAAGCCCGAAAACAGCGATGGCGGCTTTGTGGTGAAAGATGTAAGCGATGTGGTGCAGAAGGTGCGCCCCTCGGTGGTGGGGGTCATCACCGAAAGTTTCCAGACCTATTCCACCAGCAGCACTGGTTCGGGGATCATTTTGTCGGAGGACGGCTATATCGTCACCAATAACCATGTGGTGGAAGGGGGCGACAGCATTGCCGTCACACTGGACGATGGAGAAACTTACGCGGCCGAGCTCATCGGCACCGATGTGAAAAGCGATATTGCCGTGCTGAAAATCGATGCTCAGAACCTGCCGGCCGCTGAGTTCGGCGATTCCAGCCAGGTGGAAGTGGGAGAAGCCGCCATTGCCATCGGCAATCCTCTGGGGCTCAACGGCACGGTAACCGCCGGCATTATCTCCGCAGTGGATCGGGAGATCCAGGTGGGCAGCAGCAATATGGTCCTGCTGCAAACCGATGCCTCCATCAACCCGGGCAACAGCGGCGGCGCCCTTCTCAATGAATACGGCCAGGTCATCGGCGTCAACAGCGCCAAAATCAGCAGCGAGGATTCCGAGGGCCTGGGCTTTGCCATTCCCAGCAACACCGTAGGGCCCATTGTGGAGGAACTGATCGACAAGGGCTATGTGTCCGGCCGACCCCTCACCGGCATCAGCGGCCGCAATGTGAGCGCCCTGGCCGCCGCCTTCTATAACATTCCCCAGGGCATTCTGGTGGATCAGGTGGCGCCGGAAAGCGATGCCGCTGCCAAAGGTCTGACCGCCGGGGATGTGATCATCGGCGTGGATGATATCCGGGTGGAAAACATCTCCGATGCCTGCACCTTGCGGGATGAACACAAGGCAGGCGATACCATGAAACTGACTTTCTACCGTCAGGGTTCCACCTATGAGATCAACATCCAGCTGATGGAAGAGACCAATCAACAATCTGAGTACGATTTTTAATCAAAATAAACCAGCACAAAAAGGACGGCAAGGCCGTCCTTTTTTATACCCGTGTGATAGGCAAGCCGGTTTTTTCCGTGAGAAATTGCCGCAGCTGCTCCATCGTTCCCCCCTCCAGGGAATCTTTCTCCCAGGCCTGGGCATAGCGTTTGTCCAGAATAAAAATCAGGTTTTCCTCGGACTCGCCAATGGCGGCCAGCGCCTGATAACTCCACTGGGTCATGGCATTTTCAGTGGTGCTGGTATATCCCTCTTCCCCAAATGTCACCCGGCTATAGCCATTTCCCTTGAGCATACGCTTCCGGGCAAAAAAACCGTTGATGGCATCCTGGCGGAGGATGACAAAAATCATCAGCAGCGCCGCGGCACCGTTGAGAATACGGTTCCAGTTCCACACAAATCCCTCTTCTCCAGGCGTCAGGAAAAACAGCAGATTGAGCGCCAGCACCACCCAGGCCCAGATCATGCTGCGGCGGTTGCTTTTCTTCCGGGTGGTTTTCCGCAGCGCCCGGGACATATCCGCGAGAGTCTTTTTGCCATATCGGCTCTCCATGGTAAATTCCATCTTCTTTCCTCCTAAACAGTGGATGTACTGTTTAGACGATATTCCCACCAGGTTGGTTGACGAAAAAAGAAATTTTTTTGCAAAATTTCCAAATAAAAAAGCCCTGGAAAATTCCAGAGCTTTTTTGTCTTGTTTTATTGCTCCTGAACGGTTTTCTGGCGGATGGGCAGAAGCACAGTGATCTCGGTTCCCACATCCTCCTGGCTCTGCAAGCTGACGGAGCCTTTGTGATACTCGGCGATATGGCGCACAATGGACAGCCCCAGGCCGGTGCCGCCGGTCTGCTTGGAACGGCTCTTATCCACCCGGTAGAACCGTTCGAACACCCGGCTCTGGTGCTCCGGCGGGATACCGATGCCGGTATCGCTGACCATAATGGCCGCCATTTCTCCCCGCTTTTCCACATTGATATGGGCTGTGCCGCCGGGGCGGTTGTATTTTACCGCATTGGACAGCAGATTTGTCATCAGCTCCTCCATCATATGCCGGTTGGCATCCACGGTCAGCGGCTCCCCACCGCAGCTGATAGACACGCCGTTTTCCTGGGCCTCGATGGACAAGGTCTCCACCGTCTCCTTGGCCACATCCATCAAAGGAACATTTTCCCATTCTCCCGGATTGGAACCATCCTCAATCTCCGACAAGCGCATGATGTCGTCGATGAGATACTGGAGGCGGCTGGCTTCCAAACGAATCCTTCCGGCAAAACTGGCCACATCCTGCTGCTGGGCCATGCCGCTTTCGATCATCTCGGCAAAGCCACTGATGGAGGTCAGCGGGGTTTTCAGCTCATGGGACACATTGGCGGAAAAGTCCTTCCGCTGCTGTTCGGCCCGGATATGGGCGCTGGCGTCCACAATGAGGATCATGGCCCCCGGCACGCCTTCTGCCGGGCTCACATAGACCCGCAGATAAAGCCCGCCCACTTCCAGCACAGTCTCGCTGGCCTTCTGGTCATGGACGGCCTGGTTGACCGCTCCCATGAACTCCGGATCCCGGCACAGGCCCATGACGCTGTGGCCGATATAATTGGTGGTGATATGGGCCTGGAGCAAATGGATGGCCCCTTCGTTGCAGGAAAGAACATTTTTATCCCCATCGATGAGGATCAAGCCTTCCCGCATTCCGGAGATGATCATGGCCACCGTGCCTTGCTCCTGCTGAATCCGATGGAAATCGGCAGCGATCTGGGCTTTCTGCGCCCGGATCTTGTTGAGGAAAGGCTCCATTTCTTCATAAATGGGCCGGATGGGGATATTTTCTTCCCCTTCCAGGGAGATCTGCTGGGCCGCGTCCATGATGGGGGCCAGCAGCCGCCGGGTGATCAGCCGGGACAGAGGGATGGACACCAGCACCATCAGCAGCACGATGCCCAGGGTCATGGGCAGATTGTTGACAAACACCGCCGAGACGCTTTGCAGCGCCACCGCAGCCCGGAGGACGCTGCCGTCCTCGCACCGCACAGCGGCATAATAGGTCTTTTGTCCCAGGGTCTCAGATTGACGGGTGGCTTCTCCAAAGCCGCTCTCCCGCGCCTTTACTACCTCAGCACGGCCCTCATGGTTTTCCATACCAGACGCATCGGCACTGGAATCAAAAAGCACAGCGCCGTTTTCATCGATCAAGGTAAACCGGGTATCCCCCGCCGCCTTTTTGGTGGCTTCCAGATATCCCAGAGGATCGTCGGTAAATTCCAGACTGTCCCGTACCACCTGGGCCTGGGTACGCAGCTGCTTCTGCACCTGCTCTTCGTAGACATTGTAAAAGCCCACCGCCGACAGCACGGCCGTCAGAAGCACCGCCACAGCGCTGATCAGGATGAGACATTGGACGATATTCTTTTTCATATTACCCCTCCCAGAGCCGGTCATTCCCGTTGGGACACTTTGTATCCCACGCCCCGTACCGTTTTGATGATGGAGCCGCCGGCTCCCAGTTTCTGCCGCAGGGTCTTGATGTGCATATCCACTGTGCGGCTCTCCCCTTCAAAATCGAAACCCCACACATTTTCCATCAGCCGGGTACGGGACAGCACGATGTCGCAGTTGCGCATCATATAACAAAGCAATTCAAATTCCTTGTATGTCAGCTCCACCGGATGACCGCAGGAAGTGACCGTCCGCCGCAGGGGGTCCATGGTCACTTCGCCGCAGGACAGCGTCTCGGCGCCGGTGGGCTGGCTGCGGCGCAGCACGGCCCGTACCCGGGACAAAAGCTCCAGTACGCTGAAGGGCTTTGTGATGTAATCGTCCGCCCCGGCGTCCAGACCGGCCACTTTGTCCAGCTCGGTGGTCTTGGCCGTCAGCATGATCACCGGTATATTGCGCTGGGCAGCGTCGTTTTTCATCTTGTGGAGCAGCTGCATTCCATCCTCCCCGGGCAGCATGATATCCAGCAGCACCAGCCGGGGGGTATTTTCCTCCATCCGACGCCAAAAATCGCCGCTTTCGGCAAAGCCTTCCGCCTGATAGCCGCCGCTTTTCAGGGCGTAGCAAATCAGCTCCCGAATGCTGTCGTCATCTTCCACGCAATAGATCAACGGAGATCCACTCATCTTTCTTTCCTCCCAGGGGCTTACAGAACCCTCTCATTCTTATGCTGGCCGGTAATGGAGAAAACCACCCATTCCGCCACATTGGTGGCATGGTCGCCGATGCGCTCCAGATATTTGCCCACCATCAGCAGATCCATGGCCTGCTCCCCATTGGCCGAGTCTTCCCGGATCAGGGCGATCAGATCGTTTTTCACCTGATCAAACAGGGAATCCACGGTGTCGTCGCAGGCGATGACCCGCTGGGCCAGATCGATATCCCGGGCCACAAAGGCATCGATGCTCTCCTTCACCATCTTGATGGCGGCATCGGCCATGAGGGGAATATCCACCAGCTTTTTGATATATTTCTGCCCGGCCATATAAGTGGCCAGCTCGGCAATGTCACAGGCCTGATCGGCGATGCGCTCCAGATCGGTGATGATCTTCAAAGCGGTGGAAATGATCCGCAGGTCGCCCGCCACCGGCTGCTGCTGCAAAAGCAGCTTGAGGCACCGGCGCTCCACCTCTTTTTCCCGCTCATCCACTTCCCGCTCAAACTCATGGGTGCGGGCGGCTTTTTCCACATCCTGCTCCAGCAGTGCGTCCTTGGCGCTTTCAATGGCCTGCTGGGACAGAGTTCCCATCTCGATGAGCAGGTCATGGAGAGACGCCAGTTCTTTGTCAAATCGATTTCTCATGTTTCCCTTTCCTCTCTTAGCCGAAACGGCCGGTGATGTAATCTTCGGTGCGCTTGTCTTTGGGCATGGAGAACAGCTCCTGGGTGGGGCTGCATTCCACCACTTCGCCCAACAGGAAGAAGGCCGTCTGGTCAGAGATACGGGCCGCCTGCTGCATATTATGGGTGACCATGACGATGGTGTAATCCTTTTTCAGCTCCAGCGCCAGATCCTCGATCTTCATGGTGGAAATGGGATCCAGGGCCGAAGTGGGTTCGTCCATCAGCAGCACTTCCGGCTCCACCGCCAGAGCCCGGGCGATGCACAGCCGCTGCTGCTGTCCGCCGGAAAGGCCCAGTGCGCTTTTTTTCAGCCGGTCTTTCAGTTCGTCCCAGATGGCGGCGTTGCGCAGGCTCTTTTCCACGATCTCATCCAGCTGGGATTTTTTCTTGATACCGTGGGTCCGAGGACCAAAGGCGATGTTGTCATAGACGCTCATAGGAAAGGGATTGGGCTTTTGGAACACCATGCCCACATTCTTCCGCAGCAGGTTGGTATCATAATTATAATAGATATCCTGCCCATCCAACAAGACCTTTCCGGTGATTTTGCAGCCTTCCACCAGGTCGTTCATCCGGTTCAGGCTTTTGAGCAGGGTGGATTTGCCGCAGCCCGAAGGGCCGATGAATGCGGTGATCTGTTTTTCCTCCAGATCCAGGTTGATATTTTTCAAGGCGTGAAAATCGCCATAATACAGGTCAAGACCAGAAATCTCAAACTTTTTCATGTTATTTCCCCTTTGTGATCCGTTTGGCAATGGCATTGGATGTGGCGTTGAGCATGAGCACCACCAAAAGCAGCACCACACCGGTGGCGAAGGCTTCGCTCGTGTGCAGGCCTTCGCTGGACAGAGCGTACATATGCACCGCCAGCGTCCGGGCCGACTCCATGGGATTGGCGGTGATCTTGGCCACCGTACCCGCGGTGTAGATCAGCGCCGCCGTCTCGCCCACGATGCGGCCCACGGCCAATATGACACCGGCCACGATGCCCGGCATGGCCGAAGGCAGCACCACCCGCACCACAGTGCGCAATTTACCGGCTCCCAGGCCGAAGCTGGCTTCCCGATAGGAATCGGGCACCGACTTGAGGGCCTCCTCGGTGGAGCGGATGATGAGGGGCAGCACCATGATGGCCAATGTGCAGGAACCGGCCAGAATGGAGTTTTTCCACTGAAGGGCGGTGACGAAAAAGAGCATACCGAACAGGCCATAGACGATGGAAGGAATGCCCGACAGGGTCTCGGCCGCCAGTCGGATGACCTCCACCACTTTATTGCCCCGCTTGGCGTACTCGGTGAGGTAAATGGCGCAGCCGATGCCCAGAGGGGTGGTGATGATCAGAGTGAGTACCGTCATATAGATGGTCATGACGATGGAGGGGAACATGGACACATTTTCGCTGTTGTATTCCAGCTCAAACAGGGAGAGCTTCAGATTGGGCACGCCCCGGATGAGAATATAAGCGATGAGGGCCAGCAGAACCCCGGCTGTGAGCAGGGCCGCTCCCCATACCAGAACCCGCATCACCAGGGAAAAGGGATCAGCCCGCAGGGATTTTTTCTGTGTATTTCCGTTCATTGTTTCAGCTCCTTGCGCTTGAGCACTGCGAAGAGTGCATTGATCAGCAGAATAAAGGCGAAGAGCACGGCACCGGTGGCAATGAGAGTCTGACGGTGCAGGCCGGTGGCATAGCCCATTTCCAGAACAATGTTGGTGGTCATGGTACGCACGCCGTCAAAGATGCTGTCGGGCAGACGGGGCTGGTTGCCGCAAACCCAGATCAGCGCCATGGTCTCGCCGATGACACGGCCGATGCCCAGCACCACGCCGGCCAGAATACCGGATTTGGCCGCAGGGACGATGGTTTTGAACACCGCCCGCTCGTGGCTGGCCCCCAGGGCCAGAGCGCCTTCATAATAGCTTTCGGGCACCGCCCGCAGGGCCGCTTCACTGATGCTGATGATGGTGGGCAGCACCATGATGCCCAGCAAGATCCAGGCGGTGAACATGCTGTTGCCGTTGCCGGGGAAAAACTGACGCACCAGAGGCACCAGCACCATCAGGCCAAAGAAGCCATAAACGATAGAGGGGATACCGGCCAGCAGTTCAAAGGCCGGTTTCAGCCAGCGGTGAAGCCATTTGGGACAAAACCGGGCCATAAACACGGCAGTGAGGATGCCGATGGGCACACCGATAATCAAGGCGCCACCGGTGACATAAATACTGCCCATAATCATGGGGAAAATGCCGAAGGAGGGATTGTCTGCGGTGGGTTTCCACTTGGTGCCTCCCAAGAATTCCACAAGGCCGATTTCCCGGACAGCAGCCCAGCCGCCCTGGAAAATAAAGACGCAGATCAGGGTAACCGCCAGGATGCTGGCGCAGGCCGCGATGAAAAACACCACTTCCATCAGCTTTTCCTTGAAGTTTTTCCGGAAGGCCGATGAACGGAAAAGAGTGGGCAGATCTTTTATGCCCCGTTTCATCTTTTCCATCTCTTTTCCTCCTTTGCTTTTGCTCATCACTTTGTTCATGTCATTCCTCCCACTTTCCGTGGATGGGCGCCGGGCGCCCTTTTTTCCTTTTTACCGGCTCTATCTTAAAAGCCCTTTGTAAAATCCCAAATCCTCCCTTGTAAAAAGGCCGTAAAATAGGAGTTTTCTCTTTTTCTTTTCGCCAAAAGCCCTGGTGCAGCAGGCTTTTTTGTAAAATCCATGTGGTTTCTCTTTTACAATTCCCAAAAGATGCGGCGGATACTCCCTCTTTCCCTTGACAAAGCAAAAAGAGAGCCGACCCCGCGGTCAGCTCTCTTTTTATCACAGATCTTCACTTGTCTCGCTCTGACCTCTCTGGCTGTCATAAAGTTCTTCCACCGGCAAAGTAATGGTAAAGGCCGTGTACCGGCTGTCACTTTGGGCCGAAATGGTACCGCCATGGGCGGTGACGATCTCTTTGGCAATGGCCAGGCCCAATCCGGCTCCGCCCCGGTTTGTGGATCGGGCTCCATCCAGGCGGTAGAACTTCTCAAAAATCGTCTCCAGCTGGTGAGACGGAATGGGATGTCCCTGATTGCGGATGGTGATGCGCACCTGTCCCTCTTCCCGCTCTCCCAAAATTTCTATGGGCGTGTGGGGGAAGCTGTAGGCAGCAGCATTTTTCAGCACATTGTTGAAAACCCGGGCCAGCTTGTCCGGGTCTGCCATCAGGATCAGCCCCTCTTCCACCTGGAGCTGCACTTCTTTCCCCTCCGGCTCCAGAATGGGATAAAATTCATCGGCCAGCTGGGCCAACATCACATCCAGCCGCACCGGCTCTTTTTCCAGCACAATCTGCTGGAGACTGAACCGGGTGATCTCAAAGAATTGATTGATGAGCTCTTCCAATCGAAAGGCCTTGTCCAAAGTGATGTGGGTGTATTTGGCCCGTTGGGCGGCAGGCATATCGGGGGCTTCCTCCAGCAGGCTCAGATAGCCGATCACCGATGTAAGCGGAGTCTTGATGTCGTGGGCCAGATAGACCACCAGGTCATTTTTCCGCTGTTCGCTCTCCTGGGCCTGCCAGCGGCGGCGCTCCAGAGTCCCTTTGATCTGCTCCAGCTTTTCCTGGATGAAATCCAGCTCCCGGGGCAGATCGGGCCCCGTCCGGCCTTCTTCCTGCAAAAGCTCGTCCAGCTTGCTGTCCACCATCTGAAAATACCGGCTGAACCAGCGGGTGAACTGCCAAAACAAAAGGAGAAAAATAATCCCGCCCATGAGCAAAAGCCATTCGGTTTTGTTCTGCCGGAAAATTACCGCATAAACCTCAATGGCTTCGTCCCGGCTCATCCCCGAAAATCCCTGAACCGCCGACACGACAAACTCTGAAAAGGGATATTGAAGCAGATCGTCCACCAGCACCGTGCAGATCACAGCGCCAATGACAAAAGTCAGGATCAAAATCCCTATCAGTTGAAAAAGCATCTTCCGCCGCAGGCGGCGCAGGTCATAGCGCTGCTTATCCCGGTGTCTTCTGCTTTGCTCAGCCATCAATCTTATACCCCACGCCCCACACCGTTTTGATGTATTTGGGCTTGTCGGTGGCATCTCCCATCTTTTCCCGCAGATGCCGGATGTGTACCATCACGGTGTTGTTGCTGTTGGTGAAATACTTTTCTCCCCAGACCTTCCGGAACAGCTCTTCACAGCTGAGCACCTTGCCCCGGTTTTCGCACAAAAGCCAAAGGATCTTGAACTCCGTGGGAGTCAGGTTCAGCGTCCGCTCATTGAGCTGGCAGGTGTGGGTGCTCCGGTCGATGAGAATACCGGCAAAGTCCAGCACATCCGCTTCCTTTTTCTCCCCTTCGCTATACAGCCTGGCCCGGCGCAACTGGGCTTTCACCCGGGCCACCATCTCCAAAGGACTGAAGGGCTTTGTGATATAATCGTCGGCCCCCAGGCTCAGGCCGTTGATCTTGTCCATCTCCTCTCCCCGGGCGGTGAGCATGATCACCGGCCAGGTGTGCTTCTGGCGGATGATGCGGCAAAGAGAAAAACCATCCATCTCCGGCAGCATCACATCCAGAAGCGCCAGATCCAGGTCCTTTTCTTCGATCACCTTGAGCGCCTCTTTGCCGGTATAGCATTTATACACAGCAAAGCCCTCGTTTTCCAGATAGACCTGTACCAGATCGGCGATCTCCTTTTCATCGTCCACCACCAAGATATTGGCCTGCACAAAAACCCCTCCTTTTCTCTCTGTTCTATGATACTCCCTCCCGTGTTTTTTGGGGAGGGGGAATTTGCTTAAACTTTTCTTATGATGCCCCCCTTTGCCATTTTTCCCCCTTTGGGGTATACTGAAACAAAACGCCAAAGGAGAAACCATATGAAGACCATCGCTGTGATCGACGGCAAAGGGGGCGGCGTAGGCAGCGCCCTCATCGGCCGACTGAAAAAAGAAGTGCCCCAGGCCCATGTGCTGGCCCTGGGCACCAATGCCCTGGCCACATCGGCCATGCTCCGGGCCGGAGCCGATGACGGGGCCACCGGGGAAAATGCCATCGTCCAGTGCTGTGGCCGGGCACATGTGGTAGCGGGCCCCATCGGCATTCTAATGGCCGGGGCCATGCTGGGGGAGGTCTCCGCTCCCATGGCTGCCGCTGTGGGACAAAGCCCCGGCCAACGGGTGCTCATTCCCAATCACAAATCGGGCATCCATGTGTGCGGTGTAAACGATGCCCCTTTGAGCCAGTACATCGAAGAAGCCGCCCTTTATATCAAAAAACTGATTGAAGAAGAGTAAGCAAAAGGCCGCCGGGAATTGCCCGGCGGCCTTTTGCTTATTTATTGATGATCAGATCTTCCAGAGAGCGTTTGGGCACATAGTGCACATCGTTTTCGTCCCGATAGTAGTTGATGTCCCCGTCCTCCTTCACATCGGTGAGGACGATGGTCTCATCAGGCTTGCCGATGGCCACAATCAGCACCGGCATCAAGTGTTCCGGCAGCTCCAAAGCTTCCCGCACCTGGCCTGCGTCATAATTGCCGATCATGTAGCCGCCCAGGCCCATTTCGGTGGCGGCCAGCAGCATGGTCTGGGCTACGATGCCGATGTCCTTCTGGAACCGGGGAATGGAAGGCTGCAAAGCGGTATCCTGGCAAATCACGATAAAGGCGGTGGGGCAGTGGCCCTTGTGGGGCAATTCCATGGGCTGCAACGCCCTGGCCCACTTGGTCAAGGGCTGGATCTTCTTCACCTGCTCCTCTTCCCAGGCCAGGTAGTATTTCAGCGGCTGCATATTCACACTGGAAGGACACAGCCGGGCACATTCCACCATTTCCACCAGTTCTTCCCGGCTGACTTTACGGCTTTCGTCATAGCCCCGCCAGCTGCGGCTTTTTCTCACCAGATCCCGGATCATTTTACATTCCTCCTTCTTTCTTTTCCCCTGCCAAAGCAGGAACTTTCTCCCGGGGCGCCGGCCGGCGGAGAATCCACTGGTATCCCACCAGTGCTCCCATCATCAGCACCATCACCCCGAACAAAGCGGGCTTATAGCTGCCCGTCATATCATACACACTGCTCACAGCCACCGGTCCCACCATGGCGCCAATGTTGCCGAAGGCGGTGATGGCCCCTACAATGGCGCCGAATTCCTTGCGGCCGAACATGATCTCGGTGAGGATGGGGGTGGCCACGGCGCCGAAGGCCCCACCCACGCCGCATCCCAGCACGATCAGGCCGATGGCCGGGCGAAAGGGCACCAGGAGCATTCCCACAAACCCCAGCACCATGGAGCCATTGGAGAGGAAGGAAGCCCGCCGGGGTCCCAGTTTGTCATAGAGATATCCCACCAACGCCTTGCCGAAGGCCAGAAAGCCCATGCTCACCGAGGCCACCGCCGAAGCGGTGATGGGCGAAAAGCCCACATCGCTGAGATGAGGGGTCACATTGTGCACCAGCGCCACAGCGCTCATGCCGTTGATCAGGCCGAAAATGCTCAAGGCCCAATACTGGGCCGTCTTCCGGGCGCTGCGGGCCGTCAGTCCCTCTTCTTCTGCCGGGTGGTTTTCCTCCGGGCTCTCTCCATAAGGGCTGAGCCCCACATCCGCGGGACGGGTGCGGATGATGAAAAAGCAGGCGGGTACCACAAAAAGCAGCATCCCCGCCCCTAAAATCAGATAGGTCTGCCGCCAGCCCACCGTGCCGATGAGCTGTGCGGCCAAGGGATTGCAGATCATGCCGCCCACACCGCTTCCCATGGAGGCAATGCCCATGGCGGTGCCCCGGCGGGCATGAAACCAGTTGGTGATGAGCATGGATACCGAAACTGCTACCAAAAGCCCCTGGGCCAACCCCACCACCAACGAGATGCCATAGAACATCCACAGACTTTGAGCCTGGGAATAGGCCATGTATCCCAATCCCATCACAAGACCGCTGACGCGCATGACAGCCTTCAGCTCAAAACGGCCATAGATCCGCCCGGCCAGGAAAGCCACCGCCATCTGACAGGCAGCGATGATGGTGTTGTTCATGGCCATGGCCCCCCGGGAAAAGCCCATATCGGCACACACCGGCTTGACATAGACCCCGTTGCTGTTGTTGACCACGCCCACCGACACACCCATCACCAGAAAACAGGCGATGACCACCAGCCAGCCATAAAACAACGGGCATTTTTTCTCTTTCATTCCCTTTTCACTCCCCGAGCTCCCCCCGCCCGGCCATCGGCCTTCCCCTGGGCGGGGCGGAGCTGTGATGGCCTATCAGACCTTCTGTTCCCAAATGGAGGGGTCGGCCAATTTTTCCGCCAGATCCTCTATCATTCTTTTTGTAAGAGCTTCCCCTTTTTCCTTTGTGGCCGCATAGGAGTTGCCCATGACGCCGTTTTCCGTATGGGCCTCCATCCGGTGGAAGGTCTCCCACACTCCTTCATCCAGCATGGGGGAGCCGTGTCCCGGGTTGCCCTTGGTCTCTTTGTAGATGGGGTCCACCAGGCTGTCGTCCAGCGCCAGCACCAGGGAGGTTTCTTCCTCACAGGCGTGAATCATGCCCTTCTGGGTCTCCAGAATCTCCTGCTCCGCCTGGGCGCTGGCCTGCCAGTAGCCGGTGAAATACACCGGGAAGCCCAGTTCTTCATTGATGGAGATCAGGGCCGTGTTGGTGGGGGCGATGTTTCCCCCGTGGCCGTTGACCAGCAGAATCTTACGGAAGCCATGGGAGGCGATGCTGTGGCAGTAATCCCGCAAAAGGGCCAGGTAAGTCTCGGGCCGCAAGGTAAGGGAGCCGGCAAAGCTCATGTGATGGGTGGAATTGGCCACGGCGATGGTGGGAGCCACCACACAGGGCACCCCTTTTTCGCCCAAAGCGGCGGCCAGTTTTTCACTCATAGAAGTGGCCATCAGTGCATCGGTGCCCACCGGCAGATGGGGACCATGCTGTTCGGTGGAACCCACCGGCACCAATACGATCGCCCCTTCTTCCGACAGTTTTTTGATCTGAGGACTTGTGAGATTGTCCCAACGATACGGATTTTTCATCTTCCCTCTCCTTTTTATGCTTTCGGGGCTTTTTTCAGCACCCGGCCGTTTTTCACGCCGTTGTATTCTCCGTTCTCCACGGCCACCTTGCCATTGACCACCACATAGGAAAGGCCCCGGTTTTTCCGGAAGGGATGGAGATAATCGCTGTCGGCTCCCAAAGCGGCATAGTCAAAGACGCAGATATCTGCATGGGCCCCTTCTTTCAGGCAGCCGATACCCTCAATACCGCTCATCTCGGCGGGCAGGCCGGTGACGCTGTGCACTGCCTGCTCCAGGGTCTGGAGACCGTGATCCCGCAGCAGGGCCAGACGGGTGATAAAGGTGGAAGTGCCCCGGGGATGGCCGCCGCCCACCTTGTCCCGATCCAGATGAGTCTGATAATTGGACCAGTCGCTGCCGCCCATCACATAGGGGTGAGCGATAATGCGCATCATGTCGCTTTCGTTTTGGTTGAAATAGATGCCCTGGGCCATGCCGTCGTTGGCGATCAGCAGGTCATAGCACACATCCCAGGGATCTTTCCCCTCTTCCTCTGCGATCTGGGCGATGGTTTTGCCCACATACTGAGGCGTTTTGGCGCAGCCCGCCATGAGTGTGCCCTCAAAACCGGCGTCCACCAGATTGCTGGCAAACTCCCGGTATTCATTTTCAATGGAATAGGTGACTTTCTTCCGGAACTCCGGATCTTTCAGGTTTTCCACCAGCTTTTCCACGCCGCCCACATGGAATTTGGGCGGGATGCAGCTGATGAAGGGAGCGCTGCCCGCCAGATAGGGATACTGGTCGGCCCGCACTTTGACGCCACGGGCGTTGGCATCCTCGATCACCTGGAGCACCTTTTTGGAAAGGCCCTCATTCTGCTTGCCGATGACCTTCAGATGGGAGATGATCACCGGGATACCGGCCTTTTCGCCCACCCGGATGGCTTCTTCCACCGATTCCACCACATTGTCCGCTTCGCCCCGGATATGGGAAGCATAGCTGCCGCCATACTCGCCCACTACCTTGGCCAGCTCCACCAGTTCCTCTTCCCCGGCATACACCGAAGGGGCGTACACCAAGCCGGTGGTCATACCCAGATAGCCGCACTCCATGGCCTGACGCACCCAGGCCTTCATCTCTTCCAGCTGCTCTTTGGTGGGAAGAGAATCGTCAAAGCCCATCACCCGGCCCCGCACATTGCCCTGGCCGATGTAAAAGGCCATGTTGTTGCCCAGTTCCATGTGGGAAACATAGTCAATAAAGGAAGTGTAGGAATCGCAGGCCTTCTCCACTTCGGCAAATTTTTCCGGCGGCAGGATCTCCTTTTCCTCCTGCAAAGAGCCGGGATAGCTGGGAGCGGGAGCCGTGCCGCACTGGCCGGTGATTTCGGTGGTGACGCCCTGTTCCAGATAATTGTAGCCGTCCGGCCCCAGAAGAATGCTGTTGTCCGAATGGCTGTGATAATCAATAAAGCCGGGAGAGACCACCTGACCCTTGGCATCGATCTCTCTGGCGCCCTTTTCTTCGATATGGGGAGCGATGCAGGCGATCTTGTCCCCCTTTATGGCCACATCGGCCTGATAGCGAGGTGCACCGGTGCCGTCTACCACCATGCCCTCTCTTATAATCAGATCATACATGATGAAAAATATCCTCCTTGCCTTTTCATTTCCGGCTTGCGCCGCATCTTTATTATACCGCCGGGGAAAGTGGGGCGCAATCAAAGGCAGCATGGCAGATTGCCCTATTTTTTGCCCTGAATTTCAGCACACATCCCCAAAGAAAACACCAGACTGTAGAAAAACCACATGAACAAAAAGAACCCCTTGTCCTACCCCTCATCAATCCGCAAAAACCGGCGACCTGTGCGTCGGTTTTTGTACTTCTCAAGGGACAAGTGTGCGCCAAAGGCGTGCATGCAGGCCCTTGCAAAAACTCGAAAAAGTGGCCTAAGCCACTTTTTCGACACGCTGAGGGCCGGGAACGATTGTTCCCGGCCCTGCAAAAAAGAGAGAAAAGCATCTGCTCCCTTTGGAGCACTTTATTAAAGCGCGGTCTCCATGCCCAGGTGCAAAGCTTTCAGGTTGACCTCCAGCATTTTCTCCGGGATGTTTTCCCGCAGCACCTGATCCCAATCCACCTCGGTGAGGCCAAAGGCCCGGATCAGCGCTCCCAACAGCACCACATTCATGGTGCGGGGATTGCCGGCCTTTTCGGCCAGCTCCGCACCGGGCAGCACCCGGGTATCGAAACAGGCCTGCATGCTCTCAATGGTATTCTGAGGATATTCCGCCTTGCCGATGGCCACCGGCAGAGGGGCGATCTCATAATCGTTGATGACGGCGATGCCTTCCGGCTTGAGATAGGGGGACCAGCGGACGGCCTCCATTTTTTCAAAAGAGATGAGCACATCGGCCTCTCCCAGCCCGATCACCGGGGAATAGACCTTCTCCCCATAGCGGATGGTGGTGGAGACGCTGCCGCCCCGCTGGGCCATGCCGTGGATCTCGCTCATCTTTACATCATAACCGGCTTTGAGCAGACCGGCGGTGAGAATTTTGCTCACCAGGATGGTGCCCTGGCCGCCTACGCCCACCAGAAGGATGCTTTTTACCTGTGCCATAGTTATTCACCCACCTTTTCGATAGCGCCGAATTTACACACCTGCTGACAGACGGTGCAGCCCACGCAGAGAGTGGGATCGATATGGGCCTTGCCCTCCTTGATCATCACAGCAGGGCATCCCACGCCGATACAGGCTTTGCAGCCCACGCACTTCTCATTGTTCACCTGGCACAGCCCCTTTTCGTGAGGGATGCCCTTGATGAGCAGGCAGGGCCGGCGGGTGATGATGGCAGCAGGCACCGGGCTTTCCATGGCCTCTTTCAAGGCCCCCTTCATCTTCTCCAGATCGTTGGGGTCCACAATGAGGATCTTTTCAAAGCCCACGGCCTCCAGGATCTTTTCAATGCTGATGTATTTGGCTTTTTCACCCATCAGGGTATGTCCGGTTCCCGGGTTGTCCTGATGACCGGTCATGGCGGTGATGCTGTTGTCCAGCACACAAGGGATCATGTTGCCATTGTTGTACATGATCTCCAAAGCGCCGGTGATGCCGCTGTGGAAGAAGGTGCTGTCGCCCAGAACGCCGATGACCTTCTTGTTTTCGCCCCGGCGGGCAAAGGCCTTGGCCATGCCCACACCGGCGCTGAAACCGGCGCCCATGCAGATGGTGGTATCCAGAGCACACAGCGGCTCGGCGCTGCCCAGGGTGTAGCATCCGATGTCGCCGGTGACCACCACATCCTTCAGGCGGGAAACTTCGTAGAAAAAGCCGCGGTGGGGACAGCCTGGGCAAAGCACCGGCGGACGGGGCACCGGAGTGCAGTCCACTTTCTTGGTCTCGGCCTTCTGGCCGGTGAGCCCTTCCCGCACAATGCCCGGGTTCAGCTCATACATCCGGGGGATGATGGATTTGCCTTCACAGGCAATGCCGGCCGCCTTGATCTGCTCTTCCATGAAGGGCTCCAGCTCTTCCACCACATAGAGTTTTTCCACCTGGGAGGCAAAGGAGGCGATCAGCTCCATGGGCAGAGGATTGGTGATGCCCAGTTTCAGATAGGAAGCATTGTCCCCAAAGACCTCCCGGGCATACTGATAGGCCACACCGGCGGAAATGACGCCCACTTTGCCGTCTCCCATCTCCACTTTGTTCAGGGGCGATGCGCAGGCGTAGGCCTCCATCTGCTTCAGCCGGTTTTCCAGGCGCTTGTGATGGGCCTTGGCCCGGGCGGGAGTGGCGGCGAATTTATCCGGGTTTTTCACATATTCCTTGTGAGCAACCTGCACCCGCTCTCCGGTCTCCACCACGCTCTTGGAATGGCAGACCCGGGTGGTCATACGGAAGAGCACAGGGATATCAAATTTCTCGCTGATCTCATAGGCTTCCTTCATAAAGTCGATGCAGTCCTGGCTGTCGGAAGGCTCCACCATGGCCAGCTTGGCAAATTTGGCATAATACCGGTTGTCCTGCTCGTCCTGAGAGGAGTGCAGATCCGGGTCGTCGGCGGTAATGATGACAAATCCGCCGTTGACCCCCAGGTAGGCGGCGGTAAACATGGGATCGGCGGCTACATTCAGCCCCACATGCTTCATGGCGCACAGGCTCCGCTCTCCGGCGATGGCCGCGCCATAGGCCGCTTCCAGGGCCACCTTTTCATTGGGAGCCCATTCGCTGTAAATGTCCTCTTTGTACTGGGGCAGATTCTCGAAGATCTCGGTGCTGGGTGTGCCGGGATAGGCCGAGCCAAAGGTGGCTCCTCCTTCATAGGCGCCCCGGGCCACCGCTTCGTTGCCCGTCATCAGCTTTTTCATCTCAGTTTCCTCCTTCGTTTGCCCGGGCGATGATGCATCCCAGGGCGATGGAATAGAGCTTGCTCTCTGCGGTATCCGCCCGGGAGACCAGGACGATGGGCACGGTGGCCCCCACCACGATCCCCGCCGAGCGGGCTTTTGCAAAATAAGTCAGCGTCTTGCCGATGCCATTTCCCACTTCATAGGTGGGCACCAGCAGAATGTCGGCCTTTCCACCGGCCTGCCCTTTGTAGCCCTTGTGGCGGCAGGCTTCCTCACTGATGGCCAGATCCAGCCCCACCGGCCCTTCCACATGGAGCCCCAGGGGGGCAAACCGGCCTGTGTCCTGAGCCAGGGCATCGGCGTCCACCGTGGCCTGGATCTTGGGATTGACCACCTCGGCCCCGCAAACACAGGCGGCATTGATCTTCTCCATGCCCATGGCATGGCAGACCTGAGCGGCATTCTCCAGGATCTGGGCCTTCTGCTCCAGATCGGGATAGGTGTTCATTCCGCCATCGGTGAGGTACAGCAGGCGGGAAAATCCGGGCACTTCATAGACCATCACATGGCTGAGAAGGCTTCCCTTCCGCAGGCCCTGCTCCTTGTCCACCACCGCACGCATCAGATCGGCAGTGCCCAGAATGCCCTTCATCAAAAAGTCCGCTTTTCCCTGGCGCACCAGGTCCACCGCTTTCCGGGCGCAAAGCACCGGGTCTTTTTCCTCCACCAGAGGAAACTCCGCCGTCTCTCCCAGCTTGTTTAAAATCGCCCGGATTTTTTCCCCATCGCCCACCAGAATGGGCTGGCACAATCCGTCCTTTGCCCCCTGGCACACCGCCCGCAGCACATCCTCATCGTGGGCTGCTGCCACAGCCAACCGGCCGGGTGCACCGCCCCGGGCCGCCTGCAAAAGGGCGTCAAATGTTCCGATCATGGCCTGTTTCTCCCCTTTCTCAATAATCCAGAGCCTGCTGCTCACCGGTGAGCACCCGCCAGGCCCCCATGGCCAAAGCGGCCATCTCCTCTTCCCCGGGGAAGAGCATCACCGGAGCCAGAAAGCCCACCCGCTCCTCCATGGAACGGCAGAGCCGCTGGGAATGAGCCATGCCGCCGGTGAAAGCAATGGCGTCGATCTGTCCACAGAGCACCGCCGCCATAGCGCCGATGTCCTTACACAGCTGATAGCTCAAGGCGTCAAAGAGCAGGGCCGCTTTCTCATCCCCTGCGTCCATGCGGGCTTCCACTTCCCGCAGGTCCTTGGTACCCAGATAGGAGACCATTCCCGCCTGGGTGCCCAGTTCCCGTTTGACCTCCTGATAGCTCTTTCCGGAGAAACAGTAATCGATCACCCTTGTCACCGGCAGCGATCCGCCCCGGTCCATGGAAAAGGCCCCTTCGTCCTTCACATTGTATACATCCACCACTTTGCCTTTTCGGTGGGCCGCCACCGATACGCCGCCCCCCATGTGCACTACGATGAAATTGCAGTCCTCATAGGGTTTCCCCAGTTTTTCCGCCGCCCGCCGGGCCACGCTCTTTTGATTGAGGGCATGGAAAAAGCTCTGGCGTTCAAAGGCGGCATGGCCGGAAATGCGGGCCACCGGCTCCAGCTCATCCACCGACACCGGGTCGACAAAATAAGAAGGCATCCCATAGCGCCGGGTGAGCTCATCGCAGATGAGTACCCCCAGATTGGCGGCGTGCTCTCCCATGGGGGGATCGTTCATATCGTCCACCGCCCGCTGATTGACCTTATAGGTGCCCGAAGGGATGTGGCGCAAAAGGCCTCCCCTTCCCACCACAGCGGCAAAATCCGCCATATGGTAGCCGGCCTTCTCCACTTCCTGCAAGATCAGCTCCAGACGGTAGCCGGTCTGCTCATTCACATGATGGAACGGAGCCAGATCCTCCTGGCTGTGCAGCAATGTGCTTCTCCATTCCTCCTGCTTTTCCTGGAATACGGCCAGCTTGGTGGAGGTGGCCCCGGGATTGATGACCAGAATGTGCATATGTTCACCTCGTGTTCTGTTCTGCGGAACATTGTTCTGATTTTTATATTTTTAGGATATTCCTTCCCGCCTCTTCTGTCAAGGGCTGGGGCGGTTTCCTTCGGAAAAAAGTGGATAACCCCTCCTCCTTTCTGTCCCTTTTCTCCTTTGCAAACGGCCTACGCCGTGATAAAATAGAAAAAAGACCCTGGCAAAAGCCACAGACGCAAAGGAAACCATCCATCATGGCAAAACGCGAAACCACTGTGGGGGCCGTGGAACGGGCTTCACAGATTCTGGATTATCTCTATGAACAAAATGCCGAATGTTCCCTTTCGGCCATCGCCCAGGGATTGGGCCTTTACAAAAGCACCGTCCACCGGCTGCTGACCACCCTGAAGGGCCTGGGTTATGTGTATCAGAACCCCTCCACCAGCCACTACGGCCTGGGGCTGCGGCTGTTTCTTCTGGGCAGCCGGGTCAGCCAGAACACCGCCATGGTGGAGCTGGTCAAGCCCATCGCCCAGGAACTGGTGGAGCAATACAACGAATGCATCCACATCACCGTGCCCTACCCTTTGGGCAGCGAAGATTCCCTGCCCCGCCAGCTGCTCATCGGCAAGATCATGAACCCTCACAATGTGCTCACCGTGGCTCCTCCGGTGGGGGCGGTGACCCTGTGCCATTGCAGCGCCAGCGGCAAATGTATGCTGGCCTTTTCCCCTCCATCGGTGCTGGAATCCCGCCGTCATCTCCCCTTGCCCCGGCAGACCGAAAGCACCATCACCAGCTGGGATCAGCTGGAAAAACAGCTGGCCACCATCCGCAAGGAGGGCTATGCCGAAGAGGACGGGGAGACCGAAGAGGGCCTTTCCTGCACAGCGGTCCCTGTTTTTTCCGGGGACAAGCTCATCATGGTGCTGAGTATTTCCGGCCCCACCAGCCGTCTGCGGGCCCTGGACAAAGGACAGCTGCTTTCCAGCCTGCGGCAGGCCAAAGACCGGATCGAAGCCCTCTTGGCCTGAGTTTTTCTGCTTGATCCTTACTTTATATACAATGAAAGGAGGCTCCGCTTTTTTGCGGAGAAAGTCCCATGAAGAAGATTCTGATGCTCACCACCGGCGGCACCATCGCCTCCCTTCCTTCGGAAGAGGGCCTGGCCCCCACCGGCGCCGACACCATTCTGTCCCATATGGGCCCTTCTGCGGCCAACTACGACATCACCACCCAGGAGATCCTCACTCTGGACAGCACCAACATCCAGCCGGAGGAGTGGAAGATCATCGCCGGAGCCATCTATCAAAACATCCGCCTCTATGACGGCATTGTGGTCACCCACGGCACCGACACCATGGCCTACACTGCTTCCATGATGAGCTTCATGCTGCGGAATGTACCCATCCCGGTGGTGTTCACCGGCTCCCAGGTGCCCATCGCCAGCCCCCTCAGCGACGCTCCTCTGAACCTGACCTGTGCCTTTGCCATGGCGGCCAGCGCCACTCCCGGCATCTTCGTGGCCTTCGACCGGAAAATCATGCTGGGCTGCCGGTCGGTGAAGGTGCGCACCACCGCCTTTGACGCCTTTGAAAGCGTCAATTATCCCTATGCCGGAGTGGTGGATTCCTCTGGCCTGAATCTGGACCGGTCGGTGATTCCGCCCCAGCGGGGAGAATGCGTGCTGGAGGACACCGTGGATTCCGATGTGTACCTGTTGAAGCTCACCCCGGGCACCAATCCCAAGCTGGTGGATCTGATGATCGAAGCCGGCTGCCATGGCATCGTCATCGAAGCCTTCGGCATCGGTGGATTGCAGTTTGTCCGCCGGGACTTTGTCTCCAAGATCGAAAAGGCCATCGACGCCGGTATTCCGGTGGTGGTGTGCAGCCAGTGCCTCTATGAGCGCTCGGACTTTTCGGTGTACCAGGTGGGTCAGAAGGCCCTGGCCAAGGGAGCCATCCAGGGCTTTGACATGACGCGGGAAGCCGCCGTCACCAAGCTGATGTGGGCCCTGGGCCATACCCGGGATTTGGGAGAGATCCGGGCCATGTTCCACACCAATCTGGCCGGGGAAATCGCCCTCTGATCCTTTCCAGGTGGGGTGCACAATCTTGCGGCAAAATTTGTTATTTTTCTGTCAATAAATTTTCTCCGTTTTTGTGTGTTTTGCCGCTGTTTTTTCGAAGTTCCTTGATTCTTTCAAGCATTTTTTCGTTTCAGACTGTTTTTGCCTTGTTTTTTCCGGTTGGAATATCGGTGCCCCAGGATACTTGTATACAGGTATCCCGGTATTTTAAGGGGTAAAAACCGCTATTTTTATCAACTTTGCATGGTTTTCCGCAACTTTTTACATTGCAACGCCTGGGCCTTTCGCATACAATGTTAGGTGTGGGCCTTTGGCGGAACCCGAAAGGAGATGACGCCATTGAAATTTGCCAGCGATCCCTTTATGTATACCGAATATTATGCCCCCCGGGGGCGCAGGCGCCTGATGGAGCTGGGCAACACCATCACCAGCCAGTACCTTTCTCCGGAGGACCACTGCGTGGGCATTCTGGGAGAGGCCGGCAGCGGCAAATCCCTCATCGTGCGGGGAATGTTCCCCGGTCTTCAGTTGACCAACGACGATGAGGATGTGTACACCCGTCCCCTTCCTCTGATGGACCACTTTGAATCCGGCCGCTTCCGTGATCATACCTATCACATGGATGTGCGCTTTGAATCGGCTTTCACCCAGCCCTACCGCCTGGCCGAGGCTGTGCGGGCGGCCATCGACGCCGGACGGCGGGTGGTCATCGAGCATTTTGATCTGCTCTATCCCGCCCTGGGCCGCAATGCAGAGCTGCTGGTGGGCATCGGAGAAGAAGTCATCGTGGCCCGGCCCAATATTTTCGGTCCCAAGCCCACCGACATCGCCCAGAAGGTGCTGCGCTCCATCCACTACCGGCGGATGGTTCACACCGCCGAAGATCTGGTGTGCCACATTCTGGACATCGACTACGGCATCCCCACAAGCACCCTGGTTCACGGGGATGTGAAGCGGGGCTTCCTGCTGGAATTTGAGGAAAAGCCCTCCTTCTCTGTGGAGGAAGTGCAGAAGCGGGCCAAGGAATTCATCGACGCCAAGCTGGATGTGTGCTATCTGGATGAGCACCATATCCGCATCGGGGATGCCCGCATTTACTGCACCGGCCCCCGCATCCACCTGCGCAACACCGGCGATATTCAGCTGTTTGCCATGGCTCCCGACTTTGTCTATGACCCGGTGCGCCGGGGCTATATGCTGGTAGGCGTTGTGGCCAAGCCCGAGCGGCTGGACGATCTTTCCGACATCAACAAATTTTAAATAATATGAGGTGCAATATGAAAACTCTTGTACTGGGCGTCATCGGCGCCGATGTCCACGCTGTGGGCAACAAGATCCTGGATCATGCCTTCACCGAGGCTGGCTACAAAGTGGTCAACCTGGGCGTGATGGTTTCCCAGGACGAATTCATCAAGGCCGCCATCGAAACAAATGCTGACGCCATCATGGTCTCTTCCCTCTATGGCCAGGGCGAGCTGGACTGCCAGGGCATGCGGGAAAAGTGTGTGGAAGCCGGCATCGGCAACATTCCCCTCTTCTGCGGCGGCAACCTGGTTGTGGGCAAGCGGGACTTCAAGGAGACCGAGAAGATCTTCAAGGACATGGGCTTCAACTATGTCTATGCCCCCGGCACCATGCCCGATGTGACCATCGCCGACCTGCGCCGGGAACTGGGCGAATAAGAGAGGGGTCTTTCCTTTGAGTTACGCTCTGTTTACCGACATCGGCAGTACCTTCACCAAGGTGACTGCCGCGGACCTGGAAGCGTGCCGCATCGTGGGGCGGGCCATGTCCCCCACCACCATTTTTGACGATGTGAACATCGGCTTCCAAAAAGCCCTGGCCCTTCTCACAGAGCAGGTGGGCCATCCCATGGAATTTGATTTCCGTCTGGCCTGTTCCTCTGCCGCCGGCGGCCTGAAAATGGTGGCCTGCGGTCTGGTGCCCGACCTGACCAGCGAAGCCGCCCGTCTGGCTTCCCTCAGCGCCGGGGCCAAGGTGCTCAAGGCCTATGCTTACAAAATGACCGATACCGAAGCCAAGGAGCTCACAGAGCTGCAGCCCGATATCGTCATGCTCTCCGGCGGTACCGACGGCGGCAACAGCGAAGTGATGCTACACAATGCCAAGGTGCTGGCCGACTGCCCCCTCCGCTTCCCGGTGATCATCGCCGGAAACAAAAGCGCTGCCGGGGAAGCCGCCCGTCTCATTGAAGAAGCGGGCAAGGAAGCGGTGGTCTGCCCCAATGTGATGCCCGAGTTCGGCAAGCTGAACATCGAGCCCGCCCGGGAAGCGGTGCGCAAGGTCTTTCTGGAGCGCATCGTGGACGCCAAGGGCCTGCGGGAACTGGCCGAAAAGATGGACGGGGACATCATTCCCACGCCGGCTTCGGTGCTGGACGCCATCACCCTCCTTTCCCGGGGCACCCGGGACGAAGAGGGCATCGGCAGTCTGATGGCCTTTGACATCGGCGGCGCCACCACCGATGTGTATTCCGTCACCAACGGCTGCCCGGTCTATTCCGGCGCCATGCTGAAAGGTCTGCCCCATCCGGCCGCCAAGCGTTCGGTGGAAGGAGATCTGGGAATGCGCTGGAACGCCCGGACCATCGTGGCCCTTCAGGGCGAAGAACTCTTCGCTGAGGACGCCGGCGTGACGGTGGAAGAGCTGCGGCAGACGCTGGATGTGTTCGACAAGACCCCAGATATTCTGCCCCAGAACGAAGCCATGGAAAAGATCGATGTGGCCCTGGCCAAGTCGGCTGCCAAAAACGCCTGCGAGCGCCATGCCGGTCATCTGGAAGTGGTGTTCACCCCTCTGGGCGAGCGGTATATGCAGACCGGCAAGGACCTGAGCGATGTGAAGTGGCTGATCGGCACCGGCGGACCGGTAATCACCTCCAAGGACCCGGCTGCCATTCTGTCGGAGGCCAGCTTCAGCGAACAGGAGCCTCTGTCCCTGCGGCCCCGGAAGGCCAAGTGCCTGCTGGACGCCAAATACATCCTGTCGGCCATGGGGCTTTTGTCCCAGAAGCTGCCCGATGTGGCTTTGAAAATCATGAAAAACGAATTGATCGAAATATAAAGCGAGGATGAGAAGATGAGCGATACATTGAACAAGATGTCAATGGACGAATTCCGCCGCCAGCAGAAAGAAGTTCTGGCTTCCTGGCCCACCGGCAAGGATGTCAACTTCCAGGAAGCGGTGGACTACCACAAGTCTCTGCCCGATTCCAAAGTCTTTTCCAAGAAGCTGGAGCAGGCCCGCAAGGACAAAGTGACCCTGATCCAGCCCCGGGCCGGTGTGCCTCTGATCGACAAGCACATCGAGCTGATGCAGTTTTTGGAGAAGGAAGGCCATGCCGACCTGCTGCCCACCACCATCGACAGCTACACCCGTCACAACCTGTATAACGACTGCCAGAAGGGCATCGAGGAATCCATTGCCCATGGCAAGGCCATGCTCAACGGCTTCCCGGCTGTCAACCACGGCGTGATGAACTGCCGCAAGGTCACCGAGTCTGTGGGCGTGCCCATGCAGATCCGCCACGGCACTCCTGACGCCCGTCTGCTCACCGAAATCGCCTATGCCGGCGGCTTTACCTCCTACGAAGGCGGCGGCATCTCCTACAATGTGCCTTACGCCAAGGACCGCACTCTGGAGGAGACCATCCGCTACTGGAAGTACACCGACCGCCTCACCGGCCTGTATGAAGAAGCCGGTGTGCAGATCGACCGCGAGCCCTATGGCCCCCTCACCGGCACCCTGGTGCCCCCCTGCATCTCCCATGCCGTAGCCGTTCTGGAAGCGCTGCTGGCTGCTGAGCAGGGCGTCAAGCACATCTCCGTGGGCTATGGCCAGTGCGGCAACCTGTACCAGGATATCGGCGCTATCTACGCTCTGGAAGAAGTGACCCGCGAATATCTGGACCGCTTCGGCTTCACCGATGTGAGCATCTCTACTGTGTTCCATCAGTGGATGGGCGGCTTCCCTCAGGACGAGGCTCAGGCCTTCGCCGTTATCTCCTGGGGCGCTGCCACCGCTGTTCTGGCCGGCGCTACCAAGGTGATCGTCAAGTCTCCTCACGAGGCTTTCGGCATCCCCACCAAGGAAGCCAACGCCGCCGGTCTGCGTGCCACAAAGCAGCTGGCTAACATGCTCTCCTGCCAGACCATGAAGAACGGTCCTCGGGCCATGGCTGAAAAGCACATGATCATGAACGAGACCCGGGCCATCCTGAACAAGACCCTGGAGCTGGGCGGCAACGACTTTGAAAAGTCCACTGTGGCCGCTTTTGCCGCCGGTGTCATCGATGTGCCCTTCTCCCCCAGCAAATATAACCGCGGCGCCGCTCTGCCCGCCCGCGACAACGAAGGCGCCGTCCGCTTCCTCAGCTTCGGCAACCTGCCCTTCGACGACGACATCAAGGGCACCCACATCGCCAAGCTGGAAGAGCGCGCCAAGTTTGAGAAGCGTCCCGCCAACTTCCAGATGGTCATCGACGATGTGTACGCCATCTCCGAAGGCAAGCTGGTTGGCCGTCCCAAGAACAAATAACTCTGTTTGTCCGCTCTATTTTGTGAACATATAACACACAACCGTTTCGAAAGGATGGGATTCCCATGAAAATCGAAAAAGTAATCTGTTCCAAAGGCCGCACCGGCTTCTATTTTGACGACCAGAAGGCCATCAAAGCCGGCGCAAAGAACGATGGCGCCGCCTACATCGGCGAGCCCATGACCCCCGGCTTCACCTCCATCCGTATGGCTGGCGAAGCCATCAGCGTGCAGCTGGTTCTCTCCGACGGCCAGATCGCCCTGGGCGACTGCGCTGCTGTGCAGTATTCCGGCGCTGGCGGACGCGATCCCCTGTTCCTGGCTGAGGACTTCATCCCCTACATCCAGGAAGTGGTGGCTCCCCACCTGATCGGCCGTGAGCTCACCAGCTTCAAAGAGCTGGCCGGCGAAATCAACAGCATGACCGATCCCAAAACCGGCAAGCGCATCCACACCGCCATCCGCTATGGCGTCACCCAGGCTATCCTGGATGCTGTGGCCAAGTCCAAGCACACCATCATGGCCGAAGTCATCGCTGAGGAATATGGCTGCAAGGTCTCCGACAAGGAGCTGCCCATCTTCACCCAGTCCGGCGACAACCGCTATGAGAACGCCGACAAGATGATCCTGAAGGGCGCTCAGGTTCTGCCCCACGCTCTGATCAACCATGTGGAGACCAAGCTGGGCAAGAACGGCGAGAAGCTGCTGGAGTATGTGAAGTGGCTCCATGACCGCATCATCGCCCTGCGCAAGGACGAGAGCTATCAGCCTGTGCTGCACATCGATGTGTACGGCACCATGGGCATCGCCTTCAACAACGATCTGGAGAAGATCGCCGATTACATGAAGACCCTGTGCGACGCTGCCGCTCCCTTCCACCTGCGCATCGAAGGCCCCGTGGATGTGGGCGACCGCACAAAGCAGATGGAAGCTCTGCGGGACCTCACCGCGATCTGCGACAAGAAGAACATCCCCGTGGAGATCGTGGCCGACGAGTGGTGCAACACTCTGGAGGACATCATCTACTTCGCCGACAACAAGGCCGGCCATATGATCCAGATCAAGACCCCCGACCTGGGCGGCATGAACGACATCGCCGAAGCTGTGCTCTACTGCAAGAAGAAGGGCATCGGCGCTTATCAGGGCGGTACCTGCAATGAGACCGACCGGAGCGCTCAGGTGTGCGTCCAGGTGGCCATGGCTACCCAGCCTGACCAGATCCTGGCGAAGCCCGGCATGGGTGTAGACGAAGGCTACATGATCGTTTACAACGAGATGCAGCGCGTTCTGGCTTATGAAGAGGCTATGAAGAAATAAGTAAGATCCTTCCTTTTATAAAAGCCCCGCAAGACCATTTGGTCTTGCGGGGCTTTTTGCGTATTTATTATAAAATCAAATCTCATGAGCGGTCTGGAACCGCTTTTTGCAGAACTGGACGAATTTTTTCTCTCTGGCGTTGAGGGTATAGGACTTGGAGCGCATAAGGCACACATCCAGGGTATCGGAAAATCCGGTGATGGGCAGGGTGACGCAATCAGATAATTCTCGCTGTTGCTGGGGATCGTACATGACCACCGCCATATAATTGTCCTTACGCACCGCATCCAACAGGCCGCCACGATCAAAGATATAGAGCACATTGGCACTGGCCGGGATGCCCAGCATTCCCAGCCAATCCTCGTATTCGAAGTTCTCATAGGTGACCAGCCTGCGGGTGGGCAGGTCTTCCAGCCGGATATCTCGCCGGGAAGAAAGGGGGTTCTGCCGGGAGAGCAGCGCCACCGCAGGAATGCCTTCGCACAAAGGCTCCACCACCATATTGTATCGGGCCGCATAGCGGGCGTGATACTCCCGCCTGCTTTGGAAGCAGTAAAAGATGCACAGCCGGTATCGCTGCGCGATTACATCCCGGATGGTCTGGATCAGGCCGGTTTCCTTGAAAGCGTCCTGAACCCCTGGGGCCGGGTGGGATTTTTTGAAGAGGATGAAGCTTTGCATCAGCAAGGTGGAATAGGTGCAGGACACCGACAGGTTCCGTTGGCTGGAAAACTGTTCGGGCACCCGGTAGATCTTCTCGGCCTCCGCCAAAATCTTTTTGGCCGATTCCAAAAACAACTTCCCTTCCTCCGTCAGCTCAATACCGGAATTTTTCCGCCGGAACAGCTGATAATGCAGCTCTTCCTCCAGGCTTTTCACCGATCCGCTGAGACTGGACTGAGAGATATACAGGTTCTGGGCCGCCTTGTTGATGGACCCGCAGCGACAGATCTCCACCACATAGCTGAGATGCTTGATGTTCATGTTCTTCACCTCCTCTGCTTGCATTATATTATATCACAAGTTTTCGCTATTTTTGAGACTTTTTTTGGTTGTTTCCTCTATATTTCCGATATGTTATCGTCTTTTCCTATAACCACGCTGTTTTCACCGTGCTACAATCTACCCATAGAAAGCGTCGATGCTGCATAAAAGATTTATTGATACTGCACTTTCAGGAGGTATGGATATGTCTACTGTGAAACAACCCGCCAGCGCTCTTTCTTCTCCCCGCTTCTGCAACACCGGAACCTTTATGCGCATGAGCAAAGTGGATTCCGCTCAAGGATTGGACTTCGTCATCGCCGGTGCTCCCTTTGACACCGCCAGCTCTTTCCGCTCCGGTTCCCGCTTCGGCCCTCAGGCCATCCGGGCCATTTCCGCCATGATGAAGCCCAACAATGTGATTTTGCAGGTGAACATCATGGAATCCCTCAAGGGCGGCGATATCGGTGATTTCAATATCACCCCTGGCTATATCCATCCTTCCTATAAGGCCATCGAGGAAGGCGTCGCTGGCATTTTGCGGGAAAACGCCATTCCCATCGTTCTGGGCGGCGACCACTCCATCACCCTGGCTGAGCTGCGGGCGGTAGCCAAAAAGCACGGTCCGGTGGCTCTGGTTCACTTTGACTCCCACTCCGACCTGTGCGATGAGGTCTTTGGAGAAAAATACAACCACGGCACTCCCTTCCGCCGGGCCATTGAAGAAGGCCTCATCGATCCCTCTCATTCCATCCAGATCGGCATGCGCGGCTCCCTATATGATCCCAACGAGCACAAAATGGCAGCCGAACTGGGAATGCTGCTGATCCCCGCTCACAAAGTGCGGGAAATGGGCACCGATGAGCTGATCCGCACCGCTCTGGAGCGGGTGGGCGACAAGCCTTGCTTCCTCACCTTTGACATCGACTTTGTGGACCCGGCCTATGCCCCCGGCACCGGCACTCCTGAAGTGGGCGGCTTTACCTCTTTCGAAACCCTGGATATGCTCCGCAAACTGAAGGATCTGAACTACATCGGCTTTGATGTGGTGGAAGTGCTCCCGGCTTATGACCATGGAGAGATCACTTCCTACATGGCGGCCAACATCGTCTTTGAGTTCCTGTCCATTCTGGCTGCGAAGAAGAAATAGTTCTTCAACCGGACGCAATCATCCCACAAGGAGGTCTCTTCTATGGCAAAAACAGCTCCCGAAACCATCAAGCTGAGTCCTGACCTCTCGTCCCAAGAGCTGGATCAGATCACTTTGAGCAAATCCCAGTTCACCAAAGGCTTTATCCGGTTCATCCTGTGCACCGCTGTGGCTATTTTCGTCTTTTTCACCAATCTGACCATCGGCGGTGAATCCCAGATCGTTTTCGGATGGATCTACAATTTCTTTGTGGATCTGCTTGGCAATGCAGGCTACTGGATTCTGACCATTATCATTGGCGGAAACTTCCTGCTCCATGTGTATTCCCGTTACATTGACAAAGGCAAAAAGAGCAAAAAGCTCTATGAACACTACCGGAAAGAAGGCATCGCCCAAACCTTCCTCTATGGCCTGGGCACGGTGTACACCGTCATCTACACCCTGCACACCACCACCTCCTTTGTAGGGCCGGAGATCATTGTAGGCGCGGCCACCGGCGAAAGCGTTTTTCCGCCCATTGTGCTGGGTGTGTTGTTCATCATCTTGGTGGGCGCCCTCTTTATGCCTTTCCTTCTGAACTATGGTGCCATTGAATTCATCGGCGCTTTGCTGGAGCCGCTGATGCGCCCCCTGTTCAAGATCCCCGGCAAGGCCGCCCTGGATGCCACCGCCTCCTTTGTCAGCTCCTCTTCCCTGGCGGTTATCATCACCAGCCGTCTTTACCGGCAAAAGGTCTACACCAAACGGGAAGCTGTGGCGGTGGCCACCTGCTTCAGTGCTGTGAGCATCGGTTTTGCCTATCTGGTTATCAGCACAGCGGGCGTGGCCCAGCATTTCACCGCCATCTACCTGATCAGCTTTATCACCGCTTTCATCATCTCGGCCATTGTGGTGGGCATTCCTCCCATCAGCCGGAAACCCGATGTGTATTATGATGAAACTCCGCAAACCGAGGAAGAGCGGAAAGCCGACGCCCATTTTGACAAGGATATCCTTCGCCGCGGCGGAAGCCGGGCTGTCAAGCGGGCTTTCGTTGCAAACCCGGTACCCAAGGACATTGCCATCAGCCTGAAAGAAGGTCTGCAGGTCATCCCTCAGGTGCTGACCATGCTGGCGGCCATCGGTGTTTCTGCCATGATTCTGGCGGAATACACCCCGCTTTTCCAGTGGATCGGCCTGGTGTTCCAGCCTCTGCTGCAAATTCTGCAAGTGCCCGATGCGGCGGCCATTGCCCCCTCCATTCCGGTGGGCATTGCCGAAATGTTCCTGCCGGTGCTGCTGATTTCAGAAAAGGCCGCCACTCTCTCGGAGTCGGCCCGGTGCTTCTTGTGCATCGTTTCCATGGTGCAGATCATCTTCTTCTCGGAGACCGGCACCGTGATGCTGGCTACTAAGCTCCCCGTAAAGCTCCATGAACTGATCATCTGCTTCATTGAGCGGACCCTCATCGCCATCCCTCTGGCGGCGCTGGCCATGCATCTGTTCTTCTGATCAAAAGAAAAAACGGACGGCAATGCCGTCCGTTTTTTGCTGCGCTCAGCGTCTTTGCAAATAGCCATCCATGGCTTTTTTCACCATATCGGCCCACTGAGAACAGGCCTTTCTGAAATACTCCAGGCACTGATCCGAAATCACAGCAGGTGTCTGCGCCAGCTCTACGGCGATATTGTCCACCAGATGCTCCTGCTCCAGCTGGCTCATACCCCGGAAACGCTCCCCGGCCTGGGTAAAGTCGTCGGCCTGATACAAGGGAGAACGGATCTGATTTCCCCGGGAATACTGGGCGGTATAGGGTGGACAGGAGGCTTTCTGCTGAGGCCCGCAGCCCAAAGCACCGCTGTGGGGATAGTAATTCACCGTTCCTTTCCGGAAGGTGGTGCGCATCATGCCGTCCTGCTGGTAATTGTTGGCCGGTGTGCGGGGCCGGTTGATGGGAAGTTCGGTGTAGTTGGGCCCCACCCGGTAGCGCTGGGCATCCCCATAGGAGAACACCCGCCCGGTGAGCATTTTATCATCGGAAAACTCGATACCGGGCACCAGATTGGCCGGACAGAAAGCCGACTGCTCCACCTGAACAAACTCATTTTCAAAATTCCGGTTGAGCACCAACTGCCCTACTTTATGCAGGGGGAAACGCTCTTCCGGCCACAGTTTGGTATCGTCCAGAGGGTCAAAATCCTGCATGGTGGCCTGGCAGATGGGCATCAGCTGTACCGCCAGATCCCAGGACGCCGTTTGCCCGCTTTCCAATGTGCGGTACAGGTCGGTTTTGGCCACATCGGGCTCCACCCCGGCCAGGCGGGCCGCTTCGTGACGGTCCACCGTCTCTTTCCCCTGATGGGAACGGAAGTGGTATTTCACATAGAACCGCTCTCCTTGGCTGTTGACCCACACATAAGTATTGACGCCAAATCCATCCATCTTCCGGAAGGAGGGAATG
Source organism: Ruminococcaceae bacterium AM07-15 (assembly GCA_003477405.1). GTDB lineage: Bacteria > Bacillota > Clostridia > Oscillospirales > Butyricicoccaceae > Pseudobutyricicoccus. The sequence continues at coordinate 110,066 of QUDE01000006.1, forward strand.
GTGCCCTCATCGGAATACAGATATGTGATCATATTGGTGCATTCCGGCATCTGGCTGTAAAAGTCCCAGAAACGGGTGTTATCTTTCACGCCGGTATCCGGAGCTGGCTTGAGGGAATGGAGCAAATCAGGGAATTTCATGGCATCACGAATGAAGAACACCGGGAAGTTCAGGCCTACGATATCCAGATTTCCTTCCTCGGTATAAAATTTCACAGCAAATCCACGAGGGTCCCGCAGGGTATCGGCGCTGCCTTTGTGGCCCGCCACGGTGGAAAACCGGACGAACACCGGCGTCACCTTGCCCGGCTGAGAGAAGAGACCGGCCTTGGTGTACCGGGCCATGGAGCAAGTGGTCTGGAAATAACCAAAGGCCCCGGTGCCATTGGCATGCACCACCCGCTCGGGAATGCGTTCCCGGTCAAAATGGGCCATCTTTTCCAGATAATAGGCGTCCTTCATCAGCATGGGGCCATTGCATCCCACGGTGAGGGAATGGTTGTCATTCTGGGCCAAAGTTCCCTGGTTGTCGGTGATGCAGCCATTCTGTCGGCAGGCCTGGGGAGTCGGCCGCTGGGGCAATGGGGTGTAATGCTGCATCTTCTGGCACTCTTCCGGGGTCATTGGCTGGCCGCAAGGCGGGCAAGGGCTGGGATGACAGGGATGCTCCGGACATTCCGGACACTCTGGCATCTCTGGTTCTTCCGGTGCTTCCGGCTCAGAGGGACACTCCGGGCATTCCGGGCACTCCGGCACCACCGGTTCCTCCGGCACTTCCGGCTCAGAGGGACACTCCGGGCATTCCGGGCACTCCGGCACCACTGGTTCTTCCGGCGCTTCCGGCTCAGAGGGGCACTCCGGACATTCCGGGCACTCCGGCACCACCGGTTCTTCCGGCGCTTCTGGCTCAGAGGGGCACTCTGGACATTCCGGGCACTCCGGCACCACCGGTTCTTCCGGCGCTTCTGGCTCCTCTGGAAGCACAGGATATTCTGGCACTTCCGGCACAGTGGGTTCCTGTGGAGCCATGGGATCGGAAGGGCCGGTTTCTTCCTGCCACTGCTCCCGCCGGGGCATGGGTTGCTGCCAGGCCCCGGTGTGCCAGGCCTCCTGCTGGCGTCCCTGGTGCTCCTGGAAGAATCTTCCCGGCCTGGCCGGAGGATAGTAGCTATGCCCCGGCCGAGGGCAGACCGGCTCATTTCCCCGCCATCCGCCCTGAGGGCACTGTCCCCGGGCAGGGCCGCAGTGGGGAAACATCCGGCCATAGGGAGTTTTTTGTCGCATGATCATACCTCGCTTTTTTGATGATTCCCCACCGATACTCTACCGGCAGGGGTCATTCCAGTCTATGCCGCCGCCTTTCCACTTGCGCCCCAGGAAAAGATAAGATACAATACAAAACAAGCACATCATCCATGGGAGATCCTGTTTTCTTGTGATTTTCCCGCCGCCTGTTCTTTGGAGGTTTTCTATGCTGTTTTCTCAGATTCCCCGGATTTCTCTTTTAACAGAGCCCACACTTTTGGAAAAAGCCGCCCATTTTGGCGATACCATCGGCCATTCCTCTCTTTGGATCAAACGGGAGGATGTGATGGGCCTGGGAATGGGGGGCAACAAAGTCCGCTCTCTGGAATTCTGGCTGGGAGAGGCCCTGGAAAAGGGCTGTGATATCGTTCTGGCCGCCGGGCTTCCCCCTTCCAACCTGTGCCGCCTCACCGCAGCCGCCTGCTGCCGTCTGAATCTGGACTGTGAAATTATCCACAACGCCGCTCCATCCAACACCAAACCCCGCCGGGGCGACAGCCGTTTTCTCTATGATCTGATGGGAGTACGCCAGATCTATTGCGGTCCGGTGGACGAGCAGGCCCGTAAGGCCTTTGTGGAAGAACGGGCCCAGGAACTGAAGGACCAAGGCCGCAATCCCTATATCCTGGGAGATCCGGTGGTGGGAGCTCTGGGCTATGTGGCAGCCGCCCAGGAACTGCTTTTCCAGGCCGAACAGAAGCACATCGACTTGCGCCATGTGTTCATCAGCGCTTCCGCCGGGCCTACGGAAATCGGACTGCTCTTCGGTCTTCGTCTCATGGGTGGGCCAGACCTTCATGTCCATCTGGTTTCGGTGGAATATCCCGCCCACACTTTCTGGCCCATCGCCCAGGAGATCTGGCAGGGCCTTTGCGAAAAGCTCCATGTGGCTCCTCCCCTGTCTTTGCAGCACAACACCCATTTTTATGAGGAATATCTGGGGCCGGGCTATGCCAAACACTCCCCGGAAACCTGGCTGGCTCTGCGGCTTCTGGCCCGCACCGAAGGGATTTTCCTGGACACTACCTATAATGCCAAAGTGTTCGCCGGGCTCACCGATCTGTGTCAAAAAGGACATCTGCCCACCGATGAAGCTGCGGTGATTTTCCACACCGGCGGCGTCCCCACTTTGCTGATGTGGGAAGAATGAAGAACAATACAAAAAGCGGACAGGAAATCCTGTCCGCTTTTGTATTATAGGATAGATTTACTTGTTCAGGTTGAACCAGGCATTCAGGCCGGGATAATAGGCAATATCCTCCAGCTCCTCTTCGATGCGCAGCAGCTGGTTGTACTTGGCCACCCGGTCGGTACGGCTGGGAGCACCAGTCTTGATCTGACCGGCGTTGAGAGCCACAGCCAGATCGGCAATGGTGGTGTCCTCGGTCTCGCCGGAGCGATGGGAAATGACGGCAGTGTAACCGGCCCGGTTTGCCATCTGGATGGCTTCCAGAGTCTCGGTCAGGGTACCGATCTGGTTGACCTTGATGAGGATGGCGTTGGCCACACCCATCTTGATGCCCTTGGCCAGGCGCTGGGTGTTGGTGACGAACAGGTCGTCGCCCACCAGCTGAATCTTGTCGCCCAGAGCCTGGGTCAGCATCTTCCAGCCTTCCCAGTCCTCTTCGCCCATGCCGTCCTCGATGGAGATGATGGGATACTTCTCCACGAAGTTCTTCCACATACGCACCATCTGCTGGCGGGTCATCTTCTTGCCAGCCTTGGGCAGCAGGTAATAACCGCCGTCCTCTTCCTTATACCACTCGGACACAGCGGGGTCCATGGCGATCATGAAGTCCTTGCCCGGCTCGAAACCGGCCTTCTCGATGGCTTCCACGATGACTTTCAGTGCGTCCTCGTCCTTCTTCAGGTTGGGAGCAAAGCCGCCCTCGTCACCCACAGCAGTGGCCAGGCCCATGCCCTGGAGCACCTTCTTCAGGGTGTGGAACACTTCGGCGCACCAACGCAGGCCCTCGGCAAAGGTGCCGGCGCCCACAGGCATAACCATGAATTCCTGAATATCCACATTGTTGGTGGCATGAGCGCCGCCGTTGAGGATGTTCATCATGGGCACAGGCAGGGTCTTGGCGTTGCAGCCGCCCACATAGTTATACAGAGTCATGCCCAGAGCTTCGCTGGCGCACTTGGCGCAGGCCAGGGAAGCACCCAGGATGGCGTTGGCGCCCAGGCGGGACTTGTTGGCCGTGCCGTCCAGCTCGATGAGCATCTTGTCGATGAGGGGCTGATCCAGCACATTCTGGCCCATCAGGCACTCAGCGATCTCGGTGTTGACAGCGGCCACAGCCTTGGTGACGCCTTTGCCCATATAGCGGCTCTTGTCCTCATCCCGCAGCTCGCAGGCTTCAAAAATGCCGGTGGAGGCGCCGGAGGGCACAGCGGCCCGGCCCATGAACAGCTTGTTCTGCTCGGCGTCCATGGCATATACTTCTACTTCCACGGTGGGGTTGCCGCGGCTGTCCAGCACTTCGCGGCCCACCACATCGGTGATCTCAATGTACTTTTTCATCGGTGTTTTCCTCTTTTCTTTGATATTCGTTCTGTGTTCACCAGGATATTGTATCCTCTTTTTCCCTCCCCGTCAATCGCCGGAGGGGAGAAAGAAGGGGTTCCCAGAGTAAAATTCGGGAAAAACCTTGGCCCCGTAGCCTATGCTTCTGTCAGCAGGCTCTCGCCGGTCATTTCCCCGGGCTTTTTCAGCCCCAGCATGGAGAGCAAAGTGGGGGCGATGTCGCACAGGCGGCCGCCTTCTTTCAGCCCGGCCTTCTTGCCCACCAGAATCAGAGGCACTTCATTGGTGGTGTGGGCCGTGAAGGGAGTGCCGTCGGGGCAGACCATCTGCTCGGCATTGCCGTGGTCGGCTGTGACCAGAGCTGCGCCGCCCATCTTTTCCAAGGAAGCCAGCACCCGCCCCAGGCAGGTATCCACCGCTTCCACCGCATGAATGGCAGCCGGAAGTACGCCGGTGTGACCCACCATATCGCAGTTGGCAAAGTTCAAAACGATGAGATCATATTTTCCGCTTTCGATGCGGCTGCACACCGCATCGGTGACCTCATAGGCGCTCATTTCCGGCTTCATATCGAAAGTAGCCACCTTGGGGGACTCGATGAGCACCCGGTCTTCCCCGGGAAATACCCGTTCCTCGCCACCGTTGAAGAAGAAGGTGACATGGGCATATTTCTCGGTTTCGGCGATGCGCAGCTGGGTCATGCCCGCCTCACTGACCACCTGGCCCAGGATGTTCTCCAGCACCTGGGGCTTGAAGGCCACCTGCACTCCAGGCATGGCGGCGTCATACTGGGTGAAGCACACATAATAGGGAGCCACCAGTCCGCCTTCCCGCACAAAGCCGTCAAATTCCGGATCGGTAAGGGTGCGGGTGATCTCTCTGGCCCGGTCAGGGCGGAAATTATAGAAAATCACACTGTCACGGTGGCAGATCCCGGCGTCTTTGCAGCAGACCACCGGCTTCATGAACTCGTCGGTCTCTCCCTGCTCATAGCTCTTTTCCACCGCCTGAACAGGATCGACAAAGAAGGGGCCTTTTCCCAGCACCATGGCCTCGTAAGCCGGCTGGACCCGATCCCAGTGCCGGTCTCTGTCCATCACATAGTACCGGCCGCTGATGGTGGCAATCTGACCCACGCCGATTTTCTCCATCTCTTCCTGGAGGGCCTTCACATAGGAAAGGCCGGAAGAGGGGGGCACATCCCGTCCGTCCAGGAAGCAGTGGACATAGACCTTCTCCACCTGCTGGCGCTTGCACAGCTCCAGCAAAGCATACAGGTGGGTGATATGGCTGTGAACACCGCCATCGGACAAAAGACCCATCAGGTGCACGCTGCCGCCCTGCTCCTTGGCCTTCTGGCAGGCGCTCACCAGTTCCGGATTCTCAAAAAAGGTGCCGTCCTGGATCTCCTTTGTGATCCGGGTCAGCTCCTGATAGACCACGCGTCCTGCGCCGATGTTGGTGTGGCCCACTTCGCTGTTGCCCATCTGGCCATCGGGCAGGCCCACATCCAGACCGGAGCAGCGAATGGGCTGCCAGGGACATTCTGCCATCAGCCGATCCATCACCGGTGTGCTGGCCTGGCAGACGGCATTGCAATTTCCCTTTGCGGCCAGTCCGTAGCCGTCCAAAATAATCAATGCAATCGGTTTTTTCATCATTCTGTTTCCTTCCCAAAGGCCATTACTGGTTGGCGCTTTCCATCACATCCACAAACTTCTCCCAGTCCAGAGAAGCGCCGCCGATCAGACCGCCGTCCACATCGGGCATGGCCAGCAGTTCTCCGGCGTTCTGGGGGTTCATGCTGCCCCCATAGAGGATGGTCACTGACCGGGCATGACGGGCGCCATAAATCTCCCGGATGCATTCCCGGATGGCCCGGCCCACTTCGTCGGCCTGTTCCGCTGTGGCGGTCTTGCCGGTGCCGATGGCCCAGATGGGCTCATAGGCCACCACGATCTTCTTCACATCCTTGGGGTCCACCCCAAAGAAGATGGTTTTGATCTGCATCCGCACATGATCCAGAGTCAGGTTCTTTTCCCGCTGGGCCATGGACTCGCCCACGCACACAATGGGGCGCAGGCCGCAGCTGAGAGCGGCCTTCACCTTCTGGGCCACGATCTCATCGGTCTCGCCGAAATACTGACGGCGCTCCGAATGGCCGATGACCACATACTTGACTCCCAAAGAGCAGAGCATGGGCCCGGACACTTCTCCGGTATAGGCGCCGCTTTCGGCATGGTGCATATTCTGGGCCGCAATAAAGACCCGGGTATTCTTGGCGGCCTTCACCGCCGCAGGCAAATCGATATAAGGCACGCACAGCACGGTCTCGCACCACTTGGCCCGGGCCGCATGGGGCTTGAGCTGAGCGATGAATTCTTTGGTTTCTGCCGGAGTCTTGTTCATCTTCCAGTTTCCGGCAATAATGGTTTTGCGGTATCTTCTGTTCATAGATTTCCTCTTTTTTGTTTCTCTTCCCTTTTTCTATCCCGGGCCTTTTTATTCATCGGAATCCATCAGGCAGGCAATGCCCGGCAGCTCCTTGCCCTCGATGAGCTCCAGAGAAGCGCCGCCGCCGGTGGAGATGTGGGTCACCCGATCGGAGAAGCCCAGCTGCTCAATGGCCGCGGCACTGTCGCCGCCGCCGATGATGGACACGGCTCCCGACTCGGCCACGGCCCGGGCGATCTCCCGGGTGCTGCCGGCAAATTTGTCAAATTCGAACACGCCCAAAGGCCCGTTCCATACCACGGTTCCTGCATCCTTCAAATAACGCTTGAATTTCTCAATGGTGCGGGGGCCCATATCCATGCCGCCCATACCGTCGGGCATGTGGCGGGCATCCACCACATAGGCGTCGGCATCGGGGGAGAATTCCTTGGTCACCACCACATCGTCAGGCAGCACCAGGCGCACATTGCCCTCCAGCGCACGCATGAGGATATCGGCGGCCACATCCAGCTTGTCCAGCTCACAGGGGGAGTTGCCCACGTCGCCGCTGAGCGCACGCAGGAAGGTGTAGCTCATGGCGCCGCCGATGATGACGGTGTCGCACTGGTCGATGAGGGCGTTGATGACGCCGATCTTGTCGGAGACCTTGGCGCCGCCGGTGATGGCCACAAAGGGGCGGGCCGGGTTGGTGAGGGCCTTGCCGATCACCGAAATTTCCTTCTCAATCAAAAAGCCGCAGACGGCGGGGAGATAAGCCGCCACGCCGGCGGTGGAGCTGTGAGCTCTGTGGGAGGTGCCGAAAGCGTCATTCACATACACATCGGCATAGGAAGCCAGCTTCTGGGAAAAAGCCGGATCGTTCTTTTCCTCTTCCTTATGGAAACGGACATTTTCCAGCATGACGATCTCACCGGGCTGGATGGCGGCGCACAAGCGGTCGGCATCCTCCCCGATCACATCGTTGGCCAGAGTCACCGGCATTTTCAGCAGCTCGGACAGGCGGTTGGCCACCGGCTTCAGGGTGTACTTGGGGTTATACTGGCCCTTGGGGCGCCCCAAATGGGATACGACGATGACAGCGGCACCGCTGGTGATCAGATAGCGCAGGGTGGGCAGAGCCCCCTGGATGCGTCTTTCATCGGTCAGATGCCCATTCTCGTCAATGGGGGTGTTGAAATCGCAGCGGATCAACACTTTTTTGCCGCGCACATCGATATCGCGCACGGTCTTTTTGTTGAAGTTCATCACGATAATCCCTCTTCTCCGGCAACTCTCACCATATTTTGTCTCTCTTCTGCCGCAGCTGCCGGGTGCGGCGAAGGCCCCAGCCAAAAAGAGAAGAACCCCCAAAGCGCAAAAAGGCCGGTGTGCTCTTCTCTCTTCTGTTTTCCTATCCATTGTACGGTATTTTCCCCGGAAGTGCAAGCGCTTTGCGCCATTTTTCCCAGAGAAAACCCGGCATCCCTCTATATTTTCCCCGGATTCCGCAACTTTTCGGCCCTTTGTTCTTACTGGAAGTCCACCCCGGCGCTTTGCTGCTCGTCCAGGGTGAGGGAAAAGGCCGGAGCAAAATGGGACATAAAATAGTCGGCGGCCGGAAGGGACAGGGCCTGAATAGAGCGGTACAACTGCCGGGCCGCGCTTTCAAACTCGTCATTGCCGCTCTTTTTCTCCTGGATGCATTTGAGATAGGCGGAGATCTTGTCCGCCGCCTTCACATAGCGGTAAAGCTCCGGATCCTGCTCCTCGCAGAAGAAAATGGGCCGGTAAGTCTGGCGCAGGGCATCGGGCAAAAAGCCCAGAAGACTTTCTCTGGCCCGGTCCTCAATGGCCCGATAGGCCTGGCGCAGCGCCGGGTCATTGTGCTTCACCGGTGTGGGCAGATCCCCGGTGAGGATTTCGGAAGCGTCGTGGAACAGGGCCATGGTGGCCACCCGTTCCGGCTGGGCGCCGCCCCCCAAGTAGGTGTTCTGGATCACTGCCAGAGCGTGGGCGATTACCGCCGTTTCCAAAGCGTGCTCACTGAGGTTTTCCGGGATGCTGCTGCGCATCAGCCCCCAGCGCTGGATGTATTTCATCCGCAGCAAAAGGGCATAGAAGCTGTATTCCTTCACCATGCTCCCCCTTTACAAAAACAGGCAGATGATCACTGTGGCAATACCGGCCACCCCGATGCTGATGCCGCTCATGGCCCCTTCCAGCTCACCCATTTCCAGGGCCTTGGTGGTGCCGATGGCATGACTGCAAGTGCCGATGGCCACGCCCTTTTCCACCGGTTCTTTCACCCGCAGCAGCTTCACCAGCAAAGGCGCTGTAATGGCCCCCAGAATGCCGGTGAAGATCACCGCCGCCACGGTGAAGGCAGGCACGCCTCCCCCCTGGGCCGAAAGCTCCATGGCGATGGGGGTGGTCACCGATTTGGGGATGAGGGAGGCCGTCATGGTCTCATCCAGGCCGAAGAGACGGCAGAGGGCAATGACGCTGATGACCGAAGCGCAGGAGCCCATAAAGCAGCCGGCCACCACCGGAAGCAAGTGCCGCTTCAGCTGTTTGATCTGTCCATAGACCGACAGGGCCAGGCAGGCCGTGGCGGGAGCCAGGAAAATGGCGATCACATCGCCGCCCTTCTGATAGTACTCCAGGGGAATGTGAAAGATTTTGAGAAAGGCGATGATCAGCGCCACCGCAATGAGCAGCGGATTGCACAGCGGTGAGCCGGTTTTTTTGTTCAAAAACAACCCCACCTGAAAGGCAAACACCGACAAAACGATGCCGAACAAAGGAGATCCAAGCACTTCTTTCATGTCATTTCCCTCCCTTTTTCTGCAAAGCCATCATGGCCCGCACCGTCATGGCCGAGACAAAAAAAGTGATGAAGGTGGTGAGCACACACACGGCCAGAAAGGGCAGCAGGTTCTTTTTCAACTGATCAAAATGCTCCAGAATCCCCACCCCGGCGGGAATGAAGAAGAACGCCATGTTTTTCAGCAGAAAATCCCCCTTCTGGCGGATATGATGGGGTTTTATCACTTTTGCGCACAACAGGATGAACAAAAGCACCATAGCGATGACGCTGGAGGGAAATGGGAACGGCAGGACCTGGGCCACCAGTTCTCCCACAAGACACACTCCCAGCACCACGCCAATCTGAGTGAGAATTGCCATAGAACACCTCGCGAAACAAAAATTTGTCGGGAAAGAGATTTTCCCGCCAGGGGGTACTATACCACAAACCCCAGCGGGAAAAAAGACCGCAGCGGCCTTTTTCCAGCAAATCCCCTTCTCTTTTCCTTCCTCCGTCAGAAAAGTTGCTCCTTCTTCTTTTTTCGTGGTATAATATCAACAGTTGCCGCACATGTGCGGCAGGATACTGTGTATTCCGTCGTTTTGCTCACAAAACGACTGCTGTTGATGTTACACCATAGCCAAAATCGGCAAAGCCGATTTTACACCGCATTGGCGGCGTGCAAGTCTGCATGGACTTGCCGCTATGGTATAATAACCGCAGAACAGCTATGATACCGAATAAACTCAACCACAGATTTGAAATGCCGGAAGGCAGTTATTTTTTTGTTCTTAATTTTAGAGAGGATCGGAAATCAACATGAGCTTTTTGCAGTCCATCAAAAAAATGTTCACCGGACCGGAAAATCCTGATGCATCCCCAGAGACTCCTCAGCCGGAGCCAGTGGAGGAAAAAGCGACGGAAGAACCCGCTCCCGAACCCCCTGCTCCCCCGGAGAGCACACCGGAAGCGCCGGCCGAAACCACATCGGACCCATTTGCGGCCCTCAACCAACAAACTCCCTATGGGGAGGAGATCATGGAACAGCGCTCCCGCTATTCCCTTCTGGTCACCCAGATTCCCAAAGCCTATAACGCCCTGCGCAGCAGCGGTGTTTTCGAAGGCCCGGCTGCCGATGAATTTCTGCTTTTGTGCAACCAGGCCATCTCCCTGCGGCGGGATATCCTGCCCCAGCTGGAAAAGGGAGACTGGATCTTCACCCACGGAGAAGGTTACAAACGCCTGGCCATGGTACTGGAAAAACGGGGTGACTTCCAGGGGGCCGCGGAGATGTGCCTGCTGGCCTTGCGGGACGGCGCAACCAGCGATGGCTCCCAGAGCGGCATGGCCGGGCGGATGGCCCGTATGCTGAAAAAGGGAAAAATCCCCCCTACCCCGGAAATGAAAACCTATTTGGGCAAGGCCTGATCCCTTTCCCGCACACAAGCAAAGGATGATTCCATGAAAAAAATCAAGCTGTACGAATCCGACTCCGCCGAAGTGGAGGCCCAGAGGTTTTGGGTCTTTGCTGTTTTGATGGGAGTAGGCGGCTTTTTTGGCGCTTTTACCTATTCCATCCGCGGCGGGGTGTTCTGCAATGCCCAGACCGCCAACTTCGTTCTCTTTGCCATGGCTCTGGGGCGGGCCCAGTGGGGGCATGCCCTTTATTTTCTCATCCCCATGAGCGCCTATTTCCTGGGGGCCGTTTTGTCCGAGGCCGCTTCCTCCACCATGGAACAGCTGGGTTGGATGCGTTGGGATACCCTCCTTATTTTGGTGGAAATGGTGGCCGTTGTTTTCCTGGGCCTGCTCCCCGAAAGCACCTCCTTTGCCATCACCCAGGTGGTGATCAATTTCATCTGCTCCATGCAGTATAACACCTTCCGCAAAACCCAGGGCATCCCCATGGCCACCACCTTCTGTACCAACCATGTGCGCCAGATGGGCATCTTTTTTGCCAAGGCGGTGCGGCATCGCAACTGGGATCATGTGGGACGGCTTCTGTGCCATCTGAGCATGCTGGTGCTTTTCGTTCTGGGCGGTGTCATCGCCACAGTGCTGTGCCGGCTGTTTTTGGGCCGGGCCCTGCTCTTCACCCTCATCCCCCTGGGCATCCTCTTTGTGGATCTGCTCCGGGCCGACCGGAAAGCTGCCCAAAATTAACTTCCCTCTCCCCCCGGAATTTTCCACATATCTTGCATCTTTTTTTGCAAATTTTGTTTAGCGTCTTATCCTTTGTCGTTTTGTGTCGATAGTACCTATGTGGTGTTTAAAAGTATTTTGTTGGGGGGAACTTCTGTTATGAAGAGTATCCAGAAAAAGATCACCGCCTGTTTCCTCATACTGGTAGCTGTGGCAGCACTGCTGTGCGGCGGCGTAGGCATTTTTTCCGTCTACACCAGCAACCAGTCCCTGCTGGAAGAGGAATTGAAATCCTTGGCCACACTGGCCGCCGACCGTGTATCCTATGAGCTGACCTCGTATCAGGATGTGGCCGCCTCTCTGGGCATGGTGCCTCAGTTGAGTGACGACACTGTGACCACGGCCCAGAAACAGGAACTGGTGAACCGTTGGGTCGAATCCTATAATATGGAACGGGGCAATCTGCTGGACAAAAACGGCAAGAGCCTGTTTGACGGCAATGATTATTCCGACCGGGAATATTTCCAGAATGCGATCAAAGGCAACATTTCCATCTCCACCCCGACCATCAGCAAGATCACCGGTGAGCTGTCCATCATGGTGGCCGCTCCCGTGTGGAAGGGTGGCGTGCCCAACTCGGAAGTGACGGGCGTTGTGTACTTTGTCCCCCCTGAAGAATTTCTCTGCGATATTATGTCTTCCATCCATACCAGCGAGCACAGCGGTGCTTATATGCTGGATAAGACCGGTACCACCATCGCCGATGTGGTCATGGAGACCATTGCCACAGAAAACATCGAAGAAGAGGCCCAGTCCGATTCTTCTCTGTCCGCTCTGGCTTCCATCCATGAGAAGATGCGCGAAGGCAAGACCGGCTTTGGCACTTATACCATTGATGGCATCAGCAAGTACATTGGTTATGCTCCTGTGCCGGGCACCGACGACTGGAGCATCGCGGTTACCTCTTACACCAGCGACCTGATGGGCGCTACCTATCGGAGCATCATCATTATCTGTGTGCTGCTGGTGGTTGTGCTGGTTGTTTCTTCTCTGCTGGGCATCCGGCTGGCCAAGGGCATTGCCTCTCCCATCCGTGCCTGCGCCAAGCGCCTGTCCCTGCTGGAGGAAGGCGACCTGACCACTCCGGCTCCTCAGGTCAAAAGCCAGGACGAAGTGGGGGTACTGGCCCGCTCCACCGAAAGCATTGTGAACTCCCTCAATACCCTGTTCTCCGACATTGCCCATGTGACCGGCGAAATGGCCCAAGGCAATTTTGCCGTCCATTCCCAGCACTATGAGGTGTACCAGGGAGACTTCTCTTCTGTGCTGAAATCCCTGCAGAACATCAAATACAGCCTGAGCGACACACTCCGTCAGATCGACACTGCGGCAGCCCAGGTCTCTGCCGGCGCCGATCAGGTGTCCTCCGGTGCCCAGGCTCTGGCTCAGGGTGCTACCGAACAGGCCAGTGCTGTGCAGGAACTGTCCGCCACTTCGGCCGACATCAACTCCGGTGTGCAGAATAACAGCGACGCTGCCAAGACCGCCAAAGACAAGGCCAATGACGCCGGCACTCAGGTGGCTCTGAGCAACGAGAAGATGCATGAGCTGCGCGAAGCCATGTCCACCATTCTGGACGGCCATGAGCAGATCGGTCAGATCATTGCTACCATTGAAAACATCGCCTTCCAGACCAATATCCTGGCCCTGAACGCCGCAGTGGAGGCGGCCCGGGCTGGCAGCGCCGGCAAGGGCTTTGCCGTCGTGGCCGACGAAGTGCGCAACCTGGCTTCCAAGTCCGATCAGGCTGCCAAGCAGACCAAGGAACTGATCGAACACTCCGCTCTCAATGTGGAAAATGGCAGCCGCCTCAGCGAAGAAGTCTCCGCTGCTTTGGAAGAGACTGCATCCCTCACCGGCTCTGCTGTGGAATTCATCGACCAGGTGGTAGACAATGTGATCAACCAGGCCGAGTCCATTTCTCAGATTGCCGAAGGCATCGACCAGATCTCCAGTGTGGTGCAGACCAACTCCGCTACTGCTGAACAAAGCGCTGCCGCCAGCGAAGAGCTGTCCGGCCAGGCCCAGATCATGCAAGAGCTGATCAGCCGCTTTACTCTCAGCGAGCAGAACAACGAAAATTATTGATCCCTTGCAAAAAAGAGCCGCCAGTAGGCGGCTCTTTTTTAATTTTTGATCCTGTTTGGATTTTCTTTCTCCTTGTGTTCCCTTTAACCGCCGCTTCTCGGCAGCCGGGTAAAGGAATCCCTTTGCACCTGGAACCCCGGCGCAGCGGCTCCTTTGGCGGCGATACGCCGCTCCCACTGGATGAGCTGCAAAATCTCTGGAGCAATGGGCTGCGGCACTTCCTGAGGTTTTGCAATCAAATAGCCCTGGCCATACGAAATCCCCAGCCGGATCAGCTCCCGCAGCTCTTCCCGCTCCTCAATACCTTCGGCGATGAGCTGAATGCCCAAAGGTTTGCAAAACTTCACCATTCTCTTCAGGGCCCTGGATTTCTCCGGAGACTTGTGGATATCCCGGATGAGATCCATATCGATTTTCACAAATTGGGGATGCAGATCAATGACCCTTTGAATCCCTGCACAGGCTTTTCCAAAATCATCAATGGCAATCTGATAGTTTTCCTTTTGGTAATGGCTTACCAGCTCCTGAAACAGGCTCATATGCTCATTTCGAATGTTGGTGCGCTCGGTGATCTCAAACACCAGATTGACCGCAGAGATGCCGTATTCTTTCAGGTACTTTCGCGTCATTCCCTCCCGGAATCGGGGATCATACATCACATAAGGGTCCACATTGAGAAAGAGCTTCTGGCTGGCCAGATCCTTCCCGACCCCGGCCATGGCCTTTTTCCGGCACAGATATTCCAGCTCCCACAGCTTTCCGCACTGCTCCGCCAGGACAAACATTTCCTCAATGGACACATCCGGCTCCGAGCGGGTAATCCGGGCCAGCGCTTCATATCCCAGGACCTTTCCATCGGTCAGCGAAATGATGGGCTGATACACGCTTTTGATCTGTTCATTCTGGATGATTTGGCATACAGCTGCCGTCTTGGATTCTTTCATAAACAAAGGGCCCTCCACTATACCAGCATCTAACGGCACCGATCCCAATACACGGATCGATCAAGCGTGGGCATTGTATCATACAACATCGCCGCTTTTCCACCATGGCTGTGTGAAAACTCCCCTCCCACAGTAAAACTTCTGTAAAGCAACCGAATTCAAAAAGCACCCCAGGTCATCTTTCCGATGGCCTGAGGCGCTTTTGCTTTCCAATAGAAAGTTCTTTATTTTATTTATTGCAGCGGCTCCACTTGATTGGTCTGCCGGTTCAGACGATAGATGCCCATTCCATCCACACGCACCAGATAGGTACCCTCAATCTGGTGAGAGCCTACACCATCCAGTGTGTATACATTGATGCAGAAACAACCGATGTCGTCCACCATAGCATATCCCTCCTGAGCATACACCTGGTAGGCCGCCATAGAATCCCCGGTCAGTCCCAACTGCTGAGGGGTCATACTCTCCAGCTGGCTCACCGCTTCATCCACCGTCAAATTGTTCTGAGCTCCATCCTGCACTGTGATCCCTTCCACCAAAGCGGGTGTCACTGTGCAGCTGTCTTTGCTCCATTCCACTTTCAGCTGGAGCATTCCCGTCTCATCCTGGGAATTTTTACCCAAAATCACACTGCCGCTTTCTTCGGTAAAGGTCGGCTCCTGCTGTTTCATCCCTTGCTCATCCACCACAGCACAGTCATACTCTTCCATCATCTGGTTGACATATTCCTTGGCCGCTTCGCCTCCCGACGCCAGGCCGGTGTAGACATAACTTTCGGTTTCTGTTTCCGGGTCGGTTTCCACGGTGCACACGGTGCCTTCTTTTTCTTCCACCATGCCCAAGGCCGGCAGTTTTTCCTCGTCGCTGAAAGAATATTCTGCCGGAAGGCCCTCGTCTTTCTCCTCCCCAGAGCATCCAGGGAGCACGGTGCACAGCATCGCCATCCCCAGACAAACAGGCCATTTCTTCCATTTGTTCATGTTATTGCCTCATTTCATTCATCGCAGCGGATCTCTACTTGATCGTCCATCTGCAAAATCTGCTGGAAGGTGCCGTCTCTCCCATTGACCCGCAGGGTCACCGGCCGATCCAGCTTTTCAAAATCAATTCCCGAGCGCTCCAGCAAATCCATCAAATAATAGGGATTCCCGTCGGCTTTTCCCGGCAGAAGGATGGATTGGCCATTGAAGGTCAGCCGCAAAGGCCGGGCCGCCGGCGCAACTGCCACCGGTGCGACAGGAACGGGAGGCGAAGGCTGAGACCTTGTTTCCACCGGTGAAGCAATATGCTCCATCGCCTGGGGCGCAGGCTGCTGAGAAGCCGGAGGATTGTTTTCCCCCTTCCCGGCCGTGCGCAAAGGGATTCCCTGGGGTGCCGGTTCATCGGGGGCCAGAGGGCGTCCCTGGGCCAAAAGCTGCCGGGCTCCCACTCGCTCCATCACTTCCCGAACCAACACCACCCGGTCTTCTCCCGGCTGGGCCGGAATGAAATCAATCCGATCTCCTGCCTGGACCCGTGTGGAGGGACGCACTTCCTTGCCGTTGACTTTCAGCTGAGCGGGAATAGCAGGCTGGCCAGGGAAAACCACCCGGCGCCCATCCACTTCCAGCATCACGCTCTTTCCATTGCGCCCCAGAAGCTCCCGATAGGTATAGCCGTTCATCATCAGAATTTCCAGCACACTCAGCTGGCCGCTCCGAAATAGTTTGGCCTGTTTGCCATTGAGGAATACCCGATAGCTGTCACCAATCAGACCCAATCCAGCGGAAATGGCGATCCCCAACGGAGTGGTATACTCCGGGTCCTCCATTTCGCTGCTGTCCCACTGGGCACTTCTCTTGAAATGGGCTCCGGCCAGCGCCACACGGCGGGAATCCATCCCCAGAGCCTCCGCCAACTTTTCCCGCAGGGTGGACAGCTTGCTGCCGCCTCCGGCCAAAAACAACGCCGACGGCGCTCCGCCGTTGAGCTTCTGAATTTTTTCCGCCACCTGGCTGGCCAGATTCTGGGCTGCACCATCGGCGGCGGCCATCACCTCTTCCGCCGAATAGGTCTGCTCCAATCCCAGCACATCGGTAAAAGTGATCTGGGACATTTCTCCCAGCTCCATTTTCATTCGTTCTGCGGTATCGTAGTCCACCAGATAGGCCCGCATCAGGGCCTCTGTGATTTCATCGCCGGCCACTGTGGCCATGGTATAACCCACCACGGTGCCCTCCCGGCACACGGCAATATCCGAAGTACCGGCGCCAATGTCCACCAAAGCCAGATTCAGCAGCCGCAGATCCTGGGGGATGGCAGCATTGAGAGCGGCAATGGGTTCCAGCGTCAGGCTCATAGCCTCCAGACCGGCCTGCTCCAGCACAGCATACAGGCTGTCGATTACTTCGCTGGGCAGGAAGGTGGCCACCACCCGGCTTTCCAGTTTTTGTCCCTTGTGTCCCAGGAGATTGGTCAAAGGATAATCATCCAACAAATACCGGATGGCGGTATAGCCCACCAAAAACAGCCGCCGCTGCCCTTCTTCCCCTTCGCCCTGCAAGGCCCGTTCCGCGTCGGACACCGCCGCCGCTTCCAGACGGGCCACCTGCTCCTGGGTGATGGTTTCCATGCCGGACAGCTCCAGTGTACCGGTACCCTCTTCGGTGCGCAGCGCCCGGCCGGCCGCCGCCACGCAAGCTCTTTGCAATTTTCTTCCCGCCGTCTTTTCCAGACGCCGGGTCACTTCCACCACAGCCCGGGCCGCCTGGCCGATGTCCTCGATCTGGCCATCCTGCATGGCCCTTTGCTGGTGGGGCTGCTTTTCCATGGCAAAAATATGGACCTTGCCCTCTTTCACCTTCCCCAGCATCCCAATGACGCTGCGGGTGCCGATGTCCAGGGCATAGATCAGATCCTCTTCCTGGGGGATCTCCATTTCTCGTTGCTGCTCCATCGCCCGTTCTCCTTCCCAAACGCCTGCGGGGCGTTCCTGATTATATAATATCTCCATAGCGGCCTTTGGCCACATCCCCAAAGACTTTGCCGTCCACCAGGGTGATGACCCGTTTGCGCATCATATTGACAAACATCTTGGCATGGGTGGCCATGACAATGGTAGTGCCTCGCCGGTTCATCTCGTCCAACAAGTGGAACACATCCCAGATAGCATCTTCATCCAGATTGGCGGTAAGCTCATCCAGCAGCAGCACCGGCGGGCTGAGGATAATGGCCCGGGCCAGCTCCACCCGGCGGCACTCGCCCAAAGAAAGCTCCACCGGATACCGGTCTTCCACTCCATGAAGCCCTACCATGCCCAGGGCTTTTTGTACCATTCCTTCCCGGCGGCGACGGCCGATCATCACCACTGTCTCCAGATTTTCCCCGATGGTTTTCTGCCGCATCAGCTGGGGGATCTGAGGAACATAACCAAACTGCCGGCGATAACGCTCCCGGCCCCAACGGCGAAAATGCGTGGTGTCGGTGTCATTGAGATAAATGGAACCATGGTCCGGCCGCAGCTGTCCATGGATCAACTGAAGCAGGGTGCTTTTCCCCGCACCGCTGCTGCCGGTGACAAAGACAAACTCCCCCTGGCGTATTACCAGATTGATATCTTCCACCGCAGCAATCCTTCGATTTTCCTGCTTATAATATTTGCTGACCTCTTCCAAGCGTATTTCCGGCATAAGGCGCTCCTTTTTTCTGTATACAGAAAGATCTTATTGGGTTATCATCCCAATGTAAATGAAAATCTTCTGCCTTGCGGCTTTGCTCTTCCCTTATTATAATATCAGTATAATCCCTTGGGATGGATTTTTCCAGTTGAGGTGTTGTATTTGTCTCGCAAATCCTGTTTTCGCAAAAAAATAAACATCATAGGGCTTTTGCTTTTGGCGGTGCTCTGCATCGGCGGAGTGGAACTGCTGGTGTGCCGCTTTGCCTCGCCCCAGCTGTTTGACCGCATCACCCAGCCGGTGCTGTCTTTCGGCCGGCAGGTGCTGGACTCCGGAAAAGAGCTCATCGAAAAGATCCCGCCCATTCACCTTCCCTCCCTGAAAAAAGAGGAAGCTCCAGAGAAAACAACGCAAGAGGAGGCACCGGCCAGCCAGCTGGCCACCGATCCCACTCTCCAGACCACCCAGCAGGAGGAAGCCCCTGCCGTCACTCATTTCGCCCAGCGAAAAGGCCGGGAGATCCTCACTGGCGGCAATGTGGACATGGTCTATTTCAACCAGGCGGAAGAGCCCTGGGCCTCCCAGCCCTACGGCTCGGACGACATCGGCGGCTATGGCTGCGGTCCTACCTCCATGGCCATGATCATCGCCACCCTCACCGATGAAACGATGACCCCCACCACGATGGCCCAATGGGCCGCACAGCATGGCCACTGGGCCAAGGGCAGCGGCTCCTATCATTCCCTCATTCAAAATGCGGGGGCTGCCTTTGGTCTCACCGTCTCGCCGCTGAAAAATCTGACAGCCGATTCTCTCACCCAGGCCCTGGCCTCCGGCCAGGTCTGCGTAGCTCTGATGCGAGAAGGCCATTTTACCTCTGGCGGTCATTTTATCGTGCTGCGCGGGGTGACGCTGGAGGGAAAAATCCTGGTGGCCGACCCCAACAGCCGTCAACGAAGCCTGATCGCCTGGGACCCTCAGCTAATCATCGATGAGCTCTCCCATTCCCGCTCTTCCGGTGCGCCGCTATGGTGCATCTCCACTTTGCCCCAGCAGAACTGATACCCGCCCTATGAGAAACAAGAACAAATCCCCTGCCAAACGGGCAGGGGATTTTTCAGGCCGTCAGGGCTTGCCCGGCTGCTGGCGATAAAAGGAATGTTCACCGCCGATCCTCAAATTGAGCCGCCGGTCCACTTCCAGAATTCTATCCAGCAGCCGTTTGTTTTTTTGAACCAACTCTCCCAGGGCCTGAGCCTGGGGCGGCGGGGTCTGGCCTTGCAGGATACCCCGCAATATCTGCCGCTGTTCCGGGGGAAGCTGGAGACATTGCCGCTCCAGCATGGCCTTGCAGCTTTCCAGCCGGTCAATGGGTTCCTGACGCATTCCCAGAAACATCTGCACCGACACCTGATCCTGCCGCTGAAATGCATCGGCCAGTTCTCCGGTCAGTTCCATCACTTCGCTGAGGGCCGTATACATCTTCTGTTCCGCGCTCATGGCGACTTTCAGCACTTGCTCATCCATGGTCTAATGCTCCCCGGAAGTCTTTTCGGCCTGGCGGAAGCTGTCCCGCAGTTCGCTGACCATGCGGGTCACCCGCATCAGCTCTTCCTGGTTCCGGCCTGCTTTCACGCGGCTGAGTTCATAGCAAAAATATTCATACAAACGAGACAGATTCCCGCTGATGGGATAGCGGTGATCCAAGGTGTCGGACAGATAGTGGATGATCTCCACTGCCCGATCCACTGCTTTTTCAAAATTTTCGTAATTTTGCTTCCCCATCTCCAAATCAGCCTGCCGCAGCCGCTTGACCAGCTCGTCATACAGCAAGAGCAGAAGCTCGCCTTGGGTCATGGTATTCAGCGATTCTTCCCGATACCGCTGATAGCCTCGCATATCCATATATTCGCTGTCCTTTCTCCTTTTCAGGATCAATAGCTGCCGCCCGTCAAACCGGCCAACGCAGAGCTCTGGGAGTTCATCTGGTTGATCAGCATTTCGAGCTGTGTAAATTTATTGGTATAATAATCCACTTTGTCGGACATTTTGCTCTGCCAGGTGGAAATCTGCTTATCCAGCTCTTTCATCTGATCCAGGATGGTGTTATCCAATGCGGCGGTGGGGGCATACTTGGAACCGGCCTTCTCAATGAGGATGCCCTTGACTGCGCCGGTGGTAGCTGCATAACGGTCGGTCACTTCCTGGATCTTGGTCATCAGGCCATCGGTGGCTGCTCCATTTTCCTTGCTCTTGTTGAAGGCATTGGCCACGCCATCCAGATCGGTCTCCAGAGCCTCCCGCAAAGCTTTTTCATCCAGGCTGATGGTGGTCAGGCCGTCCTCATAGCTGGTGTTGATGCCGATGGAACGGAGATAGGCACCGTCAGCGCCGCTGGATACCACAGCATCCCGGAGAGCACTATACAGAGAAGACAGATCCCGGTCCATAAACAAAATACCGGTCTTTGCCTTTTCTTCATAGGCCTCGATTTCGCTTTCGGTCATGCCCTCTTCGTCTTCCGAAGTCAACGGATCATATTTGGAGCCGTCGGTCTTCTGCAAAGGCATATCGGAATAGGCCTTTTTGATCTCGGTGACCATGGCGTTGTAATCATCCACCATGGATTTGATGGCATTGAACACCGTGTCGGTGTCGGTCTTGGTGGTGAAACTCACCGACTCTCCGGCTTCCTCAAAGGTGCCTTCAAAGGTGACGGTCATACCGTCCAGGTCCACCGTATTGCTGCTGCGGGTATATTCCATCGGCTTCCCATTGACCGTGGCGGTAAAGATGGCATCGGTGCCTGCTGTATATGTCTCTTTATCACTCGTATCCACCTTGCCGAAAAGAGCCTGGCCCAGCCCCTCGCCGATGTCGATCTTTTCCGCAGAACCAGTGGATTTGGCCGTGAACACAAACTCATTGGTCAGCTTGGAATAGCTCACCGACACACCGGCCTCACTGTTGGCGTTGATGTCATTGGTGATGGTCTCCAAGGCGGTATCCTGGGTGTAAGTGCCGATCTTGACCCCGTTGACGGTCATATCGAACTCATACAGCCGCTCGCCGTCTTTGTTGACCCGGTATCCCTCTTCGTCCAGCAGATTGCCGTCTTTGTCATAGATTTTTCCGTCTTCTACTACCCAGTCTTCCTTCTCCACCTGGATGGCCTTGCCCTCCAAGGTGATGCCGCCGATGGTCAAAGTGCCTTTTGCTGCATCAAAAGTGCCCAGCTGGCTGAGCTTTTTGGATACATCCACATAGGAGGTCAAGGAAGTATTGCCCTCTCCGAACAGGATCTCTCCAGCGGCAGAATCTTCGGCGCGGATGGCAAAGGTGTCGCTTTGGGAAACCTTACCTTCGCTGTCCAAAGTCTGGAATGAAATAGCGCCTCCGTTCATCCCCACCTGGACGCGATTCTCGCCAAAGGCCTTATCCAGCCCTTCCTGCACGGTACGCTTTACGGCATCGCTCCATCCTTCACCGTCTTTGCGCACCACATCTCCCAAAGTGATCTTTTTGGTCTGGCCGTTGAGGGTGACGGAGAAGGTTTTACCGCTGAGGTATTCGGCCTTGATCTGGCTCTTATCCACCACCTGCTTGTCTCTGTCCATCTGGAAGGTGGAGCTTTCATCTTTAACGGCAGAATCCAGGTCGGTAACCATGTCAGCAAATTTGCCATAAGCCCCGCCAATGGTAACGCTGTCACCATTGGTGGCCTTGTTTTTCAATTCAACGGTGCCCTTGGCGCCCACATTGATCTCGATCAATTTATCCGCACTGACAATATCCCCATTGTCATCTTTCAAAGTCTGCTCGGAGAGTTTTTTGTTGAGAGCTTCCTGGAATTTATTCACATCCAGTGTACCCACTGTACCCTTTTGAGGATCTGTAATGGAAAAATCCTCATTGGTGTCAAATGTCAGCTCGATGGACTGGTTTGCACCATAGTTGATGGTAAAAGAACCACTCATCTGACTGACCACCACCGGCTTGCTCCGGTCCACGGCGGACCCCACAGCGCCGGCTTTCAATGTGGTAGAGCTATACCGGGCAGAGGAAGCCAGACTTTTCACACTATTGATGGTGATCTGGCTGCTGCTTTTGCCAGTGGCCGTGATCAGATCGGCATATTTGCCACCAGTTGTGGTAATAACGGCGTTTTTGAAAAACGACTGGCTGTTCAGGTTGGTGGTAGAGCTGTAAGAGCTGTATTTTCTGGAAAACTCGACCAGTTTATCCGAAATGCTCTGATAGGCATTCTGCTGCCACTGGAGCTTGGTTTTGCTCTGCTGCAAGCTGATGATCTTCTGCTGGTAGCTTTGCACCATACCTTCGATCATGGATTCGGTATCCATGCCGCTGGCCAGGCCGGAAATGATGTTGGTGTTGCGGCTTCCATAGATGCTGCTTGTGGAGGAAGAGCCGCCCATAATGCTAGAAATCGATGCCATTGTATTCCACTCCTTTACATGGCCGCCGGAAGATGAATGATTCTCCCCATACCGGCGTCTGATTGACAAATGAACGGTGATTCAGTAAAATAAATGTGGAAAAACCACAAAAGTTTATTCTTTTTCACTTGATATATCGTCCTATTCCGGCGAAAAATTAAGGGCCCGCAGGGTATTTTCTTTTGGCGCGGGCCAATTTTTTATTGGCCGAAGGATGCGAAGGGAGCGAAAGGGCTATGCCCACCAAAATCACAGCCATTACCAATCAAAAAGGCGGTGTGGGAAAAACCACCGTCTGTGCCGCTTTGCTTTCCTGCCTCCACCAGCGGGGGGCCCGGGTTCTGGGCGTGGATTTAGACCCCCAGGGCAGTTTAGGGTTCAGCCTGGGGCTGGATATTGAGCACTGTGCTACAGTCTATGATATTTTCCGTGGGGCGGCCCAGCCGGAAGAGGTGATCCTACAAACCGATACCTGTGACATTCTGCCCTCCAACATCCTGCTGTCCGCTGCCGAGCTGGAATTCAACAAACCCGGGCGGGAATTTCTCCTCAAAGCCGCCCTTTCCAAGATCCAGGACCAATATGATTATATTGTCATCGATACCCCTCCTGCCTTGAATATCCTGACGGTCAATGCCTATGTGGCCTCGGACAGTCTGATCATTCCCATGGCCCCGGAGGTGCTCAGCCTGCTGGGCGTGTCTCAGATCAAGGAGACCATTGAAAGCGTGCGCAATTATTACAACTCCCGGCTCCAGGTGCTGGGCATTCTGCTCAACCGCTTCAATGCCCGTCTGAATCTCAGCCGGGAAATGCTGGAGCTGGCCCAGCAGATCGCCGCCCAGCTCCAAACCAAAGTCTTCCAGGCGAAGATCCGCAGCAGCGTGTCGGCCGCCGAAGCACCGGCCCATGGAGTGAGTATCATGGACTATGCCCCTCGCTCCAAGCCCGCCATGGATTTTGAAGCTCTGTGCCAGGAGATCCTGGGCGAGTCTTCTTCTGAGGAGGTGCGCTGATGGCCCCCAGAAAAGGCAGCCGGAGCAGCAAAACCGACCATGTACTCAACCTGCTCTCCCATCCGTCCACTCCGGAACCTCAGCAGCCTGCAAAGCAAGCTGCAAATGAAAAAGCGCCGGAGGAAACTCTCCCTACATCAGCTCCCGAGGGAAACACTGTCCCCCATCACGATGCGCCCCCGCGGGAAGAACGCCGTCTCACCCCACCTGTGCTGGAGGTGGCCCGGGCCAACAATGAAGCCTTGGAAGAAACCATTCGGGAGGCTTTGGAAAGCGCCTTGGCACTGGATGAATCCGAAGACGCTTCCACGGAAGAGCCCACTGCTGTGGAAGAGCCTGCCCCTGTAGAAGAATCCGCTCCCACAGAAGCACCGGCCCCCGTGGAAGAATCGGCTTCTGCGGAAGAACCCGCTCCCACAGAAGCACCGGCCCTTGTGGAAGAATCGGCTTCTGCGGAAGAACCGGCCCCCATAGAAGAGCCAGTTCCCATAGAAGAATCCGTTCCCGCGGAAGAGCCAGCTCCCGTGGAGGAGCCTGCCCCTGCAGAGGAACCTATCTCAAACAAATTGCCCACCCCGGAAGAAGCCGCTTTGATCAAGCCGGAAGAAATCCTGCCCGATGAATCCCGCTTTGTCAATGTGATGCTTCCGCTGGTGGAAGAAAAACTGCTGAAATATGTGCGTATGTTCCACTTGTGTGAGTGCCCCCGGTGCCTGGCCGATGTGAAGGCCTTGGCCCTTTCCCACCTCCCTCCCAAATATGTGGTACTGGAAGGAAGCACATACACACCCATGATGAGTTTCTACCAGGCCAAATTTGACAGCGATGTCACCGCCCAGGTGATTCACGCCTGCAAACAGGTGATGGAAGCTCCCCGCCATGGAAAAATCCCCGGACTGGAACAGGAAACTCACTGATTGATTGCTTCTTGGAACAAAAACAGCGCGGAAGAGATTTTCTTCCGCGCTGTTTGTTTATGTAAAAAAAACTTATTTCTTTTCTTCCTGTTTGCCCTCTTCGCCTTCCTTGGCGATCTGGGGCGCCGGTTTTGTGATCTCACTCCACACCCGGTTGACCTCTTCCATGCAATTGAAATACAGGCTGGTCAGCAGATTGGTGGGAATGCCCAGTTCTTCGGCCAGTTTGTCGATCTTGCCCCAGTCGGCCTGCTCGTAGCTGAGAGCCAGCTGATAGAGCATACCGCACCGGCCTTCTCCTTTCAGCAGAGCGTCCTTCACCTCCTGCCGCAGGGGGATCTGGTTCAGAATATCCTCCATGGGCGCATCGATGAGGTAATTGAGGGTGGAGAACATACCCATCATATAGGCATCGGGCTTGGAAATGGGCATATTCTTGGCGTAATTCATCAGATTGCTGCAGAAATTGGCCCGCATGAAGGACATACGCAGAAATTCCTCTGCCCCTTCTTCGATCTGATTTTCCGCATTGCTGGCGCTGAGCAGGTAAGCCCACTGGCGCAGCTCGCTGAGACCCATAATGACGATGGCCTGCTGCACGGTGGTTACCTCATGCCGCAGAGCGAAATAGCAGGAATTGACCATTTTCAAAAGGCCATAGGTCAATGTGGCATCCACCGAGATGATCTTCTCGATCTCTGTGATATCCGGCTCTTCGGCGCTGATGGCCATGATCAGGCGGAAGAAGTTACTTTGCAGATATCCGCTGCTGTGGGCCTGGGTGGTGAGCTTGGCCGCCACATAGGTACCCTCCATGGCATCCACACCCAGCTTGATCGCTTTCTGATACAGCTCCTCGTTGTCAATGCCCATAGCAATGCACTGTTTATCCATGCTGTGGGCAATGTCCACAATGTTTTTCAAAGTCATCATGGACATACTGCCCAGGCTGAGCTTGATGTAGTCGATGCTGTCCAGCAGGGCCAGATACCGGGGGGCAAACTGGAATTCGTTCACCGCCACCTTATAGCCCTCTTTTACATACTGCTGCACAATGTGCATGGCCAGAGGATGGATGATGACGCTGTCGTCGATCTGGATCACCAGCTCGTCTTTATGAAACAGACGCGGCGTCTTTTTCATCAGCAGCGTGGTGGTGAAGGTCATAAAGTTCAGCGTACCCCGCAGCACCTTTTCGGTGTTTTGGGTGAGAAAGTTATAAATGGTATCGGCGGCGGCAAAATCATTGGTGGCCGGGCCTTTATCCCCGCCGAAAGCCTGATTTTCCCCATGGTACTGAATCTCATAACCAATGATTTTGTTGTCCTTATCCTTGATAGGCTGCCGCACAATATATTTGCTGCTCATGCTCTATTCCCCTTTCCTGCATCCTCCCGGCCCAGCAGGTGGTCGATCACACCGATCAGATGGCCGATCTCCGGTTTGCTCAGCTGCTCATCTGCCCCCAGCTGCTTGCCCTTGATATACATTTCCTGGGTAATCAGCGAGGAAAAGATCACCAGGGGGATCTTCTTGAGCACATCGTCTGTTTTGATCAGCTTGGTAAGCCGGTGGCCATCCATCTGGGGCATTTCCAGATCGGTGATGATCAAAGCCACCTGCTGATTCAAATCGGGAGAGTTTTTGCACTCCTGCAGCGCATCCCACAGCTCCGCCCCATTGGGGAAGGAGTGCAGATTCACATAACCGGCCTTCTGCAAAGATTCCTGGATCATGCGGGACAAGAGGATGGAATCCTCCGCGATCCAAATGGGGCACTCGCTCCGTTCCCGGTGGCCCAGGGCTTCTACTTCGCTGATCTGGATGGTGGTCTGAGGGGCGATCTCCGCCACGATCTTCTCAAAGTCCAGAATGGTCACCAATTCTCCATCGCATTGGGCAATGCCGGTGGCCACTCCATCGGGTCCGCCGGAAACGGTGTTGTCCGGCTTCTGGATGTCCTCCCAGGAGATCCGGCTGATGCCCACCACGGTATGTACCCGGAAAGCGATGAACATCTTGTTGAAATTGGTGATGATAAACAGTTCCTTATCCCGGCTCTCCACATCCCGGCGGGCCAGGTACTTGGGCAGGTTGACCACTGTGATAACGGTATCCCGGGGCTTGAAGATCCCTTCCACCGCCGGATGAGAATGGGGCATGGGATGCACCTTTTCCGCCATCATGATCTCCCGGACTTTGGCCACATTGATCCCATACAGATTCCCGTCAATGGTAAACTCCATGATCTCGATCTCATTGGTTCCCGATTCCAACAAGATTCCGTTTTTTTCCTTTTCCATGGCATCGATCCCCCGCTTCCATATCAATACAATTTTAAGTTACAAAATTCGTTCCGGGCTGCCATAGCTGCGCACCAGGCCCATGCCGGTGGCGGCGTCGAAACTCAGGGTGCGGGCCGCCTTGCCGCCCACATCCTCCTTGGCCAGGCGGATCATCTCCCGCCGCAGCACCATATGAACGCTCTCAATGTTTCGCTGCCCGATATTGCCCAGTGCACCTCCGGAGGTTTCAAACATCTTTGCCCCTCCGGCAATTTTGGCCACGATCCGGTTTCGTCTGGCCCCCAGCTGTTCCATCCGCCGCACAGTCTCCCGGATGCCGGTATCGGCATATTTCATGGGGGAACTGCGGCCGGTCTCCATGTTGATGGGCAGCATGATATGAACCAGCGCCGCCAATTTGATCGCAGGGTCATACAGGCAGATGCCGATGCAGGAACCCAACGCATAGGTAATCAATTCTCCGCTGTGTTGAGCCATCTTCATATCGGCGATGCCAACTACCAGCTTATCCTTCATCCAATACCCCCAGCTTTTTCAGCAGGAAATTCAAAGATCGCACATCCGGAGACAGAAGAATGCGGCAGGGCACCTTCCGCCCGTTGCAGATGAAGTTGGCGCCGATGGTCATAATGTAATCGGACTGACCGCCGAATTCCGCCATGGGCACCGCGATGATCGCCCCCTGCATATCCACAGCAAAGGCGGGAACGGTGAGGCGGATCTTCATATCGGTCAAACCGGCCATGGCATTGGCAAAGGCGGAAATCATGATATTTCCCACTTCCAGAAGGGCCGATATTCCCAGCTCATCCAACTGCTGGTAATCTTCCACTCCATTTCCCATCATATGCTGCAGAACCAAGTTGATAAACTCCATGTGCTGAATGGACAAGATAATGCCGTTGATTTCCCCTTCCAGGCGGGCCAGCACCCCCGCCGTCACGGTTTCCGGACCGCCGATCCAGTCGATGGCCTCGTTATAGCCCATGATCTTCACTTCGGGCATTTCAATCGTCACTTTGCAGCCCAACATGCTGGACAGGGCATTGGCCGCATTGCCGGTGCCGATGCTGCCGATTTCCCGCAGCGTATCCAGCTCAAGGCCGTTGAGTTCATTAAAACCTTTCACAGTGTGCCTCCCTGTCTGTTAGTTGGCCAGATTGTTGATGGTGGTCTCCACCTCATCGGCGGTGGTGACCATCCGCAGAGCATAGCTGTAAGCCCGCTGGGCTTCAATCACCTTTCCCAGCTCTCCGGCCAAATCGGTATTGGAAGTTTCCAGCCAGCCCCGACGCACTTCCGAGGCGGACAGATACACCTGGCCGCTTTCCTCGCTGGTGAGGAATCTTCCGCTTCCGGCATGAAGAAGCCCGTCCTGGTACTGGATCTCAAAGACGCCCACCGGCTGCTCTGCCGAGGGATCGGTAACCTGGATGGGATAGCCTTCCACATTCAGCACCTGCCGGCCCTCTCCATCGGTGAGATAAAAGACCTGCTGGAGCACGCCGTTTGCATCAGGCTCCTGGAAAGAGCCCAGGGCAAAGGAGCCATCCCGAGTATAGGACACTTCGCCGGTGGCCGGATCATACAGTCCAAAGAATCCACGGCCCACAATGGCATAATCCTGGCTTTTCCCGGTCTCTTCCAGAGTCCCTTCTCGGTAATCATTCACCGCCGACAGCACCGCGGCCCCGCTGCCCTTGGGCAGCTGCGCCCCGTCCACGCCGTTGACCATGCCGTACATCAATGTGCCGAAAGCCGGCTGCTCATTTTTATATCCATAGGTGTTCACATTGGCAATGTTGTTGCCCTGGATCTCCATTTTTTTCATCTGCTGCTGCGCCCCGATGGCGCCGCTGTAAAATGCCTGAATCATCGCCCGCTCTTCCCCTTTCCTTACATTCTGCCTACTTCTGTGGTGGCCTTGGTGAGGATCTCATCATAGATCCCCAGCACCTGGGCCGCACTTTGCAGGGCCCGCTGGGCGGTCATCATACGGCTCATCTCCTGGATCATATCCACATTGGAATTTTCCACATAGCCCCAAAGCACCGGTTCATTGGCCAAGGTGGGCTGCTGGCCTCCTGTGCCGAACAAACCGCTTTCATTCTTCACCAGCTGAGCGGTGTCCGGGAAGGTAAAGACCCCCAACCGGCCCACAGCACCGCTGCCATCGGCATAAGAGATCTGACCATAATTGTCTGCCCGGATGTTGTCGCTCATCACCTGGATGGGTGCGCCGTCCGTCCCCAGCACTCTTCCGTGCTCCGGCAGGCACAAGTAGCCTTCCTCATCCAGCACAAACCGTCCGTTGCGGGTGTATTCCACACCGTTTGCCGTTTGGATGGCGAAAAACCCATTGCCTTGGATGGCGAAATCAAATGTCTGACCGGTCTCTTCCAGTGTGCCCTGCTGGTAATCCACATACAGCTCACTGGGGGCCAGAATATAGCTTTCCTGCCCCAGAGGTGTGGAATCCTGTTTGTCCTTGTTGCCGATGCGGCTGATGAGCACCTCGTCAAAGGTGGTGTCGGTGTAGATCTCCTGCTTGTAACCGGGGGTGGTGATGTTTACCATGTTGTTGCCCACCGTATCCAGCCGGCGACTCTGGGAAAGTATCCCGGAGGTCAGATTGTAAAATCCCTTGGTCATTGTTTCCGATCCTTTCCTGTGCTGATCTTTACTGCTCCAACTGTTCTTTCAGCGATACGCGCAGCCGCTGGATGGCGTGGCTGTGGATCTGAGAAACCCGGGGCGGGCTGACGCCCAACACCTGAGCGATTTCTTTCATCGTCAATTCTTTTTCATAATAGAGGGAGAGCACCATCTGCTCATTGGGCCGGAGCTGCTGAATCCCCTGAACCAGGGCGGCCCGCAGCTCCTTTTCCTCCCACATCTCCTCCGGCGGGTCTTCGTAATTGCTCCTCTCCAGCATCCTTCCCGACACATTGCCGTAAGCGTCCAGCAGCATCTCAAAGGACACCAGATTGGCTCCCGCCGTATCCGATAGATCTTTTTCGTATTCCTCCAGGGAAAGCCCCAGATGTTCGGCCACTTCCCGGTCTGTGGGCTCCCGTCCCAGGGTCATGGACAGTTCTTCTTCCGCCCGGCCCATCCGGCTGGATTTCTGACGCAGCTGCCGGGGCATCCAGTCCTGCTTGCGCCCCAGGTCGATGACGATTCCTCGCAGCCGCTTGGCCACATAAGTCTCCAGCTTGACGCCCTTTTCCGGATCAAAGCGATCCATGGCATTGAGCAATGTCAGCAGCCCTTCGTGGATCACATCTTCCAGCTGATTCATTCCTCCATACGCACCGCAGGTGCGCATGGCAATGCGGCGGAGTGGCTCCTGAAAGCGCATGGCCAGGGCCCATTTGATGTCATTGTCCCCGGTCTGCTTGTAAAGAGCCATCAGCTCTTCGTTGTTCATCTGATCCAGTTCCTGCTTTGTCTTCCCGGCCGATGCCGGGCTGAGCCCTTCTTCGTTTTTCTGATGCATGCCCGTCACCGTCCTCTCTCATCGTTTCTCAGGCCTGCTTGGGCTGAGCCCCCAGAGAAACATTGCCAATGGCCTGTATCTGCACATTGCTGGTGATCTCATTAAAGGAGAGCACATACATATCGGGATAAAACTGAGAAACCATCCGGCTCACATACACCCGGATCACCTGGCTTGTGAGCAAAATGGGAGTTTGAGATAGCTCGTTGAACTTTTTGCGCAGCTCACCCAGCTGGGCAATGATCTGCTGCATGATATCCGGACTGAGGGCCAGATAGACGCCGTGATCGTTTTTGGTCAAGGCGGCCAGGATCTTGGTTTCCACATCGGCATCCAGGGTCACCACCCGCAGCTGGCCGTTCTGGCAGAACTTCCGGGTAATGGTACGGCTGAGCGCCCCCCGGACCTGCTCGGTGATCATATCCATATCCCTGGTGGTGGAGCCGGCGTCTACGATGGTCTCCAGAATGGTGCTCAGGTCTTTGATGGGAATGCCCTCCCGCAGCAAAGAACGAAGGATCTTTTCCAGATTGGCATAAGTGACCACATTGGGGATGGCGTCGTTTACCAGCTCCGGCTCGGTCTTTTTCAGGTTCTCCACCAGCTGCATGGTCTCGCTGCGGTTGAGCAGCTCGTGGGCGTGGCTCTTGATGGTTTCCGACAAATGGGTGAGCATCACGGTGAGGGGAGAGATGACGGTATAGCCATAGATCTCCGCCATTTCCTTGTTCTCCGGCAAGATCCACCGGGAGGGGATGCCGTAGGCCGGTTCCACCGTCTCGATGCCGTCGATCTCACCGCCGGGAGAGGCGGGTTCCAGAGCCAGGTAATAATCCACCAGAATCTCACCGCTGGCCACCTGCTCGCCACGGATCTTGATGACATATTGGTTGGTACCCAGGGAGGCCCCGTCGTGAAGGCGGATCGAGGGGATGACAAATCCCATATCCTGGGCGTACTGCCGGCGGAAAATAACAATACGGCTGATGAGCTTTCCGCCGCTGTGCTCATCCACCAGCGGGATCAGACTGTATCCAAACTCCATTTCAATGGGCTCGATGGCCAGGAGGGAATACACATTGTTGATGTCTTTGAAATAGTCGGCTTCGCTGGGGGCCTGGACTTCGGTGGGAGCCGGTAGTTCTTCCGGCGCCGCTTCCTCGGCCTGCTTTTTCTGCTCCATGCGCTTACTGCCCACATACCCTCCGGCGCCCAAGGCACTGCCCACCAGCACCAGCGGCACAGTGGGAGAACCGGGGATGAATCCCAGCAGCACCAGAATCACACCGGTGGACAGAATCGCCCGGGGCTGGGCCTTGAACTGACCCACCACATCGGTATTCAGGCTGCCGTCGGACACCGACCGGGTGACGATCATACCGGTGGCGGTGGAGATCATCAGGGCCGGCAGCTGGGAGACCAGTCCGTCACCGATGGTGGCAATGGAGTACACATTGAGCACGGTGGCAAAGTCGCCGCCACCCTGAACGATACCAATGATCAGACCGGCCACAAAGTTGATGACGGTGATAATCAGGGACATCACCGCATCGCCCTTGACGATCTTGGTGGCGCCGTCCATGGCGCCATAGAAATCGGCTTCCTTCTGGATCTTATACCGGCGGAGACGGGCTTCCTTTTCGTCGATCAGGCCGGAGCTGAGGTCGGCGTCAATGGCCATCTGTTTGCCGGGCATGGCGTCCAGGGTGAACCGGGCCGCCACTTCGGAGACGCGCTCGGCGCCTTTGGTAATAACGATAAACTGCACCAGCACGATGATCAGGAAGATCAGCACGCCGATGACGATATTGCCCTGGGTAATCAGCTGACCAAAAGATTTGATCACAGCGCCGGCATTGCCGCCGTTGGAAAGGATCAACCGGGTGGAGGACACATTCAGTCCCAACCGGAACAGAGTTGTGATCAGCAAAAGGGATGGAAATATGGAAAACTCCAGCGCTTCCCCGATGTTCATGGTGATCATCAGGATCATAATGGACAGGGAGATGTTGATGATGATAAGCACATCCAGCATAAATGTGGGCAGCGGGATCACCAAAAACAATACGATGACCACCACCATCAACGATATGGCGCTATTGAGTATTCGTTTCATAGTTTACTGGCTCCTACTTCCCGCCCTGTTTCAGGGAGGAATCCATACGATAGATATACACCAGCACCTCGGCCACCGCGTTGTAAAACTCCGGGGGAATGGGCCGGTTCAGTTCTGTGGAGGCATAAAGAGCCCGGGCCAACGGCACATTTTCCATCACCGTCACCTGGTGTTCCTCCGCCATCTTGATGATCCGCAGCGCCAGATGATCCTGCCCTTTGGCCAGAACCACCGGTGCTTCGTCCACATCGGGCCGATAGCGCAGAGCCACGGCAAAATGGGTGGGGTTTTTGATGACCACATCGGCCTGAGGCACCTGCTGCATCATGCGGGATTGAGCCATCCGCCGCTGCAGTTCCTTGATCTTGCCTTTGACCTGAGGGTCGCCTTCCATCTGTTTGTATTCTTCCTTGATCTCCTGCTTGGACATTTTGATCTGCCGTTCGTAATCCCACCACTGATAAAAGATATCGGCCCCGGCCAGAACGATATAGGCGATCATGATCTGATTGACCATTTGAAAACTCTCGTCAAACAGATGACCGCAGGCACTGGGGAGATCGGCGCCCAGATATTTGGTGAAAGAAAGCAGTGCGCCGGAGATAAAACGATAGATCAGAAGCAGCAGCAGAAAGATCTTCAGCAGCCCTTTCAGGGCTTCGATGATGCTGCGCAAAGAAAACAGCCGCTTGACTCCCTGAAG
This sequence comes from Ruminococcaceae bacterium AM07-15, assembly GCA_003477405.1. Classification (GTDB taxonomy): domain Bacteria; phylum Bacillota; class Clostridia; order Oscillospirales; family Butyricicoccaceae; genus Pseudobutyricicoccus. The sequence goes on from QUDE01000006.1 coordinate 143,043, forward strand.
GGGATTGAGACGGCTCCACTTTGGTTTGAGGGATTCGCCGGAAATGAGCATTTTGGTCTGGAAGAAGGTGACGGCCACCCCCACCAGCGCCGCCGTGGCCAGAATCGGCCCCGCCGTTTTCACAAACACCAGCAGCAGCTGATAAAGGAGGTTGCCTCCCTGTTCGGTGGGCATGGCTCCGGTTCCGCCGGTGGCCAGGCCCATGCAATACCGGAAAAAGCTCTCCAGCTGATCCACAGCCCCGGAGGCCGTCAGCCGGATCACCCAAAAGCTTACCAGCAGCACCATCACGGAAACAGCGTCGTTACTAAAGAAGATGTTGCCTTTTTTTCGTTCGTCACGCCGCTTTTTTGGCGTGGCTTTTTCCGTTTTGGAACTGTCGGCCAAGCCCCCTCACCTCCTCAGACCCTTGGAAAAGGGATCTAACCGCCTGTTCCCAAAAGACGCACCGCCTGCTCCATCTCGGTGAGCATCTGGGCTTCTGCCTGAAGCAGAAATTCGTTGAACGGAGTCAAAAACACAAACAGCAGCACAAGGCCGATGATGACTTTCAACTCCATGTTAATGACAAATGCATTGATCTGGGGAATGGCCTTCATCAGAATGCCCATGCCGATTTCCCCCAGCACTTCCGCTGCCAGAATGGGCAGTGCCAGTTTGACAGCCAGTATCATGCAGGTGAAAAACAATTCCGCCACATAAGAGGCCGTGGCCTGACCGAACACCGCCGCACCATAAGGAAGCAGCTCTCCTGAGCTTTCCAGCAGGCGCATCAGGGTGTAGTGGCCGTTTTCCCCGAAGAAATTGAGTACCAGCAGAATGTTGAGCAGCGACGCGCTCACCGTCATGTTGGACTGGTTTCCCGCATCATAGATCTGTGCCATGGTCATGCCCATCTGAGTGTCGATGATCTCGCCCCCCACCTGGACCACCATGAAAAACAGCCGCATCACAAACCCCAGCACAAATCCTACGCCCAGTTCCTTGCACATGATCAGGGCAAAGACGATGATGTTGCTGGGTGCTTCCACGGCCAAAGCGGGTTCCAAACCGAAAACACTCACTGAAAGCACCATAATGAGCCCGGCCTTCACCGTGCCCGGCAGGTTGTTCCGCCCCAGCAATGGGTTGAAGAGAATGAACCCGCTCATGCGCATGAGGATCAGTTCGAAGAGGAAAAGTTGTTGCCAATCTATCATATTTCCGCCCTTACATCAGCGTGAACAAATACCGGGAAAACTCCAAAAGGGTCTCCAGCATCCATCCGCCGCCTATCAGCAGCACCAGCACCACCACGATCAGTTTCAAAATAAAGGAAAGGGACTGTTCGTGGATCTGGGTGACCGCCTGGAAAATGGCCACCAGTATGCCCACGGCCATACTCAAAATCAGCAGTGGGCCGCCGATTTTCAGCGCCACACCGATCCCTTCCCGCAGGATATCTGCCACTTCCATGCCTCACCCTCCTTCCGGTTTGATTGCTGCCATAGGCCCTAATTGAATCCTCGCACCAGGGTGGAAAACAACAGTTCCCATCCATTGAGCGAGATGAAAAGCAAGAGCTTGAAGGGCATGGAAATCATGGAAGGCGGCAGCATGATCATGCCCATGGACATGAGGGTGGAGGCCACCACCACATCGATGAGCACAAAGGGCAGATACAGATAAAAACCGATCATAAAGGCCCGCTTCAGCTCACTGGTGACAAAGGCGGGCACCAGAAGCCGCAGAGGCAGCTCGTCGATCTGGCTTTCCTCCTCCGGCGCTTCCACCTGGGCCAGGTCACAGAACAGCTCCAGAGAACTGGTTTCCGTCTGTCTGGCCATAAATTCCTTCAGGGGCTTTTCCGCCCGCTGGAGAAATTCCTCCTGGGTGATCTCCCCGGCGGAATAAGGCTGATAGGCCTGCTCATTGATCTCATCCACCACAGGGGACATGGTGAACAGGGTCAGAAACAACGCCATACCCACCAGCACCATATTGGGCGGATTCTGCTGCAGGCCCATGGCCGAACGCAGAAAGGAAAAGGAGATCACATACCGGGTAAAGGAGGTCATCATAATGACCATGGAGGGCAAGAGGGTGAGCAGAGTGGTTATAAAGAGGATCTGAAGGGCCTGCACCTGCTCGCCGTTTACATTGATCAAAGCGTCCACGCCCTAGTGCCCTCCCTTGTCCTTCCGCTGCTTGATCACCTGCTCCAGCGACTGACGGAAAGACATGGGCGCCGGCTGATCTTTTTTTGCCTTTTCCCAATCTTCCACCGTCTGCTTTGGAACTTGTCCCAGGCAGGTGATGCCTGAGGGCCCGGCCCCCAGGAAATAATATTCTTCCCCCAACTTGACCAGAAGAAGCTTCTGGTCTCTTCCCACCGGCACTCTTTCCAGCACCGTGATCAGATTGCCCCGGTAAAACCTCTCCCCCACTCCCCGGGACGCCACAAAGCGGGTACACAGATAAGCCAGCACCAGGATCGCTCCGATCATCACCAAAGACCAGAGCAATCCCAAAATCTGCTGCAGCATAAAATCAGCCGTTGCCCAGAATGGTGTTGACCGCCTTCATCAGCCGGTCCTCCTTGAAGGGCTTGACGATAAAGTCCTTGATACCGGCCTGCACAGCCTCCACCACCATGGCCTCCTGGCCCATGGCAGAACACATGACCACATTGGCCTTGTCGTCCTTGGAGCGAATGGCTTTCAGCGCCTCCAAGCCGTCCATGTTGGGCATGGTGATATCCATCAGCACCAGATTGGGCTTGATCTCAAAATACTTCTCCACGGCATCCTTTCCGTCCACCGCTTCGGTCACATCGTCAAAACCGTTCTTTGCCAGCATATCCCGGATCACCTTGCGCATAAAAGCGGCATCGTCCACAATCAGAATCTTGGCCATTTTTCCCATCCTTTTCTATGTCGTTTTTTGCTTGGATCGCTTAGAGTTTTTTCGCCAGATCCATCAGGCCCGGCTGTTTCAACACTTCGGTGATGCGCACGCCGAAATTGTCGTCGATCACCACCACATCGCCCCGGGCCACACACAGCCCGTTGACAAACAGGTCCACCTGGTCACCGGCCAGCTTATCCAGCACCACCAGCGACCCCTTGGAGAATGTGAGCACATCTTCCACCTTCCGGCGGGTCCGGCCGATCTCCACCGATACCTCCAAAGGCACCGACATGATCAGCTCCAGGTTCTGTGCCTGCTCTTCTCCCAGCTCTTTGGAAAGATCCAAAGTGGGCAAAGACAACGGTTTTGCATTGACCACCTTGGGGTCCGGCTGATAATACATGGGCTGCTGCATCGGCATCTGCTGAGGCATCATCCCCGGCATGACTCCAGGATATCCCGCCGGCATTTGCTGGGGCATCATGCCCTGCATGGGCTGGGCCTGCATGGCCGGCTGCTGCATCGGCTGCTGCGCCGGGGCCGCCGGTGTCGGGGCCGGAGCCGGGGCACTCATGCCGCCCATCAGCCGCTCGATTTCCTCCTGGCTCATCTTCCCGCCATCGCCGGAAGACGCCGCCGGAGCCGGAGCCGGGGCCGGTGCGCTCATGCCGCCCATCAACCGCTCGATTTCCTCCTGGCTCATCTTCCCACCATCGCCGGAAGACGCCGCCGGAGCAGGAGCCGGGGCCGGTGCGCTCATGCCGCCCATCAGCCGCTCGATTTCCTCCTGGCTCATCTTCCCACCATCGCCGGAAGACGCCGCCGGGGCCGGAGCCGGTTCCGCGGCACCCATGCCGCCCATCAGCCGCTCGATCTCCTCCTGGCTCATCTTCCCGCCATCGCTGGAAGACGCCGCCGGGGCCGGAGCCGGTTCGGGAGCCGGAGCCGGGGCCGGTTCACTGGACAAGCTGCTGATATCCATACCAAAGCCGCCCAGCAGTTCCCTGGCCAGATCCACCGACATCACATTGACGAACTCACTGTTCAGCATATTTTCAATGCTCAATGTGAACCGGACAACCACCAGCATCCCATCGGATGTCTGGAAATGATCCTCTTTGAATTGCTTGATATCATCCAGGGTGAAGGACTGGGGGGTGGAGATATTCACCGAGCGCCCCAGGAAATCGGACAACGCCGTGGACGCTGCGCCCATCATCTGGTTCATAACCTCGCAGACGGCGCTGATGGTCAGCTCATTGAGCTCGAATTCCTCCTCCGGGGTTTCGCCGCCCATGAGGATATCCACGATCACCTTCACATCGCCCCGTTTGAGCAGCATGATGTTGCTGCCTTCCAGGCCGGATACATATTTGATCTCAATGGCGATGGCCGGCTCCAGATCTCCAATGCTGAATTCCTCCACCGGCACCACCGATACCGACGGGGTGGTGATATCCACCCGGTGGTCCAGCAGATTGGATACCGCCGTGGCTGAGGAACCCAAACTGATATTCATCACTTCGCCAATGGCGTCCAGCTCCATGGCGTTAAACACATTTTGCTCCATAGCCCTTATTTTTCCCTTCTTCCCTGATTGTCGTAGGTTTCCAACACCTTAATGGCCACATTGTTGTTTTGCAGACCCATTTTGCCGCTGAACCACGGCTGCCCTTCCACATAAAGCCGCACCGGTTCCTGCGCATTGCGGCCCAGGTCGATCACATCGCCCACATGGAGATGATAGATATCCTGCAGCTGCAAGGTTGTTTTGCCCAGTTCGGCCACGATCTCCAGGTCGGAGGTGCGGAGGATATCCATGATCTCATCGGCATTGTCTTCTCTGCCGCTGCGGCCGGCCTGATTGATGGAGGCGATCTTGGTGAAGATATTGGTGAGAGTCATACCCGGCAGACAAATGTTCATCTGACCGGTGATGTTGGAAAAACTGATATTGATTCCCACAATCACCACCGTTTCATCCAAACCGATCAGCTGCACCAAAGTGGGATTGGATTCCGAACGGCGGAATTGAAACTCCAGATCGATGTAGTTTTCCCAACTGCCGCCCAGAGCCTGGATCATATCCTTCACCATGCTCTCATAAAGCCGCAGCTCCAGATTGGTCATGCTGTATCCGCTGGATATCTTACCACCCAGATCGCCATTGCCGCCCATGAGCCGATCCATCATGCTGAGCATCAGGGTGGTGGTGAAATGGAAGAGGATGGGGGGTGATTCCATGGGCTCTTCCCCATCCATGGTCACGCTGGCCAGGGAGAGCACATCCCCTTCCGACAAGGCGTTGGAAAATTCATAATACCGCTGCTCTTCCACCGACTCCACCTGAATATCGCAGGTGGAGTGCAGAAGGCCGTTGATCCGGGAATTGATGATCCGTGTATAATTTTCAAAGATGCCGCTGAGCATTTTCAGCCGGTCTTTGGTGAATTTCCGTGGGCTGTAAAAATCGTATTTCCGATATTTCTTCTCGGCGGTTTTCTCGTTTGACGCCGTCAGATCCATTTCGCCGCTGCGTGCGGCGCTGAGCAATGCATCAATTTGGCTTTGTGACAGAACTTCTGCCATCTTCGCACCTCCTGGGGGGAGCCTGCTGGTTTATCGGGGTACACGCTCCTGGTTATTCTGTATCATCTTGCAGCTCGCTGTTGCTGGCAGATCCGTCGCGAATGGTGTAATACCGGCTAATGCTGTCGCTGCTTTCGTTCTCCAAATCCAAACCGCTGATGACCAGCTCCACCCGGCGGTTATGCGCCTGCCCCTCCGGGGTGTCGTTGCCGTAGACCGGCCTCCACTGTCCATATCCCACACTGATCAGCCGGGCCGGGTCGATCACGTTCTTTTCCTGAAGGTAAATGGTCACCACTGTAGCCCGGTTGGAAGAGAGAAAACGGTCAAAATCCACATAGTTCTGCCGGTTGGGATCGGCCTGGGCGGTATGCCCAAGCACCCGCACCTCGTTGATGGCCTGGCTGGCTTCCGCCAAAGGCTTTGCCACTTCATCCAGCACAACCTTTCCCTCGTCCCGCAGCTCATAGCTGTTGCCGTCAAAAAAGACCGCATCGTCAAAGGACACGAACACATAGCCGCTGCCTTTGCTGACGCTGACCATATCATCCAGGCCGCTTTCCGTGACCGATTGTGATATCGCCAGATAAAGCTGTTCCAGGCTTTCATCCACCATATCCTGGGTCAGGCCGGAGGGAAGGCCCTCCACCGGCGTATCGGTGAGCGCACCGTCCACCACCACCTGGGACGGCTCATCCACAGTCATACCGTTGAACGACGCCACCAGGGCAGCCCATTTGCTTTCATCCACTCTGGACATGGAGTACAGCATGACGAAGAAACACAACAGCAATGTCACCATATCGCCGTAGGTATCCATCCAGTTGGCGCCACCACCGCCGCCTTTTTTGTTTCGTTTCATTCCGTCATCTCCTCTGTACGCCTGAATGCCTGCACCTTATTCCCCTTCTCCCCCATCCCGGCCCTTGCCGCCGGAGCTGCTGCGCTGCTTCTGCTTCATAAAGGTCAGAAGCCGCTCCCGCAGGAATTTGGGGTTTTCACCGGACTGAATCGCCATAATACCTTCCAGGATGATCTCCCGACAAATGATTTCCTCCTCATCCCGGGCCGACAAATTGGTGGCGATGGGGTTGAAAATCACATGGGCCATAACGGAGCCATAGAAGGTGGTGATCAGCGCCACACCCATGTTGGGGCCAAGGCCGCTCATATCAGCGCCGTCCAGGCTGTAAAGCATTTTCACAAGGCCCACCAATGTGCCGATCATACCAAACGCCGGCGCCGCATTGGAGCCCCGTTCATACATGGCGATGACCTCCTGATGGCGGGCAGATGTCTGTTCGATATCATTCATAAGGATGCTTTTCACCCGATCCGGATCGGTGGCGTCCACGATGAGCATAATGGCCTGCTTAAAGAAGGGATCGGTCTGGGTGCTAGCCTTTTCTTCCAGAGCCAAAAGGCCGTTTTTCCGAGCGATCTGAGCCAGTTCTACCAGCTCATCAATATATTTTTCCGGATTGAAGGCCTTAGCCTTCAGCATAATGCTGAAATGCTTGAGGATGGAAGTCACCTGCTTGGGATAACAGGCAATGACCACCGCCAGAGTGCCGCCCACCACGATCAGAACACTGGCCGGGTCAAAAAACAGCCCCAGCTGTCCCACATCTACCGGCTTGGGAGCATTGAAATCCACCATGATGCCGAACAGCACAAAGACAACCGCCAATAAAAGACCGATCAAATATACGATATTCATATAAAACTACCTTCTTTTTCCGCCGCTGTGGCCTCAGGCCCGCAGATCGTTAACCGAGATTTCCCGGTGAATGTCCATTATCTTCGCATTGTACTCCATGATTTTCCGAATAATATCGTCTACCGTGTCCTGCACGATGTAATAATCATGGTTCATCATCACGATTTTGCTTTCGGGGATCAGTTCGATGTGTTCGATTTGATTGTGATTGAGCAAAAAACGCTCACCATTCATTTTCTGCAATGGGATCATAGATGTTCCCTCCTGCTTCTCTTTTTCCGCCGGGCCGGGAAACCGGCCCGGCGGAAACGATCAATGGGAATACTTACTTGCGGCGTTACCGCTTCATGTTCACCAGTTCTTCCAGCATCGTGTCGGTAACGGTGACGATGCGGGTGTTGGCCTGGTAGCCTCTCTGATAAATGATCATGTTGGAAAATTCAGTGGCCAGATCGGTGCCCGAAGCCTCCAGGAAGCCGGGGAGCAGCGCAGGGCCGCCTTCACCCAGCATGGTTTCCACTGTACCATCGTCCGCATCCGCATTGTTCAGATACTGTCCTGCCAGAGAACCGTTAGGAGCAAAAATGCTCATATCGCCGGAGCCTTCCATGGCCTTATAGTAGGGGCCTTCGGTGTGGGTCAGACCGCTGGGGTTTGTCACCGTGGCCAGCGCGATATAACCAACCACCACCGGATCGCCGGTTTTATCGTTGTTGCAGGTGATCTTGCCGTCAGCTCCGATGCTCAGGCTGTTATAGCTGATAGGATCATAGCCTTCAAATGTTCCATATTCATTAAGACCGTCAACAATACCGGGGAAAATGGCATCGCCAACCTGGGCCCCCTCAAATTCATCCTCCGTTTTCACAGCCAAAGGCAAACGCAGAGGAACCAGCTGCGTGCTGATGGCCTCGCCGCTGATACCAGGAGCTGCATCTTTGTTTACATCACCTGTGGCGTCGTCCACTGTGGCGTTACAAGTGGCAAAACCATAGACAATGTTGCCATAGCCATCGGTGATATACCCGTTGGGGTCAACGCGGAAATCGCCCACTTTGGACAGCATCAGGCTATCATATTCTCCCATAATCACACCGTTTTTATCTCCCAGGATAAAAAAGCCATCTCCCTGGATACCCGCGTCACGGGCATTGCCGGTGCTTTCCATGTTCACAGTGGACATATCCAGATCGATGGTGCCCACGCTGCAGCCATAACCCGTCTGACGGGGGTTTGTGCCGCCCAATGTCTCTGTACCGTCGGAACCGGCGGCTTGGGTGGAGTAAATACTCTCCTTAAAGGTAACTCTGCCCGGTTTATAACCATATGTATTCACATTGGCCACATTGTTGCCAACCACAGTCAATGCATCCATATGGGCTTTCATTGCGGAGATACCCGCGCTCATAGAGCCTGCCAAAGCCATGCTTCTATTCTCTCCTTTTTTGCGTCGCGGCAAACCGTGCCGGAAATCAGTCATTCGGACGGATCTCCAAGGCATCCTGTCGGTCCTGCCTTCTGTATTACAGGATCACGGCGCCGTCGATATTGGTAAAAATATTTTCTTTCATTTCATCCTGGGACATGGTGGTAATCACCCGGCTGTTGGGCACATTGATGATGAATGCCAAACTGCTGTCCAGGGCCAGGATATTGGTAGCGCCCTTGGCCTGCGCTTTTTCCACCGAACCATGGAGCTTCTCCAAAAGATCGGTTGTCACTTGAATGCCTCGTTCTTCGGCCCGGGCCATAGCATGCTTGGAAAAAGACACCTGGCTTTCCTGTACCTGCATCTGCTGCCGCAGAGCGGCGTCAAAGGATGCGCCCGGGGACGAGGTTTCTTGCCTCTGGGAATGTACGGTGGAAAGCGGCTGCTGTCCAACCCGTTCGATCATACCCATTCTCCTTTCCCAGTCACCCTTAGCCTACGCTTTGGGTCTCCTGGCCGTTTTCATCTCCGCCTTCGCCGTCGCCGGTTTCACCGCCTTCTCCCGGCTCTTCCGGTTCTTCCGGCAGCTCGGGCAGTTCGCCGATGGCCATGATATCGTTGAGGGCATACATTTCCCCATCCACAAAGATGACGGAAATACCCTGGTAGGTGCCGGTACCTGTTACAGTGCCCACCACTTCTTCCAGTTTGCCTTCATCGTCCAGCCGGCCCACGGTCACCGTTTTTCCCACAAGGGATGCGGCATAGTTCAGAGTGCTGGCATTGACCAAGGCTTCCAGGCCGTCCTTGACGGTAGAGAGCATCTCCACAGTGGACATCTGCACCAGCTGATTGAGCATCTCACTGGTATCGGCGGTGTTGTCCATGGTCTGGTTTTGCAGCTGCTGAACCATCAGCTGGAGGAAATCCTCAAATTGCAGACCGGTGTCCTCGCCTTGTTCGATCACATTGATGCCCTGTCTCTCCAGATCAGAAATGGAGGGGCTTGTGGTCTTGGTGCTATAGGCCGTATTCAGGCTATTCAGCGACATAGGCATAAAATCATTGCTCATGAAGTTCCTTCTTTCTCGCTAAGCTGTCGGGCGGGCATCAGACCCAGGCGGAGTTTCTGGAGGAAATCCTCACTCTGCCGATTTTCCTGACGGCGCTGCTGCTGTTGCTGCTGGGAATGGTTCTGGTTCTGGTTTTGCTCCTGCTGATTCCAGGGATTCTGTTCCGGGTTATCCTGACGCTGTACTTCCAGGCGCACCGGAGCGGCCTGGCTGTTTTGCAGCATGAGCCCCAAAGAGCCGGAATGATCTTTCAGCATCTGCAACGCTGTTTCATTGCTGGCCTGAAGCACCACATGCAAAGCGCCTTCCGGGCTTTTTTCCATCTGGATCACCAGTTTTCCCAGCCCTTCCGGCTCCAGCTGCAGTTCCATTTTCTGAATGTCCTGCTCCAAAGCCTGCGTAATGCGGGTGTTCAGCTGATTTTCCACATCCGGGCTTTCCAGATCCAGTGTTTCAGGCTGTCCCACCTTCTGGGGCATCTGCTGGGTCTCCTGGAACAAAGGCTGTTCCACGCTGCCAGTCTGGGCCTGAAGAACGACTTCATCCTCCGGCTTTGTGTCCCCGGCTCCATTCTGGAACAACGCGCCATTGTTTTCCGCCTGCTTGGGAGCTTCCACAGTCTCCTGAGTGCTCAACATTTCCACAGGCTGCTGCTCTGCCGTTCCATCAGTCTGAGAGAGAACCGGCTGGGCCTGGGCCATCTCCTTACCCTGTGTCTCCAGGATGGGCATTTCTTCCCCGGCCAGCACTTGACCCGCACCCTGCTGCACCGGTTGGGCCATTTCTGCGCCCTGCAAAGTCTCAGCTGCCACCGGCAGCACTTCGGCCATGGGCATCTGTGTGCTTTCTCCCTGAATCTGCGTCTGCATCACCGGCATCTGCTGGAAAAAGGGCAGCAAAACCTGGGCAGCGGCTCCTTGCACAGCAGCCTCCTGCTCCATCTGCTCTCCGCCGTTTTCTCCGGGGGCTTCCGAAGGGCTCTGCTGGTTTCCCTCTGCCTTTTTGTTTTCCAGCAGGTTCTGGAAATCGCTTTTCTCCTTGTCCTGGGCGATATCTTTCACCGGCCGGGAGGCTGTACTCTGCTGCGCGGCATAAATAGCCTGGGTCAGCTGCATGATCCACTGTGTATCGTTGGTATTCATATCGTCTCACCTCCTTTCAATGGGGATGCTGTCATCAGGACAGGGCGGCCATGGCCTTCTGGGCGGCCACCACTTCTTCGATGAACAGCTCTTCACCTTTCTGCACCGCTTTGCGGTATTCTTCCTGTTTTTTGTCCCGGAGCTTTTCCAGGGATGCGGTCTCCTGACGGGCGGCTACCACCTGGCGGCGTTTCTGCTCCACTTCCTGCTGGCACTGAAGCACCGTCTGCCGCTGCTGGGCGATCTCCTTTTCCCAGAACCGCAGGCCGCTTTCATAACGCATGGCCTCGGCCACGGTGATGCCTTCCATTTCCGCCTGACGGAACTCCTCGTTCCACGCCCGGTAGCTCTCTTCCATCTGACGCAGCCGTTCTTCCTGCTGCCGCATCTTCTGGATCAGGATCGCGTGCTCATTTTGAAGGCTCTCCAGCACCTGCTGTTTGTAGCCCAGCACGCTCTCCAGGGAAAACTGAAATTTTTTCAATCTTGTTCCCTCTTTCTGTTACAAAAGCTTCCGCATCATGTTCAGGTCTTCTTCATAAGTAAACGCTTCGTTCACGCCTTGGCGCAGGAAGCTTTGAATGCCGTCGATTTTACTCAGGGCCATGTCCAGTTTGGGATTGGTGCCTGCTTTATAGGCGCCAATGGACACCAGATCGGCGTTTTTCTCATAAGTTCCCAGGATATCCCGAATCCGCGAGGCCAGCTGCTTGTGTTCATCAGAAACGATGTCGGCCATCAGACGGGAAATGCTGGCCCCGATGTCAATGGCGGGAAAATGACTGCTATTGGCCAACCGCCGTGACAGAACGATGTGTCCATCCAAAATACCGCGGACGGTATCGGCAATGGGCTCATTGGTATCGTCGCCTTCCACCAGAACGGTGTAGACGCCGGTGATGGAGCCCTTCTGGAAGTTGCCGCTGCGCTCCAGCAATTTGGGAAGCTCGGCATAGATGGAAGGGGTATAGCCCCGGGACACCGGAGGCTCGCCCACGGCCAGGCCGATTTCCCGCTGCGCCATGGCAAAACGGGTGAGGGAATCCATCATCAACAGCACATCCAGGCCCTGATCCCGGAAATACTCGGCGATGCCGGTAGCCACCGAGGGGCACTGTTTGCGCAGCATAGCGGGCTGGTCGGAGGTGGCCACCACCAGAACCGAGCGGGCCATGCCCTCTTCCCCCAGGTCCTTCTGCATGAATTCCAGCACTTCACGGCCGCGTTCGCCTACCAGGGCGATCACATTGATGTCGGCCTTCACATTTTTGGCGATCATACCCATCAGGGTACTTTTGCCCACGCCGGAGCCGGCAAAGATGCCGATACGCTGGCCCTTGCCGATGGTGAGCATACTGTCAATGGCCTTGACGCCGAACTCCATCCGTTCCCGGATGGGCGGGCGGGCCATGGGGTTGACATAATGGTTGTTTTCCACACAGAACAGGGTGCCGCCGGTGAAAGGACCTTTGCCGTCGATGGGCTGGCCCAGGGCGTTGATGACCCGGCCTTTGAGGAAAGGCCCCATCATCAGGCTCAGCTGCCGGCCGGTGTTGCGGACAAAGTTCCCCGCCGAGATACCGCTCATATCGGAATAAGGCATCAGGAGAATCCGGTCGTTTTTGAATCCCACCACCTGGGCCATCACCTGGCCACCGGCGCTGCCGTTATAGATCTGGCAGATATCCCCCACGGCGGCCCGGCCACCGGAGGCTTCGATGGACATTCCCACGATGTTTTCGATCTTTCCGGTGTAGCTCACCGTTTCGGCTTCTTTGATCTGCTTGATCGCCTCTTCAAACACCCTGTCCACCTCCCTATGGCCGGTTAATTTTCGCTGAGGATCTCCCGTATGTTCTGCAGCTGGGTGGAGGCGCTGGCGTCGATGATGGAGTCGGGCATCTCCACAATGCAGGTGCCCAGTTCATCCTCGGGCATGGGCACGATCTTGATGTGCTCCGAAAGCCCGGACAACGCCCCTGTCAGCTCCGGGGTGATCTGAGCCAGTTCCTTGGCTCCCACGCCCCCTACATAGATATGCACCCATTCCCGCCTTTTCAGCTTTTCGGTGGCCGTCTGGATCATCCGGGCGATGACTCCCCGGCTGCTTTTCAGGCTCACATGAATGACCTTTTCTGCAATGGTCAGACACAGCTCTTCCAGCTCGCGGCGGGTGTCGATGAGCATTGCTTCCCGGGCCCTTGTGGCATCCTGCAAAAAGGCGTTCACCCGGGCGGCCTGGTTCTCCAGCTCCTGCTGAAGGTGGGCCGCTCCTTCCACCTGGGCCTGGCGCAGCCCTTCGGCGTAGCCCTGGCGATAGCCTTCGCTCTGGGCCTCCTGCCGGGCCTGCTCTGCCGCCTCTTCGCCCTTCTGACGCTGCTGCTCCAAAAGTTCCTCCGCCTGGCGGCGGGCATCAGCCAGAATCTCATCGGCCTGCACTTTGGCAAAACTGATGACGCTGTCGGCGTTGGCTTTTTCCTCGCTTTCCTCCGGGGTCAGCTCCCTGGGAGGCTCCGGGGGATTTTCCTCCGGAGGAGGTGGCGGGGGTTCTATGATGATATCGTCCACATCTTTGAACACATACTGATCCACAGCGGGCTTGAGGAAGCTTTTGAAAATGTTAGGCAATGATATCGTCCTTTCCGCCCTTGATGATGATCAGCTCGTTGCGCTCCTCCAGGCCGCGGATGATGCCCACAATACGCTGCTGGGCCTCTTCCACATCCCGGATACGCACATTGGTGGTGATCTCCAGGTCGTCCCGGATGCTCTGGGCCATACGGGTGGACATATTGCTGAAGATCTTGCTGGCCACCTCGCTGTTGCTGCCCTTGAGGGCCAGCACCACATCCCGGGGATCGCAATCCCGGATAAAGCGCTGCACCGAGCGGTCGTCCATGGTGATGATGTCTTCGAAGACGAACATCCGCTTGCGGATCTCCTCCACCAGCTGTCCGTTGTGCTCCGACAGACGGTCGAAAATGCTCTTTTCGCTGGATCTGTCCAGATTGTTCATGATCTTGGCCACATAGTCCACACCGCCCACCTTCACATTGTTGGTGGCCATCAGGTTTGTGAACTTCTTCTCCATCTCGGCTTCGATAATCTTCACCGCCGCCGGAGAGGCGCTTTCCATGTTGGCGATGTTCTCCACCACCTTCATCTGGCACTGGGGGTCCAGCTCCTCGATGACCGCCGCTGATTTTTCCGGGTCCACATAGGAAAGCACCAGGGCGATGGTCTGAGGCCGCTCATGCTGCAAGGCGGCGTAGAGGGATTTCTCATCAGCCTTATTGAGGAAGGAGAACTCCCTGTTTTTCAAAGACTTGGTCACCTTTTCCAACAAGCTGTCGGCCGCCTGGGGGCCATAGGCCTTTTCCAGCACCGCCCGGGCATATTCCAGCCCGCCTTCGGTCACGGCCTTGTTGGTCAGGCACATCTGATAATATTCATTGAGCACATCCTCGGTGGTTTCCGAGTCCAGGTAGCCCAGGCGGGCCACCTCCAGAGTGATCTGCTCTACATCCTCCGGGTCCATATATTGATAGAGCTGAGAGGCTTTTTCCGTCCCCAGGGAAACGATCACCGCCGCAGCTTTCTGCTGCCTTGTCAGCTGCTGCCCATGGGAGCTTTTCGCCGGTGCGGCGCCTTCACTCATTCTGCTCCATCTCCTTCCTTCAGCCAGGCTTTCACCATCTGAGCTGCGATTTCCGGATTATCTTCGGCAAATTTACGCACATCCTGGCGCAGTTCTACGCTTTTTTCGGTTTGCATCTCCATGATATCCGCTCCCTCCGGGGCAGGGACCGGCTGCTGGAGCGCGGCTTCGGCCAGGGCCAACTGGGCCTCGGCTTCGGCCTTCTTCTTTTTCCGCCGCTTGGCCAGAAGCAGCACCACAATCAACAGCACCACAAACAGGCCTAAACCGCCCAGAGCGGCATAGATCATCCACATCTCCACCTGCAGGCCTTCCTGAGCCGGCTGGGAAACCGTTTCCTCATAGAAGGGGGCCACCATCACATGGATCTTGTCCTGCTGCACATCTTCCCCGATGCCTGCGGCCCGGGCGATATGGGGATACAGAGTGGTTTCGTCCACATCCCCTGCGGTGGTTTCGTTGATGCTCACCGACACCATCAGATCGCTCACAGTACCAGCCACATGCTCGATCTGCTTCTTATCGGTATCCACCAGGTAGTTTTTCTCACCACTGGAGCCCACGATGTTCTGGCCTTCCTGCACATCGTTTTCATCTTCGGGATAGGTGGGCACATCCGCATTGGTTGTGGTACCCGCCGCACCGCCGGCCGTCTCGCCTTCTCCCACGGCTACCTGCATATCGTAGACCTTGGAACCGATGATACCTTCCCCATCGGTGCTGCCGTCCTTGGCCCAATCCTCGGTGGTGTAGTCCACAGAATCGGTATAAGTGCGGTCCACATCCACCACACTGCTGACGCTGACCTGCACATTCTCCGGTCCATACAGCGGGGCGAGCACCTGCATCACCTGGGTACGCACCCGGTTGTTCACCTGCTGCTCCAGCTGCATCTTGAGGGCCGAAGTGTCCTTGGTATCCTTCAAACCATCCTCACCGGAATAGGTGTTGCCATAGGAGTCCACGATCACCACATTTTCCACGCTGAGCCCCTGGAGAGAGCGGGTCAGCAGATTGCGGATGCCGGTGGCCAGTGTGTCACTCACCGTCTCGCCATCCTTCATGGTGATCTTGGCATAGGCCGAAGCCTCCACCATATTGCCGCTGTCCAGCACATAAGTGCGGTCTTCGCCGGGGGTGAACTGCACGGTGGCGTCCTTGACCCCTTCCATACTGCGAATGACCGCCGCTGTCCGGTCCTGCAATTCATAGAGAATCAGCTGGTTCCGCTCAGCTTCGGTGGTCAGGCTTCCCACATGGTCAAAATAGGTGGAGTAGGCAAAGCCCGAATTGGGATAGCCCTGCATCAGCAGCTGGGCTTTCAGGCTTTCTTCCTGCTCTTCCGGCACCAGAATGGTGCTGTCATCTTTGATTTGATAATCGGTGACACCGTTGTCCGACAGATAGGTCACGATGTCGCTCATATCGCTTTGATTCAGTTCGGTAAACAGCGTGACATAGGTCTTGTTCTGGCTGAGCACCACCACAACCGCGATGGCGGCCACCAATGCAATAAGCGCCGCCACCAGCAGGATTTTGACCTTTTTCCCGGCGCTTGTCCAGCGCTGTTTTCCTTTTTCCAAAGGCTCTGTCACAACAAATGGTTGATTTTTGACGAGAAATAGCGTATAATAATAGTAAGAAACAGTACCACCGAAGGAGGTAATTGGATATGCCTACTATCAAAGACGCATTAGATATTATCGGTAAGTTGACTGTCGCAGAGCAGGAAAGCCTTAAAACAATGCTTTTAAGTCCTGCCTTTGTAAAGTCTTTGAATATTGAAGATTTCGTAGCAAAGGAACGCTTTGCAAATGGTCGTGTATGCCCTCTTTGTGGCTGTATCCATGTGGTTCGCAATGGTCATCGTAAAGATGGCACACAGCGATATGTATGTAAGGATTGTGGCAAGTCCTTCGTGATTGCTACGAACTCCATTGTGTCTGGTACAAGAAAAGACTTGTCCGTGTGGGAGCAGTACATTGATTGTATGATGAATGGCTTATCCATTCGTAAGACTGCTGTTGCTTGTGGGATTCACAGAAACACCGCATTCCTTTGGAGACACAAGATTTTGGATGCACTTCAGAATATGGCAGACGATGTTACCCTTGACGGCATTATTGAGGCTGACGAAACTTTTTTCGCCATCTCGTACAAGGGCAATCATAGCAAGAGTAAGACATTTGCTATGCCACGCAAGGCTCATAAGCGTGGTCATTCTACACATATCAGAGGCTTGTCCCAAGAAAAGGTATGTGTTCCTTGTGCGGTTAATAGGAATGGCTTGTCTATCTCCAAGATTACGAATACTGGTAGAGTTTCTACAAGAGATTTACATCATATTTATGATGGTAGGATTAAGACCAATTCCACTCTTGTTACGGACAAGATGAACTCCTATGTGAGATTTACAAATGCCAATGGCATTGACCTTGTGCAGTTAAAGACTGGCAAAGCCAAGAAAGGCATTTATAATATCCAACATATCAATAGCTACCATAGCCAGCTAAAGAGGTTTATGCGTGGCTTTAACGGTGTTTCTACCAAGTATCTGAACAACTATCTTGTGTGGAATAACCTTGTAAATTACGCCAAAGAAAGCGACATGGAGAAAAGGAACATCTTCTTAACTTTTGTTTTGGCAACATTGAAAACTGCTAAATGCAGAGATTTATCAAACAGACCAGCAGTTCCTCTGGTCGCCTAATTAGAATTTGTGGAGATGATAAGATGGTCAATATAACAGATGTAAAACAGATTCTTCAATTTGCAATAGATGCGGAGATTAAAGTCTTTCTTGATGGTGGCTGGGGTGTAGATGCTCTTCTTGGATATCAGTCAAGAGCCCATAATGATATTGACATTTTTGTAGAAAAGAACGATTATCAGAACTTTATAGAAATAATGAAAGCTAATGGCTTTTATGAGATTAAGATGGAATATACAACATTGAACCATACTGTATGGGAAGATTTGAAAAACAGAATTATTGATTTGCATTGTTTTGAATATACGGACGAAGGTGAAATTCTTTATGATGGGGATTGTTTTCCGGTAGAAACTTTTTCGGGTAAAGGAAGAATTGAGGAAATAGAGGTTTCCTGTATTGAACCATATAGTCAAGTAATGTTCCATCTGGGATACGAGTTTGATGAAAATGATGCACATGATGTGAAGTTATTGTGTGAGACACTTCATATCGAAATTCCAAATGAGTATAGATAACTGCAAATAACAGTTTGTAGGGGAGTTCTGATACTCCCCTATAAAAATGGCTATTTATCAACTGTTTGTTGTGACATAGCCTT
>QUDE01000007.1 GCA_003477405.1 Ruminococcaceae bacterium AM07-15
ACAAGGCTTCTTTTGAACCACTCGCCTAGCGAGTGGTTTTCTTTATACAAAAAGAAGTAACCGCCCCGGCTCCCAACCTGGCGGTTACTTCTTGTAACTAACTATGGGGGCTAACCGTCTACCGGTAGTGCCCTTTTCTATCTCTATTATATCTCCCCGCGCTTCCCCTGTCAAGCAGCGTGACTAACTGGTGCGCTGGTCTTCACAATCCCCCCGGCATGGCTTTGCCATGCTGTCCCCCCTTTGCACAAGGGGGGCTTTTCTTTGCCCTGCGGCATACAACGGACTTGGGGCAATCATTCACCATGGCCGGTTGGATGCGCTCAGCGCGGCAGCGCAGTATGGGAGCGGAGGCTCTCCGCTTCTTCTAATGTAATGATCTTGTCGGGGTAGTGTTCTTTGAAATACCGGAGATTTTCATTTTTTTGGCCTTGCAGGGTGGAACGCTGGCCCTTCTTATAATATAAGGTAACCGGGCCGGGGGGTGCATGGCGGAGAACTTCCTCGCACTGGCGGCGCAAAATGCGGCTTTGCACCAGCTGGCCCAGGGCCGGGTGATAGACCCCGGCGGCCACCTGCTCTTCCAGCTCCCGGCTGGGGTTGAGCCCCAGGCGTATGACGGGGATCTCCTTTTCCTGAAAAACCTCCAGGGCGTCGGCGCTCCACTCCACCCCCTCTTCCAGGGTGAGTGGGGTGTATTCCCCCCGCTCCATCATGGCAAAAAGTGGCGTGCCACGGAGCACGCAGACGGGATAGAGCCGCACCCCCTGGGGGCCCAGGGCCGCCACCGCCCGGGCCGAGCGCAAACTTTTTTCCCGGCTGTCTCCCGGCAGGCCCACCATCAGCTGCAAAATCAGCTCAAAGCCCTTTTCCTGCACCAGGCGGGCTGCCTGCACCGTGTCCTCCGCCCGGTGGCCCCGGCCGGAAAGACGCAGCACTTCATCGTCCATGGACTGGGCCCCCAGCTCGATGGTCTGGACGCCGTATTTTTTCAAAAGAGCCAGCCCTTCCTCTGTGATGCAGTCGGGCCGGGTGGACACCCGCACCCCCTGGGCCTGCCCCTGCTGCACATATGGAAAAGCCGCCTCCAGGTACTCTTCCTGTAAGGCGGCGGGTATGGCGGTGAAGCTGCCTCCATAAAAGGCGATCTGGGGAACATTCCCCAAGCGGAGCCCCTCCTTTAAGATACGCTCCACTTCCCGGCCAGTGGGGGCTTTCTGCCCGGTGATGGCCTTTTGGTCGCAGAACACGCACTGGTGGGGACAGCCCACATGGGGAATGAACACCGGCAGGATGTGCTTTGTCACTGCCCCATCAGCTCCAGCGCCTGCCGGGCCGCCTCCTGCTCCGCTTCCTTCTTGCTCCGCCCTTCCCCTTGGGCGATCACATTGGAATTGATCAAAAGCTCGATGAGAAAACGCTTGTCATGATCCGGCCCGCTTTCGCCCTTGAGCCGGTAAGTCAGGGTCTCCTCCCGGTTCTTCTGCACGATCTCCTGGAGGGCCGTCTTATAATCCAGAGGGTGCCGGGTGTGGGACACCGTCTCGGCCTTTTCCTTGATGTAGTCCAGGATGAACCCCTTGGCCGCTTCCATACCGCCATCCAGGTAGATGGCCGCCAGCATGGCCTCCACCGCGTCGGCCAGCACCGAGGGCCGCTTCCGTCCCCCGCCGCTCTCTTCTCCGTGACCCAAAAGCAAGTGCTCTCCCAGGTTCAGACGCTGGGCATATTCATACAGCGACTTCTCGCACACGATGGACGCACGCAGCTTGGTCAGCTCCCCCTCCGGCATATGCCGGAAGTGACTATAAATATATTCCGCACAGATGAAGCCCAGCACCGCGTCTCCCAAAAATTCCAGCCGCTCATTGCTGCGCACGCCCTTCTCCCGGTTCTCGTTGGCATAGGAGCTGTGGGTCAGCGCGTTCTGCCGCAGCTGATCGTTGTGAAACCGATATCCCAGCTTGAGCTGTGTTGCCATGGATTCTCCCTCCTTCTTCCCTTCCAGCAGAAAAGGGCCGGGACACAGATGCCCCACGCCCCTTTCTTCCGGTTTGCTCGATTATTCCTCGACCCGCTCTTTGATGAAATTCACCACATCGCCTACGGTCTTGACATTCTCCAGGGTGTTGTCCTCCACCTGGCCCAGTTCAAAAGCCTCTTCCACGCTCATGATGAGCTCCACCAGATCCAGGGAATCGGCGCCCAGGTCGCCCACAAATGTGGTCTCCTCGGTGATCTCGTCCTGATCCACCCCGAACTGCTGGGCGATGATGCCCTTCAGCTTCTCCAGTACCATCTTTGCCACCTCCTGCTTATCGAGATTTTCTATTGATCTCATTATATGCTTTTTCCCCGGCGGGAGCCTGCCCCCGCCGTACAGTCAGTGATTATAGCAAACCCCTAAAGCCTTGTAAAGTGGCAGTTTCAATTTTTTCCCGGGGCCGATACCGTCATGTGCTCGATATTCTCGGTGATGTCCTGGATGATGCCGCTTTCGGCGTACTGCACCGCCTGGCGAATGGCGCTCTTGAAGGCCCGGGGATCGCTGGAGCCGTGGGCCTTGATCACCGGCTTGGCAATGCCCAGAAGGGGTGCGCCGCCCACTTCCTTATAGTCCATCTTCTTTTTCAGCGCGCCCAGACCGTTCTTCACCAGCAGGGCCGCCAGCTTGGTGCCCAGGTTTTTGAAGAAGATCTTCTTCAGTTCGCCTACAAAATACAGTCCCACGCCCTCATAGGTCTTGAGCAGCACATTGCCGGTAAAGCCGTCGCACAGGATCACATCGGCCATGCCGAAGGGCACATCCCGGCCTTCGATGTTGCCGACGAAGTTGAGCCGGCCCGCTTCCCCGGCCTGTTTCAGAAGGCCGTAGGTCTCTTTGATCATGGGAGTGCCTTTGCTCTCCTCGGCACCGTTGTTGATCAGGCCGATGCGGGGCGAGGCGATCTTCATCTGCTTCTGGCAGTAGAAGGAACCCATATAGGCAAATTGCAGCAGATATTCCGGGGTGCATTCCACATTGGCGCCGCAGTCGATGAGCAGCGCGCCGCCCTTGTCGGTGGGCAGAATGGGGGCCAGCGCCGCACGGCGGATGCCCCGGATACGCTTGACATACATGGTGGACCCCACCAGCACTGCACCGGTATTGCCGCCGGAGACCATGGCGTCCCCTTTGCCCTCGCCCAGCAGCCGCAGCGCCACGCCCAGGGAGGAATCTTTCTTTTCCTTGGTGACACTCATGGGGCTGTCGCACATATCGATGACTTCCGGGGCGTTGACCACTTCGATCTTCCCCGCCACATCATCGCTCTTCACTTTTTCCAAGCAGGACAAGATGGCTTTCTCCTGTCCCACCAGCACGATCTCCACGCCCAGTTCCCGGGCGGCCAGCACGCTGCCTTCCACCGTGCTCTGAGGGGCGTTGTCACCGCCCATGGCGTCTACAATGATCTTCATTCCGTTGTCCCCTCCATTACCGTGTTCCGATATGCTTCGATTCGTTCCAGAGAGCGCTGGGAGATCTCCATATACCGCTCCCGCTTGCCCTTGACCCGTCTGTCCAGCCCGTCAATCAGGCCGAAGTTGATGTTCATGGGCTGAAAATTCTTGCCTTCATAACAGCTGATGTGCCGGCTGAGGGCGCCGATGGCCGTCTGGGTGGAAAACTCCAGCAGCGGCAGGCCCAGCATGCTCCGAGCCATATTCAACCCACAGGCAAAGCCGGAGGCGGTGGATTCCACATACCCTTCCACCCCGGTCATCTGCCCGGCAAACATCACCCGGGAATCTTTTTTCGCCCGGTAGAATCCATCCAGCACCCGGGGCGAACACAGATAACTATTGCGGTGCATCACTCCATACCGGAGGAATTCCGCCTTTTCCAGTCCCGGGATCATGGAAAACACCCGCTTCTGCTCGGGGAAGCGAAGATGGGTCTGGAAGCCCACCAGGTTGTACATGGTGCCCTGGCTGTTTTCCCGCCGCAGCTGCACCACGGCATAAGGCTCCTTCCCCGTCTTGGGGTCGGGCAGGCCGATGGGCTTCAGAGGGCCGAAGCGCAGGGTGTCCTCTCCCCGCCGGGCCATCACTTCCACCGGCATACAGCCTTCAAAGACCCTCTTGTCCTCAAAACCGTGGACCGGAGCTTCCTCGGCCTGGCACAGCTCCTGCCAGAAAGCCAGGTACTGCTCTTTGTCCATGGGACAGTTGATGTAGTCCAGGCCGGTGCCCTTGCCGTAGCGGGAGGCAAAATAGGCCTTGTCCATATCCAGGCTTGCTCCCGAAACGATGGGGGCCGCGGCGTCATAGAAGCTGAGGGCCTCTTCCTCCCCCAGCCATTCCATCATGTTCTGGGCCAGAGGACCTTCGGTGAGGGGGCCGGTGGCCACGATCACATGGCCGCTTTCCGGGATGGCATCCACCCGATCTTCCTCAATGTGTATCCGGGGATGCTGCCGCAGCCGCTGGGTCACCAGGTGGGAAAAGGCCTGCCGGTCCACCGCCAGCGCCCCTCCGGCGTCCACCTGGGTGGCGTCGGCACAGGCCACGATCAAGCTGCCCAACCGCCGCAGCTCTTCTTTCAGAAGCCCTGCGGCATTGGTCAGTTCCCCCGAACGGAAGGAGTTGGAGCACACCAGCTCGGCAAAGGTATCCATTTTGTGGGCCGGGCTCTTCTGCCGGGGCTTCATCTCCAGCAGCCGTACTTCGATCCCCCGGCAGGCCAGCTGCCAGGCCGCTTCACTGCCCGCCAGCCCCGCTCCGATCACTGTGGCTTGCATCATTCTTTGTTTTCCTCTTCCGCTTCCGGCTTTTCTGCCGTCTTTTTGGCAGCTGTTTTCCGGGTGGTTTTCTTTTTCGGTGTTTCTTCCCCTTCACCTGCGGCCTTTTTGGTGCTCTTCCGGGTGGTCTTTTTGGGCTTTTCCTCCCCGGCTTCCTCCTGGGCCTTGGCTTTGGCCGTCTTGGCGGTCTTGGTGGTTTTCACAGCCTTTTTGGCTTTGGTGGTCTTTGCAGTCTTCGGGGTCTCCGCTGCATTTTCGGCAGCCGTCACCACATTCTGCTCTGCCGCCGGAGCTTCCTCGTCCTTCTTCTTGCTCTTCCGCTGGGGCAGGTCTTCCTCATAGCCGCACCCCGGCTTATAGCACACATACTTTTTCTCCGCCTTGGTATAGCGCTTATAGAGAGGCTCGCCGCAGTTGGGGCACTTTTTGTTGGTGGGCTTATCCCAGGTCATAAAGGTACAGGTGGGATTTTTCTCGCAGCCATAGTAGTAATAGCCGCTGCGGGATTTTTTCTTCACCACCTTGGCCCCGCACAGGGGACACAGCACGCCGGTGTCCTCGGTGATGGGCTTGGTGTTTTTGCACTCAGGATAACCGGGGCAGGCCAGGAACTTGCCGAACCGGCCGGATTTGATGACCATCTTCCGGCCGCACAGCTCGCAGACCACATCGGTCTCCTCGTCCTTGATCTTGATGCGCTTTTTCTCCAGGTCCTTTTCCGCCTTCTCCAGCTCGCCGGAGAAACCAGTGTAGAACTTGCGCAGGATATCCACATAGTTGGTGTTGCCCTGTTCCACTTCGTCCAGCTGCCGCTCCATACCGGCGGTGAACTTGATATCAATCACATCGTGGAACTTGTCAATCATCAGATCGGTGACGGCCTCACCCAGTGGGGTGGGACGGAGGGACTTGCCCTCCTTCACCACATAATCCCGACCCAGAACCACCGAAATGGTGGGGGCGTAGGTACTGGGACGGCCGATGCCCTTTTCCTCCATGGTGCGGATAAGGGAGGCTTCGGTATACCGGGCCGGCGGCTGGGTGAAGTGCTGCTTGGGCTCGGTCTTTTTGTGCTTGGGCTCGTCGCCCTCGCTGAGGGGCGGCAGAGGCGCCAGCTCGTCGTCGCTGCGCACTTCGTCCAGTCCCTCTTCGTACAGGGCCAGAAAACCGGGGAATGCCACCGTCTGGCCGGTGGCCCGGAAAATATAGCCGCCACATCCAATGTCCACCGATGTGGTGTCCATCATGGCATCGGTCATCTGGCTTGCGGTGAACCGGGACCAGATCAGCTTATACAGCTTATACTGGTCGGCAGATAAACTGCTGCGGATGCTCTCCGGGTCCAGCAGAGGATTGGTGGGACGCACCGCTTCGTGGGCGTCCTGGGCGTTCTTCTTGGTTTTGTAATGCCGGGGTTTGGCGGGGAGATAGTCATTGCCAAACCGGCCGCCGATGTAATCCCGGGCGGCGGCCAGGGCGTCATCGGAGACGCGGAGAGAGTCGGTACGCATATAGGTGATCAGACCGGTGAGCCCCTGGCCCTCGATGGACACGCCTTCATACAGCTCCTGCGCCACCATCATGGTGCGCTTGGCCGTCATGGACAGCTTCCGGGAAGCCTCCTGCTGCAAGGTGGAGGTGATGAACGGGGGCGCAGGCGTCCGCTTCTTTTTGGCCTTCTTCACCTTTTCCACCCGGTAGCCCGCCCCGTCGATGGCGGAGAGCACCTTTTCGGTCTCCTCCTGGCTGGAAAGCTCCATTTTACCCTCTGCCGTTCCATAGAAACCGGCGGTGAAGTTCTTCCGCCCGGCGGTGAGGGTCACATCAATGGACCAATATTCCTTGGGCACAAAAGCCTGGATCTCCCGCTCCCGGTCCACGATCAGACGGGTGACTGCCGACTGGACCCGACCGGCCGACAGCCCGGCCCGCACCTTCCGCCACAGGAATGGGGAGAGCTGATAGCCCACGATCCGGTCCAGAATCCGCCGGCCCTGCTGGGCGTCTACCAGATTCATATCGATGTCCCGGGGGTGTTCCACCCCGGCGAGCACCGCTTTTTTCGTGATTTCGTTGAAGGTGACCCGCTTGGTTTTGCTGTCAGGCAGATGGAGCATCTCCTTGAGATGCCAGGAAATCGCTTCCCCTTCCCGGTCCGGGTCGGTGGCCAGATAGACGAAATCGCTTTCCTCCGCCGCTTTTTTCAGCTCGTCGATGATCCTGTCCTTGCCCTCGATGGGCTCGTATTGGGGGGTAAAGTCCCCGTCGATGTCGACGCCCATCTTCTTTTTGGGCAGATCCCGCAAATGCCCCATGGATGCCTTGACCACATAGTCAGGCCCCAGGTATTTGCCGATGGTTTTCGCCTTGGCCGGCGATTCCACGATGAGTAATTTTGACATTGCGTTCCTCCCGGCGGCTCCTGCTGCGGGCCGCCCATTTCTTTGGCCTCCCCTTTCGGGGCAAGGCCCATCTATCTACAATATGATACTATGGTTTTCATATGATTTCAAAATATTTTGCGCCCCGCTCCCGCACCACACCCCGGATCTGGAGCATGGTCAGGCTGGTGAGCACTTCCCCTGTGGCCAGACCGGTGTTCTGACAGATTGCATCGATGTGGGTCAGGCCGTCCATGCTGTCCACAATAAGCTTTTCCCGGCCGGTCAGTCCTGCCGGCGCCGGTTTGCTCTTGCTGGAAGCAGGCTGGGGCATCTCCTGCTCAGGCTCTTTCTCCTGGGCTTTCTCTTCCAGCCCCATCACAAGTCCAGGAAAGCGCCCGGCATATTCTTCACAGATCTCCACCGGGTTTGTGCACAAAATGGCCCCCGAGCGGATGAGCTGATTGCTGCCTTCGTACTCCGGCCTGTCAATAGAACCGGGAACGGCAAACACATCCCGCTCCTGTTCCAGCGCAGTGGCCGCGGTGATCAGACTGCCGCTTTTCCTGGCCGCTTCCACCACCAGCACCCCCAGGCTCAGGCCGGAGATGATCCGGTTGCGCCGGGGAAAATAGCCGGGATAACCCCGACGGCCGGGAGGATACTCGCTGAGAACGGCGCCCTCTTTCTCCAGAATCCGCCGCAGCAATCCATTATGGGAAGCGGGATAACACTGGTCGATGGCCGTGCCCAGCACAGCCACTGTGGGAGTGGGACCTTCCAGCGCCCCTTGATGGGCCGCTCCATCCACCCCCTGAGCCAGCCCGGAAACGATGAGAAAGCCATGGGCCGACAGCACCCGGGCAAAATGGCAGGCGGTTTCCAGCCCCAAAGGGCTGGCCTTGCGCCTTCCCACAATGGCCAAAACCGGCATCTCTCCCCATTTTGGCATAGTGCCCCGCAGATAGAGCACCGCCGGTGGATCGTAGATCTGCCGCAGCATTTCCGGGTATCCGTCCTCTTCAAAACAGATGGCCCGGGCTCCTGCCTTTTGGCAGCTTTCCAGCACCTGCTCCGCTTTCTCCCAGGCAGCTTTGGCTCCCTGCTCCCGCTCCCGGGGCGTGAAAAAGGGATCGCCCTCTTGCAAAGCACGGCAGGCTCCCAGTGCTCCTTTGAAATGCTCCCGGGCCTCCCAGATGCGGCGGGTGGGCAGCCTGGCCTCTTCCCGCAGCCAGATATGGGCCAGCACAGTTTCCATCAGTCTTCCTCCTTATGGCCTAACGGCGCATCTCCCACATACACAAAGCGGCCGCCACACCGGCATTGAGGGACTCAGCCCCCTGGATGGGAATGATCACCTGGCCCCGGCTGTGCTCCAGAAGCTCCGCACTGACGCCGTGAGCCTCGTTGCCAATGGCCACCGCCGCCCCTTTCAGATCCACCTGCCGGATATCCTGGGCACTTTCGCTCAAGGCGGCGGCATACAGGGGGATGTTTCTTCCCTCCAGCGCCTGCCAAAGCTCCGGCCGGGACAGGCGGAACACCTTGCACCGGAACACCGAGCCCATGGTGGAGCGAACCACCTTGGGGTTATACAGCTCGGCGCAGTTTCCCGTCAGCACCACCGGCAGGGAAAAAGCCTCAGCGGTACGCAGAATGGTGCCCACATTCCCCGGGTCCCGCACATCTTCCAGCACCAGGCAGGCTCCTTCCGGCAGATCCTTCCGGGGGGCGGGAATGCGGCAGACAAACAGCACGCCCTGGGGACTTTCCACGCCGCTCATCTGGGCCATGAGAGAGGACGGCACCAAAAAGGTGGGCACGCCTCTGTCCCGCTGCTGCTCCAAAGGCAGGTCCCGGCTGAGAAAAACCTGAACCACTTCCACTCCCGCCGCCAGGGCCTCCCCCAGCAGCTTTTCCCCTTCGCAGCAGAAGAGCCCTTCCTTTTCCCGTGTCCGTTTGCTGTCCATCAGGCGGCAGACCCGGCGGATGCGGGGATTGTCCCGGCTGGTTATCTCTTCCATAGTTACCCCAGTTTCTTGATATCATCGTTGGCGCCGATGACCACCAGCGCATCTCCCCGGCGGATCACATAATCCGGCTCGGGAGAAACATGGATGGTCTCGCCGTTGTGGGTCTTGACCGCCAGGATGTTGATGCCGTAACGGGCCCGCACATCGATCTGGCGGATGCTCTTGCCGCCCCACCGGTCGGGGGCCGCCACTTCCACAATGGAATAATCCTCGGAAATATCGATATAGTCGATGATGTTGTTGGATGCCACCATCTGGGCGAACCGGGCGCCCATATCGGCCTCGGGGAAGACGATCCGATCGGCGCCGATGCGTTTGAGCACTTTAACATGCAGATCGTCGTTGCCTTTGGCGATGACATTCTTCACCCCCAGCTCCTTGAGCATCAGGGTGATGAGGATGTTGTCCTGGATGTTGTCGGCAAAGGCCACCACCGCATGATCGAAATTCCGCACGCCGATGGATTTGAGCACCTGCTCATCCCGGGCGTCGGCGGTGATGACATGGCTCACCGAGTCGGACACCCGGTGCACCGCTTCTTCGTCCTTGTCCACCGCCAGCACTTCATGGCCCAGGCGGTACAGTTCCCTGGCCAGGGTCATGCCGAAACGCCCCAGGCCGATGACCACAAACGATTCCATCTTGTTTCCTCCTTTAGCCGATCATCACCCGTGCTTCGGGGTATTTGATCTTGGCGTCCTTTTTACCGCGCATCATGGCGGCCATGCCGATGGTGATGATACCCACCCGTCCCATATACATCAGCGCCACCAGCACCAAAAGCGAGGGGGTGGAAAGCTCCGGGGTGATGCCCAATGTGAGCCCCACCGTGCCGAAAGCCGAAGTACATTCAAAGAGGGCCGAGCTAAGGGTGACTCCGTCAAAGGCCGACAGCAAAAAGGTACCGACGGCCACCGAGCAGATGCCCAGCAGGAACACCGACAAAGCATCCATCACCAGCTTATAGGAAATGGACCGGCCGCCCACTGTGGTCTGGTAAGTGCCCCGCAAAGAGGACAGCGCCGCCATCAGCAGCACGGCCAGCGTCACCGTCTTGACACCGCCTGCCGTACTGCCGGGGGAACCGCCCACAAACATCAGCGCCACACTCATGGCCTTGGAGGCCCCGGTGAGATAGGCCTGGTTCAGCTGGGCAAAGCCCGCCGTACGGGTGGTGGTGGATTGGAAAAAGGCGGACAGCAGCCGGCCAAAAAAGCCCTGATTGCCCATGGTCTGGGGATTTTCGTATTCTGCGATGAAGAAGAATACCGTGCCCAGCAGCAAAAGCAGGGCAGTGGAGCTTAAAACGATCTTGCTCTGGGTGTGGAGCCGGCCCTTGTTGTCCCGGGCCGAATAGATGTCGCTCCAGACAAAAAAGCCCAGGCCGCCCAGAATGATCAACAGGCTGATGGTCACCGTCACCACGAAATCCCCGGTATAGCCGCCCAGGGAAATATAGGCGCCCTGGTCGCCCAGAATATCAAACCCGGCATTGCAGAAGGCTGAGACCGAGTGAAAGATCCCTCGGCTGATTCCGCCCAGGATTCCATAGTCCCGGGCAAAGCGTACCGACAGAATCAGCGCTCCCATGCCTTCAAACAGCAATGTGCCGTAAAGCACCCGCTTCACCAGACGCACCATGCCGGAAAGCCCGTCCATATTCAGCGAAGTGCTCACCAGCCGCCGTTCCCGCAAAGAGATCTTCCGCCGCAGCAGCAAAGACAGGGCGATGGCAATGGTCATAAATCCCAGCCCGCCGGTCTGAATCAGACAGAGGATGACCGCCTGACCAAAGGGGCTCCAGAACAGATAGGTATCTTCCACAACCAGCCCTGTGACACAGGTGGCCGAAGTGGCGGTGAACAGCGCGGTGACCGCACCGGCGCTTTCCCCGCTGCGGGTGGCAAAGGGCAGCATCAGCAGCAGGGTGCCGATCAGGATCACGGCGGCAAACCCCACGGCCATCACCCGCACCGGTGCGGCCCGGCGCACCGCGGCATTGCGCCGCTGAATGCTTTTCAGATGCTCTCTGCCAAAACGCTTTAGCTTGCTTTTGAATGACTGCATATTGGTCTCCCTCCGGGACCTGCGTCCCGTCGATCCTTTGGATTTTTCCCAAAAATCCGCCTTTCCGGAAAAGCGCAGACAGACCTGACGCCGATGGCGTCAGGCCCGCTTGCGCTCTTCACCCAAAAGGGAAAGAAAGGTTTCTTCCTGTTTTCCCCCGGCGAAAGCCGCGTTTTTTAATACAGCTTGGCGCCGGCGGGGATATGGCTGTCCACCATCAGGCAATGGAGTTTCTCCACGCCATTTTCATGGTGAACCGCCGAAATGATCATACCGCAGGAATCAATGCCCATCATCTTGCGAGGAGGCAGGTTGGTGATGGCGATCAAAGTCTTGCCCACCAGTTCCTCCGGCTCATAGGTATCGTGAATGCCGCTGAGGATCACCCGGTCTTCTCCCGAGCCATCGTCCAGCACAAACTTCAGCAGCTTCTTGCTCTTGGGCACCGCAGTGCATTCCTTTACCTTCACCGCCCGGAAATCCGACTTGGCAAAGGTTTCAAAGTCCACGAAATCGGCAAACAGAGGCTCCACTTCCACCTGGGAGAAATCGATCTCCTCCACCTTCTGCTCTGCTGCGGGAGCCGGAGCGGCGGGCTCCTCTTCCTTCTTCTGAGAATCGTTCTTGTTGTCCAGCGGCTTCATGGTGGGGAAGAGCAGCACATCCCGGATGCTGGCGGAATCGGTGAGCAGCATCACCAGCCGGTCCAAGCCAAAGCCCAGGCCGCCGGTGGGAGCCAGACCATATTCCAAAGCGTTGATATAATCGTAGTCCACCTGGCTGGTGTCCTTGGGGTTGGCTGCTTTCCGCAGGGCCACCTGCTTTTCAAAGCGCTCCTTCTGATCGATGGGATCGTTCAGCTCGCTGAAGGCGTTGCCGAATTCCATGGCGTTGATGAAATACTCAAACCGCTCGGTGAAGGCCGGCTCGTCCTTCTTCCGCTTGGCCAGAGGGCTGTTTTCCACAGGATAGTCGTAGATGAAGGTGGGCTGGATCAGCTTCTCTTCCACAAAGGCGTCGAACAGCTCCACCAGCACAGCGCCCTTGGTGGCGTTGGCGGGCACCGGCACATTCTTCTCCTTTGCGGCCTTCCGGGCGTCCTCGTCGGTCTCCCAGGTATAGTAGTCGCAGCCGGAATACTTCTTCACCGCTTCCACCATGGTCAGCCGCTCCCAATGGCTCATGTCAATGGTCTGACCCATGTAGGGGATGGTCAGGCTGCCGCAGACGGTCTGGGCCAGGTGCTTATACAGGTCCTCCACCAGGTCCATCATGCCCTTGTAATCGGTGAAGGCCTGGTACAGCTCGATGCTGGTGAATTCCGGGTTGTGCTTTGTGTCCATGCCTTCGTTGCGGAAGATACGGCCCACTTCATACACCCGGTCAAACCCGCCCACGATGAGCCGCTTGAGGGCCAGCTCAGTTTCAATGCGCAGGTACATATCCATATCCAGTGTGTTGTGATGGGTGACGAAAGGACGGGCGGAAGCGCCGATCTCCAAAGGCAGCAGAATGGGGGTGTCCACCTCCAGGAAGCCCTGGCCGTCCAGGTAAGCGCGGATCTCCCGCAGGATCTGGCTGCGCTTGATGAAGGTGTCCTTCACCTCGGGATTGACGATGAGATCCACATACCGCTGACGGTAGCGCAGGTCGGTGTCCTTCAGGCCATGCCACTTTTCCGGCAGGGGACGCAGGCTCTTGGACAGCAGCTGGATCTTTTCCACTTTGATGCTGATCTCGCCCATTTTGGTGCGGAAGACTTCGCCTTCCACGCCTACCACATCGCCGATGTCAAACTTTTTGAAAGCGGCATATTCTTCTTCGCCCACATTGTCCCGACGGACATAGAGCTGGATATCTCCGGTGGAATCCCGCAGATCGGCAAAGCTGGCTTTGCCCATCAGCCGCTTGCTCATCAAACGGCCGCCCAGGCGGACGACCTTACCGGTCTCCTCCTCATTGGCGATGCCGGCAAACTCTTCCTTGATGCGGGCGGCGTAATGGTCCACAGGGTACTTGGTGATGGCAAAGGGGTTCTTGTCCTCCTGCTGCAAAGCGGCCAGCTTGTCCCGGCGGATGCGCAGCAGTTCCCCCATTTCCTGCTGGGCGGCCTGCTCGGCTGCCACAGCGCTCTTTTCTTCCTTCATAATCTTCCTCCATATCAAAAGACAGCCGCAGCCATTTCCGCTGCAGCCGTTTTTTCTTCCTTTTTACCGATCGATGGCCACGATCCGATAGGTAATGGCGCCGTCGGGAGCTTCCACCACCACGGTATCGCCCACGCCATGGCCATAAAGAGCCTTGCCCAGCGGGGACTCATCGGAAATGCGGCCCTGGACAGGGTTGGCCTCCTGGGAGCCCACGATGGCATATTCCTCAGGCTCATCCTCAAAGCCTTCTTCCACCACGGTGACCCGGGTACCCATGCTCACATGCTGGGTGGTGATGGAGTCCTCGTTAATGATCACCGCGCCGGCGATCACATTCTCCAGCTCGGCGATACGGGAATACAGCTTGCCCTGTTCGTTTTTGGCTTCGTCGTATTCACTGTTCTCCGAAAGGTCGCCGAAAGAACGGGCTTCCTTGATCTGCTCGGCCACTTCTTTCTCCCGGACGGTTTTCAAATATTCCAGCTCATCTTTGATCTCTTTGAGCCTTTCTTCGGTCAGCATAAATTGCTTTTGCATAATTTCCTCCCCTTTGCCCCTGGAAATGGGCATAGATATTCAGGATAATACTTCACATTATATGGTGCTCGTTCCCATGTGTCAAGCGTGGGTTTCCCCAGGCTGGCGGAAAGTGGCTTACATTTCCCCCTTCTGGCTGCCCTCCGCTCTCAAATCTTCCGGACGGCACAGGCCGCTTTCCAGCAGCATGGCGGTATACAAAGTATCCCCCATCCCAGACGGTTTTTGCTCCCTGGCCCACTGGGGAGATACAAACTCCAGTCCCGGCCATCCGCCAGGAGCCAACATCAGCAGATCCTCTTCTGTCTCCACCTTTTCTCCCGGCTGGGGAAAACGGATACGCAGACAGGGGTATTCCGGCGGAGCGCTTTGCTGGGGAGCAATGCCGAACTGCTCATACAGCGCCTGCTCCAGCTCCTGCTGTCCCACTTTGATACGCACCGACAGATACCGCACCTTTCCCCCTAAGATTCTGGCGCAGCGCACCACATCCCGGTCACATCGGGCGGCCTCCAGGCAGCAGAAAGCCTGCTCCAGCGGAATGCCCCGGCTTTGAAGAGCCCACAGTGCCCCCAGTCCGGCCCCTTGCCGCCAGGCCGTCCCTTCTTCCACTGTCAGCATTCCCATTTCCTGTGCCTTTTCCCGCCACGGCTCTTCTACCGCCAACCGGTGGACACCTCTTTTCTTCATCTGTTCCATGGCCCATTCCACCCGTTTTTCCACTTTCCGCTCTCCCATGCCGGAAGGCACCGGCAAACAACCGGCCAGAAAAGAAGTTCTCCCCACCGGCCGCAGCTGAAGCTCCAGATGCTTTTTCCAGAAAAGTCCCCGCTTTTTTTCTTCCTCCACCGTTTCAAAATATGCGATCATATCCGGCGCCCTCCCTTTTTTCATCATATCTATGTGGCAAAAAGGGCCGCTATACCGGACACAGCAAAACGGGCGGCCCAAAAAGGCCGCCCGTTGAAGCAACAAAACCTGCTCTGCATGATTTTTTGTCAGAGTGCATCTTTTCTTTGTTCGTTTTCCCTTTGAGAGAACAGAAAATCCTCCCTGTCCAGATACAGTACATTGTTTTTCTTTTCTTTCTGCTTATATTCTCTTCTCTGACGCAACATATCATGAAGAGCACAGAGAATAGAAAGCAGTCCCAGTAGTATGCTGAACCCTACCATCAACTCACTCCTCATTCCTCGTCTGCTCCTATTTCTTCCTGAGTTTCACTGATACTACTGTATCACAAAAATTGCGTCTTTTCTTTTTGTGCGCTAAAATCGTCAAAAAAGTGTCAAAATCGACAGAATCGCCCGGAGATACTTCTCCAGGCGATTCTGTTCTCTGCATCAGTATATCAAAACGGGCGGCCTTTTCTGGCCGCCCGTTCAGACTGTCGAAAAACTGATCCAGCTGGAGAGAAATATGTGCTCTCCCCCTCATCAATCCGCAAAAACCGGCGACCTGTGCGCCGGTTTTTGCACTTCTCAAGGGGCAAGTGTGGCCGATTGGACGCTAAAAGCGACCAATCGGCTGCATGCAGACCCTTGCAAAAACTCGAAAAAGTGGCTTTTGCCACTTTTTCGACACGCTCAACGGGCGGCCTTTTCTGGCCGCCCGTTTTCATTCCTCAATTTAATTTTCGCTCATCTGCTGCCGCAGCACTTCCAACGCCGTTTGCAACTGGTCGTCCTCTTCCGGCTGGAGGGTATAGAACCGGTTGAGCTTGTCCTCGCTGAGAGAGGACTCCACATCCGGTGTAATGCCCACACCGGCCAGGCTGACGCCCTTGGCCGTATAATACCGGCTGGTGGACAGATTGAGGGCTCCGCCTCCGGTGAGGGGGATCATGGTCTGGGCATAACCCTTGCCCAGAGTATTCTCGCCCACCACAGTGGCCGCGCCATATTCCTGCAAGCTGGCGGCGAAAAACTCCGCAGCGCTGATGGAATATTCATTGCACAGCACAGCCATGGGCAACTTGACGCACTCTTCATCGGAAGAATAGGTGGTGCTCTCTCCGGCCTTGTCGGTGATGCTGATGACCGTGCCCTTGGGCAGAAGCTCATCCAGCATATTCACCAGCACATCCACAAATCCGCCGGGATTGAAACGCACATCGAACACCAGAGCCTGGGCCCCGTCGTCCAGCAGCTGCTGGAGCTTCTGGGAAAACTCCTGGTCCACATTTTTGGAGAAGGATTCGATGCGGATCAGACCGATGTTTCCTTCCAGCATCTGAGCCTTGACCCCGGGGGTCTGCACCTCTTCCCGCTGGAGGGTGTATTTCTGCTGCACCCCTTCCCGCAGAATGGTGAGGGTGACTTCGCTGCCCGGCTCTCCTTTGACCCGGTCGCTCAGATCGTCAAAGGACATTTCGGCAGCGCTCTCCCCATCCACGGCCACCAGCAGATCCAGGGGCTGGATACCGGCCTTCTGGGC
This sequence comes from Ruminococcaceae bacterium AM07-15, assembly GCA_003477405.1. Classification (GTDB taxonomy): domain Bacteria; phylum Bacillota; class Clostridia; order Oscillospirales; family Butyricicoccaceae; genus Pseudobutyricicoccus. The sequence continues at coordinate 16,386 of QUDE01000007.1, forward strand.
GGGAGAATCCTCGGTGACGGCAGTGATCACATAATAGCTTCCGTCGGTAGCGGTGGAAATGGTGATACCCACGCCGGCATACACCCCTTCCCGCTTTTCCATCACTGCTTTGTATTCTTCTTCGGTGAGATAGGAGGACCACTGATCCCCGGTGCCCTGGATATAACCCTTCAGGGCCTGATCCATCATTTCCTGCTTATCGTATTCTCCCACAAAATATTTATCTACCAGCTGGGAGACCTCTTTCAGCTGCTGGTATTCCCCTTCCATCTCCTCAAAGTTGCCCAAGCGGGCATTGTAATACTCCGAAGCCACATAGAAGGTGATATTGAAGGTGGTCACCACCGCCAGCATCAGGAGCATCAGGGTGGAACCCAGGGTGAATCTTTTCTTCATGAACAGGGCTTCTCCTTGCGATGATTTGTTGCTTAATACAGGCCCAGGATCCGGCCGGCATCCTGGTAGCTGCCATTCTGGCGCACCTCAAAGTGCAGATGGTTGCCGGTGGAATAACCGGTGGAACCCACCTTGCCGATCTGCTGGCCGGCGCTGACTGTGGCGCCCTTGGTGGTGAGGATCTTGCTCATATGGGCATAGAGGGTGGTAATGCCATTGCCATGGTTGATGACCACATAATTGCCCCAGGCGCTGCTGTAACCGGCGATGATGACAGTACCCGACTGAGCAGCATAAATAGCCGTGCCGTTGGGGGCCGAGATATCCACACCGGTGTGAAGCTTATATTGCCCGGTCACCGGATGGTTCCGGTATCCAAATCTGCTGGTGACATGCCGGTAGCCCGAGGGCAGGGGATGGGTGTAGCCGCCCACCTGGGTGGTGCCGGAAGAAGTGGAGCCGGAACCAGACCCCGATTGCTGGGCCTTTGCTGCTTCTTCCTGGCGCTTCCGCTCGGCCTCTGCTTCCATCTCCTTGACAATCTTATCGATCTGGGCGTTGATGGAATTCTCTTCCGCTTCGATTTCCGCAAAGGAGGCCTTCACTTCTTCTGCGGCGCTCTCCAGTTCCTTCATGGCCTGAGAACGGTTGGCCAGCTGGGTATCCAGCTCGCTCTTGGACACTTCCAGCTCTTTGCGGGCATTTTCCGCCTGCTGACGGTCCTCTTCCAGCTCAGCCTTGGTCTGGGCGATCTCCTCTTTCAGAGCCTTCAGCTCTTCAAACAGGTTTTTATCGTATTCCGCGATCTGGCTGACGATCTCGTATTTGGACAGGAAATCCGAAAGGTCATCGGCAGAGAGCAGCACTTCCAGATAGCTGGTCTCTCCCTGCTCATACATCACCCGCACACGGGTCTTGAACTTTTCGTACTGTTCTTCTTCCTTCTGCTGAGCCTCGACCAATTCCTCTTCCTTCTGGGCGATCATCTCTTCCAGACTGTCGATCAGGTCGTTTTGCAGTTCGATCTGTTCTTCCGTGCTGTTGATCTGGGCGTCCAGCGCTTCGATCTGCTCTTTCACGGTGGCTTTTTCGCTGTCGATGCTGTCCAGTTCAGCCTGCAGCTCTTTCTTTTCCGCCGCCTGGTCCTCCAGCTTCTCTTTCAACGCATCCACATCGCTCTGGGATGCCGCCGAAGCGCTGACACGGAAAAACAGATCGGCCACAAGGCCGAAGAGCATCAGCCCGGCCAAAAGTCCGGCAATGGCACCGGCCGCCACCCGGGTGATTGTTTTTTTCTTGGCTCGTTTCATCTTCCTATCCTTCCTTTCTGGTCCGTTACACTTTCAGGAACTTGCGGATGGTGAGCACGCTGCCCCCGGAGCCCAACACCAACCCCGCCGCCAGCATCAGCAGCAGCAAAGGCAGGGCGAACTGGGGAAAGGCCACCATTTCCATCAGGCCGGTGCTGCCCACCACGCCTTCCGCGATATAGTCATAGATCAGCCATTCCAAACCAAAGGCCACAAGGGCTGCGATCTCTCCCAGCACCAGACCTTCCACAATAAAGGGGGAGCGGATAAAGTGATTGGTGGCGCCCACCATACGCATGATGGCAATCTCCTCCCGCCGGGCAAACATGGCCAGCTTGACGGTGTTGGAGATGATAAAGATGGATACCGCTCCCAGCATGGCGATCAGCGTATAGCTGATGGCGTTGACCACGCTGCGCATCTTTACCAGTTTATCGGAAAATTCCTTTTTGCTGGTGGTGCTGGCGATGCCGTCGATCTTTTCCAGGGCATCCACTGTCTCCTGGTGGAGAGACACATCCTTCATGACGATCCGGTAACCATCCCGCAGGGGATTGTCGTTTTCCAGACCTTCCAGTATGTAGGCGTCGTCTCCCATCTGCTCCTTATAATCCTCCAGGGATTCTTCCTTGGGAATGAACTCCACCTGCTCCACATTATCCACTTGTTTGATTTCCTCTTCCAGGGCCTGGGCCTGGGGACGGGTGTAGGTCTCATCCACCCACAGCATGATTTCGCTCTGGGTCTCCAGATCGGCCACCTGGATTCCCAGGTTGTAGGCCACCAGGCTGAAACTGGAGGTGATGAGCAGGCAGGCGGCAATGACCGTGATGGCCGCCACCGACATCAGCCGATGGGAAAAGAAATTGCTGATGCCTTCTTTCAGATAATATCTCAGATTAAAACGCTTCATCAATTTGATACCCGCTTTTCTCCAAATCGTCGTAATAACCGCCGGTGTGGTCCCCCACTACCTGGCCCCTGTCAATGCTGATGACCCGCTTGCCGAACTGATTGACCAACTCTTTTTCGTGGGTGACCACCAGCACAGTGGTACCCAGGGCGTTGATCTTGCCCAGGAGGGTCATAAGCTCCAGGGAACGGGCCGGGTCCAGGTTGCCCGTGGGCTCGTCGGCGATGATAACACTGGGGTTATTCACCAACGCCCGGGCGATGGCCACTCTCTGCTGCTCACCGCCGGACAGCTCATCGGGATGGCGCCGGGCCTTGTGGAGCACGCCCACCAGGTCCAGCACATAGGGCACCCGCTTTTTGATGATCCGGGGAGGTGTGCCCACGGCCCGCATCACAAAAGCCACATTTTCAAACACTGTCTTTTTATCAATCAGGCGAAAATCCTGAAAAACCACGCCCACCGTCCGGCGCATATAGGGCAACTGCCGGTTCTTGATGGTGGTCAGGTCGAAATCGTTTACATACACCTTGCCGCTGGTGGGACGGATCTCCCCAATGAGCAGCTTCATCATGGTGGATTTGCCCGAGCCCGAAGGGCCCACAATAAAGGCGAATTCCCCGTCTGCTATCTCCAGATTCACACCGTTCAGGGCTTTGGTGCCGTTGTCATAGGTCTTGTAAGCATCCACTAACTTAATCATGGTCCGGCCTCCGCCTCCCCTCTTTCTTTTTGCCCCTTTTGGGCAGCATAAGGACAAGGGCCGTCTCGTCCCCCTCCCCCTCTAAGGGGAAGGGGGACAAAGCGGTCCCTGTGATTTTTTACGCCATGGTCTCCCGGGAGCGGAGGTACTGCTTGACCATCAGGGCCACTTTGAGCACGATGGCGTTGTCAAACTCCCGCAGATCCAGCCCGGTGAGCTTCTTGATCTTTTCCAGCCGGTAAACCAGGGTATTCCGGTGGACAAACAGCTTCCGGGAGGTTTCGGAGACATTCAGATTGTTTTCAAAGAACTTCTGGATGGTGAAGAGAGTCTCTTCGTCCAGAGAGTCGATGGAGCCTTTTTTAAAGACTTCGGACAAGAACATTTCGCACAAGGTGGTGGGGAGCTGGTAGATCAGACGGCCGATGCCCAGGTTTTCAAAGTTCATCACCGTCTTGTCCTCGTTGAACACATGGCCCACATCCACGGCGATCTGAGCTTCCTTGAAGGAGCGGGCGATGTCTTTCAGCTGGCCCACCACCGAGCCGATGCCGATCACATGGGGAATGCCCACCTCTTCGTCCAGAGCCTTGTCCATCTGTTCGGCAATGCGGGAGACCTCCCGGGCATCGCCGTTTTTCAGCTCTTTGATCAAAGCGATTTCGCTTTCACTGATGGTGATGACGAAATCCTTCTGCCGGTCGGGGAAGAGCTTGACCAGGGCCTCCATGACGGCGGCGTCCTGCCGGTCCTCCATGCGCACGCTGTAAGCCACCCGCTTGCAGTCGCTGACGAAATGCATCTCCCGGGATTTGATATAGATATCCCCGGGGAGGATGTTGTCCAAAATGATCTTTTTGATAAAGGTCACCTTGTCATGCTTTTCATCGTACTGGGTCTTGCTGTTCTTGATGGCCACCGCAGTGAGGGCGCACACCAAAGTGGCCCGCTCTCCGATGCTGCCGGCAAAAACAGCGTTTTCGGCCCCGGCTTCATACCCGCCGATCATGTGGAAAGTATAGCCGCCGGCCTGGCCTTCTTCCAGGCCCATTTTGAAAAATTCCACGGCGGCTTCGATGCTTTCGCCGATAAATTTCAGTTCAGTGCAGGCGGTGATCACACCGGTGTTGTCCACCACTCCGAGGATAAAATCCACATTGTCCTTCACTTCCAGCAAGATGCTCTGAAACAAGCGTGCTGCCATCAAAACCACCCTTTGTCTAATTTCAATAAATTGCGAGAAAGCACTATGTCTATTTTAATGTATTTTTCTATGAATTTCAACAATTATTTGCAAAATATTTTATAGAACTTTTCTCCAGCTGCTTTCTTTCCGTCATTTGGAAGGGGAAAGACGGGCAAAAAAGGGGAAGCGGGCCATGGCCCGCTCCCATTTTCATGGATTGGAAGAGCTATCCTGGGCGTCCGATACCGGGCGCAGCCCGTGCATAAAACCGTCCAGAGCGGCGGAATACACCGATCCGCCCACCACCTTCTCCCCTTTCAGAAGCACATCGGCCATGGCCTCCGGCTCGCCGGGGTAGTTTGTCAGGCGATAGGTGTACAAAGTGAGATTCTTCCCCTTATAGGGGGAAAGATCGAAGCCGCATTCCTTTTGCAGGTTGTTGTATTCCTCATAGACCGAGTCAAACTCCTTGGGCAGGGTGATGTCCTCCTGGCGCACCGGCTCCTTTTCCAGCTCGTACCCCAGGGACTGGAGATAGTTCCCCGCTCCCTCCAGACTTCCCATACTGGAAACAGGAGCTCCCTCCTCCTTGTGGGGCCACAGCAAAATCACCGCTCCTATCAGGACAAAGGCCCCGATCACCAGGGCGAGCAGCTTCTTTTTGTTCAGCTTGGTGGTGAAAATCAGCATAAAGCACCTCCATGTGTTCCTCATTGTGCTTTATGCCTATGCCCCTGTCCCACTTCTTATGCCTGATCCATGGAAAAGCGCCCCGGCATATCACCGAGGCACTCAGACTGTCGAAAAACCTTGTTATGTAAGAGGGCTTTTCGCTCTGCCCTTCATCCATCCGCAAAAAGCCGCGACCTGTGCGTGGCTTTTTGCACTTCTCAAGGGGCAAGTGTGCGCCAAAGGCGTGCATGTAGCCCCTTGCAACCCCCCTAAAGTGGCTCAGGCCACTTTTTCGACATACAAAGCGCCCCGGCATATTTCCGAGGCGCTGTGCATCATTCTTCGGTTTTCCCCTCCGGCTTTCCTTCGCCATTCTTCCGGGGGCGGCGAGGGGGATAGCGGCGGGGCGGACGGCTGCGGTTTTCCCGATTCTCTCCGTTTTCCCGGCCTTCCCGGTTTTCACGGCTTTCACGGCTATTGCGGCCCTCCCGCTTCTCTCTGTTCTCTCTGCCCTCCCGGTTCTCCCGATTCTCTCGGTTCTCCCGGGGGCGGCGGGACTGGGGCCGCTGGGGCTTTTCCCGGTTTTCTCCCCGTTCCTCTTCCACTTTGGGAGCAGGCTCTGCCTTCTGGGGAGCCGGTTCCGGTTTGGGGCCGGTCTCCTGAGCCTTGGGGGAAGCCTCCCCATGGTCGGCCGACTTGTTCTTGGAGCGGCGGGCCCGGATGCGCCCGGGGCGCAGCACCGTCAGCTCATCCTTGCGATAAAGCCGGGGCGCTTCGTTGCTGTCCTCCAGACGGACCTTGCAGAATCCCCGCAGCAGGCTGATCTCGGTAACCACGCCCTGGCCGTTGGGGGTCTCCACCAGAGAATCCACCGGCGGCGTAGTGCGCAGCAGATCCTGATAGGCCTCGTTTTCATATTTCAGGCAACACATCAACCGGCCGCAGCTGCCGGAGATCTTGGAGGGGTTGAGGGACAAGCCCTGGTCCTTTGCCATGTTGATGGACACCGGGGCAAAATCGTCCAGGAAGGTGGCGCAGCACAGGGGGCAGCCGCACACACCCAGTCCTCCCAGCATTTTGGCTTCATCCCGCACGCCGATCTGCCGCAGTTCAATACGGGTGCGGAACACCGACGCCAGATCCTTCACCAGCTCCCGGAAATCCACCCGGCCATCGGCGGTGAAATAAAAGAGGATCTTCCCCCGGTCGAAAGTGTATTCCACCTCCACCAGCTTCATTTCCAGCTGATGGGCCCGGATCTTTTTTTCACAGATAGCGAAGGCCTCTTTCTCCAGGCGTTGGTTTTCCTCCACCGTTTTTTTGTCCTCTTCGGTGGCGGCCCTGAGCACCCGGCGCAAAGGTTTGACGATCTGATCGTCCTCCACCTCGTGGTTGGGCGTAGCCACCTGACCGTACTCCACCCCCCGGGCGGTTTCCACGATCACATAGCTGTCCTTGTCCACCTTCAGATTCACCGGGTCAAAATCATATACTTTTCCTACTTTTTTAAAACGAACTCCGATAACTTCCGTCATATTTCCTCCCTTGGGGCCCGGCAAAGAGCAGCTGGCCGCAAGTGGCAGCCAGTCCCCCGCTCATGGCGGACACCGAAGCGTTCCATTGGACGCGGGCCGAAAGGCCCCGCACATATTCATACAGGGACAAAATCCAGTCTTCCCCGCCCTTTTCCCGGGCCAGATGCCACAGGCCCACGCAGACCTCATCGCAGAAAAGGGCAAACTCTTCCCGATTCAGGCTCCCTGCTTCCACACAGGCGGTGAGCACCTGCCATTCTCCCTGGTGCAAGGCCGCGAGAAAACGGCGGGCCACAGCGCTTCCCTTGCCCTCGGCTCCCTCCAGAAGCTGAAGGGCCCGGCCCAGAGATCCGCCGCAGTTTTCCGCCGCCTGATGTCTTGCTTCCGGCCCTTTCTCCGGCTGCCGCTTTTCCAGCTCCTCTTCTATCACCGATTGGGGCAAAGGTTCCAGAGCATAGCGGATACACCGGGAGCGCACCGTTTCCAAAAGCTCCTCGGCCTGATGGCACAGCAGGATGAACACCGTCTCCCTGGGTTCTTCCAACACCTTGAGCAGGGCGTTCTGGGCCTGAGGGTTCATTTTGCCGCTGGCATTGAGCACAAAAATTTTCTGGCTGCTTTCACTGGGGCGGATGAAGGACAGACGGCGGATCTCCCGCACATCGTCCACCTTGATCATCCCTCCCTCCGGATTAAACAGCCGGTAGTCCGGATGGGAACCGGCCTCCATGCGCACGCAGGGGCCGCAATGACCGCAAGGCCCGTCTTTTTCCTGGCACATCAGGGCTTTGGCCATAGAAAAGGCGGCGGTGCGCTTTCCCAGGCCCTCCGCCCCCTCCAGGATCACAGACTGAGGAAAATCCTCTTTGAAAAGGGGAGCGAGCGCCTCCTTGAGACGCTCGTTCCCCAACAAATGCGACAGACGCATAATCGATCAGACTTTCTTGAACTGTTCCACATCCAGCACGAAGATGGTGGCGCCGCCCACAACCACTTCCACAGGCATGGAAGGATAGAAGCTGATGCCGGCTTCGGCGCTGCTGGGAATGAGCTGCTTGCGGCTCTTGGAGTACTTGCCGATGATCTCCAGGCAGTGCTCCAGCTTGTCGTCCTCCACGCCGATGAGCACCGTCACATTCCCGGCCCGGAGAAAGCCGCCGGTGGTGGACAGTTTGGTGATCTGATAACCTTCCTTCATCAGGTTATGCATGACGGTGGAAGCATCGTCCGAATTGAGGATCGCAATAATCATTTTCATATGTAGCCGCCTCCTTGGTGGTTTTTATTAAAAATATTGGGGGAATCCCCCTTTGGATTGTTCTTATTATACCCCATCTGGAAAAAAGATTCAATGGATATTTCGTGAACGAGCGTCCTTTTTCCTCACCGGTAGACCCGGGGAATGGAGGGGGGCACGAACATGGGGGATACATCGAACAAAGCGATTTCCCCCGGCTGGCAGTCGATGTCGGTCACATCCACCGTGGTATGGTTGAGGCCCACATGCCCCAGCACCCGCACCCGGCGATTTCCCACCGTTACATAGAATTTTTTCCGCCGCAGCCATTTGGCCATATCCCCCAGGGCGTAGCGCAGGCTGTCCCGGAAGCGGAAGGCGTCCCGGCCCTTTTCCACCATGAATCCGTCAGAATAACCCACCGGAATGACGGCGATTTTGGTGGGACGCTTTGTGACAAAGGCCGGGCCATAGCCCACTCCATGGCCTGCCGGAAGCCAACGGACTTCGGCCACCTGGCTTTCCAGCCGTCCGGTTTTCTGCAGCCCGGTGTCTCCCTTGGCCGTGGTGCGGCCGCCGATGGCCGAACCGATGCGCACCCCGTCCAGAGAGGGCAGGTCACAGCGGAACAAGGCGGCGCTGTTGGCGGCGTGGAGCATCCCTGGGTCAAAGCCCGCCTGACGCACCTTGGCCGCCATTTCCACCAATTTGTCATACTGGGCCCTGGTGGCCTTGGGGCTGGCAAAGGCCGAGGGGAAATGGGTGAACATACCGGTGACATGGAGATTTCCCATAAAGCGGAACACCGAAAGCACCCGCTCCAGTTCCGAAGGCTCGAAGCCATAGCGGCCCATGCCGGTGTCGATCTCCACATGGACATCTGCCACCATCCCCGCTTCTTCCGCCATGCCGTTCACCGCCACCGCCGCATCATAGGAACCGATGGCCGCTGTGGCAGTGGAGGACAGAATCTTCTCAATATCCTCCTTGACGGCGGTAGAGCGGAGCATGAGAATTTCCTCGTCCAGAAATCCTCCGTCCCGCAGGGCCACGGCATCTTCCGGCTCGGTGACGCCGAAGCGCTTGACTCCCTGGCGGCGGAGCAGGTCGGCCATGGGAAGCATCCCCAGGCCGTAGGCATTGGCCTTGAGCACAGCGATCAGCGGGGCCCCGCCGGATTTTTCCCCGATGACCTCCAGATTGTGTATGATCTTTTCTTCTTCGATCACAAGCCGTTTCATCTGTTATCCCCTTCCCCAAGGGCTATTTGTTTTCCTGTTTTTCTTCCTGCTTCTCTGTCTCTTTGGCTTTCTCCTGGGGCTTGTCCTTTTTGGTTTTCCGCACATAGGCGGCATGGCGCAGGGTGCGCACCATTTTCATTCCGGCGCCCACGGCCAGATTGACCACAGGCTTATAGATGTATTCCAGCTCCCCGCAGAACTCCACCAGCTCTCCGCTGAAGCCCTTTTTGAACAGGTACAGGCCATAGAGGGGGTTTTCCGGGGTCAGATCTCCGGAGACGCCCCGGAAATCGTAAATATCGCAGCCTTCTTCCACGGCCCACTGGATCATGTTCCACTGGAGCAGATAGTTGGGCATCACATTCCGGTACTGGTTGGAGGAAGCGCCGTAGAGATACCAGACTTTGTTGCCGAAGTGGATGGCCAGGGTGCCGGCCACCGGCTTGTCATTATAGAGGGCCATATACAGCCGGGCGTCCTCTCCCATCTCCCGCAGCAGCTTTTCAAAATAGCTCTGGGGTCTTGTGATGAAGCCGTCCCGCTGGCCGGTCTCTTCCATGATGCGGGCAAAGTGGGGCAGCATCTCTTTCACCTGCTCCTCGTTGCAGCAGATGACCTCCACCCCTTTCCGCCCGGCCAGACGGATGTTGTAGCGGGTCTTCTGGTGGAAGGCGGCCATCAGCTCATCCAGGGTCTTGCCCGCCACATCCAGGCGGAACACATAGTTGGGCTGCACCCCTTCAAAGTTCTTACCGCTCTCCTTGTGCTTGTAGCCCAGGTCCTTCATGATGGAGATGAACTCCTTGTCCTCGCTTTTGATGTCCGGGTCCATCATAAGAGAATAGGCGTGGTATTTTTTCGCCAGCTCTTTGGCCCCCTGGGTCAGTTCGGCCAGAGTCTCCTTGTCGTGGCTGTCGCACACCGGGCCGCGGCCGGCGTACATCAGGGTATAGGGCGCGGCGGGAACCTTGCGGATGAGCACCGCCAGGCTGCCCCGGATCTTGCCCTCTCCATCCCGGCTGACGATGGCTTCCCACTTCCAGCTGTCCTTCAGCCGTCCCCATTTGGAGGACTGGAGGAAATGGCCCTTGGGATGCCCTTTGATAAACCCTTCGTATTCGGCCAGGGTCGCCGTTGTCACTGTTTCGATCATTGTATCATCCATCCTTTTTCTGAAAGGGCGAAAAAAACCGCCCCGGTGATGCCGAATCCTACTTTTTTCCCAAAGGGAAAAGATATATGGATTCAGTATAGCACCCCTTCCAGGCGGGTGTCAAAATGATTCTGCTTTTTCCGGGCTTTTAAAATGCTTCACCCTTCCCCCGGCGCTCCCTCCCGGCAGATCTCCTCCAGGGCCCGCAGGGTCTCCAGATGGCAGGCCTGGCATCTGGCCACATCCCCCAGGGAGATCACCCCCTGCAAAACACCATCCTCCACCACCGGCAGACGGCGCACCTGCCCCTGGGCCATGAACTGGGCGGCCTGACGGGCATCGGCCCCCGGCGGGATGGTGAGCACATGGCGGGACATGATCTGCCCCACCACCGTTTCCTCCGGGCTTTCTCCCAGAGCCACGCAGCGCACCGCCACATCCCGGTCGGTGAGGATGCCCTTGACCCTCCCCTCTCCGTCACACACCGGCAGGGCCCCCACGCCGTGACGCTCCATCAGCCGGGCCGCTCTGGCCACCGACTCCTCCGGCCCCACCGTCACTGCACCGGGACTCATCAAATGCCAAACCTCCATGGCTTCCTCCTTCCCACGCCCTTTGCCGCCTGACCCGGGCTTGGATCTTGATTCTGAGCTTTGGCATTAGTTTCACTCCCCCGGGGGAGATTATTCCTTCTTTTCCTTCAGTTCCAGGTTCCGTTTCAGGGGTTTGATTCCCCGGAAAGAGAAGGCCTTCCCGGCATACTTTTTCCGGAAGGCCCGGTCAGAAAGCCCCTCCAGATCCTGCTTTTCTATACTTTTCGTAATATTCTCTGTAAATTCTGCAATATAACTGGTTTTTGCTCCTTTGTTTTCCGGGCACACCTGCTGGCAGATGTCGCAGCCCCATATCCGTTTGCTGCGGGCAATCAGATCTTCCTGCCAGGGAGACAGCTCTCCCCGGCTTTGGGTGAGGGCGGAAAGGCACCGGCTCTCCATGAGCTTTCCCTCTTCCGTCAGGGCCCCGCCGGGACAAGCGGCCCGGCACAGGCCGCAGCCCCGGCAAGGCTCCGGCTCTTTGCCCCCTGTGAGAGGCAGGTCACAGGCGATAAGGCAGCAGAACACATAGCTTCCCCACTGGGGCGTGATCAGCAGGCCGTTTTGTCCGATTTTCCCCAGCCCGCTCCGGGCACAGGCATAGACCTCGGGATAGGGGGAAATATCCGCATAGCCCCGGAATGTATGGCCGGGGAACAGCTTTTCCAGCTGCTTGCAGCTTTCTTCCAGATACCGCCCCGCCACCTGGTGGTAATCTTCCCCTCGGGCATACAGGGACAGGTTCCCCTCTTCTTCTCCGGCATAATAGGGCAAAACGCAGCACAAAAGAGCGGAAAGGCCCGGCACCTGCTCCAGCGCCTTTTTCCGGTTTTCCTCCCTCATGCGCCGGAGTACCGGCTGCGCATCGGTGATGCCCCAACCCCCGCTCCAGCTTTCCAGTATTTCCTTTATTTTTTCCACGCCGTCCATCTGCACCCCTCCTTGTTCCTTCCCTGGCCCTATGATAAAATATCCCTATCCAAATTGCAACGGAAAGGGGGAAACACCATGATCCTTCAGCTTTTGGGGGCCTCCGGGGCGGGGAAAAGCACCCTGGCCAAAGCCCTCTCTCAAAAAACCGGCCTGCCCCATCTGCAAAGCGACCACTATCTGTGGCCCGATGAGAAGTTCGACATTCCCCGTCCGGTGGAAGAGCGGCGGCGGATGCTGGAAGAAGATCTCAGGCAGTTTCCCTCCTTTATCCTGGACGGGGATGTGACCCGCTGGTTTCCCGCCCCGCCCTTTGTTCCCGATTTGCTGGTGCTGCTGCGCTGCCCGGAAAAGGAGCGGATGGAGCGGCTGTGCCGAAGAGAAACCCTGCGCTATGGCCAGTGGGAAGACCCCCGGCACCCTCACCACCAACTGACCCAGGAGTTTCTGGAATGGGCCGCCTGTTATGACACCGCCGGGGAAGAAGAACCCAACTCCCTGTGTTCCCATCTGAAAAAGATCGCCCAGGCTCCCTGTCCCGCCCTTATTCTGTGGCCGGAAAGCACCGAAACCCTTCTTCGGCGGGTGCTGGGAGCAGCGAGCCTGTTGTGAAAGGAGAATGGATATGCTGTCCAAATGGAAAGAGCAAATCAACCAGAAAAACCTGGGCCGGTTTTCCTCCCTTGCCAATGTGGTGCTGTTTTTGTGCATGGCCGGGCTTCTGCCCTCGGCAGCAAAACAGTTGACCCCACTCACCATCCTTGTGTACATCCTTCTGGGGCTGTGGGCCGTCTTTACCCTTCTGTATTTTGCCCTAAAAAAACGGTATGTCAGCCTTATACTTTTCCTTCTGTTCTTCTTGTTCTTCGCCGTCTATTTCACCGCTCCGTTGTGGTCCAATTAACCCATTTCAGACAACAATCCCCCATCTCTCCATGAGAGATGGGGGATTGAGCGTGTCGAAAAAGTGGCCTTTGGCCACTTTTTCGAGTTTTTGCAAGGGGCTGCATGCACGCCTGCGGCGCACACTTGTCCCTTGATGGGTGCAAAAAGCCGCGCACAGGTCGCAGCTTTTTGCAAATTCATAGGGATAGGGCAGAATCCTTTTTCCCTATGCAGGTTTTTCGACAGTCTGGAATATTTTTTATTCTGTCCTTCCGGCCAGGCGCAAAGCGCAGCTGGCAAAGATCTTGGCGCTGAACACCAGCACATCTTCTCCAAAATCAAACCACTCGTTGTGGGCCGAACCCCAGCGGCGGGTGCCCAGAAACATATGCATGGCCTTGCCTCCATGTTCCTGTACGGTGCGCATCATATAGGTGAAGTCCTCCGAGCCGCCCAGATCCTGGCGAACGGTATCCGGCTCCATCCCCAGGCTGTCCCGCACCACCTGCTCCACCACCTGGCGCAGGCTCTCGTCGGATTGGGCGCTGGCCGCGCCGCCCATCTTGGTCACTTCATAGGTGCAGCCATACATCTTGGCCGCCCCTTCGATGCTGTCCATAGCATGGCGGTAGATGTCCTGGGCGATCTCACTGGTGGAGCCCCGGGTCTCGGCCTTCAGGGTGGCCTGGGCCGGGATTACATTCCGCCCGGTGCCCGCCGTCAGCAGGCCCACATTGCACCGGCCCATGCCCCGGCCGTCCTGCACCTGGGTCTGCATTCCCAGGGTAGCCAGCGCCGCCGCCAGCAGAGCGTTGCGGCCTTTTTCCGGCGATCCGCCGGCGTGGGAAGCCTCTCCTTTGAAAGTCACATCGAATTTGTCGGTGGCCAGGTAGCCGCCGGTGTTGGTGCACACCTGTAAGGAACCGTCCGAGGTCTCGGCGATGTGTCCGCCCAGCACAAAGTCCACATCGTCCAGAATGCCTGACTTGCACACCGAAAGGGCGCCCCGCACTCCTTCTTCCGCCGGCTGGAAGATCACCTTCACTTTGCCCTGCAGCTGTTCCCGGATGCGGTAAAGAGACAGGGCGGTAATCAGGCCGATGACAGCATGGCCGTCGTGGCCGCAGGCGTGCATAGCCCCCGCATTGCAGGAGGCAAAGCCCTCCTTCTGAGGACGGTGGGCATCGGTGCGGTTTTCTTCCACATCGTTGCTGTCAATGTCCATGCGGATGGCCACCACCGGCCCTTCCCGGCCGGTGTCGATCACGGCGCACAGACCGGTATAGCCCTCGGTGCGCTGCACATAAGAGGGGTCGGCTCCCTGCTCCACCGCCCGCTCCATGGCGGCCTTGATCACGCTTTCTTCCGGGTAGCCCATGGCGTATTCCGGGCAGACCACCTGCTTGCCCATGAGCACAGGGACCCCCGCTTCCTCCAGCGTCTTGGCCAGAAAAGCGGTGGTGCGGAACTCCGTCCAGGCCGGTTCCGGGTGCCGGTGCAGATCCCGGCGCCACTCCACCGCCTTCTGAGCATATTCCTCACAGATTCCATTGAGTGCCTTGTAATCCATTTTCTTTCTCTCCTTTGCTCATTTTCCCCGCCGGTTCCGGTTGCCCGGGCGGGTGCGCACATAGATCTTCTTGGTGTTTCTGTCTATGGGACTGGGTACTTCCCGCACCTCAAAGGCATCCAGAGCCTTGACAAAGGTGGTCAGTTTCCGGTGGCCGTAGTTGCGCACATCGAATTCAGGGAAGCGCTTGATCAGAGTGTCTCCCACAATGCTGAGCGGCACCCACTGATCGTCGTCCTCGCTGCTGTCGTCGATGATGGTGCGCACCGCCCGGCGGATCTCCCGCAAAGAAGTGCGGGCGGTGTTCTGGCCCCCTGCGGCGGAGTCATTTTCCATGACCTCTTTCCGCTCGGGGCACTCGGGAGCCTCCGGCTCGGGATTTTGCAGGACTTCCAGGTATTTGAATTTATTGCAGGCCGCGATAAAAGGGGAAGGTGTCTTCCGCTCTCCCATGCCCACCACGATCTTCCCCGCTTCCCGCAGGCGTGAGGCCAGACGGGTAAAATCGCTGTCGCTGGACGCCAGACAGAACCCCTCCACATTGCCGGCATAGAGGATGTCCATGGCGTCGATGATCATGGCGGAGTCGGTGGCGTTTTTGCCGGTGGTGTAGCTGTATTGCTGAATGGGCGTCACGGAATTTTCCAGCAGCACATCCTTCCACCCCTGCATATTGGCGCTGGTCCAGTCCCCGTAGATCCGTTTGTAGGTGATGACCCCTTCGTTGGAAAGTTCCTCTAAAATGCCTTTGATGTATTTGGCCGACACATTCTCCCCGTCGATGAGCAGGGCGAAGCGCTTGTCTTCTTTTTCCATCCTATTCTCCTCTTCCTTACAGCGTCTCCGGCAGGTGATATTTTTCCTCCATCAGAGCGCCCACCTGTTCTTCCAGGTGGATCAGGCTGCCCCGCTCGATGAGATAATCAAAGGGGATCACCCGTCCCCCCTGCTGCCGGTATCGGTCCAGGGCATCCCCGGCTGCCTGCTTGTCAAAGAGCAGGGAATCGGGGGAAACCACAATGGCTCCATACCGGCCCATAAAGCCGATGGTGCTTTGCAGGTCTGTTTCAAAATTCACCGGGTAGCTTTTTTCCTCCTCCCGGAAATAGCACAGCTGCTCGGTGATGAGATTGGCAAACTTGTTGCTGGAACAAACGATGCCGATGGGCGTTTCCCGGGGCAAGGTGGTGATGCTGACGATGGTATGCCGGGAGGGGGCCATGGCCACTTTCAGCAGTTTCTTCCCAAAACCGGCCAGGCTCTGGGCGATCTGGTCATAGTGGGTCTCGGTGGTGACCACCAGATCGAAATCGGCCAGAAGGGCCCGGGGATCGTCGTCCAGAATGATGCTGTCCACCATAAAGAGGGACAGGGATACGCCTGGCAGATACAAAAGCTGCTTTTTGAAAATGGCCAGGCTCTCCGGGTTGCAGTCGATGACGGCCAGGCGAAGGGTCTTTTCCCCAGGGCTGGCCTTGTCCAGCACGATGCGCATCATGTTCAGGCTCTCCTCCGGCGAAAAGCCCCACAGATCCAGCCGGTCGGCGGTTTCCTCCAGAAGGGCCATGGCCAGCTTCCGCTTCTCCCCTTCCGCCCCCTGGCGGTGGGAATGGACATAGGTGCCGCTGCCCTGAATGACTTCCACCAGGTTGTTGTCAGCCAGTTCCCGATAGGCCTTTTTCACCGTGCCTCGGGCCACCCCCAACCGGGCTGCCAGCTCCCGCTCAGTGGGCAGCCGGTCCCCCGGGCGCAGTTTTCCCTCTTTGATGTCCTGCAAAATCTGCTGGGCCACCTGCTGATAAATGGGTTTGTTTGGATCCAGATTGAAGGTCATAGCTCCTCCTTCCGGGAAAATTGGTTCACTCTCTCTGTTGTTTTACCAGACTGAACCGTTGGTGCAGCCTGTTCCCCGGCAAATTGGTCTAGTCAAAAGCATACCATATCTTTGGGGAAATTGCTAGTTTTTTTCTCGCTTTTCGGTGAGAATGTACCAATTCTTTCGGGAGTCATTGACTTTGTGTTTTGTTTTTTATACAATGACCCTGTACCTTTATGATTTTTCGTGTACCAATTTGCCAAAGATCGTCTTTTTACGAAAATTTTTTCATCCCTACGGAGAGAAAGGAAGGAACAGATATGGCTCTTATGATCGACGGCAACCATCTGACCATCGAAGATGTGATCCAGGTGGCCCGCCATGGGGAAAAGGTGGAACTGACCGAGGAGGCCAAGGCCAAGGTCAACAAGGCCCGGGCTTATGTGGACCAGAAGCTGGAGGACGGCGCTGTGATTTACGGCCTGACCACCGGTTTCGGCAAATTCAGCGATGTGCTTATCTCCGCTGACGAAACCAAGGAACTGCAGCGCAATCTGATCATCAGCCACAGCTGCGCCATGGGCGAACCCCTCAGCGAGGAAATCAGCCGGGCCGTGATGCTGCTGCGGTGCAACGCACTGAGCAAAGGCAACTCCGGCATCCGCCTGAGCACCATCCAGACCATGATCGATATGCTCAATAAGGGCGTTCATCCGGTCATCCCCCAGAAGGGCTCCCTGGGCGCCAGCGGCGACCTGGCTCCCCTGAGCCACATGGTGCTGGTGATGCTGGGCGAAGGCGAAGCCTGGTACCAGGGCGAAAGAATGCCCGGCGCCGAAGCCATGAAAAAGGCCGGCATCCCGGTGGTGGAACTGGCCGCCAAGGAAGGCCTGGCCCTGATCAACGGCACCCAGATCATGACAGCCATCGGCTGCTTTGTGGTGGACGGCGCCGTCAAGCTGATGAAAACCGCCGACATCTGCGCCGCCCTCACCGGCGAAGCGCTCCTGGCCATCAAGAAGGCCTATGATCCCAAAGTCCACGCCGTGCGCGGCCACCAGGGCCAGATCGACTGCGCCGCCAATATGCTCCGCCTGCTGGAAGGCAGCGGTCTTGCCGCCGATGTGCAGCCGGGCAAGGTGCAGGACGCCTATTCCCTCCGCTGCGTGCCTCAGGTGCACGGCGCCTGCCGGGACAGCATCCGCTATGCCTATGATGTGATCTCCCGGGAGATCAACGCCGTCACCGACAACCCCCTGATCTTCCCCGATGAGGACGATGTGATTTCCGGCGGCAACTTCCACGGCGAGCCGGTGGGCCTGGCCATGGACTTTATCGCCATCGCCATTTCCGAGCTGGCCGATATCTCCGAGCGCCGCACCGAGCGCCTGGTCAATCCTCAGCTGTCCGGCCTGCCCGCCTTCCTTATCGAGCACGGCGGCGTCAACTCCGGCCTGATGATCACCCAGTATGCCGCCGCCTCCATGGTGTCGGAAAACAAGGTGCTGGCCCATCCCGCCTGCGTGGACAGCATCCCCTCCTCGGCCAACCAGGAAGACCATGTGTCCATGGGCACCACCGCCGCCCGCAAGACCCTGTCCATCCTGGACAACAGCCAGAAGGTGCTGGGCATCGAGCTGTTTGCCGCATCCCAGGCCATGACCTTCCGGGACGAAAGCAAGCTGGGCAAGGCCATGAGCGCTGTGTACAAGCACATCCGCAAGAGCGTCCCCGCCTGGGAGCACGACCAGATTTCCTATATTGAAATGAACAAATTTGACAAGATGGTCAAGTCCGCCGAGCTGAATGAGCTGGTGGAAGAAACCATCGGCGCACTGAAATAAGGAGGAACACCCATGCTGAGCAACAAAGAGATCGGCCAGGCCATGCAGATCAAGCTGGATGCCACCTTGCCGGAATATCCCGCTTTTGTAGAGGGCATCCGCCGGGCCCCTGACCGCGGCTACCGCCTCACCGAGGCCCAGACCAAGCTGGCCCTGATGAACGCGCTGCGTTATGTGCCTGAAGAGCTGCACGAAACACTGGCTCCCGAATTTCTGGAGGAGCTGAAGACCCGCGGCCGCATCTATGCCTATCGTTATCGTCCCGAAGGCCGCCTGTCCGGCAAGCCCATCGACGAATACAAGGGCAACTGCATTGAGGGCAAGGCCTTCCAGGTGATGATCGACAACAACCTGGATTTTGAAGTGGCCCTCTATCCCTATGAACTGGTGACCTATGGCGAGACCGGCAGCGTCTGCCAGAACTGGCTCCAATACCGCCTGATCAAAAAATACCTGGAAGAGCTGCGGGACGACCAGACCCTGGTCATCGAATCGGGCCATCCGGTGGGCCTGTTCCCCTCCAAGAAGGACGCTCCCCGGGTTATCCTCACCAACGCTCTGATGGTGGGTATGTTCGACAACATCGACGATTGGGAGATCGCCGAAGAGATGGGCGTGGCCAATTACGGCCAGATGACCGCCGGCGGCTGGATGTACATCGGGCCTCAGGGCATCGTCCATGGCACCTTCAACACCATCCTCAACGCCGGACGGAAATTCCTGGGCATCCCTGCCGAAGGCAACCTGGCCGGTAAGCTCTTTGTTTCCTCCGGCCTGGGCGGCATGAGCGGCGCTCAGCCCAAGGCGGCGGAAATCGCCGGGGCCGTGGGCGTGTTCGCCGAAGTGGACGAAAGCCGCATCAAGACCCGCCACGATCAGGGCTGGGTCAGCCTGGTCAGCGACAATCTGGATCAGGTGTTCCAGTGGGCCAAGGAGTACATGGAGAAGAAAGAGCCCATCTCCATCGCCTACCACGGCAACATCGTGGATCTGCTGGAGTACTGCCTGGCCAAGGACATCCACATCGATCTGCTTTCCGACCAGACCTCCTGCCACAACGCCTATGACGGCGGTTACTGCCCGGTGGGCATCACCTTTGAGGAGCGCACCCATATGCTCCACAACGACCGGGAGAACTTCCACAAGATGATCGACGCCACTCTGCGCCGTCATTTTGAAGCCATCAAGGCTCTGGTAGCCAAGGGCACCTATTTCTTCGATTACGGCAACTCCTTCATGAAGGCCGTCTATGACAGCGGCGTCAAGGAGATCTCCAAGAACGGCATCGACGAAAAAGACGGCTTCATCTTCCCCTCCTATGTGGAAGACATCATGGGCCCCCTGCTCTTTGACTTCGGCTATGGTCCCTTCCGCTGGGTGTGCCTCAGCGGCAAGCCGGAAGATCTGGACGCCACCGATCAGGCGGCCATGGACTGCATCGATCCCGACCGCCGGTATCAGGACCGTGACAACTGGGTATGGGTGCGGGATGCCAAGAAGAACAAGCTGGTGGTTGGCACCCAGGCCCGCATCCTGTATCAGGATGCCGAAGGCCGTGTGAAGATCGCTCTGCGCTTCAACGAGATGGTGCGGGAAGGCAAGATCGGCCCTGTGATGATGGGCCGGGATCACCACGATGTGTCCGGCACCGACTCCCCCTTCCGTGAGACCTCCAATATCAAGGACGGCAGCAATGTGATGGCCGATATGGCGGTGCAGTGCTTCGCCGGCAACGCAGCCCGTGGCATGAGCCTGTGCGCTCTGCACAACGGCGGCGGCGTGGGCATTGGCAAAGCCATCAACGGCGGCTTCGGCCTGGTGCTGGACGGCAGCGAGCGTGTGGACGAGATCATCCGCTCTTCCCTGATGTGGGATGTGATGGGCGGTGTCGCCCGCCGCAGCTGGGCCAGAAACGAAAACTCTGTGTCCACCAGCGTGGAATACAACAAAAACTACGCCGGAAAGGGCCATATCACTCTGCCCTATGTGGCCGATGAAGCCCTTGTGGAGCGGGTCATCAAAGAAAGCAAATAATCATCTTTCCCTGGTTTGGGGCGGAAAATTTCCGCCCCAAACCCCGGTCTGCCACTATTTCAGAGACATATAGAAAAAGGAGAACAATCACCATGGCTAAAATTTTGGAATGCGTCCCCAATATCAGCGAAGGCCGCCGCACCGAAGTGATCGAAGCAGTTGTGGATGTGGTGCGCCACACCCCTGGCGTAGCCCTGCTGGACTATTCCTCCGACCCCAGCCATAACCGCACCGTCATCACCTTCCTGGGCGAGCCCTCCGCCGTGGCCCAGTGCGCCATCGACCTGGCCGGTAAGGCAGTGGAGCTGATCGACCTGACCAAGCACGAAGGCGAGCATCCCCGCATGGGCGCTGTGGATGTCATCCCCTTCATTCCCATCAAGGATGTGACAAAAGAAGAAGCCATCGCCATCAGCAAGGAAGTAGGCCAGAAGATCTCCGACAGCTTCGGTCTGCCGGTGTTCCTCTATGAGGATTCTGCCAGCGCTCCCCACCGTGTCAATCTGGCCAAGATCCGCAAGGGCCAGTTCGAAGGCATGGCGGAAAAGGTGCAGCAGGAAGAGTGGGAGCCCGATTTCGGCGGTCGGAAGATCCATCCCACCGCAGGCGTGGTGGCCGTGGGCGCCCGGATGCCTCTGGTGGCCTTCAACATCAACCTGAGCACTTCCGATGTAAGCATCGCCAGCAAGATCGGCAAGATCATCCGCCGCAGCTCCGGCGGCTTTGACTGCGTCAAGGCCCTGGGCGTCATGCTGGAGGACCGGAACATCGCCCAGGTCTCCATCAACATGACCGACTTCAACCGCACCCCTCTCTATCGCGTACTGGAGCTGGTCAAGGCCGAGGCCGCCCGTTGGGGCGTCCATGTGGTGGGCACCGAGATCATCGGTCTGACCCCCATGAAAGCCCTCATCGACTCTGCCGAATACTATATGCAGATCGAGGACTTCGACTTTTCCAAGCAGGTGCTGGAAAACCACATCCTCTAAGGGTGATTTTCTATGGAAAAAACACTGGTACAGAATATTGGTCTGCTGTGCACGCCCCTGGGCTCCTCTGTCCATGCCGGTGAGATGCAGGGACAGATGGAGAAGATCCCAGAGGCCTGCGTGCTGATGGAGGACGGCATCATCACCTATGCCGGAAGCCAGGCCGATTTCCCCATGGAAAAGGCCCAGGGGGCCCAGGTGATCGACGCCAAGGGGAGCCTGGTCACCCCCGGCCTGATCGATGCCCACACCCACCTGGTCTTTGGCGGCTGGCGGCAGCATGAGATTCCTCTCAAGCTGGCGGGGGCCGGATATCTGGACATCCTGCGGATGGGCGGCGGCATCCTGAGCACGGTGCGTCACACCAGAGAGGCCAGCGAGGAAGAGCTCCTCCAGCGTTCTGAGGGCTTTCTGAATGAAATGCTCTCCATGGGCGTCACCTCCTGCGAGATCAAAAGCGGTTATGGCCTGGATCTGGAAAACGAGCTGAAACAGCTGCGGGTGATCAAAAAGCTCCAGGAGACCCATCCCATGGACATCGACGCCACCTTCCTGGGCGCACATGCCGTGCCGGAGGAATACAAAGAAGATCCCGGCGGTTATGTGGATCTGCTGGTGGACAAAATTCTCCCCGCTGTGGCAGAGGAAAAGCTGGCCCGGTGCTGCGATGTGTTCTGCGAGACCGGAGCCTTTGATGTGCCCCAGTCCCGGAAAGTGCTCATGGCCGGTAAGGCCCTGGGCCTTGTGCCCCGCATCCATGCCGACGAGATCGACGCCATCGGCGGCGCCCAGCTGAGCGCCGAAGTGGGCGCCCTTTCCGCCGAGCACCTGATCGCCTCCAACGAAGAGGGGATGCAGGCCATGGCCAAGGGCGGGGTCATCGCCGATCTGCTCCCCGCCACCTCCTTCTATCTGGACAAGACCTTTGCTCCGGCCCGGCGCATGGTGGAACTGGGTATTCCGGTGGTCATCGCTTCGGATTTCAACCCCGGCTCCTGCCCCTCTCTCAACCTGCCCTTTGCCATGAATCTGGGGCTGCTGCGCTACAAGCTGAAGCCGGAAGAGGTTCTGTGCGCCGTCACCCTCAACGCCGCCTGTTCAGTGGGAATGGGAGACAAAGTGGGTACTGTGGAAGCGGGCAAACAGGGCGACCTGGTGATCTGGGACGCCCCCGATCTGGATATGATCCTCTACCGGTTCGGCTCCAACCTGTGCCGCACCGTCATCAAAAAGGGCCGGGTGGCCCACGAGAAAGGATAACGCCTTATGAAACTGGCTGAACTGACCATCAAGGATTTTGTGGATGTGCTGGGTTCCGATGCTCCCGCCCCTGGCGGCGGCAGTGTCAGCGCCCTGTGCGGAGCCAACGGGGCTGCGCTGTGCGCCATGGTGTGCCGCCTGACCCAGGGCAAGAAGAAATACGCCGAGTTTGACGAGCTGATGGCCGAGATCATTCCCCAGGCCCAGGCTCTGTATGAAAAGCTGATTCTGTCCATCGACAAGGACACCGACGCGTTCAACCTGGTTTCTGCCGCCTTCAAGATGCCCAAGGAAACCCCGGAGGAAAAAGCCGCCCGGAGCCAGAAGATCGCCGAGGGCATGGTGGAATCCACCAAGGTTCCCTTTGAAACCATGGAGCTGTGCCTGGAGGTGCTGCACCTGGTGGACAAGATGGAAGGCAAATTCAACCAGAACGCCGCCAGCGATCTGGGCGTAGCCGCCCTCAACCTGGGCTGCGCCATGAAGGGGGCCTGGCTGAATGTGTGCATCAACCTGGGCTCTTTGAAAGACGCCGCCATGGCGGAGGATTACAAAACCCGGGGCCAGAAGATGGTGGAAGAAGGAGAGGCACTGTCTCAGAAGATCTATCAGACCATCCTCCAGTCCCTGTAAAAAAACAAAAAACCTGGTGTGGAATTCCACACCAGGTTTTCTTTTTATCGTTATTCTTTCACCAGCACGGCCATATGAGCCAAGGTCTGGCTGCCTGTCTGGAAGAATTGATCCCGCAGGCGGGCCTGGCGGTCTTTATTGTGAAGCAAAGCCCGGCTGGCCAGCACCACGCCCTGGAAGAGCTTTTCTTTCGTCGGTTCCTTGCCGCAACACAAAACGGTAAGGAAGCGGAAGAAACTATAAGTGCCGCAAAGGGACACATAGCTTTTCCAAAGCTGCTCCGGGTCGGTCAAAGAGGGCACGGCAGTGAGAAAAGCGGTATTCACCAACAGATTTTCAAAGAAATAATCGATATCCCCAAAGGTTTCCCGGAAAGCCTGGGACGCTTCTTCAAAGAAGGTTTCCTGGAAAAGCACATGGGGTGCTGCGTCTGTGCCGCTATTGAAGAATGCTCCGCTTTGCTCCAAAGTTTTCAGCAGAAAGCTTCCCTCTCCTGCGGCAATCAGGGCGGCGGTGCGCATATTTTCCGCCAGAAAAGCC
Organism: Ruminococcaceae bacterium AM07-15; assembly: GCA_003477405.1. Classification (GTDB taxonomy): domain Bacteria; phylum Bacillota; class Clostridia; order Oscillospirales; family Butyricicoccaceae; genus Pseudobutyricicoccus. Next base: position 39,826 of record QUDE01000007.1, read on the forward strand.
TTCTGATTGCCGGGCAGCTGCTCCAACGACTCTGTGAGGGAAGGGTCTCCCAACAGCAGCTCCACCTGACTCTGCCAGCGGGCGGCATCCAGGCTATCCCATTCCTTTGCGGCCTTTTCCAGCATCAGGCCCAGGATCAGCAGGCGGCGGGGGATGGAAAACTGCCGGGCCTGGAGAATATCGATGACCGCCGAATGAAAGATGGGGTATTGACGATATCTTCCCACATCTTGCAATCCCTTCCACTGCTGCTTCTCCAGAGGATCTTCCACAAAATCCAGGCCCTCCGGTGCATCCCACAAAAGCTGCACCACCGCTTCACAGCCGGTGGAAAGGGCCTCCTGCCGTCCCATGGGGGTAAATCTGTGCAATCGAGGGAATGTGCGGCAGACATGGGGCAAGGCACCTTCTCCCAGCTCCAACTGAAGACGGCACAGCCCCTCCTCATTTTGGAAAGGACAAGCCCCTTCATGGGTATGGAATTCCCCATATCGGTCTTCGGTGCGTTCCCCATCGGGAATGCGTCCCATGGCCTGGGCTGTCAGCTGCTCCAGCTGAGGAGATTTTTCCGCCCGTTTGATTTTCAGATAATCCTTTTTGCTGAAAAAGATGTTCCAATCATGGCAGCAATCGTTCCGGCAGTCCTGAGCAATGCAGCGGAACTTGGGAACATAGGCGGGATAGAGACGGGTTTTCACTGGGATAGGTTCCATGGAAATGCTCCTTTATTCAGCGAAAAGGCCGGTTCCAAAGAACCGGCCTTTTCCATTGTGGTGTAATTGCCTGAGGTATTCCAGAAGGAATTACTGCAGCAGCTGCAGCACGCCCTGAGGAACCTGGTTGGCCTGAGCCAGCATAGCCTGAGCGGACTGGATCAGGATGTTGTTCTTGGTATAAGCCATCATCTCGTCGGCCACATCGGTGTCGCGGATGGTGGACTCGGCGTCCTGGATGTTCTCTTCCATGACGCTCAGGTTGTTGATGGTGTGATCCAGACGGTTCTGGGTAGCGCCCAGAGTACCGCGCACATCGGACACATAGTTGATGGCCTCTTTAATCACATCCACAGCGGCCTGGGCGCCCTTCTGATCGGAGATATCGATGGCGTCGATGCCCATGGAAGAGGTGTGGCAATCGTTGATGGTGACATTCAGCTGGTTGAAGCTGTCGGAAGTGTCGCCGATTTGCAGGGTCAGACCGCCGCCTACCTTTGCGCCGGGATCAATGGTGGTATCCTTCTTAAAGGCAAAGTGAGCTTTCACATCGTTCGTATTATCGGAATCGGAGTCGCTCGCCTCGACAAAGCTTACATTATAACCCAGTGCCTTGCCCAATGCAGCAGCAAGGGTTTCGCCCTGCGCTTTCGCAGCAGCCTGTTCCTCGGTCTTATTGGGGCCACTGTTAGTATCTGTCGTATCATATGCACCCAGATGCAAATTGCCATCAGGATCACCACCATTGGTAACAGCCTTGTCTGCCACCATGATGAGTTCCAGACCGGCTTCCTTAGCCTGCTTCATCAGCTTGTCGGTGGCAGCTGTGCCATCCTGAACCAGAATGGCAAACTTTTTGCCGTTGATGGTCAGAACGGTGTTGTCTGTACCGTCATACTCCTGCAGCTGGTCGGCATCGATAGTCTGATAGGCATCCTCGCCCTTCTTGGAGGTAACATCCAGGGCATTGGTGGCCTGAGACTTCTCAGTGCCATCCGCATTCTTGATGGTAACATTGAAATCCTTCAAAATCTGGGGGGCATCCGCACCAGCCACCTTATTGTTCAGGGTAAAGCTGCCGTTGCCATTGTCCACTACCTTAAAGTCGTCACCGATGGCGCTGTCCTTCAAAGCGGCGGTCATCGCCTTAGCCAGTTCCTCTTTGGTGGGGCCGGTAGCACCACCAGCTACATAGGTGCCGTACACGGTGCCGTCTGCGCCCACCAGCTTGCCGCCGGCAGTGCCGTCGGTGTTGTCCTGAGCCGTCAGGGAGACGGTGATATTCTTGCCGTTGTTCAGGGTGATGGTGAACTCCATCGTCTCGCCATTCTTGATAGCTCCGTCGGTAAAGGCGGTGCTCTTATAGCTTCCCTTAGTGGCGGCTACATCCTTGACAATCAGTTCCGCACCGCTCAGCTCGGTTTCCAGAGACACTGCGCCACCTGCGCCACCTGCGCCGCCCACTTTTCCCTCAGCGGACAGAGAGCCATCCAGCAGGTTGATGCCGTTGAAGTTGGCGGAGTCAGCGATGCGGTTGATCTCCTTCTTCAGCTCGGTAACTTCCTTCTGCAGCTGAACACGGTCGGTGCCGTCATAGGTGCCGTTGGCGGACTGGTCGGCCAGCTCCACCATACGGTTGAGCATATCATGGACTTCGGTCAGAGCGCCTTCAGCGGTCTGCACCAGAGAAATACCGTCCTTGGCGTTCTTCTGAGCCACATCCAGACCGGTGATCTGGGCGCGCATCTTCTCAGAAATGGCCAGACCGGCAGCGTCGTCACCGGCGCGGTTGATCTTGTAGCCGGAAGACAGCTTTTCCAGGTTCTTACTCAGAGCGCTGGTGTTGTTGGAATAATTCCGGTAGGCGTTCATCGCCATGATGTTGTGTTGAATGCGCATAATTTTTTCCTCCTATTAGTGTGTAACCGGGGGTATCCTTCCCCCCGCACGATTTATTTCAGCCATCCCGCCGTTGGTACCGGACGGCGAGACGGAAGAAATCAGAAATCATTCAGCCTGAGCGGCTGCTTTGGCTTTGGAGCGCTTTTTCCGATCCCGCTCCTGCAGGCGGACAATGCACTCCGGTGTGGGATGGGTCTGTTCATACACCGCTTCCCGCAGAATAGCCATATCCCGGGGGGCATCAATGGCCAGCTGCACCTGATTGTCCAGCTGCACTGCCTTGATGACGATGTTATCCCCAATGACGATGTATTCTCCCGAACGGAGACCCAGTGTCAGCATAAAAAAGCCCTCCTTGGCGCTGTTTGTTACAGATTGTATGCAACTTGTAACAGCCTATCCTCATGTTCTTCTTTTTCCGTACACTATGTTTATCGGCACCCGAAAAGGGAAATTAAGTCTTTTTTCAAAAAAAATTTTCGTTAAAAAATATACAATATATGACATCCCTTTGGTTCCGGGCCAAGGAGTGGGAAGTGACCGGGTAAACCTTGCCTTTTCCCCTGAAAATGGGGTATCATAAAAAGAAAAACACTCGGGAGGGCTTTTGCTATGACCGATCTTCCCTTTTCCCGCCAGATACTTCTGCTGGGGGAGGAATCCCAAAAGAAATTGGAACAATCCGCCGTTTTGCTCTTTGGCGTGGGCGGCGTAGGCTCCTATGTGGCCGAGGCCCTGGCCCGGGCCGGAGTGGGGCGCATCACCCTCATAGACCCGGACGAAGTGGCCCTGAGCAACTGCAACCGTCAGCTGGCGGCTCTTCATAGCACCCTGGGCCAGAAAAAGACCCAGGTAATGGCCCGCCGTATCCAGGACATCAATCCTCAGTGCCAGGTGGAAGCCCTGTGCCTGTTTTATGGACCGGAGACCCGGGATCAGATCCAGATGACCGAATACGACTACATTGTGGACGCCATCGACACGGTGAGTTCCAAGCTGCTTCTGGCTGAGGAAGCCCAACGGGCCGGGGTGCCCCTCATCGCCTCCATGGGCACGGGGAACAAGCTGGACCCCTCCCGCTTCCGCATCGGGGATATCGGCGAGACTTCGGTGTGCCCTCTGGCCCGGGTGATGCGTAGGGAACTGAAAGCCCGGGGCATCTTCCATCTGGAGGTGCTCTGGTCCGATGAAAAGCCCCTGACTCCCCTCTCCGGCGGAGAGGCTCCTCCGCCGGGCCGCCGTCAGACCCCCGGCAGCCTGTCCTTTGTCCCTTCGGTGGCCGGGCTGATGATCGCCGGCCATGTGATCCTTCGTTTGGCTGGAATCAAATAAATAGACAACAAAAAACGCAGGCACATGCCTGCGTTTTTTTGTTTTCAGCCTTATTTACTTCTTTTGCAGAGGAAACTCTCCTGCGGGAAACACACAGTCCACACTGTAACCCATGTTTTCATCCAAAACAAACCGGGCCCGCACAGAATCCTCTTCAAAATAGGGGTTCTTTTCGGCCAGATCGGTAAGGACTGCCTTTTCCAGCATCCGGGCGATCAGCTCTTTGTCGTTGATATACACATCCCCATCGCCGCTGACCTGGGTGTTAGCAATGACAATATCCTCTTCCAGATCCAAAGTATGAGCGCCTTCCTTATCCCAGCTCCACAGCCATACGCCCTGGACCTCATCCAGATTCAGCACGGCCCCCGGCTGATAGATGCCGTACTCTTCCATAAGGGCCAGCGTCTTTTCCATGGAGGGGTACACCGGCATCTGGGTGACCATGTGGCTGTAATTGCCTTCTTTTCCGTAATCGGGATCGTTTCCCCATTCCAGGATCGCCACCGGCGCCTGATGCTTCAGCTGCTCCACAGTGAGGCTCAAAGTCTCTTCCCGCAGAACCTCGGCCAGCGCAGCCGCCTGCTCCTGCTTCCGCACAAAGCCGGTATAATCCCCTTCGCCCTGCCAGCAGCCTACGCTTTGCAGTTCATTGTCCTTCACCTGGAAGATGGGGTAGTAATTTTCTTTGTACTCCCGGCTGTCATAAAGGACGGCCCATTGTTCCAAAAATGCCTCCCGGGAGGGGGCAAAGTAGCTGCGGTAGACCTTCCGGCCGCTGTTCATCTGATAACAGACCCAGATTCGGGCTCCATCCCATCCTCTTTCCTCCGAGGCCGGTTCAATGGCGGAAGCACACAGCTCCAAAGCGGCCTTAATGTTCTCCGGCTGGCGATAGGTCTGCCGGTACAGAGTGTCCAGCTGGGTTTCATCCACACTCAGCACATAGTCCTCATTCTCATTGCTCATCAGGCTCACGGCCTTCACCTGATCCGCCGTGGGCAGGAACTTGTCATATCCAAAAAGATCCATATGGCAGGCAGTGTACAGGGCGGCAAAGCACACCCCGCAGATTCCCAGGCCCTTGATGTGGCAGAAGATCTTTTTGAAGTCCAGGTTGTAGATGACCTCCAGCACACAGTGGGAAATGATCCCGCCGCAGAAAAAGCCGAAGATCTGCCAGCCCAGGCCCACACCGATCACACGGAAGAGCACGCCCCCGGCCAAGGTGCACAGAATAACGGCGATATATTTGAGCACAGCGGCCGGTCGGGAAAACGCCACGGCTTTTCCCGCGCTCTCCGAAGGACGGCGGGTATAGAGGAACATTCCCAGGCCTGCCAGCACCAGTGCCCACAGAAGCCAATAAACCACCATTCCTACCCGGATGGAATCGTTGTAGGAAAAAGACATGGTAAAGTAGCTCCACAAAGGGGAAAGCCACTGCCCCATGCGATTGAAGATCTCATCGGGCAGATACCAATGGCGGTACAGCAGCTGACCATAGACGATGGTCAGCCCCAGGGCCGCCGGGAACAATGCCAGCAAAAACCCGTTGCAAAGAAGTCCGGTGGCCGTGGTGCCCGCCAGCTGGTGGGCTGCAATGGAAAGGGCATAAACCGCCAGGAAAAACACCAGGTGCAGCGCCATGGTTCCCAGCACCTGCGGTCCGCTGAGCGCCTTACCGAAGCCGGAACAGAAGATGATGCCCAGAGACAACACCAGGTTGAGCAGATAGGCAAATAGGAACCCAAACAGCCCCGCCAGGAAATTGGCCAAAAAAAGCCAGGGACGGCGAATGGGAAGGCTGTGGTAAAAGTCCACCTGCTTTTTGTTGTGCATATAGCGGAAACTGACGGCCGCCAGAAGCACGGCCATGGCCACGGTGGCCAGGGTGACAAACACATTGTGCCGGCCCACGATGGTACTCAGCATGGAATAGATGGATTCCATGGCCTGGGGGTCTAGCTGCCGCCGCTCCAGCCCCTGCTGCACTCCCATGATGGTGGGTACCGTGAGCATGAAGAAAAAGGCCAGGGTACACAGGCTGATGGCCCACAGGCTGCGGCGCATTTTTTCCTTTGTCATCATCCGCAGCAGCCGGGATTCTTCCTTAGAACAGAAGCTTTTTGATGTCATAGCCCTGCACCTCCGTTTCGCTGATAAAGATCTCCTCCAAAGACAGGGGGAGCACTTCGTAAAATACCGGGCCCATGGACTGGACTTTCTCCTCCAGTTCCTCCCGGGACGAGCGGGCCGTAATGGTAAAAAGACTTCCCCGCTTGTCAAAACTCATCACTTCCAGGGGCGCAAAGTCCCCCCGCTCCACCGGCTCCTGGAACACACACTGAAGCTTGTGGATGCCCAATTTCATGTCCTCCAGATCCCGGCTGAACAAAATGCCACCCCGATGCAGAAGGCCTACATGATCGCAGATGTCCTCCAGCTCCCGCAAGTTGTGGGAAGCGATCACCGGGGTCATGTTCCGCTCGGCCACCTCTCCGGCCAGAAGGCTCTTGACCGCTTGCCGGGCCACCGGGTCCAGTCCGTCAAAGGTCTCGTCGCACAGAAGATAGTCCGCCCCGGAACAAATGCCGCAGATCACAGACACCTGTTTTTTCATGCCCTTGGAAAAGGTGTTGATCTTCCTCTCCATCTGAAGGTCGAAGCCCTTCATCAAAGTCTGGAACCGGCCTTTGTCAAAGCCCGGATAGATGCCGGCATAAAAATCCCGCAGCTCCCGAGGGGTGGCGTTGGAATAAAAGTACTGTTCGTCGGAAATATAGAAGATCCGCCCTTTCACCTGGGGGTTTTCATAGATCTCCATGCCATCGGCCATCAGACTGCCGCTGTCCGGCCGGAGAATACCTGCGACCATACGCAAAAAGGTGGATTTTCCGGCGCCGTTGGAGCCGATCAGCCCAAAAACGCTGCCTTCCCGGATCTCGGCCGTCACGGCGTCCACCGCCAGGATATTGCCGAAACGCTTGGTTACATCGGTGGCCGTTATCATGCCTTGTTCCCTCCTTCTTCCTTCTCCAGCAGGCTGTGCAGCCAGTTTTCCATTCGCTCCCGTCCGACACCCAGGGCCAGAGCCTGACGCAGCAGCTTCTCCATCTCCTGCAAGATCTGTTCCATTTTTTCCTCCCGCAGCCGTTTGGGATCGGCCGCCACAAAATTCCCCTTGCCTTTGACCGAATAGATCACCCCGGTCTTTTCCAGCTGAGAATAGGCCCGCTGGATGGTGTTGGGGTTGATGGAAAGCTCCACCGCCAGCTGCCGCACCGATGGCAGCTGACTGTCCGGCTCCAGCACCCCGCGCACTGCCAGATCTTCTATGCTGCTGACGATCTGCTCATAGATGGGCCGCCGGTCTTTATAGTCTATGGTGATCAATCCGTACCCTCCTTTCCCAAGGTGTGTTATCTGTATTATGTGTGTTAGTACAGTTGATATTTTATGCGAACTTCTCCCTTTTGTCAAGAGGGGAAAGCGTGGACAAGAAACGGTTTTTTTTATATAATGGAAAAAAGGGCCTGTCCCTTTGGTTTAACACAAAATAGAGGAGGAAATACCATGGAATATCTGCTGGAAGGCCGGGAGCCCAAAATGGCGCTCCGGTATTTTGAGGAGATCAGCCGCATCCCCCGTGGCTCGGGAAATGAGGAAGCCATCAGCCAGTACCTGCTGGACTTTGCCAAGGAGCAGGGGCTGGAAGCCTGGCGGGACGAACACTTCAATGTGTGCATCACAAAGCCCGGCTCTCAGGGCTGTGAAAATCTGCCTCCCCTGATGCTTCAGGGCCACACCGACATGGTGTGCGAAAAGAACCGGGATGTGGACCATGACTTTTTGAAAGATCCCATCCAGTTGGTGGTGGAAGGCAATATCCTGCGGGCCAAAGGCACCACCCTGGGCGCCGACAACGGCGTAGCCGTTGCCTGGATGATGTCCATTCTGCAAGACCGTACCCTGGTGCATCCTCCTTTGGAATGCGTCTTCACCGCTTCGGAAGAAGTGGGGCTCATCGGCGCTCACAACCTGGATTACAGCCGTCTCCAGTCCCGCCGTCTCATCAATCTGGACTGCGGCCCGGAAGGTGTGTTCTGCTGCGGCAGCGCCGGCGGTCAGGTCACCGACTTCACCCTGCCCCTGACCATGGAAGAGGGAAATGGGGCTCTGCTCCGTCTGGCCATCCGCGGTCTGTCCGGCGGCCACTCCGGCGGACTGATCCACATGGGGCTGGGCAATGCCAATGTGCTCATGGGCCGCCTTTTCCGCCGTCTGATGGAAGAAATGGAGTGCCGGGTCCAGTCCTGCCAGGGCGGCGACAAGGACAACGCCATTCCCCGGGAATGCGATGCTGTGCTGCTCGTGCCTCAGGACAAGCTGGATGGGGCCCAGGCTCTGGTCAAGCAGACCGAAGAAGAAATCCGTTCCCAGCTGATGCCCGCCGATAAGGATTTCCGGGTGGAAATCGCAACAGAACCGGCCGGAACATACCAGGCCGCTTCCCTGGAGCAGAGCCGCCAGATAATGCGCCTGATGGTGATGTTGCCCTGCGGACCCCAGCTGCGGGACCTGACCATGAACGACCGGGTGGTGGCTTCGGAGAATTTCGCCAGTGTGCACACCAGTGAAACGGAATGCAAGTGCATCGTCTCCATGCGCAGCAGCAACGACGCCTACCGTCAGGATATGGCCGCCCGTCTGGATATTCTGGGCGATCTTCTGGGAGCGTCGGTACGCCATCACGACGACTACGAATCCTGGGAGATCGAAAAGAACTCCCCCATCCGCCAGACCGTGCTGGACTGCTACAAGGCCCTCACCGGAAAAGAGGGAAAAGTGGTGGCCACCCACGGCGGACTGGAATGCGGCATTTTCCAAAAGAGAATGCCCGGTGTGGACATGGTGACCATGAGCTGCAACAGCGAAGGAGCCCATTCCCCCGAAGAGCATATGGAGCTGGATTCCTTTGCCCGCACCTATGACCTGCTCAAGGCGGTTCTCCAGAAGCTCTGCCAGTGACCAAGTAACCAACCTGTGGGGGAGGGAGAATTTACAATCTATTGCTTTTTCCCCTCCCCCGGTGTGTTATGATACATTCGACCTTTTTTCGAGAAAAAGCGTCAGGCCGCCAAAGGAGGTGGGGCGTTATCTTAAAAAACCTGCTGAAAAAGCTGCTGAAGCTGCTCACCATGCGGGTAACCCTGGTGGGCGTATCCATTCTGGTCCAGGCGGTATTTCTGGCCACGGTTCTTCTGTCTTTCGGCAGCTATTTCGTCTATTTTTATGCCCTATCCCTGGTCATCAGTCTGATCGTGGTGCTCATCATCGTCAACGGCCAGAGCAATCCGGCGTACAAAATCGCCTGGATCGTGCCCATTTTGCTGTTCCCGGTGTTCGGTGGGCTGTTTTACCTGCTGCTGGGCGGCAACCACATGGGCCGGTGGAGCCGGCAGAAGATGCAATCGGTGCAAAGGCAGATGGCCAACAGCCTGCGGAACAACGACCCCTTGATCCAGCGGGTCAAGACCCGGGCCCCCTCCGCCGCCGGACTGATGCGCTATGTGCAGAAATACGCCTACTGTCCTCCGTGTGAAAACACCCACACCAAATATTTCGCCCTGGGCGAGCTGGCCTTTGAAAACATGAAGGCCCAGCTGCGAAAAGCCCAGCACTATATCTTCCTGGAGTATTTCATTGTGGAAGACGGAAAAATGTGGGGCGAGATTCTGGAGATTCTGCGGCAAAAGGCGGCCCAAGGGGTGGATGTGCGCCTGATCTATGACGATCTGGGCTGTGTGATGACCCTGCCTTACCGGTACGATCTCACTCTGGAGCAGATGGGCATCCGCTGCTGTGTGTTCAATCCCTTCCTGCCGGTGCTCAATTCCCATTTCAACCACCGGGATCACCGGAAGATTTTGGTGGTTGACGGTCACACCGCCTTCACCGGCGGCATCAATCTGGCGGACGAATACATCAACGCCCGGAAAAAATACGGCCACTGGAAAGACAACGCCATTCTGATCCAAGGCCCCGGGGCCTGGAACCTGACAGTGATCTTTCTTTCCATGTGGAATTACCTGCGGGGCAGCAAAGAGGACATCATGTCCTTTTTCCCCGTCTTTCCCGAAGTCCACTCCGGCGGCATCGTCCAGCCCTTTGCCGACAACCCTCTGGATGGGGAGCCGGTATCGGAGACCGTCTATCTCCACCTGATCAACAGTGCCAACCGGTATCTTTATATCAACACTCCCTATCTGATCATCGACAACGAAACGGTCACCGCCCTGACGGCGGCGGCCAAGCGGGGCGTGGATGTGCGCATCATCACTCCCCATATTCCGGACAAATGGTATGTCCACGCCGTCACCCGGGCCAACTATACCACGCTGCTTCAGGCCGGGGTGCGGATCTATGAATACACCCCCGGTTTCAACCATGCCAAAACCATTGTGGTGGATGACCGGTGGTGTGTGGTGGGTACCATCAACATGGATTACCGCAGCCTGTATCTCCACTTTGAATGCGGTGTGCTGCTTTACGGCACCGACACGGTGGAAGATGTGCGGGATGATTTTACCAAGACTCTGCGCCGGTGCCAGATCATCTCTCTGGCCGACTGCCGCCGGGCACCCTGGTATATCAAGACGGGCCGGGCTCTTCTGCGAATGTTCGCCCCGCTGATGTGATAATTTTACCTTGCTGACCGAGGAGGAACGGTTATGAAAAAGAAAACCAAATTCGCTTTGTTTGCCGCCGCTTCCGCCGGCCTGGCCCTGGCCGGGGCCAAGCTTTGGCAGATGATCCGCTGTCAGAATGACGAGCTGAATGAAATGATCCGTCAGGAGCCGGGCCACTCTGTGCCTCCCATGGAAGAGCCCGATCCGGAGGATTATGTGATCCCCGTCCACCCCGCCGCCGGAGCGGTGCAGCCCTCGGAAGACCTGGACGAAGATGACTTTGTCCGTCCTGAGGACGAAGACGAGGAAGAAGACGCTCAGTCCGAAGAAGAGGAAGAGGACAACGAACCTCTGTAAGAAGAAAAGAACGCCCCCGCTTCATGTAAACATTCCCATGAAGCGGGGGCTTTTTCTGTTTTCGCGGATCTATGCCTGTTTTTTGGCTTCTTCCCGGGCTTTGACCTGCTGAGCAAATTCCTCATCCACCTGGCTGCGGAACTCCTCATCGGACAGAATACGGCTTCCGGCCCGGGCCATGGCCAGGGCGGCCTTCATCATCTGCTCATAGGCATAGGGGGTATCGGATGCCTTCTCAAACTCCGGTGTGTGACTGGCCACACCCTTGGGAGCGATCTTAAAATAGGTGTGCACTGCCGGCATTTTCAGCGTCACATTGCCGATATCCGAAGAGCCATAACGGCCCATCAGCGGCGCCCGTTCCACCTCTTCTCCCAGCTCTTCCAGGGTCTTCTGGATCTCCCGCTCGATGTGGTCATTAGGATACCGCTCGGCATACCCCGGCTCCAGCACATACTCCGCCCGGGCGCCGGTGAGCTGCTCCACGCCCTGGATCACCCGGCGCAGATGCTCCATCACCACTTCCCCTTCGGCCTGGGTGCGCACCCGGACGCTGAACTGGGCATGGGCATAATCGGGGATCACATTGCAGGCCTTGCCCCCATCCAGAATGACACCGTTGATATTGGTATCGGTGGGCAGCAGCGGCCGCAGATTGTCAATGGCGTTAAAGAGCAGAATCACTGCATTCAGAGCGTTGATTCCCTTTTCCGGTCCGGCGGAGTGACAGCCTTTTCCGTGGAAAGCGATGTCGAACTTCACCGTGGCCCGGCCGCCCCGGCCCACCAGGTTCTCGGTGGAGGGGTGCATCATGATGGCATAGCCCACATCGTCAAAGGCCCCATTTTCCAGCATGATGACCTTGCCGCCGCCCCCTTCTTCCGCGGGGGTGCCCATAACAACCACTTCTCCGTTTACATCCCCGGCCAGACGGCGCAGCAGAATACCGGCCCCTACTGCCGCTCCGGCGATGAGATTGTGGCCGCAGGCGTGGCCCAAACCGGGCAGACAGTCATATTCCGCCAGAAAGGCCACCCGGGGACCTTGACCGTTGCCCAAGGGGAACCGGGCCTTGAAGGCGGTTTCAATGCCTCCTGTCCCCTTTTCCACCGAAAACCCCTCTTTTTCCAAAAGGTCGGTACACAGGGCCTGGGCCTTGTGCTCTTCAAACCCCAGTTCCGGGTTTTGATGGATGGTACGGCTCATCTCCTGAAGCACGCCTTCCAGTTCCTTGGCCGTCTGTGTCCATTTTTCTTCCATTGCACCTTCATCCTTTCCCTTTATAGTCTGTGACATTATTCTTCTTGCCTCTATCATGCGCCAAACCGCCGTCTTTTGCAAGGGGTCTTTGCCATTGTTTTGATCTATCGAAAAAAAAAATAATATTATTTACATTTATTTGAAAAAACAATTCGAAGTTTATCAATGTATGTGCTATCCTATTACCGATTTTATTCGCTATATTGAACTTTTATTCAAAGGAGGAACCATGATGAAAGTCACTGTTTTGGTGGACAACGACACCCTGGTGGGAATTAACTTCCAAGGGGAACCGGCCCTCAGCTTTTATGTGGAAGAAGGGGACAAAAAGATCCTCTTCGACACCGGCTTCAGCGACCTGTTCCTGAAAAATGCCCAGATCCTGGGCATCGATCTCACCGATCTGGACGCCATTGTCTTTTCCCACGGCCACGACGACCACATGGGCGGCCTGTATCACCTGATGGAATACTACAAAGCCCGCCAGGTGGAAAAGAAGGTGGACCTGATTCTTCATCCCAACGCCCTGTGCCCCAAGTGCCTGAACGGAAAGAACATGGGCAATGTGCTCAGCCCGGAACTGCTGGAAGGCTATTTCAATATCATTCCGGTCTCCGGCTCCTATGCCCTCACCCCTCATCTCACCTTCCTGGGGCAGATCCCCCGGGTGCTGGAGTTTGAAAACACCCACTCCAAGGTGGTCACCAAACTGAATGGGGATTGGGAAGAGGACAAACTGCTGGACGACACCTCCCTGGTCTTCGACGGCGAAGAAGGCCTGGTGATTCTCTCCGGCTGTGCCCACGCCGGCATCTGCAACACGGTGGAGGCCGCCAAGGCCATCACCGGAAAAAGCAAAGTCCAGGATATTGTGGGCGGCTTCCATCTGCTCCATCCCACCGAAGAACGAATGGACAAAACGGTGAACTATCTCTCCCAGCTGGGCCTTTCCCACATTACCCCCTGCCACTGCACCGATTTTCCCTCCCGCTGCCGCATCCACCAGGCTGTGCCGGTGCGCCCCATCGGCAGCGGCAGTGTGTTGGAATACCGCTGATTCCTGAGAAGACTGTTTCCTTTTGTCAATTTGTCTAAAAATTCACGATATTTTTCGCCAATTTCTACGATTTTGTGTGGTGTTTATTGACAGCATCTATTCATCATGCTAGGATTATTAACATCATATAACATTATAAGACGAATTTTGCAAAAGGGGGATTGTTATGGACATTTTGACCGCCATCCAGCAGACCCCTGGAATACTCCAGGTCAATGAGGAAGAATGTCCACCGGAATATGGAGAGCACATCCGTCTGTTTTCCCTTTGCTATCAAAGCGGAGACTGTCGGGTGATGGGGTATCTGGCCCTTCCGGAAACGATGGACGGGGCCTTGCCCGCTATCTTGTTCAATCGGGGCGGCAACCGGGAATTCGGCGTTTTGCATCCCCGGATGCTGTGCCGTCTGGCCCAGCGGGGTTATGTGGCCCTGGGCAGCCAGTACCGGGGCAACTGCGGCGGCACCGGCCAGGAGGAATTCGGCGGCGCCGATGTGGATGATGTGATCACTCTCACCGACATCGCCCTGGCTCTGCCCTTTACCCGCCACGAAGGCATCTATATGCTGGGCCATTCCCGTGGCGGCATGATGACCTATCTGTGCTGCGCCCGGGACAAGCGCATCCGGGCCGCCGCCATTGGTGCGGGCCTGGCCGACTGCTTTACCATGTACCGCACCCGGGAGGACAGCATGAAGCAGGTCTTTCACGAACTGGTGGGCGGCTCCCCCGCGGAAAAGCCGGAGGCCTTCCAGGCCCGCTCGGCGGTATGCTGGCCGGAAAAGATCATCCCGCCCATCCTCATCTGTCAGGGCACCGACGACTGGCGGGTGGTTCCCCAGCAGGCCTATGACATGGACGCCGCCTTATCCAAGGCAAACAAAGTCCACAAGCTGATCGTCTATCCCGGCGCCGATCACTCCTTGAAAGGCACCAGCTATATTGACGATGTGATCGCCTGGTTTCAATCCTATCCACTGTAATGAAGGAGGAGATATCCTTGGAAAACTGCATCACAAAAGACTTTTTGGATCGCTGCCGCGCCGCCTGGGAGTCCGATGAAAGCGGCCACCAGGCCGCCAGGGCCATCACCAAAAACGGCCCGCTGCTGGGGGTGATGGATGTGGATGTGCCCCGCCGCCTGCCCTTCACCTTCTCGGTGGATGTGTGGGACGAGGGGGTGACCGACCAGGGAGAAAGCCTGCGCTGCTGGGCCTTCGCCTCCCTCAATGTGGTGCGCCAGAGCATTTCGGAAAACCTGAATCTTGCCGAAAAGAACTTCGAGCTTTCCCAGAACTTCACCTATTTCTATGACCAGCTGGAAAAGAGCTCCAAGTTCCTTGAGAATGTGTGCCGGAATTTCGACAAGCCTCTGCGCAGCCCGGCGATGCTCCAGATGCTCCGCCGGCCCATTATGGACAACGGCCAATGGTTCGTCTTTGCACCTTTGGCGAAAAAGTACGGCGTTGTGCCCAAGTTCGTCATGCCGGACACCCAGTGCTCCCCGGACACCAAGTATGTCACCCGCATTTTGAGCGACAAGCTGCGCTACGCCGCCCACGCTTTGCGCCAGGCCCATGAGGAAGGGGCCGGAGCAGCAACCATCCAGTCCATCAAGGAACAGGAGCTGGCCGGGGTTTACGGCATCCTCTGCCGCTTCCTGGGTCAGCCCCCCGCCGCCTTCGATTTCCCCTACAAAACCAAGGACGGCCAGTTCAAGACGCTGAAAAACATCACTCCCCTGGAGTTTTTCGCCCTGGCTCAGATGGATGTGGAGGAATACATGACCATCATCCACCATCCGGTGGCCCACTGCCCCTACGGCAAGACCTACACCGGCAACCAGGACGGAACAGACGACATGAGCAAAATGCTGAACCTGGATATAGAAACCATCAAAAAGCTGGTGATCGCCCAGCTGCAAGGCGGCCAGCAGGTGGTGATGGGGTGCGATGTGGCCAAGCAATCCCACAAACCCTCAGGTTATATGCACGCCCGGCTCTATGATTATGAAAAAGCTTTCGGCACTCCCATGATGCTGCGCAAAACCGACCGCATCCTGTACAAGGGCACCTCGGGCACTCACATCATGGCTTTCGATGGGGTCAGCCTGGATGAAAACCAAAAACCCCTGCGGTGGAAGGTCCACAACAGCTACGGCGACGGTATGGGCATCCACGGCCACTATGTGATGGATGACAGCTGGTTTGACGAATATGTGCTCAGCGTGGTCATCCGCAAAAAGTATGCTCCGGAAGAAATTGTCCGGGCCTACCAACAGAAACCGGAGATCATGGCTCCCGGCGAGCTCTATTGATCCAGATAACACAAAGGAGAATCATTATGAAACGGAAGCTTTCCCTTCTGCTGGCTCTGATGATGATGGTCACCCTCTTTGCAGGGTGCAACAAAGCCTTGCAGAACCCAGACGAAAACATGAACAACAACAATGACAACAAGGAACAGGGGCAGACCTCTGACGGCAAGGACACCAATCAATATTTGAATGTGTACCTGTCTGCCGAACCCTCCGTTTTGGATGTGGCCCGTTTTGTGGGCGTTGTGGACCGGAATATGTTCTTCAATGTTCTGGAGCCTCTGACCCGCATTGAAAACGGCGAAGTGGTGGGCGCCGGCGCCGAAAGCTGGGAAATATCCGATGACGGCCTGACCTACACCTTCCATCTGCGGGAAAACTACTGGACCGATGGCCAGAAGGTCACCGCTCAGGACTATATCACCGCCCTGCAGCGCCAGTGCGATCCTAACAACGCCTTCCCCCATGTGAGCGATTACAAGACCATTGAAAACTTCGTGGCCATCAGCTCCGGCGAGGCCGACATTTCCACCCTGGGCGCCTCCGCCCCCGATGAAAACACCCTGGTGCTCAAGCTGAACGCCCCCAATGTGGCCCTGCTGTCCAGCACCGACTTCTTCCCCGATCGGGCCGATATCGCCGAAAAATACGGCGACACCCTGGGCACCGAGGCCAGCAACATGATGTGCTGCGGCCCCTACACCCTGGAGAGCTGGACCCACAACAGCCAGCTGGTCCTGACCAAAAACGACAAATACTGGGATGCCGACAGCTTTGACATCCAGAAGGTCACCATGCTCATCATCCCCGATTCCAACGCCCAGATGGCTTCTCTGGAAAACGGCTCCCTGGATTACCTGGGCGTTTCCACTCCGGAATATGTGGAAAAGTTCCAGGCCCGGGACGACATGGACGAGATGATGATCTCCTCCGCCCGTACCTCCATGGTCATCTTCAACTGTGAAGACAGCGTCTTCTCCAACGAAAAGGTCCGTCAGGCCTTCTCTCTGGCCCTGGATCGGGACGCCCTGGCCGAAGTGATTTCCAACGGCACCGCCACCCCCGCTTACAGCCTGGTTCCCCCCGATTGCCAGGTGGGCAACCTGAACTTCCGTGAAAATGTGGAAGAACCCCTCACCGCCCTGGCAAAAGAAGTGGACGATCCCAAGGCCCTGCTCATCGAAGGTATGCAGGAGCTGGGATTGGGCGACGATCCCTCCAAGCTCACCGTGAAGTTTGCCTGGGGCGCCACAACCGCCGAGGCCCGCACCTATTCCGAGCTGTATCAGCAGCTGTGGCAGGAAGCTCTGGGCTGCACCGTGGAGCTGGAATTCAACGACAGCGCCACCCACCAGAGCAATGTGAACGCCGGCAACTTCCAGATGGCCTCCATGAGCTGGGGCGCCAACTACGAGCCTCAGTTCCAGCTGAGCCGCTGGAGCACCGAAGTGGGCGGCCAGTCCCGGTGGAAGAATGCCGATTATGTCTCCCTTGTCACCGAAGCCTCCCAGACCGAAGATGAACAGAAACGTCTGGAGCTCTACGGCCAGGCCGAAGAGCTGCTCATCCGCGAAGCCGCCATTGCGCCTATTTATTTCCAGGCTTCCCGCCGTTTCTACTACACTTATGTGAACGGTCTCAACGGCAACACCTTTGACACCACCAGCTTCAAGGGAGTCTACACTTCGGGAAGATAACCCTGCACCACGATCCGCCGGGGATTTTCCCCGGCGGGTTTTTCTTTCCCCGCCTCCCCATCCTTTTATGAAAGAGAGAGGAAAACACAATGGCAAAATTCATCCTCAAGCGTATCCTTTATATGCTGGTGGTGCTCTTCTGTGTCATTACCCTCACCTTCTTTTTGGTACACAGCATCCCCGGCGATCCCATCACCTCCATGGTGCAGGACCTGCCCCTGGAGACCCGGGATCTGTATTTGCAGAAATACGGCTTTGATCAGCCCCTCATCGTCCAGTATTTGAAATTCATCCAGCAGCTGCTCACCGGCGATCTGGGACAATCCCTCCGGTATCCCGGCCGCCAGGTGGTGGACATCGTGGCAAACTACGCCCCGGTCTCTGGCATCATCGGCGGCATCGCCCTTGCCATCGGCTTTGCCGTGGGCATTTTGCTGGGCATCATCGCCGCCCTCAACCGCAACCGCTGGCCTGACCGGCTGGTGATGGTGCTGGCCCTCCTGGGCACCACCATCCCCACCTTCGTCTTTGCGGCGGTGCTCCAGTATGTGTTCACCGTTACCGTCCCCCTATTCCCCACCACCGGTTGGGGCACCGTGGGACACCTGGTGCTGCCGGTGGCCTGTATGTGCGTGGGGCCTCTGGCCAGCTACGCCCGGTATATGCGCTCCAGCGTGCTGGACATTACCAACCAGGACTTTATCCTCACGGCAGAAGCCAAGGGCGTCAGCTCCTTCCGCATCGTCTCCCGACATATTTTCCGCAATTCCTTCCTGCCCTGCATCACCATGATCTGCACCAGCATCGCCGGTATTTTCTCCGGCTCCTTCATCATCGAATCGATCTTCGCCATCCCCGGCCTGGGCAAGTATTTCATCACTGCCATCAATGACCGGGATTATTCGGTGGTTTTGGGCCTGAATATCATCTTCACCGGCACCTATATCCTCTCCATCCTGGTGTGCGATATCCTGCTGGCCATCATCGACCCCCGTATCCGCATTGCGGAAGAAAACTAGAAAGGAGGCCTCTCTATGAATGAAAATGCTGTAAATTCCATCCAGGAAGAAGCCCTGGACCCCAAAGATTTTCAGATCCAAGGGGCAGACACGGCCTCCGCCGAGCTTTTTGCCCGCAAGCCGGTAACCTATTGGCGGGACGCCTGGCGCCGCTTTTTTGAAAACAAACTGGCGGTGGTGGCCCTGTGCCTGCTGATCGTCATCACCCTGTGTACCATCTTTGTCCCCATGTTCAGCAGCCATTCCATTTCGGCCCACGATCTTCTCAACCGGAAACAGTGGCCCTCGGCCCAGCACTGGTTCGGCACCGACGACCTGGGTCGTGACCTGTTTGTCCGTGTGTGGGCCGGCGGCCGGGTGTCCATCATCATCGGCGTGGTGGGCGCTGCCATTGTGGCCGTGGTGGGCTGCATCTATGGCGGCATCGCCGCCTACTTCGGCGGCAAGGTGGATATGCTGATGATGCGTATCGTGGAGATCCTCAGCTCTGTGCCCAATCTGCTGGTGGTCATCATGATGTCGGTGGTGCTGGAAAGCAGCAGCATCCCCACTTTGCTTTTCGCCATGACGGTCACCGGCTGGTGTCCCATTGCCCGGCTGGTGCGCTCCCAGATGCTCCAGATCAGCCGCTCGGAATATGTGATGGCCGCCCGGCTGATGGGCGTTTCTCCTTTGAAGATCGTTGTGCGCCACATGATCCCCAACACCTTCAGCGTCATCATCGTGGCGGTGACCTTCCGTATCCCCGGCTTTATCTTCGGCGAAGCCTTCCTCAGCTATGTGGGCCTGGGTGTCCAGCCCCCCAACACCAGCTGGGGCGCCCTGTCTTCCGCCGCTCAGAGCTCTTTGCTCTATTATCCCTATATGATGTTCTTCCCCGCCCTGCTCATCGCCCTGACCATGCTCTCCTTCACTCTGATGGGAGACGGCCTGCGGGATGCGCTGGATCCCAAGCTCCGGAGGTGATACCATGGATTCCCTTCTCACAGTCAAAAACCTGAATGTGTCCTTCAACACCTACGCCGGTGAAGTCAAAGCGGTGCGGGGCGTCTCCTTTGACCTGGGGGTCAAAGAAGCCCTGGCCATGGTGGGCGAATCGGGCTGCGGCAAAACCGTGACCTCCAAAGCGGTGATGCGCCTTCTGTCCCGCAGCGGCGGCATCATCAAAGAAGGCTCCCAGATCCAATTTATGGGTCAGGATATCCTGGGGCTGTCCACCCGGGAACTGAACCGGATCCGCGGCAGCAAAATGAGCATGATCTTCCAGGACTCCATGACCTCGCTGAACCCCACCATGACCATTGGCAACCAGATCATGGAGAACATCTTCACCCACGAAAAGACCACCCGGCAGAAAGCCCGGGAGCGGGCCATCGAACTACTCAAGCTGGTGGAGATCCCTAACCCGGAGACCCGGCTGAAAAACTATCCCCACCAGTTGTCCGGCGGCATGCGCCAGCGGGTGATGATCGCCATTGCCCTGGCCCTCAACCCCTCCCTGCTCATCGCCGACGAACCCACCACCGCCCTGGATGTGACCATCCAGGCCCAGCTGATGGATCTGCTCCGGTCTCTGAAAGAGCGGTTTTCCATGTCGGTGATCCTGGTGACCCACGATCTGGGCGTGGTGGCCGATTTTGCCGACAAGGTACAGGTGATGTACGCCGGCACCATTGTGGAGCGGGGCACGGTGGATGAGATCTTCGATTCTCCCCGCCATCCCTATACCTGGGCGCTGCTCTCCTCCATCCCCGGCCGGGCCCAGGAGAGCAAGAGCAAGCTCTATTCCCTCCAGGGCACGCCTCCGGACCTGCTGCTTCCCTTGCAGCAATGTCCTTTTGCCCCCCGGTGCCAATACTGCATGCCCATCTGCAAAAAAGCCATCCCCAAGGAGAATTTCCTCACCGATACCCACGGGGTGGCCTGCTGGCTCCAGCATCCCATGGCGCCCAAAGTCACTCCCCCCGCCGGGATAGGAGGATACGACCATGAGTAAACAGCCTCTGTTTGAAATCAAAAACCTGAAACGCTACTTCCCCGCCAAGGGCGGCAAAACCGTCAAGGCCGTGGACGATGTGACCTTTGACATCTTCCCCGGCGAAACCTTCAGCCTGGTGGGAGAATCGGGCTGCGGCAAAACCACCTGCGGCCGCACCATTCTGGGTGTCTATCCCAAAACCTCCGGCTCCATCCTCTATGAAGGGCAGGAGACGGCGGAAATGTCCAAAGCCCAGCTGCGCCAGTTCCGCCGCCGGAACCAGATGATCTTCCAGGACCCCTATTCCTGTCTGGACCCCCGCATGACCATCGGAACCATCATCCAGGAAGGGATGAATGTGCATTTCAAGCGCACCCCGGCGGAGCGGAATGAAAAGGTCACCGAACTGCTGTTCAAGGTGGGCCTCACCGCCGATTTTGCCTCCCGCTTCCCCCATGAGCTGTCCGGCGGACAGCGCCAGCGCATCGGCATCGCCCGGGCCCTGGCTATGGAGCCGGATTTCATTGTCTGCGATGAGCCCATCGCCGCTCTGGATGTGTCCATCCAGGCCCAGGTCATCAACCTGATGATCGATCTGCAGCAGGAAATGGGACTGACCTATCTGTTCATCTCCCACGACCTTTCCATGGTGCGGCACATCTCCGACCGGATCGGCGTCATGTATCTGGGCTCTCTGGTGGAACTTTCCCCCACGGCGCCTTTGTACGAAAAACCTCTCCATCCCTATACCCAGGCCCTCTTCTCCGCCATCCCCGATGTGCATCGGGGCAAAAAGGAACAGCGCATCCGCCTGAAAGGGGAGATCCCCAGCCCCATCAATCCCCCCTCCGGCTGCAAGTTCTCCTCCCGCTGCCCCTATGCCCAGGACCGGTGCCATGAGGAAGCCCCGGCCCTGCAGGAACTGGAGAAAGACCACTTTGTCGCCTGCCATCTGGCGGCGCAGCTGTAATTTTACTGGAAAGGAAAAATTTGTTATGGGACAATTCATCAGCGAGCTGACCTATGAACAGTGCCAGGATCTGATAGGCGAAAATACCGTCATTATGCTGCCCATCGGCGGCGGCTCCAAAGAACACGGCGATCATCTGCCCATGGGCACCGACTTTTTCGTTACCGATTACCTGGCCAGAGAAGTGACAAAGCGGTGTGATGTGCTCACCCTTCCCACTCTGCCCTATGCCTATTTCCCCGCCTTTATCAAATGGAAGGGCTCTGTGAGCATCGATTACCAGCACTTTATCGACTATGTGGGAGACATCATCCTGAGCTTTGCCCGCTTCGGGGTGAAGAAATTCCTCATTCTGGACGGCGGCGTCTCCACCCACATCCCCCTCAAGCTGCTGGCCCTCACCATGAACAACGAACACGACATCAAGGTGGCGGTGTCCGACTGCACCGGCCTGGGCCGGGAGACCGACCAGGCGGTGTGCTCCCAGAAAAAGGGCGGCCACGGCGACGAAGCCGAAACCTCCACCATGCTTCACATCCGTCCGGAGCTGGTGCATATGGAAAAGACCACCGAGGAATATTCCGCCGCCTTCCCCGGCACCATGGGCCAGGGCTTTGCCAAGGTCTATTTCCCCAACCGGATGTGCACGCCCCAGGGCACCAATGGCAACAGCACTCTGGCCACAGCCGAAAAAGGCGAAGCCATTCTCAAGGCCCAGGTGGAAGACCTGTGCACTTTCCTCCAGGCTTTCATTCCCTGGGAGCCCTGTGATTACACCGAAGAAAAGGAGACGATGTGATGCATAGCCACGACCTTCTCGCTCCCATCCAGGGGGCGGCGGAGACCCAGTTTGTCTCCGGCAAAGGTGCTGCCCTTACTGACGAAAAGGGCATAGAATACCTGGATTTCAATGAGATCTGCCTGGTGCTGGGCCAGGGCAACGAGAATTTCGCCCGCAAGGTGTCCCAGGCCCTGATGGGCGTCACCTGCAGCAAGGGAAAAAACCCCGCCAAAGAGCGTCTCCATCAGAAACTGCTGGAAAGCACCCATGGGGATTTTGCCGCCATCCACTTCACTTCCTCCGGCTCGGAGACGGCAGAATGGGCGGTCAAACTGGCCCAGAAGCTCACCGGCCGCAGCGAAGTGCTCTCCTTCTGGAACAGCATCCACGGCCGCACCCATCTCAGTGCTTCCATGTCCGGCCTGTCCAAGCGCAAGACCCATTACGGTCCTTTGTGCCCCGGCACGGTGTTCGGCGTCTATCCCGACTGCGCCCATTGCCCCCTCCACTGCTCCCCGGAAAACTGCGGCTTTGAGTGCCTGTCTTTCCTGGACAAAAAGATCGCCATGGAATCGGCCCAGGACATCGCCGCCGTCATTGTGGAGCCCTACCAGGGCGCCGGGGTCATCTGCCCCCCGCCGGGCTATCTGAAGGCCCTGGAAGAGTGGGCCCACGCCAGAGGGATGCTCTTCATCATGGACGAGGTGCAAAGCGGCATGGGCCGCACCGGATCCCTCTATGTCTACCAGAAAGAGGGACTGAAACCCGACATGCTCCTTCTGGGCAAGGGCCTGGGCAACGGCCTGCACATCGGCGCTCTCCTCACCCGTGAGCCGGTGGAGGACAAAAACCTGCTCTACGCCCTTTCCGGCGGGTCCGGAGATGACGCCGTGGCCTGCGCCGCCGCCTGCGCTGTTTTTGAAGAGCTGGAAGGCGGGCTGCTGGAGCATATCCAGGAGGCCGGAGCTTATTTGGAAACAGAACTGCGCGCCTTAGCCGCCCGGTTCTCCCAGGTCTATCAGGTGCGGTGCCAGGGGCTGGCCTGCGCAGTGGAATTCCGGGAAGAGGAAACCTGCACCAAGGTGAAAAAAGCCCTGCAGGAAGCCCATATTTTCGTGGCTCCCTATGAGAAAAATGCCCTGATGCTCAAGCCCCCCTACTCGGTGACCAAAGAGCAGATCGGCAAGGTGGTGGCCACCATCACCGCCGCCCTTGACAAGTAGTTTGTTTCCACTTACTATTTAAGGTACCAAACCATTGATCTCCCAGAATGGGAAAAGAAAGGGAAGTGATGCCGTGGACCGGAAGATCGAAAAGGATTCCCGGGTGCCCATGTACGAGCAGATCGCCGCCCGGCTGAAAAACGAGATCCTGGAAAAGAAATTCGGTTCCAGCGGCAATATCGGCACTCATACCCAGCTGGCCGAGGAATTTGGCGTCAGCCTGATCACTGTTCGGAAAGCAGTGCAGCTTCTGGTGGACGAAGGGCTGCTGGATGTGGTGCAGGGCAAAGGGACTTTTGTGAAAAACACCGTTTTGCAGGATGACCTCACCCGGCTTACCGGCGCCAGCAATATCATTTCGGAAAGCCATCTTTCTGCCAAGGTGGATGTGGCCGCTTTCGAGATCATGGACACCCCCTCCTCCTTCGGCCCTGAGCTGAAAGCGGGGCTGGGCCAGCAGTGCCTCCACATCCAGCGGGTGCATCTGCTGGAAAAGGCCCGCACCGCCTATGCTGAGATCTATATCCCCGGCAAATACGGGGCCAATTTCACCAAAGCCGATGTGGAAAGCCGCACCATCTACCAGCTTTATGAGGAAAAGCTCCATATGCAGCTGGGCCGGGGCAAGCAGACCATCCGGGCCGACCGGGCTTCCCCCCAGGCAGCCAAGGCTTTGCAGATCCCCGAAGGCTGGCCGGTGCTCTCCATCCGCCGCCGGGCTTATAACGCCCAGGGAGAGCTGGTGGAATACATGATCATGACCTATGAGTATACCCAGTATTCCTTTGATGTGGAGCTGAACCTGAGTTCCCGATAAAGCAAAAGAGGATTCCTTTTTGTGGAATCCTCTTTTTTCCTGTTCTGCCCTTGCACATGGATAGGTAAGGCGATATAATGAAAAAAGAGGAATTCCCTAAATTTTGCAGGAAAGAAGGATCTGTATGAAAAAAGCAAGACATTGTTTCCGCTTTGCCTTGGTGCTGGGCGCCTTGCTGGCCCTCACCTGCCTGTCGGCCTTTGCTCTGAAAGAGGGAGACTTTGAGTACACCCTCAGCGGCAACGAAGCCAAAATCACCGAATATGTGGGCCCCGGCGGCGATGTGGTGGTGCCCGACACCCTGGGTGGTGTGCCTGTCACCGTCATCGGCCAGAAATCCTTCCGCATGAACGATACCCTCCAAAGCGTCACCCTGCCCTCTACCATCCGGCTGATCGATGACGAAGCCTTTTACGATACCCCCAATCTCCGCAGCATCAATCTGCCCAATGGCCTGACGGAGATCGGCTACGAAGGCTTCCGGGCATCCGGCCTGACCAATGTTACCATGCCGGACAGCGTCACCACACTGAGCATCGGCGCTTTCCGGCAATGTAAAAACCTTCAGTCGATCCATCTGTCCGCCAATCTGACGGAGATCCCCATGGACTGCTTCCAGGATTGCACGGCTCTCCAGTCGGTGGAGATCCCCTCCAAGGTGAAGCTGCTGGACACCAACTCCTTCCGGAATACAGCCCTCCGGGAGATCACCATTCCCCCCAGCGTGACCACCATCGGCAACCTTGCCTTTGAAAACTGCAAAAACCTCCAGTCGGTCACTTTTTCCTACGGTTTGGAAAACATCTATCGCTACGCTTTTGAATACTGCACTGCTTTGAAAAGCGTCTATCTGCCCACTTCTCTCACCACTCTGTCGGAGGCGGCCTTTGACCACACCGGCATCACTTCTCTGATCATCCCCTATGGTGTCACCGATTGCTTCGGCGTCAACTCGGACAGCATCCAAGAGATCAGCGTTCCTTCCACTGCCGATTTCAGCGCCTCCACCACCTCCAAAAACTGCCTGGTCTATTGCGCCGCCGGTTCCAGAGCGGAAAAGGACTGCCAGACCTTCAATGTCAGCTATCAGATCGATCCTTCGGTGGATTCCCGCATCCAGGTGATCTATCAGGGAAAGCGCATCTCCTTCGGCGCATACGGCCAGAACCCGGTACTGGACAACAACCGCACTCTGGTTCCCCTTCGCTCCATCTTCGAAGCCATGGGCGCCACAGTGGAATGGGACAACGCCACCCGCACTGTCATCGCTTCCCGCAATGGAGTGGATATCCGCCTGACCATCGGTCAGAACACCCTGTACAAAAACGGCCAGGCTATCGCCCTGGATGTGCCGGCCAAGATCATGAACGACCGGACCATGGTGCCGGTGCGTGCCATTGCCGAAGCCTTCAGTGCCGATGTGGATTGGGTCCAGGCCGCGCAGTTGGTCACTATTGTGGAATAACCCCTCAAAAATCAAAAGAGACGGCTTTCCGCCGTCTCTTTTTTCATACTCTTTTGGCAAAGGGGTCCCGATGGGGGTCTTCATTCCACAGGTATTCCATATCCTTTGCAATGGCCAGAGCCTGCTGCCGTCCATAGAGCCGGGCCACAAACCCCAACGCCATGTCCATCCCTGCGGAAATACCGGAAGAAGTAAAGAACTTCCCATCCTCCACCCAGCGGGCTGCAGGCTGCCAACACACATTCTCCCCTTGCTTTTTTACCCAGGCAAAGGATTTTTTGTTGGAGGTGGCCCGTCTGCCGTCCAGCAGGCCGCAGCGGGCCAGCAAAGCCGAACCGGTGCACACCGACAAACAGTATTGCGCCTTTGCTCCCCTCCGGGCCAGGATTTCCAAGAAGCCTTGATCTTCGGCCAAGGGCCGGGTCCCCATGCCTCCGGGAAGAAGCAGCACCTCCCCTTCCGCTTCGCTGAGGGGCACCGTCATCACCGGCACTCCCTGAGCGCTGCGGCAAATCCCTCCCTGGACGCTGGCATACACGATCTGACAGCCGGGAAGCCTTCCCAGCACTTCCGCCGGGCCAAAGGCATCCAATGTTTCAAAATGAGGAAAAAGCAATAAAACGACCTTCATCCCAATCCCTCCTAAGCCTACACTTTCTATTTTTCCAATTACCTTGCTGATCTCAGCACTCTCCGTTCTGATCAATCACCATTTCTCCCTCCCCCTGCGGTTCCTGAAAACCTGCCCAATACTGCTCCAATCGTTCATCGGTGACGGGAACACCGTTGGCATGAGGATGCTGAAAACGACAGCGCAGGCGGCGTCGCAGCAATTCTTTATCTGCTTTCAAATACACCAGTTGATCGGTTCCCCCCGCCTCACGGATCAACCGGCGGTATGTAGAACGACTGTCCTTGCTCCAAAAACTAAAATCCAGGATCACATCCTTCCCTTTTGCAATCTGCTGCAGCATTTCTTCTCTCAGCTCTTTTTCCACCTGTTTTTCCAAATTTGTGTAAGTCTCATGCGGCATATCCAGTACTTCCCTACCATAAAGCGTCCACATTCTCTCATCGATAGACAAGCGAATATATCCCTCTTTTTCCCGTTCTTTCGCATATGTGGTCTTCCCTGAACCGCACAAACCACACATCATAATTACCCGGCTCACCTTTTCATCCCTTCTTTCCGCTCTTTTGGCATTTGAAACTATTTTCTGTTGTTCTCTGGTCGGCATCACACAGGATCTTTTAAAATTATTATAACACAATCCAACTCCTGACGGAAAAAAGAGCTAAACCCCATCCGGCCTGCATAAAATGAGGTAAAGACGAAAAGAGAGGGAGGGCAAAGAGGGTGAAAGGTCTACCCGAGGAACGGTGTGCCGAACTGGCCCGATATATCGTGGAACACAATGCCACCGTACGCCAGGCCGCTCAGCGGTTCGGCATTTCCAAATCTACCGTACATACAGAAGTAACAAAAAAGAAATGCTAGTTTGGATGATAACATAAAGCCACCTGGTCAATTTTGAAATAAAATGTCCTCAAAACTAGATAATATCTGAAAATAAAAATTGTTTAAGCTACCGATAGGGCTTGTTGTCTGTAAAGAGCAGACAGCAAGCCCTTTAATTTTTACTCCGACCTGTCTGTTGATGGTTATACAGTACCTCCCCTTCATAAAGTCAAACTATCTTACTTCACTTTATGCAACAATAGTTTTACTTCAAATGTGAATATGGCTATTGCACCAAAGGTGTTAAGTATGCGAATAGAAGTTCCTGAGATGATATGGGCAGAAATTCTAAACTATAATTTAAGACCGCTAAAAATGAGCTCCAAATCTTCTTGCACAGTAGTTACAGACTCCAGACAATCGGCTTCGATGGCATTGAGCATAATCTGCTCTTTTTCGTACAGTCGAGTCAATATTTTGGCATCCAGAGAGAATGGCTCGTCCATATCTGTAATAAACTGCTGTTGTAGATAATAATACTGGGTATATTGACCATCGGGTAGGCCTAAGCGGTGAATTCTATCCTTTGACTGCAACAAATGTATAAGATTATAGCTGTATTCAAAATAAATTGCATCATGACAGGATTTATGTAACGAGACAGATTCGGCCAGGGTGTGTGGGTTGGTAATCAAGACATCAATATGGCCATCTCGAAAATCCGATATAATTTGCTGGCGTTCATCCATGCTGGTTTGACCATAGATGCATTCTACATGGATGCCTTTCTTCCACAAAGTACTGGCAATATGATTGATTGAGTCTACAAAGATACACCAGATGATCACTGGCTTTCTCTGTGTAACCAGCTTTTCAGCCAGAGAAATACATGCACGGAATTTTGATGTGCTTCCAACAGAGTCAATGAGCTGTTTTACATCCTCGGAGTAATCCACATAATCAATGTCCTCGATATCAGCAGCCGAAATGTCCAAAATGTCTGCAAAGTCAGACAGCTCCAGTTTATCAAGCAGCATCGCAGGATTCGATTCCAACTGCAACAACCGGATAATAAGTGCCAGCTTATTCCTTGCGTATTTCAGTTGTAAGATATGAAAGAGTTGATTTTCTGCCTCACTTGCAGATACTTCTTCAATAATATCTGGGTTTGCATTCGGAACTGCCAACTGCTGTTTTGTTGTCCGACAAAAGAATGGCTGGAGTTTTTTATTGATCAGATTGATATCATCTTGAGATGGAGCCTTAAGCTGCTGAGGACTAAATCCGAAGAATTCATCATACTCGTCGTGGTACAGAATGTTCAACAGGTTCCATATATCCGTATAGGAATTAGGAATCGGTGTACCGGTCAGAGCAATCGTATAAAACGCATTTTCAGCTAACTCCAAGGCTTTCCGGGCATTGCTTCCATCAATGGCCTTTACTTTATGTACCTCATCAAATACCAAAAGCGTTGATGTTCCCATCAGTTTTTGAACTTCCGGAAGATAGGAGCGCAAACAATCATAATTCAATAAAATAAGATTTGCACTGCCGCTTTCAAACAAAAGTGCCGTTCGCTTCTCGTCCGCTGTCTTATAGTTTGGATTATGGATGTTAAAAACCCGAAGCGGTAGCTTGTTACCAAAGCAGAGCTGAAATTCATCCTGCCAAGAGCCAAAGGAATTTTTAGGGCCAACCATTACAAGACGGCGTACCAATCCTTTGGCATAGAGGTATGCAAATACCCCCAGGACAGAAGCCGTTTTCCCAGACCCTGGGACAGAGAAATTGCAGGCTTTCTTCATCGTACACATGAAGAAAGAGTCCCACATCTGCTTTTCACGAAGTGGTCGGCTGAAAGCGCTATTTACAACGGCTTTGTAGTCTTCATATTTTTCGAGAACTTCCGGCTTGTGCTGCTTAATTGCCAAGCCAAGTCCTGCCCGCTTTTCTATATGTAGTTCCCGATCCGTGATGTATTTTCTAAGCCGGGATGTAACAAAAAAGCGGTATCCTCGTTTATCAGATTCGTTCTGCAATAAACTGATAATGCGGTTAAATTGTGGATATTTCAGTGTATTTTTGAAGGAAATGCGCTCATCTGTGCTTTTTGAAGTGTCCACAAACCGTTTCAGCCGCATTTTATAAAAGGCAGTATTCCAGAGTGGATTAGGGATTCCCTTGAAATCTAAGGTCAATACGCCATCGTAATCCAAAAGCATACAGTCTGTTTCCAACTGTAACGGATCGATAATCAGCTGACCTTTATTGTGCTTTTCCAACTCCTGATAGACGAGAGAGTCCATTTCAAGAACGCAAACATTTTCTGCCTGATTGCTCCACAGTTTCTCAAAAGTCTGCTGGCTCTTGGTAATTTTGGAATAATCGAACGGTGACGCCTGCCAACTGCAGGTGATATCGAAAGCTTCATAGTTGGACTCAAAGGCAGCTGCGGTTTCGTTGTTGGACCCACGGAAACAGATGATATTTCCTTCTGCGTCTTCGACGATTCCAAACTTGTCGTGGAAAATGCCTTCCTGGGTAAAAGCAACCTTGATGTCGATAACTCCAAGACCCACCAAATAAGCCAAATTAGAGATATTTCTTTCTTCCTCAAGCGAGAGCGTTTCCCGCATTTTGGAAACCAGTTCTTCTCTTAGGGAGGCTCGCAGCGCAAACCCCTCTTGAATTTGCAGATATTCTTCTTTTTCGATCTCTGCGGACACAATAAGCCGCATGGTGTGCCCATTTTGCGCAAAGCGCTCAAGACCTTTAGCGTAATTGGCAAGGGCCTTGGCAGAGAAATACGCTGTGGCACGGTCATAGCGCACACTCTCGGCCAACACAGGAGAGTAAAACTGTTCTCCCAAATTATCCTCATAAGAGGAATAGGTGGCTTGCAAAGATAAGTCCTTAAACATTAGGCATCAAGTTCCCCTCTGATGCGGTTGAGCACCTCTTGAATCTGGTCCAGTCGATTCCGGACATCATCCTTTTGCTCTTCGTTCAATTTCTTGAAGATATTGGTGTCAATGCTATCCAAAGTTTGGTATGCATCCTTGGCTTGCTGCGCAGGACGATTGCGAGTGGCATCACCGTCCGCTTTGCTGACCCATTTTTCTGTAGAGTGGGCAAACTCCTCCCGCAACACATCTTGAGTACGAATGTTTTCGTTGATTACCTTTGCGGT
Source organism: Ruminococcaceae bacterium AM07-15 (assembly GCA_003477405.1). GTDB lineage: Bacteria > Bacillota > Clostridia > Oscillospirales > Butyricicoccaceae > Pseudobutyricicoccus. The sequence goes on from QUDE01000007.1 coordinate 70,057, forward strand.
AATAACGGGTGTACCTTCCAGAGTGTCATAAACCTGTTCAGCCAATTCGAGCTGTTCATCCAGGAAACCGGAAGAAAACTTGGAATTGGAAATGATTTTTCCTACTTTTCGGATATATCTTGTCATGTCTCCTCGCGGCTGCATAAGAAGGTTCGCAAAAACAGCAAGTTTAATATCCTCTTTTTGCTCGTCGCTATGGCATTTTTTCAGGATTTTATATAACTCTTTCAAAGGGTCATTCAGGTTCATTTGCTTGGCCAAATAAAACTGCAGTGGCGCATTTATGGATTCCAAAAATTCAATCATCAATTTAGCTCGCTCGATGTCTGCCTTAATATCAGCCTCTGTTGCGTTAGTTCCAAGACAATGCAGGTATTCTTTAATCGTAAGTAGACTCTTCCCGTCTTCTCGTGTACAGATTAGATCGTTATATATACCGACAAGGCGGTCAATAGGGTCATATTCTACCGGCCGGTCTTGCCCTAATTGAATGGTTAATTCTAACTGTTTAATCTGTTTGGCGTTATGACCCAATGTGTGTTCCAATATGGATGCTTCAAAATATTGTTCTGCTCCTGTGCTCTCTTGAATATTTCTCAGGCATGCAAATCGGCGGTTTCCATCAATGACCCGACCGTCGGCTAAAACAACACCTGGATTCATTTGACCATAAACTTGAATGTTCCGCTGCGTGGTTTTCAGCCGTACCTCATTGCTTTTTACGATAAAATTATGGACCAGTGCGTTATACTGCGCGTCATGCTGTACGCTACCAATCAAATTGTGGGGATGTGTTGCATTATATTGACTAATATCGGTTGCGATTCGGTCATTCTGGTCATTGAAATATAAGAAATCCAGCCGAATGCGGTAGATTTCATAATCCTCATCTCTTCCATCAATCAACAATTTCTGTTTTCTTCCCGTTTTGATAACCGCATTTTGCGCAATGCCATCAATAAGTAAGTTCATAATCGTCCCTCATTTTTACTTAAATATTTTCAAAATACGCATCATAATCAACGAATATCTTTTCCGAGATAGAGTCATAATACATTTCGTTTTCACGCGCAGTCTCCATAAGTTTCCACACAGAACATTTAATCCGATATTCAGACCAAAGATAGTCTGCCAAATCATAGATATCCATTGACAGCGAATCTTGACTATACAAGATAACTTCTATCAGTCCAGCAAGCCGGACCTCCTGGCGGCCTTTCCTGAATAGGCGGGTTCCCCCCATGCGCTGATATGAGAACATATCTTTGTTCTCGGCAAGAAGAGACGCGTAAAACCAGTCATCAAATCCGTATTCGTCCAGTTTGTGCGCAAAGCCTGCTTTTTGCAGGGAGAATACGGTAAAAAATTCTCCGCCACTTACATACTCTGACACATCCTCGCAGAACCCTCTTAAATCCTCTTTTCCAATGCCGGCTTGATTCAATTTGCGGATTTGTATGTAGCGCTGAGGAGCAAATTCAACAATTTCCATCTCCTCGCGCAGCTTATAGAGCTGGGAACAAAAAGTCACCGTTGAGAGAAGGCTTCTCTTAAAGGCGGAAATATCCACAATGTCCTGGTCCAGAAGTATATGCCTGAAATATTCGACTGCGGAATGATATTTGCCACTGACAACATAGTTGGAGTAAATGTGAAAGCCGAGATTTGTAATACTGTAACTGTTGAGCAGCCCCCTGTCCGCATCAGGAAAAAGACGCCGGTAGATCTCATGAAGCTCAGAAAGAAGATAGAAATCATCCGTCAACTCTCCTTTGAGTTTCTGAGCCATTACATCGGACATGGCAGGAGAGTCAATCCGATAGGTGTCCCCGTCCAAATAGGCCGCAATGCAACCTAAATAATTTGCCTTTACACTACTGCCCTTTATCCCATATTCCTCCTCATAGCGTTGGACAAAGTCTTCTTTGGAGATAGGAGCACACGAAAGTAGCAAGTCCATTACTTGCTGGTCACGGTTGAAATTACCAAACTCTATGGTCGGCATATGTTGGAACTGAATATTTGGATATGCTTCCTCTGTACATATCTTCTTTAGCAAATTATGAAGCTCGTATTCATCCCGAATGTCATATTCCAGCATAAGTTCTGCGTGTTCGTTAAAAAGTTTAAGGGCAGAGATCTCAATGTCAGTATACTGATTGAGATCTAATGTATCTAGCAGTTTAGTATAATCGTAAAGAAGAATAGGATAGTACCGCAGACGCTTCCATTGTTTCCACAGAACATTCCTACTTGCGGCAAGCTTGTTCTCATATCCCCGACCACTTATCATGAGTTTAGAATTATCCGCGATACCCAAATCTGACAGTAGCGCATGATATTTTTCTACAAAAGAGCTAAAAGATATTTCATCGGCTGCATATTGCCGCAACGCATAGTCGCATAGGGCATCACGCTTGCAGGGAACAATGTTTGAACCGATTTGCACGCAATTTTTGTATGCGATGCGTTCTCCTGCACGCCGGAAGGCGATTGGAAAAGAGTCGTCATCCTTCAATTTTTCCGGTGGCAAATCACCGGCCTTATATGCGAGCTTAAGATATTCAAACACAGTATCATTTTCTTCAAATGCAAGCCGAAAATCATCTCGTGAAAAATCGTATTTCTGAAACACTTCGGTATAACGGTCCTCATATAGTGTAGGTCGATTTTTTAATGAATCACGCTCTAATTGCCGAATGCGCTCACGCTGTACATTCAGTTCATTTCCAACATCCTCCAATGTCCGACCACGCAGTCTTTCAGTCAAAACATACCCACGACGCTGATTCGCAAGCTGTGCTGCGTACTCAATGGCAGTCATTCTCTTGATGGCATAGTAGCCACCTTCGTTTCGCACTACTTTTTGGGTGGCGATGAGAAACCGCAAATTGGCGTCCAATACATCTGTTGGCACCAGAGCACAGATATCCGATACGCTTTTGAGATTGCATCCATATACTGATTTTTTTAAAATGGATAATATCTGGGCCTGAATCCCCCTTGCAAAGACCGGCGATGTAGAGATTGCGCGAATAAAGTCCGGGCTGTTTACAAGAACATCTTCACTCATATTTTCAGCAGAGTGTTCTTGAAAATAGATCTCACAGAGTGGGCTGATTTGCTCATAAAGGTCGTTTGCAGAAAGTGTATAAATAGAGGACAGTCGTTTCACCACTGATTGGCACAACCCATCAGAGGTTGTTAGTGGCATATCAGAGGAGGTCGCTGATGAATCTAAAGCGGGCTGCAGTAGACAGGTATCTCTCTTTTCAAGAATTTCTGTTACTGTTTTTTCGCCGACATTGTTCCACTTCTTTATTTCGTCACGAGTGAAGTGCTGTAGTTCCGAAAGAAAAGAAATATTTTGCCTTTTCAAGCAGTTGTAAGCCCTGTTCGACAGCCCCATCTGTTCAATGGGAATGTCTTGATACGCAATGCCATCATCTCCTGTAAACGATGGCGCACTTTTGTGCTCCGTGGCTTCTTCCGGTGCAAAACCTGCTGCACAAACTTGTAGGCTTGCTTTTTTCTCAAGAATCTCCTGAATACTTTTCGCACCTAAATTCTTTATATTGTGCAGATCTACTTCAGACAGTGCATTAAGAGCCCCAATTGTTAATATACCCGCTCTATGGAGCGCATTGTACGAGCGTGTGGAAAGGTTTAATTCCTTAATAGAATCAGATTTATGGTAAAACACATTCTTCGCCTCTTTACTTTTCGGAAATAACTTGGTTTTATCATCTTTGCTTCAACTAAGAAATCTCCATTTATGTCCGTATCGTCTCGGAATAGGTATGTAAAAACAGTTTCCCTATTTGGTTAGTTTCTCCAAGTGGAATATATGAATAGTCAAACTTTAGTCAGTCCACCTGGCATCTACTTCTTTCTCCGCAACAAATCCTATTGCCTTCTGTGAATCTAATACGACATAAACATGGGTTTCACTGCCTATCCATTCTTGAGTACCCTCTATAGGCTGCCCTTCCTCATCGTAATCCTCTTTCCAATGGTCTTGTTCTTCAATAATTATGCTTATCTTTTGGGAATACTGAAAATTCCTAATATTTTGATAGTGAATATCGATTGACTTATCTTTTTTCAACTCGTTTTCAAAAAAGATAAGGATAATTCCTTCCGAATTAGGCGCAATAGATTTTGAATTCTCTTTTGCGTGAAATCCGTACAAACCAGCATGCTCGATTTCACGTGCTAATCCATTTCCTATATTTTCAACCGTTATTTCTAACTCTCCTCTGGTTTTCGTCCCTAAGTAATAGTTCTCTTGATGCTCACTACATTGATAGACTTCAATCAATTTCTTGCCAAAGGCTCCGTATAGCTTGATACTTGTAATTTTCAGAACGGGATGTTCCGTTGTCATATTCTCAAAAACAAGATTTTGCCGTTGCTGCTCATCAAGTAGCTTTCGATTTTGCTCTTCCATTACGGCGTTTTGCCAAAGGGCTGTTCCTGACACGGCTACCGTTCCAAAGTAGGCCATATATGCAAGCCAAAACTCTTTGTCTGAAAACAAAACTTTACCTATACAGACCAGAAATACTAAACATAATAGCGGAACCATAATGACAAAAATAGTTGCAAAAAATATTTTCTTTTGTTTTTTCATCTCATTATTCCTTCGCTTCCCCAACCTCATAAGTCAATGGAGCAGACCTTTGGTTGACTCTTTCTGATAAAATGGTATGATAGGACATTTGCTTATTCATCAAGAACGATAAAAGTCAACCTTCATTCCACAAATACTTTATTATCTCAATAGCACAATATAGAACATTTTTATCCCATTTATTTCAAAATGTTCCATATAAAGAATAGCACAAAACCAGATAAAGCTCTACCGTAAATATTCTATCACAGCAACTGTCCAATAAGCAGGACTATAGCAGTTGTATCTCTGAAAACAATAACAATATAATAATGGGAAAATTATTTCCTTTCCTGCCATGCAGAATGCAGGATGGAGTCAAATCATATCGTTTCTGTGCCTTTATCACCAATCCCATGCTGTCCTGCTCAAAAGGTTGTGTCCCCATGCTGCATTCCAGATGGCACATATGGCTCCATCCAGAAGCATAGTGGCGTAGGTGGTGACTCAGACCTTTTCTACACCATAGTCTCTAATCTAGACGCACTACTCCACCAGCACCAACTTTCCTTCTCTCTAGTTCAGAAATCATTTCTTTTGTGTAATCGCTCAGACCGCCGTGTTTAATTTGCCGCAAGCAATGATAGTGCTGAGCAATTAACTGATCCTGATCCCTAACCATGCCTGTGTTCATCAAACACCGTTTGGGCAGATCCGCCTCATTGCCGGTGGTAAAAGAAAATGAATCTATTTTCTTATCAGCGTGACCTCAAAATCACTTTTAAATCTCAAATTAAAATAGTATATTTACTATATCCCTTCGGCAAAAAAAGGATATATTATTGCTATTATATTAAAATTATTGTGTTATTTTTGCTCCGCTACATATTTAAATGATCTGAATAATTAACTTAATGTTTGTGCTTCATTTGAAGTTAAAGTTTACAGAAAGCAAGTTATGCAGTATACTATTATTATCAAAAATTGTAAAAATATGTAGACTTTGAAGAAAAGCATATTTTTCTCGCTCTGCATTTTACTATTGATATGATTTTTGATTAGGAACACTAGATAGATCTTGCTACTATAGATTTAACCATAGAATACACTTTTCAAGATGACCATAGTTTAGGCCACCATAGATTAAATTTGGTCAACAACTTTATAAAACGCAGTGAATTTTGGCTCTCTTCGACTCTCTATTATTCTATATCTTTAGTTGCATCACTACCTAGTAGCTTATCAGCTCTGTTTAATAATCGCATTGTTTACGATATCGCTTTAAAGCAAGTTTTACTATCTATTCCTAAATTAGATCATAGTCCTTTCAATCCGTCTATTTTCCGAAAAAGCGCTACTACTATCCCATATAATAATCCATCTAGATTATAACTTAATAATTTTCATTTCTAGCTAATATATTACAAATTGAAATTCCATTATGCTTGTATATTATATTTTTAAATAATTAAGCACTAAAAAATATAATACAAAACTTAACATTTTATGCATCTCTTATTCCATGGATTTGAAATGCAGAATTTGGTAAATCATATTATTTGGGGGGTAAGTAACTAGCAGCATTCCGTTAACACATATTCTTGCCACTTTATTAATACACACTTTTCAAATAATAAGCCCACTTTGATAATTCTATTTTCATTATAGCGGAATGTGCTTGTTAGCAAACTTATTAAATTGGAGATCAAATACATATGAGACAACGAACATTGGTACAGATACTCAGTAACATTATTAGTATGTTAGCCATCCTAATAGTAACGATGATCATTATGGTAGTTGTTCGCAATGTATCAAATTTAACTCTTATGGAGGCTATTGATCCAAAAACGCAAAATAAAGCGGTAACTGAACCAACTAACCCATGGCTAGAAGCACAAAATTATATGAAAACAGAACAATGGGATAAAGCATTACCGCTTCTAATGGATGCTATACAAGATGCGCCAGAGCAAGCAGAGAGATATATTGCATTGTCTCAAACGCACCAAGCCAGAGGAAATCTTCAAGCTGCTTTGGAAACGCTAGAAAATGGTATGGAGCTTGCATCTGATACGGAAATATTGGAACCATATCTGCATGCGCTAAATCAAACCATGCTCCTCACAGATCTTCAACAAAGATATTTACAACAAATAGAGAAAGCATTTGCTCAAAAAGATCAACTACAGTTAGAAAAACTGTTGGAAAAATGGGAGAATGCATATAATAACGCTACCAGTGCTAATAGTGAAGTTTCCTGGATTAATCCATCTGGTCTAACATGGTGTCAGAAAAGTTTTTATGCCGAATTTACAGGGACAGGCCTGGCCTTTGATAGATATTCTATGTACTATGGCTCACTTCTAAATGGAGTTCCCCATGGGGAAGGAATGTATGTTGCAGTAGATACTGTATATCAAGATGAAGTGATATCGTATATGCTCATTGTCGGCACTTGGGAAAACGGAATACTCCTCGGTGAAACTCGATTTGAAGAATGGCTTACTGGAAAAGAACACAAACTTATATATACTATTGATGCTATCCTTGCCGGAGAAGAAGAAAGATTTATCCAAGCAGATGTGAAACTGATGCACCCACCTTTAAACAACGGTAATTACCAAAGTGATCACCAATTTGATCTTTCCATTACAGAAGGAACATTACAACTGGATAATTCTATTCCTGGATATGATGGTGCATTGGTAATACCCTGTTGTATGCATGAAGGGTGTACAGCCAGCGCAATAATCAGTACAGATGATCAGTCAGTTTTTTATCAAAATCCATATCCATGGAATAAAGACTGGCCTTATCAGCCGGCAATGCCAAGAATATTCTTAAACTTCATGTACCAACTGGCTTAATATGGCAAGCGAGGAACTCATGAAAAAGATACTGAATATCATTATTACTACATTGGCAGCTCTAATTCTATTAATGGGGACTTACAGCCTAATCGGTATTTGCAACATTTTAAAATTCAAATCTATCCATCCTATCATAACTATGAGTGGAACTAAATCGTCGCTAATTGATGCTCAGCCGATACAAGAAACCTTAGAATCACCTTCGCACATGGGAACTGAGGAATCTACAGAAGACACAGCATGTTTACCCGAATTGTCTTCTACACAAGTAGAAATACTGGAATCTCTTTCTTCCAAAATGGCAGCTGGCGATCGAATAGCCGCTGCGGAAATACTGCGTCACTGGAAACTCATGTTAGAAGAAAATTCTGATGGTACAACTCGTACTTTACAGGGATATTCATTCGATGGGACAACCATACATAAACACTATACTGGTACTGCATTGGCATCAGACAATGCTAATCGATTCTACTATGGAGTTCTAACAGATGGAGTTCCAAACGGTGCTGGGTATTATCTAGTGTTACACAATAACCAGCTTGAAAAGACTACATACCTTTGGATATCTGGAACATGGGATCACGGTATATTGACCAACAACTTCCACCTTTTCATTGATGAAGTTCCATTAGATCAACCAAGTGCCATGCGAAACAGATTAGAGATGATAGGTGTGACCGATGGTTCAGAACAAGAGAGATTTTTGTCAGCACATGTGACTCAATATACTATACAGACACAATGGGATCAAACAAGTCCAATATCTACACCCATACATGAGTTTCAAGTGCAATATGATATCCAGAATGGAAAATTGATAGAAGCTCAATGGACATTTAAAGATCACCGATATTTACGAGCTTGTACGGAAGTTGTCGATGGTATCACTGCTTTTATGGGGGTAACAGACTGTTCAAAAAGCCAATTTCAAAACCCATATCCATGGAATAAAGAATATCGATTTGTCTATAATCCATTATTCGGAACTTATCCCGACATTATGGAATGGAACTTCTAAGAGTGCATCTTCCAACTCACATAGAAAAGGAGGAATGTATATGATTCTGGAAGATTTGAAAACCATATGGCCAGAATGGAAAATTGTGGGCACTTATATTGGCAAGGGGTCTTTTAGCACTGTCTACCACGCAGTGCGTGAAGATGACTTTGTAAAAAGTCATGCTGCTATTAAAGTAATTTCTATTCCTACCAGACCAGATGAAATCGATATTTTTTCTTCTGATGGAATGGGATTATTTGAAACAAAAACATATCTTCAAAGTATTGTAGATCAGTTTATTCAAGAAATTAAATTGATGGAATGCCTAAAGGGAACACAAAATGTGGTCAGCGTAGAAGATTATCAAGTAGTAGAAAATACCGATGGAATCGGCTGGACAATATATATTCGCATGGAATTGTTAACACCACTTATCCAATATTTTGAAAACAAACAGATCGTAGAAAAAGAAGTAATTCGTTTAGGATGCGATATCTGTTCAGCTCTAGAGCTATGCAGTAAACTTAACATTATACATCGAGATATTAAACCAGGAAATATACTTGTAAATGATTTTGGCCATTTCAAACTAGGTGATTTTGGAATTTCAAGAACAATGGCAAATATAACATTTGGATTTACTCAAAACAGAGGGACACCTGATTATATGGCACCAGAAGTGATATCTAGCCCCTACTATGACGCTAGAGCAGATATCTATTCATTAGGTCTCGTGCTCTATCAACTACTAAATCATAAGCAGTTGCCATTTTGGGATAATGACAAACAATATCTTAGTCATCCAAATCGTTATCTCGCTTATTCGCGGCGAATTAGTGGAGAGCCATTGCCATCACCGTGCCAAGCTTCACCAGCTATGGTGGAAGTCATACTTCGTGCCTGTGCTTTTCGTCCGGAAGATCGATTTGCCACGGCAACAGAATTTAAACAGGCACTAGAAGCAGTAAACAATGAAATTGCTCCAGCAAATAAACCCACTCTACCGTTGGAAACCGTAGAATTGCAGCTGTCACAAACAATACTCAAGGAAGGCAACAATGAGGCTTCTCCGCTTAACATATCAAATTGGGAATACTCAGATAGTCATCCATCTGAAAAACATTTTAACTTCAACACAGGAATTTGGATTCGTTTAGGAATTATCCTTTTTGAGTTGATTATCATCATATTTCTCTATTTATTTTTCTTTATATAAACAACTTATTCTGTGGAAATTGTATCTTGCAAAAAATATCGTATATCATAATATCTTGTTGATATTATGACTCCCGGTAATCAGCAAATAAATTGTATTAAAAAAATGCGCTATAGGTAGCTCATATGATCTCATATGCTTGTATCACAACCGAGGCAAATAAAAAAATAATCCAAGGTAACAAGGTAGTTTTAGATAAGATAGACCGAGTTTCTCTAATTAAAAACAAATAAAAAGATATTGGTTTACAAATCTCTGATAGAATAAAGTTGCGACACACCATTCGAAAGGAAACAGCAAACCATATTCGATCTGTATGTCTATGTGGACAATATCTGGTTGCGCCGCAACAGGAGCGAAGTGTTCAAAAGCACTACCATTCTTGTGGAAATTATAGTCAATGAGGACGGATATCGAGAAGTCCTTGATGCTATTGAGGATATAAAGGAGGACTAGGCCAGCTGGACAAGCTTCTTTCAATAGCTCTGCATGCGCAGCCTGGACAGCATCAAACCGATGGTTGGAGATAAACGCCTTAGTATCTAGGGACTGTGGTCAAAGTGTCTTCTTAGTCCAAATACCAGTGCTGTACCGTCCACTTCTACCATAATATATTCCCGTGTTTCAAAATAAAGCTGATAGCAAAGATGCTCAAAGCGATCCGTGCTCAGAAGAGCAAGAAAGTTGCTGAGAAAAGGCAGACGGTAGTGGGAGACCTGTGCTCCATAAAGATGAAAGAGGCTTCTACGAAGATGGAGAATGACACCGAGAAAACATTAGCCTCCTACGAATTTCCTAGTGAGTATTGAACCTACATCCGTACAAACAATGTTATTGAACGGCTAAACTAGGAGATCCACCGTACCTGTGTGTTTGGCAGTTTCCCGCACGATAACTCTACCCTTCCCGGCTATACCATGTAGCCGGTACCTAGTGGAGCAACAAGAAGTACATGAACATGAATCATCTGGAGGTTGCTGTTGCAGACTTTATTCAGTCCAAAGTCTGCAAACTAGTTCACGAAAAATCCTTGATTCTACCTAATTTTCTGCGTGATAGTCACTATTTATAAGAAAATATTGAGATATGTCCTTTTCTCTATATGCCTACTGCTTACCTAAACGATACCCAATATTTGATGCATCTAATGAAATGAGTATAGCAGAATGTAGTGAAACTATCACACTTTTGGCAGTTAGGAAAGCCTCTATATTACATATTGATCGTAATTCCAGAGATGCGCTGGAAATGTTTCAACTAAATACATTGACGCAGTTCTCCCAAGATCCTAGCCCCTAGTCTTAAAGCTCTGCTATTCCAAAATGTAACCTAGGCAGACCTCCGGAAAAAATGATGATCGAGTCATATGTTATCCAAGGAATCAATCAACTATGGAAATCGTTATCTAATATGCCCAAATAATCTAACCGACATGCTCAAAGTTAAAAACCTGTCAAAAAACAATACACTTTTAGAAAGAGCTGTATCACTCTAATATAAAGTACTGTTCGCTGGTGGCTGAAACAATGCTACTATTATTCTATGCCAAATCCATCAAAAACTAAATTGAATTTTTGATAAGCACTTCAATTCAGCACGAAAATGCATCAATATATTATAAACGAATGGAAAGAGTTACTATCATGAATAATTTTGATGTTCATACTTACGAATTTACTAATGCAGCATGGAGATGCATGCATGATGCAGTAGATAGCCTACAATTTCAGCAACAAGATGCACAGACAATCTATAATGTGCTTAAACATCAATTACGGCTGCACCCCTTTGGGGAGTACCTTAAACGGTATCTCTATGTAAAGAAAGGATTGACAGCTGCTTTCCATACTATTCCGCTTCAAGAATATCAGATGATTCTCCGCAATGCATTTATGGAAAACCATACGCCACCTTCCTTTACGCCTACAACCACAAAGTTCAGCGCCTTGTGTAAAAATTGGCTAACTCAGAAGACTGTTCGGCGCAATGTAGTTTTTTTGTTAGGCTTTGGATTACGCATGAATACAGAGGATGTCAATCTTTTTCTTACCAAAGCGCTTCAGGAATATTCAATAAATTTTCAGAATCCATTCGAAGTAATTTGTTGGTACTGTTATGAACATCAATTCCCCTACTCAAAGTTTAAACAACTCTGGGATCTCTATCAAACTATGCCAGGGGAACAAATACATCTGAGAGCCCCCTACCAAGAATGTCCTTTGAGGATACAGGATACAGCCAATATTCTATATAGCGATACGGCACTATTGACATACCTGAAAAAATTATCAACACAAAGTGGTGTATCAACCATAAATCTCATAGCCAAGCAACAGTTTGATTTGCTGTATCATACAACACAAGACCTTGTTGCTCAAGAACGCAATCAAATAGAGGAAGAAAAGCATTTGCAATTTATCCATACATTTCAGGATAAGCTATCTCGGAATGATCGACTCGATGACAAAGAAAAACAGCGGAGAATTATACAATTACATAACCGGAAAAAGATTTTTTCTAGGAAAGATATTACACCAAGCGATATAGAACGACTGATTTGTGCATCCATTCCCAAAGATCGTCATGGCAACCTTACAATTGGAAAAGCATCACAATTAAATGAACAGTTTGCTGGAAAACGATTCAGTCGGCAGCGTATCTGTGAGATTCTTGCTGGCCATACAGAAGTTACCAGATTTGATTTGATTACTCTGCAATTTTTCATCGTTTCACAGCAGCTAGATCGATATCCAGATCCCAAAACACGATTCATCCATTTTTACAATTCTACAAATAATATATTAAAAATATGTCAATTAGGGAAATTATATATTCAAAATCCTTATGAATGTTTTATCTTAATGTGCACTTTAAGCGAAGATCCTATGGGAACATATGCCGATGTATGGGAATTATCCTACTTCCAACCCAATTTACTTCGATAAAATTTCAAATTTGTATTACCGGAAAATTGATTTTACAGATATCGTAGGTACCTTAGTATAATAAACATTAGAAAGGAGGAATAAGAGCAATAGGTTACGAGCCAACTACCGGAAAGGCTCACCAACACCCTAATCCATCATCAGGAGGTACTGAATATGAAAAAGCAATATATTCCAATGCTGATAGTAGCGATTTTACTATTCCAATTGATGACCACAGTATCGCTGGCTCAAACAATCCACTCAGAAAATCAATTAGAAACCATTGAAGCACATTTTCAAAAACATGGATATGTATTGAAGAGGAATTTCTGGGCGAATAATTCACGCACTGCTCAAGTCTTGATCAAAGATCTTCAAAATCTATATAACAATCTAGGCTACCCAGTATCTATAGACGGTTGTTGGGGGCCGGAAATGGAGACTACCACTAAAAGACTACAGCAAAAACTAGGAGTCACTGCAGATGGTAAAATGGGAACACAAACTTTTTCTGCGCTAATGCGCTACGCACGTACTACTTTGCTGCGAGAACTAGCTGACGGCGTATATGTGATTTCCCCTCGCTGTGCTCCTAAACTAGCAATGGATGTAGCCGGTGGTTCTACAAGTAATGGCGCTAATATCCAAATTTATCCTAAAAATCAAACATCCGCCCAAATGGTGCATGTTGAATATCAAAACAATGGATATTATCGCTTAACATTTCTCTGTTCTAATAAAGTCCTTGATGTATCAGGAGGTAGTAGACAGAGTACCGCCAATGTCCAACAATACAATTGGAATGGGACAGATGCTCAGTTATGGAAAATTGCAGCAGATGGAGACTACTACCATATTATCAACAAAGGCGGCTGGAAATATCTAGATGTATGTAATGGTAGCCAGACTGCAGGCACCAATGTATGGGTATATAATGGTAATGGAACTGCAGCTCAAGATTGGAAGTTCACTCCGATTAACAATATGACTACCGCTGGCAATCGGGAAAAAAACTTTGAGAATCAAGTTTTTTCTATCGGTCATGCTCAACTTGGGAAAACATACAAACCTTATGGTGGTAATTCTACGACAGCTTGGTGTGGCTACTATGTCCGCTATGTATTGAAACAAGCACTGCAAAATACCGGTGTATCGAATTATACCGATGTAATCCCATATAATCGCTTGACTGGTGCGGTAGGGACGGCAGCTGCTTATCAAACAGGACGCTATGGAGCATATTATTCGTTAACCGACTGGTATTACAATGGTACAAGAATGAAACAAACCTCCGATAACAAGGACTATACTCCTCAACCCGGCGATGTTATTCTGATAGAAACCAACAATGTTTTGTCTGATGGCCCCGATCACCTTGGGATTGTCATTCGAACCAATTCAGATGGAAGCTTCATCACCTCAGAAGGAAACACAGGTACAGGTAACACTTCAACCAGAACCGTAAAAGAATATACTTATGTTAAATCTGGTTCCACCTGGAAACGTAAAGGCTATACCGGCGTTAATAGCAGTGTACATGTCATTTGTACTGTTACAGCAAAGAATTGATCTACTTTATACCATAAAAGCCAAGAAGTATAATTTTCAGCAAATTTCTAAATGTGTTTATTGACATTTACGGGAAGGCGATATATCTCTATATCGCCTTCCCATATGCAAATTATTCCCCTTGTTTGAGTATAAAACAATCAGCTTACAATAAGCAACAAGAAGCAGCTCAAGGAGCTAGCTGGTGTAAAGTAGTGTAGAGGACACTTTCAACGAGCTACTAGAGACCATAGCAAAGAAGTTGACTCAAGCAATTCGATACGAGCGTAATTATCATCAGCACTAGAGCTATTACAGCAGCTACTACAATCGCAACCTCACCACTACTCCTGTGGATGTTACATTCAAAATACCTAAACTCAAGGAAATCTTCTTTGGGGGCTGCCATCATTGAGTGGTATCTCTACCGGGAAGGCAGTGTAGAGGGGGCTCCCATTGAGATGTACCTGACTGGCGTAATAATCTGACATATGGTGGACATCATTAAGGTCCTCTGTATCCGTAAAGTCTCTCTCCGCTATCAGGAACTAAACAGGAAATCGTATGTCTACATTGAGGATTGACGAAACCGTCCTCTACAGGACAAACGCTATTTGTATATCTATGTGGATGGAATCGAGTTGCACCGCAACAGGAGCGGGATGTTTAAAAATATATCCATTCTTGTGACAATTATAGTCAATGAAGATGGATATCGAGAAGTCTTTGGTTCTATTGATACTATGAAAGGGGACCAGGCTAGCCATTAGCTCCGCAGGCATGACCTGGACTGCGTCAAACCGATGGTTGGAGACAAATACCTCGCAGCTAAGACTGTGGTCAAAGTTCCGAGGTCAAATACCAGTGCTGTACCGTCCACTTCCACCATAATGTATTCTCCGTTACTCCGTATTCTAAAGTGAAGCTGGTAGCTAAGATACTCAAAGCGATCCACACTTAGAAGAGCAAGAAAGCTGTCTGAGAAAAGGCAGACGGTAGTAGAAAGACTGTGCTCTATGAAGCTAAAAGAGACCTCCGCGAAAATGGAAAATAGCATTAAGGATGCCTCCGTTGCTAACTAATTTCATTTACAGCAGAGTCTGCAAACTAAAGTGCTATTTTTTACTCTATATATGATAGAATATTTACTTGAAAATTTTTCTGTATTTCAGCAATTCCCCAGGTCTTTTATCAAATTTCTCTTGGAACTCTTCAAAGGTCATCGCTCCCTCTTCCACCTGCTCCAGTAACTCCTTGCCATACAGCTGCACTTGATTATATCGCCGCAGAATATCCGGATGCTGCTCTTTTCTCCGATGGGCTGCCATCTGTGTCCGGTTGCACACTCTTCGGTACAGCTTCTTCGCTTCATCCCGGCTGACTTTCTGCTGATGCTTGGACATGGCACCGATATTCTTGCATGTTTTTCCCTCTTTTCCTTCCACAGGCCGGTCACAATAACAACTGACCACGGAATAAGGCTGAAAATAACGATTGCAGTAGGCGCACCGGCGGAGAAAAACCTCTTGGGCACAGACCATATCAAACTCCCAGATGGTGAGGGCAACCAAGCTGTCTGTGGCCATATATACATGGCCTTCCAGGTTCTGTCCGGTGGGCACCGGACCCGCAATGCCGGTATAGCTATAAACTTTGTGATTGCATGAGAGATGAAACCTTGGTGACAATGCCTGATAGTTGTTTTCCACCCAAACCCGATATTTCCAATCCTTATATTGCAACTCAGCATACCGATGCAGAATATCGCCTCGCTTCCCAGCATCGTCACCCATAACCTGATCCAAAAAGCATGCAAGATCTTTCTGATATTTTTGTAGCTGGACAAAAATTTCTACCACACAGCCCAGCCATTTTTGCAAACGCATGTGTGAAATAAGAATCTCCGTCCCATACTCCCGTGTCCCGTCCAGCACCCCCATGTATTGCAGTTCCTCGTCAGTCATATTTACATTGATCAACTGATTTCTGATCTGCTGCTCTACCAATATTTTCAGCAAAGGATGCTTCTCCGATAATTCCGCTTTCAATCCGTGATACCAGGAAGCCACCCGCTGACCATATTCCACCTTCCACTGTTTTTCCTGTTTTTCTCGTTTCCAGCTTATTTTAGACAGAGCACATATGCGTTCTTCACGCAAGTGCTCTGTCTTTTCTATTTGTGCACCCCAGTCCACATCCAAAAATATAACCAACCACGAACCCAATGGCGTCTCTGCCACAGAAAAATTATTTTGACACACATATTCTCGCTTATTTTCCAAGCTCATTTCATAATATGACGGCACTGCAACCCCTCCCCACTGTGTGTTGAACTATTTATCACAAAAATAATTTAACACATATTGCATCCTGTTTCAACCCGTTATATCCTGTTTTTGTACAAAGGAATATGGCCAATTCCTCTTAATTCAAATCGATTCTGTACAAAGGAGGATATTTTGTGAAGAAGGAAGAACTTCAAGAGCTCTACTCCATGCTGTTTTCCCAGTACCCCGACATCATCAATATTTCTCAGCTCCAAAAGATGCTGGGGATCAGCCGCCATCTGGCCTATGACCTCATCAATCAAGGTCGTCTCACTGGAATCAAAATTGGTAACGCATTTAAGGTGCCCAAGATCAGCGTCATTCGCTATATTATGGAACAGGAGGCAAATTCCCATGACTGTTGAGCCATTATCCACTGTGGATGCTGATACGCTGCTGTCCTCACCTCTGCCTCAAACTGTGTTTCTGGTAGAAGAATTGCTGCCGCAGGGAGTGCACATCCTTTGTGGCGCTTCCAAAATCGGAAAAAGCTGGCTGGTGCTTTGGCTGGCTTTGCAAGTAGCCCAGGGGCTGCCTGTCTGGGGACTGAAAACGCTTCCCTGCAAAGTCCTGTACCTTGGCTTGGAGGACACTCTCAGCCGCATTCAAGACCGGCTCTTTCGCCTGACAGACCAAGCTCCCCCAACCCTTCGGATTGGTACCTTGTGTCATCAACTGGACCATGGACTTCAAAATCAGATAGAACAATATCTTTGCAGTTTTTCCCATACTAAACTTATCATCATTGATACCTTCCAAAAAATACGGGACAACACTATAAGTCGTGGCAGTCTTTATGCCGCAGATTACAAAGACATGTCCCTTCTCAAGCAACTGGCGGACCGCTACAATCTTTGTATTCTGTTGGTACATCATCTACGAAAGCTGACCGATACCGCAGATCCCTTTAACGAAGTTTCCGGATCCACAGGCCTTCAGGGAGCTGCCGATTCCACATTCATTCTAAAGCGCAACAACCGGGCCAGCGACGAAGCCATCCTTTTGGCAACTGGCCGGGATATTGAGTATCAACAGCTCACACTGCGTTTTTCCCAATTTCGTTGGCATTTGGTGAGCCGAAAAGATGCCACTACTCTGGCCAAAGAAGAAATTCCGTCTTTTCTTTTTCGGCTTGCTGATTTCGTCCGGCAACAGAAACACTGGGAGGGAAGCGCTACTGCACTGCTGGCAGCCATGGGAGAAACAGAGGTCACCGCCAACAATGTGGTCAAGCTTATCGCCCGCTACTGGGAACGCGCCCTGGATCCAATGGGAATCACCTATACTTCTCATCGTACTGCGGCAGAACGCCGCATCTCCCTCACGGTCACCCATGACGGCAATGACAGCAATGACGGCAAATACCCTATATAAAAACAGCTGTCACAGTCGTCATCGCTGTCACACGGAAAAGGAACTGCCTTCTGAAAACCAGGACACCCTCACGGGTGTCCTGGAGGATAGCGAGCATAGGCTTTGTATTGCCATCAAAGCCGGCGGCATAGCCGAAAGGGGCTGTGCCCCTGTCACCCCTATAATGAAGGAGGACTCATTTTTTGAGACATAGAACCTGCGCTATTCAAATTCGCGTAACCGAAAAAGAAAAACAGCATATTATCCGCAACGCCCATCGCTGTGGGCTGAGCGTCTCCACTTATTTGCGAAAACTCAGCCTCGGAAAAGAAATCCAATCCGCTCCGCCCCTTGCTCTCTACCGGGTCTATACCCAGTTGACACAGCTGCAGCAGGAATACCCCAATTTGTCATCTGCCTCCATAGCGGAACGGTTGAAGACCATTTCACAGGCCCTGATGCAGGTCTGCTGCCACACAGAGAGAGGGGATGATCCCCAGTGGCCGTAACAAAAATCTGGCCCATCAAAGACAGTATCCGCCGTGTGGTAGAGTACGCTGAAAATCATGAAAAAACCCAATGCAGCGATTTGGAGACCGTCATCCATTACGCCGGAAATAGGAAAAAAGCCGAACAAGACCAGACCATATTCGTCACCGGCATCAACTGTGGACGGGACACGGCTTTTCAGGAGATGCTGGCTGTCCAGGAGCGTTTTGACAAAACAGATGGCAATGTGGCCTATCATGCCTACCAAAGCTTTCCTCCCGGTGAAGTTTCACCGCAGCAATGTCACCAGATCGGCGTTGAGCTGGCCCAACAGCTATGGGGAGAACAACATCAGGTGCTGGTCGCCACTCATTTTAATACGGGCACCTATCATAACCACTTTGTGCTGAACTCTGTCAGCTTTGTAGACGGCAAAAAGTTCAACTGCAATCGTGCCGCCTACCGTGCACTTTTTCAAGCTTCCGATACCCTATGCAGAAAATACGGTCTGTCTGTGATCGAACGCCCCGATGGAAAAACGCCCCGCAATCTTTATTTTGCTGAAAAACATGGGGAACCCACTCGATACAATCTCATGCGTCAAGCCATTGACGAGTGCATCGGACTCAGCAGCAATTTGGATTATTTCCTGAAAAGCCTTGCCCGGCGTGGTTATATTCTGAATTGTGCCCCCAACCGGAAATATCCCACTATCCGCACCATCAACAGCAAAAAATCTGTACGGCTGTATCAATTAGGCAAGGGCTACTCCATGCCTGAAATCCAGAAACGCATTCACCAACTGAACTGGGAGATCCAATATCCATCCTATCAGGCAGATTACCACTATTACAAAACTCTCAAGCATTCCCCCGTCCGAAAAATGAAAGTGCGGGGAAGTTTTAAAAAATCCAAAAAGATCACCGGATTTTTTGCCCTCTATCTCCACTACTGCTATTTTCTCGGTTTGCTGCCCAAAAAGAAAAAACATACTCCCCTATCTCCTCAGATGCGCGAGGCCTGCCGCCACCTGCAGCAATTCTCCCAGCAGTTTGAATTAGTGCACCGTGCACATCTCAACACACCGGAGGATGTGGAGCATTTCCTCGATCGGATTGCACGACAAATTCAGCAGTTGCAATCCCAGCGAACCCACTGTTACAATCGTCTTCGGCGTTGCAGCAATATAGAAAGCCGGACTGCACTATTGCAGGAACGGGACCAATGCACTGCGGCATTGCTGCCTCTGTACCGGCAGCGGAAAATTGCCCTGCGGATTCTCCACACCCGGGAGTCCATGTGTGCCAACCTGCGTGCAGAACAGAAACTCCGGCAATATCTGACCAAGCCAAAAGAACGCCAACATCACCGCAGTCAGTCCTATTCTCGCTGACCTCCGCATAGATTGAAACAGATCACGAGGAGGTGGCTGTGACTGTGGCAACACGCAAGCTGAACTATCGCTTTCATGACCCAAACCCACCGGCGGAAGCCGTCAACATTCTGCTGCAAATCTGTATTGATGCCAACCGCACCAAAGTAGAAGCCGCCATGAAACATATCACTTCCCATCCCACAAAACCGCTACATACAAAACCATAATGTTTTGGGCTTTGTCTCTGACAGGGCCCATTTTTTTGCTTGCCTTTCCTACATCACAAGTTTATAATAGTCGTAACAGAATGACCATCATCATATAGAGAGGTATTTCCATGAAACTTGCCGCTTACTGTCGTGTTTCCACAGACAAAGAAGATCAGCTCAACAGCCTGGAAGCTCAAAAACAATTTTTCACTGAGTATACCCAACGCACTGGCGATGTATTGGTACGGCTTTATGCCGATGAAGGAATTTCCGGCACCAAAATCAAAAACCGCAAGGAATTTCTACGGATGATGAAGGACGCTGAGCAGGGTCTGTTTGATATGGTCGTGGTCAAGGACATCTCTCGCTTTGCCAGAAATACTGTGGATCTTTTGCAGAACATCCGCAAACTGAAATCTCTCGGTATTGAAACGCAATTTCTCACGGCCAACATGACCAGCATGGGCAACAGCGAATTTGTACTGACCATCTTTGGTGCATTGGCCCAAGAAGAAAGCGCCAATACTTCCAAGCGAGTCAAATTCGGAAAAAAGCTCAATGCGGAGAAGGGACGGGTCCCCAATCTAGTTTATGGCTATGACAAAACCATCGGGGATTACTTCCACCTCACCATCAACGAAACCGAGGCCAACGCCATCCGGCAGATCTATCAATGGTACACCCAGGAAGGGTATGGTGCGTCAAAAATTGCTGCCATGCTCAACGATCGTGGCCTGAAAACAAAACGCAACTGTCAATGGAGCCAGAATGCTGTCTGCCGAATCCTTACCAATGAGCTGTATACAGGAAAAGTGATCAACGGCAAAGAAGAAGTAGCGGATTTTCTCACGGGACGCCGTGCCGAAAAAGATGAAACCCAATGGCTGGTAGTAGACAAGCCCGAGCTGCAGATCATCCCGCCAGAGACCTTTGAGCAGGCACAACAAATCATGCAGGCCCGGGGGAAATCTTTTCGGGTGGACAAGGAGCGGCAGAGCAACAAGTATCTGTTCTCCACGCTCATTAAATGCAAAGAGTGCGGTTTGTCTTTCCGGCGCATCGTCCGCACTTATAAAAACACCTATGTCCGCTGGGTCTGTTCCGGCCACAATGGAAAAGGCGCCCATTCCTGTCCCAACGCTGTGACTGTGGAAGAAGATGAGCTGATCGATGTACTGCAAGAATACTTTACTCATCTTCTCCAGTCCAAAAAACAGGTAATCCGTCATGTGGTTGGAGAGTTCCAACGGATCTACAAAGCCAAGGATGACAACCTGCATTATGAAAAAGAATTGACCACTCAACTGGCCAAATTGCAAAAGACCAGGCAGAAATATATGGATATGTATGCCGATGACCTAATTTCCCGTGAAGAACTCAACGAGAAAATCGGCGGAATGCGCAAAGAGATGGATCGGCTGGAAAATGAGCTGAAAATGGTATCCTATCACCTCACCAAAGGCGATCAGCTGGAAGCCATTCTTCAGGACACCTTCCGGCAGATCGAAGACATCGCCGATGTGCGGCAGATGACTAACGCCCAACTGAAACGGATCATTCAAAAAATCGAAGTGGACAAGGATGGGAATGTGGATATCTATCTCCGCCTGCTGGGTGATCTGGGCCTGGACGATACCATTCTAATTCATAACGACGAAACATAAGGATGTCACCGAGCGGCTTCGGCTGACAAACCATCAGCTTTACGAACAGGTGAAAGCCGTTCTGGAGGAAAACAAGGCCGAGCGCCATATTCGCGGCGGCATGGCCACCAAGCGAAAATACAAGGAGCACCAGAACTGAAATGCAGCTCTTTGGCGCTGCATTTCATCAAGGGGCGTAGAAACTTTTGTTTCTGCGTCCCTTACTTTTTATGTTTCCATTTCCTACACACATTGTCCACAAACACAAAAATAAGGCAGTATCCTTCGGATACCACCTTATTTTCGATAAAATAGCTATATTTTGTGGCAAGCGGCCCGATGGCCAGGGGCCACTTCCCGCAGCTGAGGCTCCTCCTGGCTGCACCGCTCCTCCGCATAGGGGCAGCGGGTATGGAACCGGCATCCGGGGGGCACATTGGCCGCCGAAGGCACCTCGCCCTTGAGGACGATCCGCTCTCTTTTCTTCCGGCCGGACAAAATGGGAATGGCCGAAAGCAAAGCCTGGGTATAGGGATGCTGGGGATGATCGAACAGCTCTTCTGTGGTGGCCGTCTCCATGATCTTGCCCAGGTACATCACCACCACCCGATCGGAAATGTGTTCCACTACATTGAGGGCGTGGGAAATGAAGAGATAGGTCATGTTGCCGTAGTTTTCCTTCAGATCCATCAGCAGATTGATGATCTGGGACTGGATGGACACATCCAGAGCCGATACCGCTTCGTCGCACACCAGGAACTCCGGCTGCAAAGCGATGGCTTTGGCAATGGCCACGCGCTGACGCTGGCCGCCGGAAAATTCGTGGGGATACCGCTGGGCATACACCGGGCTCAGGCCCACAGCCGTGAGCAGCTCTGCCGTTTTATCAAAGGCTTCCTTCTGACTCATGCCCATCTGCACCGTCAGCACTTCGCTGATGAGCCGTTTCACCGTCTGCCGGGGATTGAGAGAAGAATAGGGGTCCTGGAAGATGATCTGGAGCTTTTTCCGCAGCTGCCGCAGCTCGCTGCCTTTCAGCTTCAGGATGTCGTCCTTTTGGTCAAAGACGATGCTGCCGCCGGTGGGCTGGTTCAGCCGCACAATGGCCCGGCCGATGGTGGTCTTGCCGCAGCCGGACTCACCCACAAGGCCTACCGTCTCGCCCTTGTTGATGTCCAGACTGACGCCGTCCACCGCCCGCACCACGCCCACGGTCCGCTGCATCAGACCGGCTTTGATGGGAAAGTGCACTTGCAGATCATCTATTTTCAAAATGGAATTTTGATTATTCATTCGTATTTTCACCCCGCTTCAAAAAACAGCTCACTCTCCGTTTTCCTACCACCAGCTCTTCCGGGGCCTGCTTGTGACAGATATCCATGGCATAGGGGCAGCGAGGGGCAAACCGGCACCCTTCCGGGAAATGCAGAGGATTGGGAACCGTGCCGGAGATGGATTCCAGCCGCCCGCCTCTTGTCACCTTGATGCCCGGGATGGACAGGATCAGAAGTTTGGTATAGGGATGCCAGGGATCTTCAAAGATCTGCTCCAGCGGCCCTTCTTCCACGATCTTGCCGGCATACATCACCGCCACCCGTTCAGCGATCTGGGACACCACGCCGAAGTCGTGGGTAATGAGCAGAATGGACATATTCAGATCCTTCTGCAGCTGCTTCATCAGATCGATGATCTGGGCCTGGATGGTCACATCCAGGGCGGTGGTAGGTTCGTCGGCGATGAGCATCTGGGGATTGGAGGCCAGAGAAATGGCGATCATCACCCGCTGACGCAGGCCGCCGGACAACTGGTGGGGATAGACCTTCAGCCGTTCTGCCGGATTGGGCACGCCCACCTTTTTCAGAATCTCCACCGATTTTTCAAAAACCTGAGCCTTGGTCAGATTGGGCTCATGAAGCCGGAACACCTCGCCCAGCTGCCGTTCAATGCGGTACACCGGGTTGAGGGAGGTCATGGGCTCCTGAAAGATCATGGAGATCTTGGAACCCCTGAGTTTGCGGGCTTCGTCCTTTGTCAGCTCCAGAATCTTCTGGCCGTCCACTTCCATGTAGTCGGCCTGGACCCGGGCAGTGTCGGCCAACAGCCGGATAAGGGACAAAGAGGTCACCGTTTTGCCGCAGCCCGATTCTCCCACCAGAGCCAATGTTTCCCCTCGGTTGATGGAAAAGGACACACCGTCCACCGATTTGACCATGCCTTCCGGGGTATCAAAATATGTGCGAAGATTTTTCACTTCAAGGAATTTTTCGCCTGTCATCTTTGCACCTACTTTCTCATCTTCGGGTCGAAGGCGTCCCGCAGGCCGTCACCGATCCAGTTCATGGCCAAAACCGTCACCGAAATGGCAAGGCCGGGGATGATGGTCAAATACGCTTCCGATTGGAGATACTGCCGGCCCTGGCTGAGCATGACGCCCCAGTCGGGAGCTGCAGCATCGGCTCCCAGGCCCAGGTAAGTCAGGCTGGCCGCCGACAAAATGGCGCTGCCCACAGCCAAAGTGGCCTGGATGATAATGGGGCCCATACAGTTGGGCAGAATGTGATTCAAAATGATCCGGGCATTGCCGAAGCCTGCCACCTTGGCCGACTCCACATACTCGGAATTCTTCACCGCCAGCACCTGGCCGCGGGTCAGACGGGCAAACCGGGGCCAGCCCACAATGGCCAGAGCCAGAATGATGTTTCTTTGGCTGGAGCCCAAAGCAGCCATGATGGCAATGGCGATGATCAGGAAGGGGAAAGACAGCATGATGTCGGTCATGCGCATGAGGATGGTCTCCACGATTCCTCCGAAATAACCGCTGACAAGGCCGATGACGACACCGATGACACCGGTGATCAGCGCCACCGTCAGGCCGGTGAGCACCGAAGTGCGCCCGCCGTACAGCAGACGGCTCCAGATGTCACGCCCCAGGTTGTCGGTGCCCAGAATATGGCCTTCCGATCCGGGAGGTTTCAGCTGATTCAGCAAGTCCATATCCAAAATAGGATCATACTTTGTGAAAAGAGGAGCACCGGCGCAGAGAATGACGATGATCAGCAGCATCACCAGTCCCACCACGGCGATCTTGTTTTTGCGGAATCTGCGCACCACATCGGTCCAATAGGTGGTGACGGGCAAGGATTCCAGACCGATCTCCCCAGAGGCGCCCTTTTGCACAGGGTCGACTTTTTTCTTTTTATCCCGCATAACAGGCCCTCCTTAGGATTTTTTATCCAGGCGAATCCGGGGATCCACCCAGGCATAGACGATGTCGATAAACAGATTGACCAGCAGATAGCTGATACAAAGCATCAGGGTGATGCCCTGGATCATGGGATAGTCACGCTTGGAGATGGAGTTCATCATCAGCCGCCCTACGCCGGGCCAGGAGAAGATGGACTCGGTGACCACCGCGCCGCCCAGCAGGCCGCCCACTTCACCGCCAATGACGGTGATCACCGGGATCATGGCGTTTTTCAGCGCATGGCCCCAAATGACCACCCGTTCCCGCAAGCCTTTACTGCGGGCATAACGCACATAATCCTGGTTGAGCACATCCAGCATGCTGGAGCGGATCATACGGGTCTGAGTTGCCGCCATGCCCAAAGCCAGAGATGCGGCCGGCATGATGATGTAGCTGAGGAAGGTGCCCAGGCCCTCACTGAGTTCAGCGGAACCGGTGGAGGGCAGCCAGCCCAGACGCAGGGAGAAAAAGATCATCAGCACCAGGCCGAACCAGAACTTGGGCAGGGACACGCCCACAGTGGCCAGAGCCGTGGCCAAAGAATCCCAGATGCTGTTGTGTTTGAGAGCGGCCAGAATGCCCAATGGAACCGAAACCACAAGGGCCAGCAGCATGGAGAAAGCGGCCAGTTTCAATGTGGCGGGCATGCGGGTCATCACACTGTCGAACACA
Source organism: Ruminococcaceae bacterium AM07-15 (assembly GCA_003477405.1). Lineage (GTDB taxonomy): Bacteria > Bacillota > Clostridia > Oscillospirales > Butyricicoccaceae > Pseudobutyricicoccus. Next base: position 95,548 of record QUDE01000007.1, read on the forward strand.
TCCTGGTTCGTGGCATAGGAGGTGCCCAGGTCGCCTTTACAGGCATTCACAACAAAATCCACATATCGGACCAAAAAGGGTTTATCCAATCCCCACTGCTCTTCCACCACCGCTCTCTGTTCTTCGGAGACGGTGCCGTCTTCTGTGCCCAGGATCAGGTCCACCGGGTCGCCGGGGGTGACATAGAGCAGAGAAAAAATGAGCAGAGAGATGATGAGCAGTGTGGGAATGGCTTGCAATAGTCTTCTCAGAATATAAGTCCACATAGCGTTCTCCTCTTTACGAAACAGGCCCTGTCAGGGTGCCTGACAGGGCCTGCCCCGGTTCTCTCACGGTTGCTCTGACGGTTTGTTTGCTTTACTTGTGATTGACGCCCACATTGCGGAACTCGTTGCACAGGGAGCGATAGACGCTGGCCTGCTCAAAATCGGTAACCGCTTTGCTCACGCCCATCTGGGTGTATTCGAAATAGCCGAAAATATGAGGAGCATCGGCGATAAAGATCTCAGCGGCCTGGGTCTGCAGTTCGCTGCGCTCGTCGATGTCGATGGTCCGCCAGGCTTCATCCAGCAGCGCATCCACTTCAGGATTGGAATAGCCGCAGTTGGGGCTCATGGTGTCGCTGGTATGCATCAGGCGATAGGGGCCATCCAGGTTGGAATAGCCGCCCAGGATGTACATCTGCACATTGCCGTTCTTGATATCATCGGTATGAGTGCCCCATTCCACGGTCTGGGCGGTGCAATCCACGCCGATGGCCTTCAGCTGGGAGGAGACCACCACAGCCAGGTTTTCACGGTTGCTGTCGTTGTTGCCTACCTGGAGGGTAAAGCTGAGCTTCTGTCCGTCCTTGGCACGGATGCCGTCGGAACCCTTCTTCCAGCCCAGTTCGTCCAGCAGCTTTTCGGCTTCTTTGGGATCATACTCGATGCACACGGCCTTGAACCGCTCCTCGTCGCCGCCGGGGCGTTCATAGGAGATGGGGCCGTAAGCCCGCTTGGCCAGGGTGACGCCGGCGTCATTTTTGAAGATGGCTTCCACAGCGCTGTTCATATCCACCGCCATGGTCAAAGCCCGGCGCAATTCGGCATCCTGGAAGAACTCATACTGACAGTTAAAGCCGATCCAGCGGTAAGAACCTACTTCCGAAGCTCTCAGCTCCAGATAGTCCTTGTTTACGATGTTGCCCACTTCGGTGGGAAGCACCGACAGAGACATATCGACCTCCTGGTTCTGCAATGCGATGGCGGAAACCGATTTGTCGGAGATGATCTTGAAGATCACTTTATCCAAAGCGGGTTCTTTATAGAATTCGTCGTTGCGCTCCAGCACTACCTGGGAGTCGATCACATGCTCCACAAATTTGTAAGCGCCCGAGCCCACCGGCTTGTTTTCAAAATCCCAGTTCTGCTCCACGGCCTGCCGGGGGATGATGTAGTTCTGATACATCTTGTACTCCCACAGCACATCAATGTCGTTTGTCACAAACTGAACGGTCTGCTCATCCACCACATTGATCTCTTTCAGACTGTTGGACAGTTCGGTGTAACGCACCGAACCGTTGGCCGGGTCCAGATAGTACTCGTAGGAAAATTTCACATCTTCCGCAGTGACCTTGACCTTTTCGTCAAACAGGCCGTTGCCCGTCTGCCAATATACATCGTCACGGATCTTGACAGTCCAGGTCAGGCCGTCTTCACTGCATTCCCACTCTGTAGCCAAAGAGGGTACAAAGTTGGAATCCTGATCCATTTCCACCAGTGTGTGGTAGATCTGACGGAGGATATAGCCGTCGCCGTCGGAAGTGGTCTTCCAGGGTACCAGGGTGGTAACCGGCATGTAGGTGCCGATGACCAGCTCATTGGCGTCTTTCACCACTTCACCACCGGTGCTGGTTCCGCCGCCGTCATCGTTGTTGTCTTTCTGGTCATTGCCGCCATTTTTGGCGCAGGCGCTGAGCAACATCACAGAGGCCAAAGCCAGCGCAATCAGGGACATCCATTTTTTCTTCAGCATAACCTTCTCTCCTATCTCTGTGTTCTCCTCGGCCCAGGTTGTCTCCCAGGCACTTCTTCTGCGGTTTTGCCTCCGTCTGGTCTTGCTCCATGCCTCCGCCCCCTTCTGTTCCTTTGCTTTCATCTGCTAACACTATATCTTTATGTCAGAGATTATCATAAACTTTACAAAAAATAAAGCCCTTTTTAGCAATTTTGTAAAGTTATACAATATATCAAACGGATTTTTAGTGCATTTTTAAATTTATTATTTTGCACTATACATTTTAGTGGAAAATATGCTATACTTTTCACAAAGAAAGGGGCTGATGGGTTTGATCGATCTTTCGGTTTTGTTCGACCAGAATTTCGACCCGGCGGATTGGATGCTCACCCGCAAACAGAAGCAGATCGTCACATATATACGCGACCATCCAGGGGAAGTATGCTATCTGCCCCTGAAAGAGCTGAGCCAAAAGGCAGGCTGTACCGAAGTGACCTTGCTCCGTCTGTTTCAGCGGCTGGGATTTGCCGGTTACTCCGATTTCCGGCGGGAATACCGCCAGTCCTATGAAGTGTTCCGCTCTCCGGAGAATATAGCCTCCACCCAGGATTTCCAACGCTCCCAGCAGCAGAACCTGCAGCTTCTGGGGCACATCTGCCAGCAGGAACGGCAGCATCTGTACACCTTTATGGACGCCATGGATCTGCGCCCCATTATGAAGGCGGCTCAGGCCATCCACAGCGCCGATTACACTCTGCTCATGGGACGGGGCATCAGCCGTACCATGACGGAAGTGCTTTCCTATCGACTGGGGGTCCTGGGAGTGCGGGCTGTCGTGGTCAATCCCGAAGAGACCACCTCACTGGAAGGCCATATGAATACCATCGATGAACACACCACGCTGGTTGCCCTCACCTTCCCCCGGTATCTGAACGAGCTGGGAGCAGTCACGCAGCTGGCGGCGGCCAAAGGGGCCAAGGTGGTTGCCATCACCGATTCCCCGGCCTCCCCCATCGTTCCCTTCAGCCATACGGTGATCTATTGTCCCATGGCCCGAGGTACTCTGTACAATTCTTTCGTGCCTGTGCTTACGGTGATCAACCTGATCGCCCACTCCATCGCCATCCAGCGGGGAGGCGGCAATCAGAGCCAGAAGCTGGAACGGCTTCGGCTTACTCTGGAAGGGACCCATCCTTCGGCCCTGGATGGTCTCCTATAACACCTGCAAACAAAAACCCGTGGCAGAACTTGTTCGTTTTGCCACGGGTTTGCTTTAAAAATTGTTCGATATGGGAAAACCCCCGGACTCTTGTCCGGGGGGCAAACTGTCCAGAAACCTACATAACGAAAAAAGATCATTTGCCCTACCCTTCACCAATCCGAAAAAAGCCACGACCTGTGCGTGGCTTTTTGCACTTATCAAGAGGCCAGTGTACGCCGAAGGCGTACATGCAGACCCTTGCAAAAACTCGAAAAAGTGGCTTTTACCACTTTTTCAACATGCAAAAACCCCCGGACCATCGTCCGGGGGTTTTCTTTCCAAACGGGGTAGCGTTTGTTTTTTGAGAAAAGATTACTCTTTCCAGCTGAAGTTTTCGATGCGCACATCACCGGCGCCGTCGATTTCCACATTCTCCAGGTTGGCGTTGTAAGCCCGCAGGTTCAGGGGCTGATACAGAGGCACCTGGGTGCAGATGGTGTTCAGCTTGGCACAGATCTCAGAGGTGATGGCCTCACGCTCGGCAGCATCAGCAGTGGCTGTGGCCTGGTCGATGAGGGCGTCGATCTCAGGATCGTTCAGACGGCTCTTGTTGGCAGCGTTGATGGACTTGCTGTGGTACACGCCGTTGAGGTAGGTGATGGTGTCGGCCATGGTGTAACCGCCGATGGCAGCCACATAGTTGCCTTCGGCCACGGTGCTCATGTAGGTAGCCAGGTCCATGCTTTCGATGTTGGCAGTCACGCCGATCTCAGCCAGGTTGGCCTGCACCACTTCGGCCGCACGCTTCTTGGTATCGTCGGAGCAGATGATGGGGAAATCGATGCTGGCAGGATCCACGCCGGACTTCTCCACATACTCCTTGGCTTTCTTCACATCATAGCTGTCCACATTCTCAGTGCTGGTGCCAGGCAGGTTGGGGGGAACCTGAGTTTCGCCCACAACACCCAGACCATTCAGAGCAACGGTAACAACGCTTTCCTTGTCGATGGCGCAGTTCAGAGCATGACGGAAGTCCTGATTGTCCAGACCGGACACTTCGTTGTTCAGCATGATCCAGTTCATGTTGGCGGGAGTGTACTCCAGAACGGCCAGATCGGGGTTCTCCTTGATCCGATCCACATCCATGCTTTCCACTTCCATCAGCAGGTCTACTTCACCGGCTTCCAAAGCAATGGTCCGGGAGGAGCCTTCGGGAATGATCTTCCAGATCACATTCTTGATCTTGGGAGCGCCCAGATAGTAGTCTTCAAAAGCGGTGAACTCCAGCTGATCGCCCCGCTTCCAGTCCACAAACTTGTAGGGGCCGCAGCCGATGGGGTTCTCATTGAAGTCATTGCCGGCGTCAATCAGTTCCTTGGGAACGATGGCGTTGGCATGCTGAGTCAGGTTGAACAGCAGAGAAGCGTTGGGAGTGCTGGTGTGGATCCGCACAGTGTACTCGTCCACCACTTCCACAGACTCGATGCAGTCATTGTACAGAGAGCCGTCGGGGAAGGTCTTGCCATACTCAATGGAAGCCTTCACATCTTCAGCCTCCATGGTGGAGCCGTCGTGGAACTTCACATCCTGGCGCAGCTTGAACTCCCAGCAGGTGGGGTCAATGTTGGTGAAAGATTCCGCCAGATCGGGCTGGGGATTCAGGTCGTTGTCCAGACGCAGCAGGCTGGTGTAGTTGAGCAGGTTTACATTGTAACCGGCCGAAGCGTTGTGGGCGTAGGGGCTGACAGAAGGTGTCTCACCCATGGTTGCAACAATAATGGTGTCCTTATCATGGGTGACGCCGCCGCCACCGCCCGACTGGCCGGAGTCCTTGGAGCAGCCCGCTCCCAGACCGACCATCATGCTGCCCAGCAGCAAGCCGCCCAGCAGTCTCTTCATGGTGTTTTTCATCGAAAATGTCCTCCGTTTTCTTTGGGGGAAACTTCCCCCCGATTCCTTGTCTATTATAGCCATACCCCTCTCAATGGGCAACTATCCAGCGCAATATATCAATATTTTTCTTCTTTTTCCTTTGTTATTTTTTATAATTTTGCAAATTTATAGCCAATTTTTCTTTTTCCTTTTTGTGCATATTTCTATGCATTTTGCTAGTTATTTAACAATTTAATCGTCATTTAATATCTTATAGGGCATTTTTCCCCATATATTACACATAATTTTAACATTTGTGAAATATTTCTTTTTTCTGCTTTATATTGCTTTTTCAGACAAAAAAAAAGAGCCATGGCAAAAGCCATGGCTCTTGAAAGAACAAAGAGTAAATTACTCGTTGATCTTGGTAACAACGCCGGAACCGACAGTACGGCCGCCTTCACGGATAGCGAAACGCAGGCCCTCTTCGATAGCGATGGGGGTGATCAGCTCAACATCCATCTCCACGTTGTCGCCGGGCATGCACATCTCAGTGCCTTCGGGCAGAGTGATGACGCCGGTAACATCGGTGGTACGGAAATAGAACTGAGGACGATAGTTGTTGAAGAAGGGGGTATGACGGCCACCCTCTTCCTTGGTCAGAACATAAACCTGGCCATGGAACTTGGTGTGAGGATGGATGGAGCCGGGCTTGGCCAGAACCTGGCCGCGCTCGATGTCGGTCTTGTTGATGCCGCGCAGCAGGCAGCCGATGTTATCGCCAGCCTCAGCGAAGTCCAGCAGCTTGCGGAACATCTCGATGCCGGTAACGACGGTCTTCTTGGGAGCGTCCATCAGGCCGACGATTTCCACTTCTTCGCTCATCTTCAGCACGCCGCGCTCCACACGACCGGTAGCAACAGTACCACGGCCGGTGATGGTGAACACGTCTTCCACAGGCATCAGGAAGGGCAGATCAGCCTTACGGTCAGGAGTGGGGATATAGCTGTCAACAGCGTCCATCAGGTTTCTGATGCACTCGTACTCAGGAGCGTTGGGATCGGTGGAAGTGCTCTCCAGAGCCTGCAGGGCAGAGCCGCAGATGATGGGCACTTCGTCGCCGGGGAACTCGTAAGTGCTCAGCAGCTCACGAACTTCCATCTCAACCAGCTCCAGCAGCTCGGGATCGTCCACCTGGTCGGCCTTGTTCAGGAACACGACGATAGCGGGCACGCCCACCTGACGGGCCAGCAGGATGTGCTCACGAGTCTGAGCCATGGGGCCGTCGGAAGCAGCGATAACCAGGATGGCGCCGTCCATCTGAGCAGCACCGGTGATCATGTTCTTGATATAGTCAGCATGGCCCGGGCAGTCCACATGGGCATAGTGACGGGCATCGGTCTCATACTCAACGTGAGCGGTGTTGATTGTGATGCCGCGCTCTCTCTCTTCGGGAGCCTTGTCGATCATGTCGTAGGCTTCGAACTGAGCCTGGCCCTTCAGGGACAGGTACTTGGTGATCGCAGCGGTGGTAGTGGTCTTGCCGTGGTCAACGTGGCCGATGGTGCCGATGTTGACATGGGGCTTTGTTCTTTCAAATTTAGCCTTAGCCATTTGAACTCTCCTCCTTAATAGTGCGGTATTCTAAAAAGCATATTGAATCGCCCTGCAATAAGCCCATTTTATCTTAAAAACAGCGGCAATGCAATACATAAATTGCAAATACTTATTTGCCGGCGATGATTTTTTCCTGGATGCTCTTGGGCACCTCAGTGTAGTGGCTGGGTTCCATGGTGTACTGACCGCGGCCCTGTGTACGGGAGCGCAGATCGGTAGCATAACCGAACATCTCGCTCAGGGGCACAAAGGCATCGATCTGCTGAGCGCCGCTGCGGGCTTCCATGCCCTGGATCTGGCCGCGGCGGGAGTTGAGGTCGCCGATGACATCGCCCATGTACTCTTCGGGCACGATGACGGAAACCTTCATGATGGGCTCCATCAGAATGGGATCGGCCTTCTTCATGGCTTCCTTGAAAGCCATGGAGGCGGCGATCTTAAAGGCCATTTCCGAAGAGTCCACTTCGTGGTAGGAGCCGTCATACAGAGTGACCTTTACATCCACCACATTGTAGCCGGCCAGCACGCCGTTCTGCATAGCGCCCTGGATACCCTGATCGATAGGCCCGATATATTCCTTGGGAATGGCGCCGCCCACGATCTTGTTGATGAACTCGTAGCCCTTGCCGGACTCGTTGGGCTCCAGGATGATCTTGACATGACCATACTGGCCCTTACCGCCGGACTGACGGGCATACTTCATATCCACATTGGCGCTCTTGCGCACGGTTTCCTTATAGGCAACCTGCGGGGAACCAACATTGGCTTCCACCTTGAATTCGCGGAGCAGACGGTCGACGATGATCTCCAGATGGAGCTCACCCATACCGGCGATGATGGTTTGTCCAGTCTCTTCGTCGGTGTAGGTGCGGAAGGTGGGATCTTCTTCAGCCAGCTTGGCCAGAGCGATACCCATCTTCTCCTGGCCGGCCTTGGTCTTGGGCTCGATGGCCACGCGGATAACAGGCTCGGGGAATTCCATGGATTCCAGAATGATGGGGTGCTTCTCGTCGCACAGGGTGTCGCCGGTGGTGGTGTTCTTCAGACCAACAGCAGCGGCGATGTCGCCGGCGTAGACCTTCTCCAGGTCTTCCCGGTGGTTGGCATGCATCAGCAGGATGCGGCCGATACGCTCACGGTTGCGCTTGGTGCTGTTGAGCACGGAGGAACCGGCGTCCAGGGTGCCGGAATAGACACGGAAGAAGCACAGCTTACCCACATAGGGGTCAGTCATGATCTTAAAGGCCAGAGCGGAGAAGGGCTCGTCATCGGAAGGATGACGGCAATCCTCTTCGTCGGTATCGGGGTTGATGCCGTCGATGGCCTTCTTGTCCAGGGGCGAGGGCATATAGTCGATGATGGCATCCAGCAGCTTCTGAACACCCTTGTTGCGGTAGGAAGTGCCGCAGGTGACAGGGATGATCTTAACATCCAGCACCGCCTTACGCAGAGCGGCCTTGATGTCCTTGATGGAGATCTCTTCCCCTTCCAGATAGGCTTCCATGATGGCGTCGTCATACTCAGAGATGGACTCGATCATGTGAGCATGGTACTCGTCAGCCTTTTCCTTCAGGTCAGCGGGGATCTCTTCGCAGCGGATGTCCTTGCCCAGATCGTCATAATAGACATAAGCCTTCATTTCCACCAGGTCGATGATGCCTTTGAAGGTATCTTCGGAGCCGATGGGCAGCTGAATGGGCACAGGGTTACACTTCAGGCGGTCCTTCATCATGTCAACAGCATGATAGAAGTCGGCGCCCATGGTGTCCATCTTGTTGATATAGACCATGCGGGGAACATGGTATTTGTCGGCCTGATGCCAGACAGTCTCAGACTGCGGCTCAACGCCTCCCTTGGCGCAGAGAACGGTGACACTGCCGTCGAGCACACGCAGGGAACGCTCCACTTCCACAGTGAAGTCCACGTGGCCCGGGGTGTCGATGATATTGATTCTGTGACCATTCCACGCGCAGGTGGTAGCAGCGGAAGTGATGGTGATACCTCTCTCCTGCTCCTGCTCCATCCAGTCCATGGTGGCGGTGCCATCATGGGTTTCACCGATCTTGTAGTTGACGCCTGTGTAGTACAGGATTCTCTCGGTGGTGGTGGTCTTACCGGCATCGATATGCGCCATGATACCGATGTTACGGGTTAATTCCAGCGGATACTGCCTTGGCATCTAGTGCTCTCCTTTCCAAAAACGGTTTGAATGGCGGATTACCATCTGAAGTGGGCGAAAGCCTTGTTGGCTTCGGCCATCTTGTGGGTATCTTCGCGCTTCTTCACAGCGCCGCCGGTTCCGTTGATGGCGTCCATGATCTCGCCAGCCAGACGCTCCTTCATGGTCTTCTCACCGCGGTTGCGGGAATAGAGCGTGATCCAGCGCAGACCAAGGGTCTGTCTTCTTTCGGGGCGCACTTCCATAGGCACCTGATAGGTGGCGCCGCCAACACGCCGGGCCTTGATTTCCAGGGCGGGCATGATGTTTTCCATGGCCTCATTGAACGCTTCCACAGGGTCCTTGCCGGTCTTTTCCTTTACAATGTCGAAGGCGTCGTAGACGATCTTCTGAGCAATGCCCTTCTTGCCATCATACATGATGTTGTTGATGAGCTTGGTCACGAGTTTCGAATTGTAAAGCGGGTCCGGAAGAACATCCCTCTTGGGAACAAATCCTCTTCTGGGCACTTTGCTTCCCTCCTTCACAGAATGATTTCATAGGTACTCAAGGGTTTTTTGAGCCCTTGTTGTGTGCCCTGCCGGATCTTCCCTTTTTACCGATCGTCATAGCAATAATCTATAAAAATCCATCAAAAGGTCAATCTGGCAAAGCTCACACGCTTTGCTTTTTTTGGGTTATGCGCTTTTCTTACTTCTTGGCTGCGCCGGCCTTGGGCCGCTTGGCGCCGTACTTGGAACGGCTCTGCATACGGCCGCTCACACCCTGGGTGTCCAGGCTGCCGCGGATCACATGGTAACGCACACCAGGCAGGTCCTTAACACGGCCGCCTCTCACCATTACCACAGAGTGCTCCTGCAGGTTGTGGCCCACACCGGGGATGTAGCCCCAAACTTCCATGCCGTTGGTCAGGCGCACACGAGCCACCTTACGCAGGGCGGAGTTCGGCTTCTTAGGAGTCATGGTCTTGACCGTGGTGCAGACACCTCTCTTTTGAGGAGAAGACTGATCGGTAGTCATCATCTTCTTGGAGTTGTACCCCTTCTGCAGCGCGGGAGAATTGGACTTGTAGCTGACCACTTCTCTTCCTTTGCGAACCAGCTGATTGAATGTAGGCATAACGCACCTCCTTATAGATTATTGCTTTATGACACCCACCCCCGGAGAGCCTGGGCCCTCCGGGAGGGGAAAAAGCCTGAAACAGGTTTTATTCTTCCAGCAGCGCAACGGCCACGGCGCATCCCACATGGATGCCGCACACGGCGCCAAGCTGGGCCATGGTGGGAACACTTTCCACCGGCACAGACTGCTGCTGGCAAAGCGCGATAAAGGGACGGGTAACATGATCCTCGGCGTCCCTGGCCACAAAAGCCAGCTTCGCCTTTCCGGCGCTCACCGCCCGCTGGGACTGTTTGACGCCCACGGCCCGGGGGCCCTGCTGCAACACAGAGAGCATGTTCATCCTCCAAAAATACTCACGCAGTTAATTATTATATGCTATCTTTCCCAATTAGTCAACCATTTCTACAACTTCTTCATAAGTTGCCTGGTTGTACTCGTCCACGCCGCTGCCGGCGGGCACCAATTTACCGATGATAACATTCTCCTTCAGGCCCAGCAGCGGGTCCACCTTGCCCTTGATAGCGGCTTCGGTGAGCACTCTGGTGGTCTCCTGGAAGGAGGCGGCGGACAAGAAGCTGTCGGTGGCCAGAGAGGCCTTGGTGATACCCAGCAGCACCGGTGTATAGGTGGCGGGCTCGAACTCCTTGCCTTCGGCGGCGGCCTTCTTGGCCCCTTCCTCGTTGGCATCCTCGAACTCGAAGATGTCCACCATGGACCCGGGCAGCAGCTCGGTGTCGCCCTGGTTTTCCACCCGCACCTTCCGCATCATCTGACGGACGATGACTTCGATGTGCCGGTCGTTGATATCAACGCCCTGCTGACGGTACACGCGCTGGACTTCCTGGATCAGGTAAGCCTGCACCGCTTCCACATCCCGGGTGCGCAGCACATCGTGGGGATTGAGAGCGCCTTCGGTCAAAGCGGCGCCCATGGCGATCTCCTCGCCATCCTGCACCTTGAGGGGCTGGCCCAGGGGCACCTGGTAGACCTTGCTCTCGCCGGTCTCCCGGTCGGTGACGGTGATGGGACGGGTGGAGCCTTTGCGGCTGTCGTCCACCGACACCACACCGGCGTTCTCCGACAGAGTGGCGGCGCGCTTGGGCTTGCGGGCTTCGAACAGCTCTTCAACACGGGGAAGACCCTGTGTGATATCGTTACCGGCAACACCGCCGGTGTGGAAGGTACGCATGGTCAGCTGTGTACCCGGTTCACCGATGGACTGGGCCGCGATGATGCCGACGGCTTCACCGATGCCGATCTCGGTGCGGGAAGCCAGGTTGCTGCCGTAGCACTTGGCGCACACGCCGTGACGGGCCCGGCAGGTGAGCACGCTGCGGATCTTGATCCGGGTGACACCGGCGTCGGTGATGATCTTGGCGTCGTCCTCGGTCATCAGCTTGTCTTTGGACACCAGCACATTGCCGTTTGCATCCTTGAAGTCCTCCACCAGATACCGGCCGATGAGACGGTCGGCAAAGGGCTCGATCACCTGGTTGCCGTCGCTGATCTCAAAGACCCAGATGCCGTCGTCGGTGCCGCAGTCGTGCTCACGGATGATCACATCCTGGGACACATCCACCAGACGGCGGGTCAGGTAACCGGAGTCGGCGGTACGCAGAGCCGTATCGGCCAGGCCTTTCCGGGCGCCTCTGGAGGAGATGAAGTACTCCAGAACAGACAGGCCTTCACGGAAGTTTGCCTTGATGGGGATTTCGATGGTCTTACCGGCGGTGTTGGCCATCAGACCACGCATGCCCGCCAGCTGACGGATCTGGTTCATGCTACCACGAGCACCGGAGTTGGACATCATGAAGATCGGGTTGAACCGGTCCAGACAGTCGTTCAGGGCCTTGGTAACATCCTTGATGGTCTGCTCCCATTCCTCAACCACCAGGCGGTAGCGTTCGTCGTCGGTGATCAGACCGCGCTTGAACTGACGGTCGATGCGGGCCACACGCTTTTCGGTTTCGGCGATGAGGGTGTATTTCTCATCGGGGATGGTCATATCGGACACCGACACCGTCATGGCGCCGATGGTGGAGTACTTAAAGCCAAGGGCTTTGATGTCGTCCAGCAGATGGGCGGTACGGGCGAAGTCATGGCGCTTGATACAGGCGGCGATGATCTTGCCCAGTTCCTTTTTGCCGCAGGAGAAGGAGATCTCCAGGTCGAACTCATGGCCAGGCTGGGTTCTGTCCACAAAGCCCAGGTCCTGAGGCACAGCCTGGTTGAAGATCAGCCGGCCCACAGTGGCCGGGACGATCTTACTTTCCATTTTGCCCTCAATTTCCCGGAATACCCGCACCTTGATGGGAGAATGGATGCCCACATAGCCCTGCTGATAGGCCAGAAGGGCTTCGTCTTCGTTGGCGAAGATCATGCCGGTGCCCTTTTCTTCCCGGTCGATGGTCAGGTAGTAAGAGCCCAGAACCATGTCCTGCGAAGGCACGGTGACGGGCATACCGTCCTGAGGCTTCAGCAGGTTGTTGGCCGACAGCATGAGCAGTCGGGCTTCGGCCTGGGCCTCGGCGCTGAGGGGCACATGGACGGCCATCTGGTCGCCGTCAAAGTCGGCGTTAAAAGCGGTACACACCAGAGGATGGAGCTTGATGGCCCGGCCTTCTACCAGGATGGGCTCAAAGGCCTGGATGCCCAAACGGTGCAATGTCGGCGCACGGTTGAGCATGACAGGATGCTCTTTGATGACCACTTCCAGAGCGTCCCACACCTCGGTGCGGGCCCGTTCCACCATCTTCTTGGCGCTCTTGATGTTGTTGGCCACGCCGTCTTCCACCAGCTTCTTCATGACGAAGGGCTTGAACAGCTCCAGAGCCATCTCCTTGGGCAGACCGCACTGATAGATCTTCAGGTCGGGGCCCACCACGATAACGCTACGGCCGGAGTAGTCAACACGCTTACCCAGCAGGTTCTGACGGAACCGGCCCTGCTTGCCCTTGAGCATATCGCTGAGGGATTTGAGGGGACGGTTGTTGGGGCCGGTGACAGGACGGCCGCGGCGGCCGTTGTCGATCAGAGCATCCACCGCTTCCTGGAGCATCCGCTTCTCATTGCGCACGATGATGTCGGGCGCGCCCAGCTCCAGCAGTCTCTTCAGACGGTTGTTCCGGTTGATCACCCGGCGGTACAGGTCGTTCAAATCGCTGGTGGCGAACCGGCCGCCGTCCAGCTGGACCATAGGCCGCAGCTCGGGGGGAATTACCGGCACCACATCCAGGATCATCCACTCAGGCCGGTTGCCCGACTGGCGGAAGGCCTCGATGACCTCCAGCCGCTTGATGATCCGCAGCTTCTTCTGGCCGGAAGCATCTTTCAGCTCGGCCCGCAGCTGAGCGGACAGCTCTTCCAGGTCGATTTCGGCCAGCAGCTTCTTGATGGCCTCGGCGCCCATTTCCGCCTTGAAATCGTCCTCGTATTTTTCCACCATGTCCCGGTATTCTTTTTCGGTGAGGATCTGCTTTTTCATCAGCGGGGTGTCACCGGGATCGGTGACGATGTAGCTGGCGAAATAGAGCACCTTTTCCAGCAGCCGGGGGGACATATCCAGCACCAGGCCCATCCGGGAGGGGATGCCCTTGAAATACCAGATGTGGCTGACGGGAGCGGCCAGCTCGATATGGCCCATCCGCTCCCGGCGCACCTTGGACTTGGTCACTTCCACGCCGCAGCGTTCGCAGATCTTGCCCTTGAAGCGCACTTTCTTATATTTTCCGCAATGGCACTCCCAGTCCTTCTGGGGCCCGAAGATCCGTTCGCAGAACAGGCCGTCCCGCTCGGGCTTCAGAGTGCGGTAGTTGATGGTCTCGGGCTTTTTCACTTCGCCATAGGACCATTCGCGGATCAGTTCCGGAGAAGCCAGACCGATCTTGATGGCTTCAAATGTCATGTTTGCCATAGTTTCTCTTCCCCTCCGTTACAGTGTCTCGTCGTCCAGCGGGTCGATCTCTTCTCCCACCAGTTCGTTCATCACTTCCAGCGGGTCTTCCTCCTCATTCTGCTCACCGATGCCGAAGCCGGCTTCTGCAAGCTCGCTGTCCAGAGCTACGCCCTGAGAGCCCATCTCTTCCTGGGCTCCGCCGCCGCGGACGATATCCTCGTAAGCATCGTCGTCATCGTCGTCGTCATTGAGGTGGATCTCTTCCATATTCTTGTCCAGCACCTTCAGATCCAGACCCAGGGACTGCAGTTCCTTCACCAGAACCTTGAAGGATTCAGGCACACCGGGCTTGGGCACATTGTGGCCCTTGACGATGGCCTCGTAGGTCTTGACACGGCCCACGATGTCGTCGGACTTGACGGTGAGGATCTCCTGCAGGGTATAGGCTGCGCCATAGGCCTCCAGGGCCCACACTTCCATTTCGCCGAAACGCTGGCCGCCGAACTGGGCCTTGCCGCCCAAGGGCTGCTGGGTGACCAGGCTGTACGGGCCGGTGGAACGGGCATGGATCTTGTCGTCGACCAGGTGATGGAGCTTGAGGTAGTACATATAACCCACGGTCACCGGGTTGTCAAAGGGCTCGCCGGTACGGCCGTCGTAGAGGATGCTCTTGCCGTCCTCCCGCAGACCGGCATCCCGGAAGAGGGCCCGGATGTCTTCCTCTTTTGCGCCGTCAAACACAGGGGTGGCCACATGGATGCCCAGTGCGCTGGCCGCAAAGCCCAGATGCACTTCCAGCACCTGACCGATGTTCATACGGGAAGGCACGCCCAGGGGGTTGAGCACGATGTCCAGCGGTGTGCCGTCCGAGAGGAAGGGCATATCCTCCTGAGGCAGAATACGGGACACAACACCCTTGTTGCCGTGACGGCCGGCCATTTTGTCGCCCACGGAGATCTTTCTCTTCTGAGCGATGTAGCAGCGGACCACCATGTTGACGCCGGGGGACAGCTCATCCCCGTTGGCCCGGGTAAAGACCTTCACATCCACAATGATGCCGCCGGCGCCATGAGGCACGCGGAGGGAGGTGTCCCGCACCTCTCTGGCCTTTTCACCGAAGATGGCCCGGAGCAGACGCTCTTCGGCTGTCAGCTCGGTCTCGCCCTTGGGAGTGACTTTGCCCACCAGGATGTCGCCGGGGTGCACTTCGGCGCCTACGCGCACAATGCCCCGCTCGTCCAGATCCCGCAGAGCCTCCTCGCCCACATTGGGGATATCCCGGGTGATCTCTTCGGGCCCCAGCTTGGTGTCGCGGCTCTCGGTCTCATATTCTTCGATATGGATGGAGGTATATACATCGTCCCGCACCAGGCGTTCGTTGAGCAGGACGGCGTCTTCGTAGTTATAACCTTCCCAGGTCATAAAGCCGATGAGGGCGTTTTTGCCCAGGGAGATTTCGCCCTGAGAGGTGGAGGGGCCGTCGGCGATTACATCGCCCTTCTTCACCTGTTCTCCCACCGCCACAATGGGCTTCTGGTTGATGCAGGTACCCTGGTTGGAACGCATGAACTTGATGAGCCGGTGGGTCTTTTCACCCAGCTCGTCGTAGTTGATGGTCACTTCCCGGGCGGTAACCCGGGTGACGGTGCCGTCGCCCAGAGCCAGAGGTACAGTGCCCGAGTCCACAGCGGCCTTGTATTCCATGCCGGTGGCCACGAAGGGAGCCTCGGTCTTCAGCAGAGGCACAGCCTGCCGCTGCATGTTGGAACCCATCAGAGCACGGTTGGCGTCGTCGTTTTCCAGGAAGGGAATCATGGCGGTGGCCACGGAGACCATCATCTTGGGGGCCACATCCACCAGGTCCACCTTTTCCCGCTCGATCTCGATGATCTCGTCGCGGCGGCGGCAGGTGACACGGTCGGCTTTGATCCGGCCGTTTTCATCCAGGGGCTCGTTGGCCTGGGCCACGATGTACTCGTCTTCGATATCGGCGGTCATATACTGCACTTCATCGGTGACGATGCCGGTTTCCTTGTCCACGATGCGGTAAGGAGCCTCGATAAAGCCGTAGTCATTGATGCGGGCATAGGTGGCCAGATAGGAAATCAGGCCGATGTTGGGACCTTCAGGAGTCTCGATGGGGCACAGACGGCCATAGTGGCTGTAATGCACGTCGCGGACTTCCATGTTGGCCCGGTCACGACTCAGACCGCCGGGGCCCAGAGCGGACATACGGCGCTTGTTGGTCAGCTCAGCCAGAGGGTTGTTCTGGTCCATGAACTGGCTGAGGGGGGAGGAACCGAAGAACTCCTTGATGGCCGCCGTCACAGGACGGATATTGATCAGGCTCTGGGGGGTGACGATGTCCAGATCCTGAATGGTCATACGCTCGCGGATCACCCGCTCCATGCGGGAGAAGCCGATGCGGAACTGGTTCTGCAGCAGCTCGCCCACGCTGCGCAGGCGGCGGTTGCCCAGATGGTCGATGTCATCGGCAGTGCCCACGCCATTGGCCAGGCAGTTGAGGTAGTTGATGGAAGCCAGGATATCGTCCACAATGATGTGCTTGGGAATCAGCTCATCCACATTCTCCCGGATGGCATCCAGCAGCTCCTGGCCCTGGTGCTCTTCCATCAGCTGGCGCAGCACAGAGAAGCGCACCCGCTCATAGATGCCCAGCTCTTCCTCGTTGCAGTCCACAAAGTCGTGGAGCCAGACCATGTCGTTGGAGAAGGCCTTGACCTCTTTGCCCTCCACATCCAGGTAGGCCACCGAAACGCCCTTCTTCTCGATGAGGGCGGCCTGCTCCCGGGTGAGCACCTGGCCGGGAGTGGCCAGCACTTCGCCGGTGAGGGGATCGGTGACGGGGCGGGCCAGTTTCTGGCCGCTGAGGCGCTTGGAAATGGCCATCTTCTTGTTGAACTTGTACCGGCCCACGGTGGACAGGTCATAGCGCTTGGGATCGAAGAACAGGTTGTGGAGCAGAGTCTGCGCGCTGTCCACTGTAGGGGGCTCGCCGGGACGGAGACGCTTGTAGATCTCAATGAGGGCGTCCTCGGTGGTCTTGATGGCGGAGTCCTTGTCCAGAGAAGCGATGATCCGCTCGTCCTCGCCGAACACCTCTTTGATCTCGGCGTCGGTGCCGATGCCGATGGCCCGGATCAGGGAGGTGATGGGCAGCTTGCGGTTTTTGTCGATGCGCACATAGAACACATCGTTCACATCGGTCTCATACTCCAGCCAGGCGCCCCGGTAGGGGATGACGGTGCTGGTGTACATCTCCTTGTCGGGCCGCTCGTTGTTGATGCCGAAATACATACCCGGAGAACGGACGATCTGAGAGACCACCACCCGTTCGGCGCCGTTGATGATAAAGGTGCCGCCGTCGGTCATCACAGGGAAATCGCCCATGAAGATTTCCTGCTCCTTGATCTCACCGGTCTCCTTGTTCCGCAGGCGCATGCGCACCTTGATGGGGGCGGCATAGGTGGCATCCCGCTCTTTGCATTCTTCCACCGAATACTTGGGCTCTTCTTCCATGGAATAATCCAGGAAGGTCAGCTCCAGGTTGCCGGTGTAGTCGGTGATGGCGCCCACATCCCGGAACACCTCCCGCAGGCCGGTATCCAGGAACCATTGATAGGACTTCTTCTGCACCTCGATGAGGTTGGGCATCTGGAGCACTTCCCGGGTCCGCGAAAAGCAAACCCGCTCCTTTTTGCCGCACTGGATCCTGCCGTACTTTTCCCAGTTGTACATTTGCCACACTCCGTTTCCTGTCAGTTTGCGATACACTAGGGTGCGTTGCATTTTTTTATTTCTTCCCTGTTGCCATCCTCACCGGCTTTTGCTAAAATGAGAGCGGTGAAAAATGACAACCAGTTGATTGCATATCGATGCAGTATATTATTATACTATTTTCATTGCAAGAAGTCAACCGAACGAACTGTCTAAAACTGCCTGTTTTTTCAGGCAGTTTTTTGTTTATCCAGTCGGAACAAGCAAAAAGTTGGCCCGGCCGCCACAGCGGCCGGGCTTTCTTTCTATTTTTCCGCCAGAAAGACAAGAGGAAGGGCGCAAACTCCAAACAGTGCCGGAAACCAAAGATAGGCGCCGCTGACGAGAAAGGCCGGCGTAATCTCCTTGTACATCAGCGCCGCACACAAAGGCATCACAGAAAAAGCCAGCAGGCCCAGAAGAAAGACGCCGACGGCCCAGATCTTTTTTCTCCGCTGCCAGAGCAACCCTCCCAGACCAAGAAGCAGCATACCGGGCAGCCAAAGCAGATTGCCTTGCAGCACTTTGTCCCCTCCCTCTCCCATGCGGGAAAAAAGGAAGGCGATCAGGAGCCATCCCAGGGAAGCACACACCAGTTCCCACAGCGGACGGCGGCAGAACGCCGTGAAAAAGAGCATGGCCAGCATCAGAAGCGCCCCCAGGCCGCAATACCAGAAGCTCTCCACCCGGAAAGCCAGATTTCCCTCTTGCAAAAAACCTGCGATCCGGGGCCACAGCCCATAGAGCAGTCCCCCGGCTCCTCCCAAAATCCACAGGATGCCTTTGCCTCCGTTTTCCATGGTTTTATGGGGCAGAAGAAGCAGCACCGCCCCCAATACCGGACAGAGGGAAATGAACGCCATTTCAAAATAGAAAAATCCCAAGTGAAAATAAAGCCCCACCATTCCCGTCAGGCCCGAGATGATCTTCTCCAGCAAAACAGCGAAAAGAAGCAGAAAAAGGATTCCCTCCAGATAGATCAGAATGCCCCGGCCCTCCCGGCGGCTGTAGAGCATCCACAGGGCCACCACCGCCGGAAAAAAGGCCAGCCACATCCCCCGGCTCCATTGACTTACCACTTGAGAGAGGACCATAGCCCACTCCGGCGCCTGGTAATTCTGGATGAGGCCGGGGAAAATGGCGCTCCACAGCCACACTGTATTCAGCAGTATGGCACACAAAAGGCCAAACACCGGTGCTTTCCAATCAAAAATCACTTTTTGTTTCATTTTATCCCCTCCTCCATCTCGTCCGCCGTCACCACAAAAGCGGGCTCACTTCCTCCCAAGGAGCCAAAATCATATTCTTTGCCAGATTGCTCCAGTGTTCCTGTAATGGTGCGGGAACAATAGAATTCCACCGCTTTCCCATCCTGCACAATTTTCGCACGCAAAGTAGGGGTGAAATATTGACAACGCAGTCCGCCGGGCCCCAATGTATGGATCCGGCGTACCGGCCCTGTTTCCAATGGGGCCTCTGCATGAATGAAGATTCCCCGATCCCAATCATAAAGGGCCGTTCCCTGAAATTCCTGGTCAAAGGTGACCGCTATGGGAAAGGCAGGATCGTCCTCCGGCCAAAAAATTCCCGACTGTACCAGCTGCCAAGTCCAGGTCACATCTTCGATTCCCCGGGGCCTTTCCCCCTGAGATGCACTCTGGGAAACCAGGGAAAATGCGATGCTGCTCACAAAAGCAAACAACAAAAAACCAAAGCCATATCCCATCTTTTTTCTCATTCTCACAGCAATCCCTCCTCCCAAAATCTTCTGTTTTTATTTTACATTATGTAAACTATTCTGTCAATAGACTAAAAAGGAAAACCATTTTATTTTTTCTTGCTTTTCATTTTCCTTCCTGATATAATTTTTATATTATCATATTCCATATTTTTCTTTCATCCGATGTTGGAAGTCCGCTGGCGGCCGACGATCCAAACCATCACTTTCTTGACCGCTGCGGGCTATGTCGCTTTCCGGGAAAGGAGTGTGCATTGTATGAAGCGTTTTTTCCGTAAAAACATGGGGCTTATGATTCTTGTGGGATGCTTCTGGGGGCTTCAGCTGCTGCTGATCTGCTTCCGGGTGATGCGCACCCAGAGCTTCCAGGAAGTGAGCAGCCAAAGCGGCCCTCAGTGGGAGCGATACCTGCTGTTTATGAATCTGGATAACCGGATGGGCCAGATTGTCTGCACCGTTCATGTGATTTTCGTGGTTCTGGCCGTTCTTTTGGTCTTGGGCCATCTTCGTCTGTGGCAGGTGCTGGGCACTTTCGCCGCCAGTTACCTGGGCGCCTGGCTTCTTTCCTACATCGGCCCCGCCTGGGGTGGCGCCGGTCTTTCCAATTATACCTTGGAATTGTACCTTTCTTTTTATACTTCCGCTCTGTTTCTGGGCATCGGCATTGTGGTGTGGGCCTTCCGCCTGCTCTACCTGCGAAGGAAAGAAAAAACAGCCTGATGTCAGAATTCACAGCCAACAAAAACATGGCCCGGCAGCATAGCTGCCGGGCTTTCTTTGTGTTCTTTCGCTAAAACCAGTTTTTTATTCCTTGTGCGCTGTTTTCCACGCTTTGATCCCCTGGTGCAGCATGGTGAAAAGTGCGGCTCCCACACCGTAGACGGCAGCGCTGTAAAATTCCACAAACTGCTCGATATAATAATTGACGGCCCCTACATCGCTTTGCAGCCAGAAGGGCAAAATGGCAAGACCTCCGGCCAGCATGGGAATGCCCACCACCAAAATATATTCCTTCCAGTTGATCAAGCCTACTGCGGCCAGCGCCAAAGCAGCCAGATACGCTACCCGGCCCACTTTCCGGTCGAGGCTTTTCAGCTCATCCGACCGCTGGGCCGTGGCTGTGTAATGGGTCTGGTCAATCTCTTCTCCCCGTTCCAGGGCCGCTTTCATCTGTCGGAACTCCTGTGCTGCATCCAGCTGCAGCTTGGCCCCGGCCCCGGCCAGACCGGCATAAACCAAAAGGAACAGCAATCCCAGAATACAAATCAGTTTCTTCTTCATTGCCTTTCCCTCTCTTTCCTATATATTTAGTAATGCTTATTATATTAACAGCATATTCTACTTCCCACTCTTTGTCAAGCACCCTTGTGGTATTTTTGTGATATCTTCCCTTTTTGTCGTTGCTTTTTGCCAAAATTCCGATATACTGAAAGTAACCTTACAGCAGGTGAACTCCATGAAAAAAGAACACAGCCCGGATTCCGGGCATTCCTTCGAGGACTATTTCAAACGAGCCATCAGTCCCATGCTGGTGCTCCATCTTCTTTCCCAGCAGCCCATGTATGTCTACCAGATGCAGCAGGAACTTTCCCGCCGCAGCCAGGGCCGGTATACCCTTTCCCTTCTTTATCCGGTGCTCTACCGGCTGGTCAAGCTGGGTTATGTGAAAGAAGACGGAAAGCAGATCTCCCCGGACAACCGGGTGCGGCAATATTATGCCATCACCCCCACCGGGACAGACTATCTGGCTGCTCTCCGTGGAGAATATCAGCAGCTCCAGCTTGCAGTGCAGCAAATTATGGAAGGGGAGAAATCCACATGAAAACCAAAGCCGCCCATTCCATCCAGAGCTACCTCAAACAGGTCAAACCCTATCTGGCCGACTGCCCCTTAAAGACCCGCCGGCAGCTTTTGTCCGGCTTGTCCCAGGAACTGGAGGAATACGCTGCTCAGCATCCCACCGTCTCTCTGGAAGAACTTTCTGCCTGTTTCCGTTTGCCGGAGGAAACTGCCCAGGAGCTGCTTCTGGCTGTGCCTCTGCCCGTGCAGGCGGCCAGCCGTCAGTTGAAGCTGCTCATGCTGCGAGCCTGTTTGCTGGTGACCGGCACATGGCTGTTTCACCTGGTATTTCTCCAGGGCTATCTGCGATAACCGCTCTGCAAAACCATTTCTCGTTCTATTGCAAAAGCGCCCAAAGGGCGCTTTTCTTTTTTCTCTGAAAATTTTTCCTAAAAACATAAAACCCGCCGGTCACCCGGCGGGTCTTATGTTTGTGAGCGGAACACTCACGGTTTTGCCCCGGCGGGGCGGCGAGCGCTTTTTCTCACCGGGAGTTTTTCTGCTGGGAGCGCAGAAACTCCAAAAAATCCAACAGGCTTTTGCGCTCCGCCGGGGGCAGGACACTAAACTCAGCACACAGCTTTTTCAGCGTTCCCTCTTCCCGCAGCTGGGAACAGCCCAACAGATAGTCCACCGTCACGCCGAAAAAGGCGGCGATGTCGATGAGCATCTTGGCATCCCGGGGGAAGTGGGCCCCTGACTCGTAAAAGCTGACCATCCGGGGAGAAATCCCCAAATGGGCGCCGAGTTCCTTTTGGGTGATGTTCCGCTCTTCCCGCAATTCGCGCAGTCTTTCTGCGAAAGTCATGGGACATCACCTCGACCCTATCATAAAATATTTTTCCCTTTCCGACAGCCAATAGTAGTATAATTTCTTCCTCACTGTTGACCCCGAAGTGTTCCTTCTGTACAATAAAACAAGACATCTTTTGACAAAAATAACAAAATGGAGGAACTATATGGATCTGGAAAAGATAGTGGCCCAGGCCAAAGCGGGAGAGCGTGAGGCGCAAAGCACTCTCTATCAGCAATACTTTCAAAAGATCTATTCCCTGGCCCTGGGCATCACCAAAAACCCGGAAGACGCCATGGATATCTGCCAGGAAACCTTTTTATCTGCCTTTCAGCACTTGTCCTCCCTGCGGGAAAGTGCAGCCTTTCCCCACTGGCTATGCCAGATCGCCGCAAACCAATGCCGCCGTCTGGTGAAAAACAAAGGCCGCTTCCTTTCTCCCGAACAAAAAGAGGACGAGCCCGATTTCTTTTCTTCCCTGCCCGATGACGACCCGGAAACCTTGCCCGAGCAAGTGCTGGACAAGGAAGAGACCCGCCGCCTGATGGAAGAGACGGTGCAGCAGCTTCCCGATGTACAGCGGGAATGTGTGCTCCTTTACTATTATGCCGGCCTGTCGGTGGAAGAGATCGCCCAGGTGCAGCAGTGCTCCACCGGCACGGTGAAAAGCCGTCTCAACTATGCCCGGCAAAAGCTCCGCCAGCAAGTGCTGGTCATGGAAGAGCGGGACGGGGTCCGCTACCATGGCGCCATTCCCTTCTCCCTGCTGTTTTCCCAGCTGCTGGAACAGATTTCCGCTCCGGAAGCAAAAGCGCAGATCTGGCAGGGGGTGGAGAAAGCTCTGGGGGCTGCCGCGGCGGCCGGAGCAGGAACCGCTGCGGCCGGTGCTTTGGGCACCGGTGCAGGAGAAGCCGCCAAAACCGGGCTGTTTGCCACCATCAAGGCCAAAATCATTGCCGGTGTGACAGCGGCCGCCGTGGTCACCGGCGGCGCTGTGGTGGTCATTTCCA
The DNA here is from genome assembly GCA_003477405.1 of Ruminococcaceae bacterium AM07-15. Classification (GTDB taxonomy): domain Bacteria; phylum Bacillota; class Clostridia; order Oscillospirales; family Butyricicoccaceae; genus Pseudobutyricicoccus. Next base: position 118,589 of record QUDE01000007.1, read on the forward strand.
ATCTGCCCGACCCCATCGTCTTTTCCGATCCAGCCATGGAGCAGAATATCCGGGTGCTCATCCACAAGCCGGAAGGGAAAATCTATCCGGAGGATTGCCAGGAGCTTTCCCACCTCACCATCCTTCCCGACGGCTTTATCGTGGACACAGACAACGCATTTTACAACGATCCCCACCCGGAAGAGGGCACTGTGCCGGTAGAGAGCCTGGCCGATCTGCAAAAGCTGCCCCAGGTGACTTCTCTTCAGTTTATCCAAGGGGATGCCCAGCCCCTGCTGAACACCCTGGGAGAAAACCCCCATCTGCAGGAAGTGGACGCCACCTGGCGGGACACCCAGGACCTTACCGACCTCTCCTTTGTGCAGGGCCTTCCCAATCTCCGCAACCTGTACTGCACCATTGGGGACAATGTGGATCTGACCCCTCTAGAAACCGCCACTGAGCTGCGTGCCTTGCAGCTGGGATGCGGCAGTGTTTCCCTGGATCTGTCCCGGCTGGAGAATCTCACCTACCTGGGCCTGATGCCCATGGGCAATGGCACCCGGGGCGGCACCTTCCACCTGGAAACCAGCCAGCCTCTCACCAAGCTGCGCCTTTTGCAGCTTTATTCCGGCCAGCCGGACAACCTGGAATTTCTCCGGGGTGCTTCTTCCCTGGAAGTGCTGGAACTGTTCTCTTTCGGAACGGCTGTCGACCTGTCCCCCCTGAGCAGTCTTCCCGCATTGCGGGCCGCAACTGTTGATGGGGGTCCCTATGACCTGACTCCCCTTCAGAATTGCCCCCAGCTGGAGGCCTATTCTTCTTCCATGGGGCAAAACCCGCCTTCCGTCCCGCAACTGGACACACAGGCATTCATGGATACCTACACCAATCCGCTGATGGATGAAATTTTCTACGATTCCATCGACAGAGAAGAATAAACCAAGCCAAAAGCCGCCCGAAAGGGCGGCTTTCAGACTGCCGAAAAACCTATACAGCGCAAAGAAACTGTTCGCCCTTCCCCTTATCAATCTGCAAAAACCGGCGACCGGTGCGTCGGTTTTTGCACTTCTCAAGGGACAAGTGTGCGCCGAAGGTGTGCGCGCAGGCCCTTGCAAAAACTCGAAAAAGTGGCTCCTGCCACTTTTTCGACACGCTCAAGCCGCCCGGAAGGGCGGCTTTTTCTTGCAACTCTTCGGGCAGACGCATATAATAATAAATAGGTAACCGTTTTCCCAGCAAATGAAGGAGTGATAAGGGATGGACTATATCACCGTACAACAAGCCGCCGAAAAGTGGAACATTTCTCCCCGCCTGGCCCAGCAATACTGTGCCGACGGCCGCATCCCCGGGGCTCAGAAATTCGGCACGGCCTGGGCCATTCCCGCCTCCGCCCAAAAACCTGCGGACCCCCGAAAGGAGAAAGCCGCTTCCCCCTCCATCACGGCCCCATTGGAGGAAGCGCCTTCCCACCCCATTCCCATGCCCCTGCTCAACGGCCCTTTTCTCCCCGGGCATTGCAAGGAATATGTGGAAAGCATTCCGGATGCCCAGCTGAGGGACATCGCCTGGGCCGAATACTATTATTTCAGCGGCCAGCCGGAAGAGGCCGCCAGAATCGCCGAACTGTATCTTTCGTATGAGGAGCTGTCCCTGCGTCTTTCCGCCTGCCTGATCTATACTTATGCCAATTTGTCCATTGGCCAGATCCAGCGGGCCAAGCACACCCTGACCCAAATCCAGAACACCCTGACCGCCGAGGAAACACTGCCGCCCCAGTTGCAGAGCGTGGCGGTATTTGCCATCACGGCCGCATCTGTCCTGCTCCATCTTCCCCTGCCCCAAGGGCTTCATTCCCTGCCGGAACACATCCGCTTACTGCCTCCCGGCCTGCGAATGTTCGCCCTTTATGTCCAGGCCCACCAGACCTATCTGGAAGGGGATTACGGCAAAAGCATCGGCATTGTGGAAACCGCCTTTGCCATGGAAGGCCAGCGGTATCCCATTCCTTCCATTTACCTCCATCTGGCGGCGGTGATGGACTACATGAGCCTGAAACAGCCGGAGCAGGCCCAGGCCCATTTGCTCAGTGCCTGGGAGCTGGCCCGGCCGGATGATCTGATCGAAGGCTTTGGCGAACACCATGGCTTGCTGGGCGGCATGCTGGAGGCCGTTCTGAAAAAGGACTGGCCGGAGGACTTCCGGCGGATCATCGCCATCACCTACCGGTTTTCCGCAGGCTGGCGCAAGGTCCACAACCCGGAGACCGGCCACCCGGTAGCCGACAACCTGACCACCACCGAATTTGCCGCCGCCATGCTGGCCGCCCGGGGCTGGACCAATCAGGAGATCGCAGGCCATCTGGGTATCTCTCCCAACACGGTGAAGCAATACATCTCCACCGCATTGCAAAAACTGAACATCAAACAGCGCAAAGATCTGAAGCAATATATGCTGCGATAATATCCGATTTTCAAAGGACTATACCAAAAAAATCTTGGATATAGTCCTTTTTTTCTGCAAAAGGGATGATTTCAAATGCCTTTCTCTGTGCTACCCTAAAAATAGAGAATGGTTCCTGGCGAAAAGGAGGCCCCTGCCCAATGACTGAAAATATCCGCAAAAACATCCCCAGCAGTCCTTCCAGCTCCTTTGTCTTCCCCATGGGCATTTGTTCTGAGGAGAAGCGCACAGCTCTTCCTTTCACCGATGTTCCCGTTGGGGCCTGGTACGAAGAGGGGGTGCGCTATGCCTGGTGCCATGGGCTGATGGCCGGCACCAGCCCCACCCTGTTTTCCCCCCGTCTGCCCCTGAGCCGGGGGATGGCGGTGACCATTCTCCACCGCCTGGAGTCCTGCCCCGCCCCCAAAGGGGAAAGCCGGTTTTCCGATGTGAAGCCAGGGTATTACTGGAGCGAAGCCGTGCTGTGGGCCGGAGAAAAAGGCATTGTGCTGGGATGCGGCCGGGGCAAGTTCCGGCCGGAGGAACCCATCACCCGGGAGCAGCTGGTGGCTCTGTTCTACCGTCTGGCCCAGGTTTCCTCGGGAAAGCAAGAGGAAATCATGCCGACGGAATTTGCGGATTTTTCCGATGCCCGTCTCATCAGCCGGTATGCCCTGCCCGCCTTTCAGTGGGCCTTGGAGCAAAAGCTGATCCAGGGGACCCGGCGCCGCCGTCTTTTTCCCCGGCGCAGCGCCACCCGGGCCCAGATGGCCGTGCTGCTGCACCGTTGGCAGCGGCGTGATGACATGAAAACCATATAACAGAAAAACGCCCCGCCGGTTTCAACTCGGCGGGGCGTTTGCTGCTTTGGGGTGTTTTTATTTCGCAGTGGTCAGAGTCACATCATAGAGGATGCACCCATTGCCTTTGCCGTTGTTTTTCGCCTTAATTCTGAGGAAATTACAGCCCTGGAGGTTGACATCCACATCGATGGCGGCATCGCCTGCTTTGGCGGAATATTCCTTGATCAGGGTCTCTTCCCCGTACTGGTCCACATTGTAAAACTGGAGAGTGGACTGGCCTTCGTTTCCCAAATCATTGAAGGGGATGATGAACTTGCCGCAGATGCTGTCATATCCGGAGTCCAATTTGTAAGTGAGGTCGTTCTCCCGATAGTTCAGTGTTCCATTGGGGAAGGTGATTTTGTTGAAAGGCGAATAAGTCTCCCCCAGCACGGTGAACTGGGCGTCTTTCCCGGTGCTCACATAGTAATTCCAGATTTTATAAGGCTCCACCTCATCAATGGGCACGCTCTTGACGCCGGCATCGGGACGCTGGCCGATATACACCGTCTGGCTCTCCTGATCCCAGGCCACTTCTTTGTCGGTGAGCATACCGGTGAGGGCACGCACCGGCAGATAGGTGGTGCCGTCATAGATCATCGGCTCCACCACATTGCCATTCACATCGGTGGGCTTTTTCAGGTTGCCGTCCACATAGATCTTGATGCCGCCCATGGCCACTTTGATCTCCTTCATGGTGGCGGCGGAAGAGGGCAGAATGGTGCCCAGGGTCAGAACGGTGACCAGTGTGCCTGCGGCAAAGCCTTTCAGGGTTCCTTTTTCAAACTTCATCATAGATACTTTCTCCTTTTCTGTTTTCTTTTATCAGCAAACCCCGGGCATCAGGCCTGGGTCTTTTGATACAGGCGGTAGCACAGCAGGATGCTCTGCTCCACGGTGCAGCTCTGCTTGGGGGCGATGTTGTTGCCGCCCACCCCTTTGAAGATGCCGTTGTGGGCCAGGATGCCCATGGCCTGGGTGGCCCAGGAGGAAACCTGACCGGCGTCCTGATACAGGCTCAGGTCTTCAAACTGCTCGATGTAATCGGTTTTGTTCTGATCCTGGATATAGAGAATGGCCCGCAGGAGCATGGTGGCGATCTGCTCCCGGTTGGTGGTCTGCTGGGGAGCAAAGGTGCCGTCCCCCATACCGTTGACGATGCCCGCCTGATAGGCTTTGCGCACCACTTCGCTCTGGGTGTCGGTGAAGGTGTCCGCCGGGGCGGCCGGCAGGGTCTTGCCGGTGGCCTTTTCTGCCAGCGTCACCGCCAGGGCGGCAAACTGCTCCCGGGTGGCCGCCGCCTGATAGGAGGGATCTCCCGGCAGGGCGGGCACCAGCCCGGCGCCGGTGGCTTCTTTGATCTCTTCCACGGCCCAGTCGCTGGGGCTGTTTTCTGTGGGGATATAGGGCAGGTCATCCGGGTCCACCACTTCCCCCTTCAGGGCGAAAGCAGGCAGAATGCTGAGCACAAGGCACAGACACAGAGCAATGAGCTTTTTCATAGTATTTTCTCCTTTTTGTATTATTTTATTCTTTTAAAACTGATTGGTGAAAGCAGACAACTTTTGATCCAGCTTGTGCCGGTAATCCAGAGTGGAAGCCGGAACGGCCAGATGAGTGACGCCGTTTTCGTCCATCTGGAAATCCCGCTGCACTTCATTATAATAGTGCAGCCCTTTGAAAAACTCGGTCAGCTCTTCAAATTCCTCTTTGGTTTCGGCCTGGGCCAGGATCACCCGGCTGTCGGCGATATAATCCAGCTCCACCCAGCCTGCTTCCTTGTCCTCATCGGTCACATCCACGCCCCAGCCGCCGGGGATGGTGCCCACCGGAATGCGCAGGGTCTTCTGCTCTCCGGCCTGGGCGGAATAGTGGATGCTCATGATCCAGTCGTTGCCGGGGAGGAATTCCGTGTTGGAATCCACAAGACCGCTGATTTCCTTGTATTTGTCGTACCGGAGATAGAAGCAATCCCCTTCGTCCGGATTCTTGGTGTTGTTCACCACATCCACCAGCAAAAAGCCGTCGCCGTTTTCAATGGTATAGCCCTTGATCTTCACCTGGGACTGACCATAGGTGGTCTCCACTTCCGGCTTCTCTTCCGGTTTTTCCTCCGGCTCAGTGGTTCCTTCTCCCGGTTCCACCGGGCCGGTGGGCTCCTCCGGGGCCTGATAGCCGTCGGAATAGAGCACATCCACCAGACGGATACCATGGGAGTTATACACCGAAGTGAAAATCTCCTTGTACTGGGCATCGGTGGAGGCGGTTTGCCAGTCGGTGACCATTTCGCCCCTTTGGTTGATATAAGCATAGGTAAGGGTGCGGGTGTCCCGATCGTTGCCGGTATACCGGTCCAACAGGCTGTCGGTGGCGGGGCTGTCTTTGAAGACGATGGCCTTGCCATCCACAAAACGGCCGGTGTAATACTGGCTATCATAGCGGATGGGGCTGACCTCCAAAGGCAGGGTGATGGCCACCACCCCTGCGGTGTCCACATAATACTGCTGCTTGTGAAATTCCCCATCCTGCCAGTAGTCGTTGACTGCGGCGGCCAGGCCATAGGCGTCGTCGGAGAAATCAAACATAAAATCAAAACGACCCTGGTTCAGATTTGCGAGGATGTGTTCATAGATACCGTAGATGGGCACTTTGTGGTTTTCATATGTCACATAGTCATATTCCCATCTGGATGAGCCGTTGCTGTCCTTTATGTAGTGTTCCACCAGCACCAGGCCCTGGTGGGGCAGATTACAGCTTTCATAGGAGATGCCATACAGCACGCCGCCGTTGTTCAGCGGACCGACGCCCCAGGGAAAGTTTCCCTCATCCCAGAACTTCTGCATATAGGGCGCCCTGCGGTACCAGAGCTCTCCGCCCTTCATGGTGAGGTAATAATAATAGCTTCCCGATTTGTCGGCGGCCATGGCGGACAGGGCGGAAAGCACCGCCAGCCAAAGGGTCAAAAGAATGGTAATCAGCCTTTTTTTCATCTTTCTTCCTCCTTTTCTCTCTGCACGAAATAAAGAAATATTCCTGCTTTCAGAATGCCATACAGACGGCGCATTTGTCAATGAAAACCAGAGTCAATTTCTCCGCCTTTCGCCCTGTAAGATTCCAGCGAAAGCCGCCGGGTTTTATTTTTTCTCAAATTATTTTTTCTTTTTTATTTCTGCCAGGAGCCGGGAAAGAAAAAACCATACTTTCCCTTTTGCCAAACCCCTTGATTTCCAATGGGTTTGGCCTTTTTTCTCTGGAAAATACTATGCAGCCAGCTTATTGTTTGATTTGGGAATCTTTGATATAGTACGATTAACAGGAACCCCCTTTTCAGGGGAAGAAAGAAAGGTGGATGCACTATGTTCGAAAATGTGGGAAAAACGCTGTTTCAAGTGGGCCAGGTGCTCTTCTGGCTATTTATCATCTGCGGCAGCCTGTTGTTCCTTTTCTATGTCATCGAAGGTCTGGCGCTGATGGGGATCGTCATGCTGATCTGCGGCGTGCTCAGTTCTCTGCTCTTTGCGCTGCCCATCATGGGCTTTGGCAAGCTGGTGGAAGATGTGCACCAGATCCGTACCCGTCTGGCCGCTTCCTCCCGTCCCCAGACCGCTCCCCGGGACGAACTGCCCGAACTGTAATGCCATCAGGAGGGATGTACCATGAGTGAACGCTATACCCGGCTGTTTACGCTTCCCGGTTCCCTGTATGCCCAAGGCTCCCCGCTGATCATTCTGGCCGGAGCTTTGCTGAAAGACAACCAGACGGGAAGAGTGCTGGCACAGCTGAAATTCAAAAATGTAGGCACAAAGTCCGTCAAGGCCGTGAAGGTCTCTGTCACTCCCCTGGACGCCGCCGGAATGGAAAACGGCCAGCCGGTGGAGCATCAGTATCTGGATCTTCACGCCGCCCGGGATGGGGAATTCGGCCAAAAGGAGCCGATTCCTTTTCCCGATCCCACCACTCGGGCTTTCCACGGAGCCATCACCCAGGTGGTGTTTACCGACGGCAGCCTGTGGGGCCCGGCGGAAGGGGCCTGGGAGGTTTTGTCCCCCACCCGCACGCTGGAAAGTGTGCTGCGGGATCAAGAGCTTTGCAAAGAATACCAGATCCAGTATGGCGCCAACTGCCGCCTCTTCCCCCGGGAAGAGGCCGGTCTGTGGCAATGCGCCTGCGGGGCCTGGAACCGGCAGGGAGAAGAAAACTGCCATGCCTGCGGCAAAAGCCTGGACCAGCTGAAAGGCTTTGATCTGGAGCAGCTGAAGGCCAGCCGGGACGCCCGGGCGGAAAAAGAACGCCAGGCCGCCCTGTTGCGGCAGCAAGCGGCTGCTTCTCAGGCTGCACCGGCTGCCCCTTCCAAAGGTAACCGGCCCCAGTGGCTCATCCCCGGCATTGCCGCGCTGCTGGTGGTGCTGGTAGGCGGTGGAATCTTCTTTGCCAACCGGGGAAAACCTGCTTCTTCCGGCCCTTCTGCCTCCGGCGGCGGCACCCAAAGCGCCGCTTCCGACAATTCCGGCTCGGCTGCCGGTGGCGATGACACCCAATCGGCCGCTTCCGATGATTCCGGCGGCACAGCCACGGCGGCCAGCCCGGTGGACACTCTCTTTAACTTCATCCGGGAAGAGGGAGAGATCCGGGACCGGGTGGATTTTCCCGTCTTCCCCATCTACTATGAGGATTGTTATGTCTATGAAAAAACCATGGACTCTGGGGTCAAATATTTCTTCCTGGCAGATAAAGAGGATAATGATCTGCTGTGGTTCCACGCCCAGTGGCCCGACGATTCCAATATGGAAGTCACCCTGTTCTATAATTGGGAAGAAGGATTTATCAGCTTCATGCCCACTGTGGAGGTCACCTCCAACAATGGTTCCAAGACCAGTTACATCCTGCGTGGTTCCGTGGACATAGCCGACTACCACGCCAATATGGATGTGATCCCCAGCAGCGTAGAGGAAGCGGAGACCGGGGCGGAAGCGCCGGAATACATTGAGCCCCTTACCAAAAGTTCTACCACCCTCACGCACTTTTCCACTCTGTGCCTGAGTAAACTGTGTGAAGAAGTGGGCATCTCCATGGATGATCTGGGCTTTGTAAACTTCGGAAATCCCGTCATCGACTGAGAAGCTTATCCAAAAAGGAGCGTGATCTGCCATGAGCGAGCGCTATACCCGGCTGTTTGCTCTGCCGGGGTGTCTTTGCTCTCGCAGCGCACCGGCAGCCATCCTGGCCGGGGCCCTTCTGAAAGACAATGAAACAGGGGAAATTCTGGCTCAGCTGAAGCTGAAAAATGTGCAGGCAAGGCCCATCAAGGCCTTGACCATTTCCCTCCAGGCGCTGGACACGGCGGGTCAGAAGCTAGGTTCTCCGGTTCCCTACCACTATCTGGATCTGAGCATCCCTCAGGACGGAGAGTTCGGCCAGAAAGATGCCATTGTCCTCCCCGATGTTACCGCACGGGGCTTTCAGCCGAAGGTTACCCAGGTGATCTTTTCCGATGGGACTCTGTGGGAAACCGGCGGCGAGACCTGGGAAAGCATCCCGCCCCAGGTGACTTTGGAAAAAGCCCTGGGGGATGAAGCCCTTTGCAAGGAATACCGGGCCCGCTTCCCCGGCGCCGCCTATCTCCCTCAAAAGGACGGCCCCTTTTGGCGTTGCGCCTGCGGGGCCTGGAGCAAGCAAGGCGACGAGCACTGTCACGGCTGCGGGGCATCCGCCCAGGCCTTGTTTTCCACCGACCTGGGGGAAATGCGAACCAGTGTTCAGATCCGGCAAAAGCAAATCATCGGTCCTCAGCGAAAAGCCCGGGCCTTTTCCCTCTTTGTAGGGGTTCTGATGGTCCTGTGTTCCCTTGGGCTCTTGCTGGTAAACGATGGGACTCTCATCCGGAACCGAAGTTACGACGCCGCCTATACCCAGCTGTTTTACAGCCTTGTGTTTACCCTGATCACCGGGGTCCTTTGGCTGATCTGCGGTGCTCTGCCCGGCTTCTCCCGAAAACTCATGCAGCTTGATGCAGGATTGTCCTTCTGCTGTGGGCTTTTCATTTTGTATGTGCTGGCCTTTCCCCTGGGAGCCAGGACCGGCGCTCCAGACCTTCTGCTGGTAATGACTTTGCTATTTCTGATCGCAGTCTTTCTGCTCTATTATTTTACATTCCATATCTTCAAAAAATCCAATTCCAAAGGAGAGTGATCTTCCATGAGCGAACGCTATGCCCGACTGTTTGCCCTGCCGGAAAACCTGTATCAGCCCGGCTCACCGGTGATGATCCTGGCCGGTGCCCTTCTGAAAGACAACCAGACCGGCGGCATCCTGGCCCTGATGAAGTTCAAGAATGTGGGAACAAAACCCATCCGGGGCCTGAAGGTGCGCTTTTTCCCTCAGGACCTCACCGGCATCGATCTGGACCAGCCCCTGGAACACCAGTATCTGGACCTGAATGCCGCCCGTGACGGGGAATTCGGCCAAAAAGAGCCGGTGGCCTTCCCCAATGCCATCACCCGTGCCTTCCGTGTGGAGGTCTTCCAGGTGGTCTTTGCCGACGGCACCCTGTGGAACCAAGAACAAAACCAATGGGCTCCCATGCCCCCGCTCCAGGCCCTGGAAACAGCCCTGGGGGACAAGGAACTCTGCAAAGAATACCAGATCCTCTACGGCGCCAACTGCCGCGTGATGCCCCAGGAGGACAAGGGGCTGTGGCGGTGCACCTGCGGGGCCTGGAACATGGAAAGCGAAGCAAACTGCCACGCCTGCGGCAAAAATCTGGATCAGCTGAAGGCCTTGGACATGGAACAGCTGAAAGCCAGCCGGGATGCCCGGCTCACCCGGGAGCAGCAGGCCATGGCCGCCCAACAGGCCGCCCAGCAAGCCGCCGCTTCTGCCCCGGCTCAGGCTTCTTCCAAAGGCAACCGGCCCCAGTGGCTCATTCCCGGCATTGCCGCCCTGCTGGTGGTGCTGGTGGGCGTCGGCGTCTTCTTTGCCAACCGGGAAAAGCCCGCGTCTTCCGGCTCTTCCAGTTCTTCCGGCTCCGGCGGCGGTACCCAGTCTGCCGCTTCCGATGATTCCGGCACTTCCGCCGCTGCCGACGACTCCAGCTCGGCTGCTTCCGACGACTCCGGCTCGGCTTCCGGCAGTTCCGGCAGCGTTGCTGCATCCGATGAGGACTTTGTCCGGGATGCCCTCCATGATTTCTCACTGGAAATGGAAGAATATGCTCCCGGCACCACCGTGGCATTCTCCCTGGATGGCTCTTCTGTGACCCTGGGACTGCTGGCAGATCAAAGCCAATTTACCGATGATGAAATCATGGGCCTAGCCAATGAGATTCTGTACGGCACCGGCGCCAGCGATTTTCTGGCGGATGGCGGGTTTGAAATTTTCTTCCATCTCTTCCTCTACGACAACGACCAGCAGATGAAGGATCTGCAGGATGAAATGGTTGACCAGGGCTTCACTGTACTGGAAGATTAGTCTTCCTATCCAAACACCGAAAGCGAGGTTTTCCCCATGAAATACTGTACCAAATGCGGCGCGCCCATGGCAGATGACGATATGTACTGCGCCAAATGCGGCGCCGCTTCCGCTCCCAGCCAGCCTTCGGCCCCTCAGGCCGGCGCTCCCCAGCCGATGCCATCGGCCCCGGCTGCGCCAACCGGCCCTGCCCAGGGCGGCAAGGGCTTTGGGGCAAAATGGAAAAAGATGAAGCCATGGCAAACAGGTATTCTTTGCGGCATCGTTGCCTTCGTGGTAGTAACATTAGTTCTGGTCATCGGCCTGGGCTGGCCCAACGATTCCTATCAGCCTTCTTCTTCCGGCTATTCCCCCTCCTCCGGAGCGGCTTCTTCCGGCGGCTCGGCTTCCTCCGGCGGCTCTGCGGACATCACCAAGATGCAGGTGGCCACCGCCCTGCGGGATGTGATCGGCTCCAAGTATGACACCGCCGACCCGGACAGCTGCCGCTACGATATCAACAAACAGGAAGAACAGGGGAATTACACCTATGTCTATGGCAGCGTCACCCTGTATGACAAATACGGCAAGCTGACCACCGGCTGGATGGACGATTCCGGCACTCCCTACCGCAGCTACACCGTCAAGATCAACAACTCCACCGGAGATGTGGTTTCCTGCGAGATCAAGTAAACAGAGAGAGAAACAAAAACAGATCAATTACCGCTACAGGCGGATAAAGAGAGGAGAAACAATATGAAATTCTGTTCCAAATGCGGAGCCCAACTGACTGACGACGCCGCTTTCTGCCCCAAATGCGGCACCCCCTGTTCCACCGCCCCCGTCCAGCCGGAGCCCACATTCTCTGCCCCGGCCCCTCTGGACATCCCGCCGGAGGATCTGCTGTCCTCCGAGTCCCTGCCCCCTCTGGATGGCGAAAGTGAAGTGATGCCCACAGGCGCCGCCGCACCGGCCGCCGGGAAGAAATCCTTCCTGAATGCCATCAAGGCCTGGAGCAAAAAGAAAAAGATCATCGTGGGCTCTGTGGCCGCCGTGGTGGTGGTCGGCGCTGTGGTGGCCTTTGCCCTGCTCTACAAGTCGGAACTGGAGCAGGTGAAAGACGAATGTCTGGACATCGCCGGCATCGTCACAGGTGACGGCAAAACCTCCTTCACCCTGGACACCTACCCGGATCACTATGAAAACATGGACCCCGATGTGGTTGGGCTTCTGAAAGCCAGTACACAGGAAAAGGTATTGAAGGCCATCAAGCACGCCAACACCGCCCTGGGCTTTGACAGCGGCCTGTATGACCAGATGCTGCAGACCAACGCCCTCATGGGCCGGCAGACCGAGGAAAACAACAAATACAGAGTGGCCTGGAGTTACCATCCCGACGACGGCCTTGAAGTGACCTATTCCAAAAAATAACCCATCTTCAAAAGGCCCCGGGAAATTTCCCCGGGGCCTTGCCCTTTTTTCTTCTGGCCTGAGAAACGAAAGGAGAGCTCTACCATGAAATTCTGTTCCAGATGCGGCAGTCAGATGGAAGACCATGCCGCCTTCTGCCCCAACTGCGGCGCCCCGGCAGCAAACACCGCTGCAAAACCACAGCAACCGGAAAAAGAACACCGGTCCAAACTGACAACCGGTTTGATCCTGAATAATATAGCTGGTTTCATCAATCTGATCTTCATCGCCTTTTTCACCTATTCCATCCTTTTCCTCTATGACAACGAAAATACCCCTGCGCCGCCTCCAAAGGAAGCAGGCATACAAATCACATACAACTATGAAGCACCGCAGCCCAACGCAGGCTGGTTTGCCCTTTGGATCGTTCTCCTTATCGCCCTTTTTGTTCTGGGTATACTGCTGGGGAAAAAGAAGCTGAAAAAACATACCCTTTTCAGTTACATCTATCTTGCACTTTCCATCTTGTCCAGCATTGTATTGCTTTTCGCCTTCCCTGAGCTCAAACTGCTTCTTTTGTGCGCCATTGGCTTTCTTATTTTTGTTCCTGCCATCCTCCAAATCATTGCCGGAGTGAAATTTCTCCAAGGTGGCGCACAGTGAAATCCCCTTTATTTGCCCAAGTGAGATTCAGTCTGTATGCCGCGTTTCTTCTGAATGGCATTCTTGTTCAGTGGATCGTCCCCTTCCAATACAGATGCAATCTTACCGGCCAATCCTGTTTCGCCTGCGGCCTGCGTGGGGCGGTGGACCGGCTTTTTCAGGGGGATTTTGCCGGGGCCTATCGCTCCAATCCCCTGATCGTCCCCATTGTCCTGATTGCGGCCCTGATGTGTGCCGATGTGCTTTGGTATCTTTGGAAGCAAAGGAGAAAGAACCATGAATGAACGCTATACCAGGCTGTTTTCCCTGCCGGGGAGCCTGTATACTCCAAAGGCTCCTCTGCTCATCATGGCAGGGGCCCTTCTGAAAGACAATGTCACCGGGCAGGTTCTGGCCCAGGTGAAATACAAGAACCTGCAAACGAAACCCATCAAGGCCCTGACGGTCTCTCTCCAGCCCCTGGACACCCGGAGCCTCCCTCTGGGAGAGCCGGTGGAGCACCAGTACCTGGACCTGAGCGCTCCCAGGGACAGCGAGTTCGGGCAGAAAGAACCCATCCCCTTCCCCGATGCCAGCACCCGTGGCTTTTCCGCCCGGGTGCTGCAGGTGATCTTTTCGGACAACAGCATCTGGGAGGCCACGGAGATGCCCTGGGAAGCCCTTTCCCTCTGGACGCCCCTGGAAGACGCACTCCAGGACAGGGAACTTGTCCAGCAATATCGCATCCAATACGGCCAAAATTGCAAATATCTTTTCAAAAAAGAAAAAGACCTGTGGCAGTGTGCTTGCGGCGTCCTCAACCAACAGGAGGAAGAACAGTGCCACAAATGCGGGAAAAGTGCCGCTGCCTTTGGCGCAATGGATTTAGACGAGCTGAAAGCTGCCAGAGACAAGCGGCTTGCCATGGAGCGTGAAATGAAACGGCAGCAGGCCGAAGAAGCCAGAGCAGCGGCGGAAGCCAAAGCAAAAAGGAACAAGAAACGGGCTATCATAGCGATTCCGGCCGCTGCAATCGTCATTGTGGCCGGCGTGTTTCTTTCTGACTATCTTCAGAAAAATGCCACATATCATGATGCACTGACCCTTCTGGAAGCAGACGAATACGACAAAGCCCATGATGCATTCCTGGAACTGGGGGATTTCAAAGACAGCCCTCGCCAGGCCGCAGAAGCAACCCAGAAAAAGATCGATGCAAATTATCAAAAGAGAGTGACTGATTTCATCGATCTGATGGATTCCTACGACTCTTTCACCCCTTCCGACCGGGATGACTTTGAAAGCAAACTGGATGAATTTATCCGTTGGGATGCCAGTTCGGAAAGCCAGAAAGAAGGGAAATATCAGCTTGCCGATGCACTCTGCCAAAACGAGCTCTACGAGGAAGCCATCCGGGTCTTTGATTCGCTGGGAGATTACAGCGACAGCGCCGAGCAAAAGGAAAAGATACAGGGCCTCCTGGATGAGGAGCTTTACACCCGGGCGGTGTCCCTCTTCTCAACCGCGGGATCAATGAAGCTCACCGGCTGGGAAGGGCTATTGGAGACATTCAACCGCATTTCCCCGGATTACAAGGATACGGCCCAATATGTGGAACAAATCACTTCTCTCATTCAAACGCTAAAGGAAATCGATGGCACTTACTACGGCAGCACCTATACCGTAGACGGTGAAACGCGAAGGTCCTACTTTACAATATCGGAATCGGGAAGCCAGTGCGAAACAGATCAACCTGCCCGTCTCGTCCCACCGTTCACTCTTGTGTGGGATAAAGCCGATGACCCTTTGACCTGGGGCATCAAAGACGGGAAAATTTATGGTTTTACCATCTTGGGTGATGGCTATGGTAATCATGTCATAAAGAGAATCTTTCCGGACGGAAACAACTCCATCCTGGTGGTCGACGATACTTCCCACGCAGGAGAAAAATACAATGCTTACTTTGGTTATGGTGGATCATACATTACTTACGACGGCATTTCCTACAGCAATACCACCGAAGAAACATATGTAAAAGAATAAGGAGAAAAAACCATGAGTGAACGCTATACAAGGCTGTTTTCCCTGCCGGGGAGCCTGTATACTCCGAAGGCCCCCCTGCTCATCATGGCAGGGGCCCTTCTGAAAGACAATGTCACCGGCCAGGTTCTGGCCCAGGTGAAATACAAGAACCTGAGGGCAAAGCCCATCAAGGCCCTGACGGTCTCCCTCCAGGCTCTGGACACCCGGGGCCTGCCTCTGGGAGAGCCGGTGGAGCACCAGTACCTGGATCTCAGCGCTCCCCGGGACAGCGAGTTCGGGCAGAAAGAACCCATCCCCTTCCCCGATGCCAGCACCCGTGGCTTTTCCGCCCAGGTGCAGCAGGTGATCTTCTCGGACAACAGCATCTGGGAAGCAGAGGGCCGGCCCTGGGAGAGCCTGCCGGAACAACGGACTTTGGAGCAGGCCCTGGGGGACACCGAGCTTTGCAAGGAATACCGCTCCCGCTTCCCCGGCGCATCCTTCTTCCCCCGTGAGGACGGCCCCCTGTGGCGCTGCGCCTGCGGGGCCTGGAATGAAGAAACGGAAAACACCTGCCACCTTTGCGGCAAGGAAAAGGCCGCCCTTTTCTCTCTGGATCTTGGAGCGCTGAAAGCCAGCCGGGACAGCCGTTTGGCTCAGGAAGCCCAACAGGCCGAAGAGCAGCGGGCCGCAGCGGCCACAAAAGCGAAAAAGCGGAAAAAGATAGGACTCATCGCCCTGGGCGCCCTTGTGCTGGTGTGTGCCGGTGCTGCGGCGGTGATCCTGCCCCAGAAAATAGCTCAGCGGAAGGCGGGCTCCACCTGGGTGCTCACCCAGGAAACCACGGTGGGCTACGAAGGGAAAAAAACCTCCCTCTCCTACTCCTATGATGGCGAGGGCCGGAGAACGGAGATCGACTTCGGCGACGGCCAGAAAAACACCTTCACCTACGACAAAGAGGGAAACCGGACCCGCACCTATATGAAAGGCCTCGGCAGCAGCTTCACTCAGATCGACTACCGCTATGATGCAGCGGGCAACCAGATCGAGGAAACCGAGGTGGACGATGAGGGAGACAGCCAGCACATCACCTGGGAATACGACAGTGCAGGCCGCTGCATCCGGGAATCGGGCACCGTCTACTATCTGGAGGAAGAATACGAGACCACCTACACCTATGACGGAGAGGGCCGTCTGGTGGAGGAACGGAAGCTGGAACGGGATCTGGATGATGGGGACAAGCACACTTCTCTGACCCTTTACCGTTACGGCGACAACGGCCTTCTGGCGGAGGAGAGCCAGTACCGCCGCTCGGACTGGCTGCTGGAAGAGCCGGATGAGGACTGGAAGGAGCGGGCCTGGGAAGAGACCATTTCCTATTCCTATGACGAAGAAGGCCGGTGCACCCAAGCCTCCTACGCCTATGACGAAGACGCCTACAAATCAGATACCGCCGCCCTGCTCATTCAGTACACCTACGACGAAAACGGCAACTGCGTGAAAAAGGAGACCTCCCGTGCTGATGGCAGCACTGCTTTGAGCCAATACACCTATGACGAAAAGGGGAATCTGCTGGAAAAGACCTACGCTGACAGCGAAGGGGAGAGCAAAACCACCTATTCCTATGATGAAAACGGCAACTGCGTCAAAGAGGTGTCGGTGAACCAAGAGGGCCAGGAAAAAACCATCACCCGCACTTACAAAAAGCAATATGCCCCCGCCCAACTGGAAGCCCAGCAGGAAGAGGAAGAACCGGAGGCCCACGATCCCTTAGCGTTGCTGCCGTAAGGCGGCGGAGTGCAGCAGGAAAAAATGGAGGAATATGATATGGAAGAAATCATCCTTGCGAAAGGGAAACCTACCAGCATCAAAAAGGCGGTGTTGTTCCGTCTTATCATTGCATTTGCCATCTTCGCATTTGTTTCGCTCTATTATGCCTTTGATGTAAACGGATGCCAGCGACATTCTGTATATGTTGGAGAAATCCATCTTGCACAATATGACACGACCTTACCCGGCCATACAGAGATCAACAAAGTCGACTTCGTCGGTTTTCTCGTATCGGCCCTGGTATTCGAGGTGGAAATCACCAAATCCATTTTTATCCCCTTGCTGGTTTATGAAAGCATTCTGATGTTTGTCTGGGCCATCCTGTATTTCTTAAAATACTGGAATATCAGCCTCACCGTCACCAACAAACGCCTCTATGGCGTAAACCGGTTTGGAAAGCGTGTGGATATTCCCCTTCGTTCCATCACATCGGTTTCCACATCCAGAAAACACGATATCCTCTTTTTTACGCCTTCTGGCAAAGTGGTGTTCCGGAATTTTCAGAATGCAGATGAAATTTACCAGATCATCAGCAAAATGATTGCGGACCAGCAGTCCCCCTCCTCTCCGCTTTTGTGGGAACAGCCTTCTGGCACAAAGGATGGTCTTTCCGAACAGTATCCGGAAGAAACTGCCGTTTTTTCCTCTCCGAATCCAGATGCGCCCAGTGTCCGGGAGGATGACCCCTTCCATGTACCCGAGAAAAAAACCAAAAAGAAGGCAATGATCTTTCTATCGGTCCTGGCCGTTGCGGCCATTATAGCCGCTTCTGTCTTCACTTTTGTAAATGTGCAGCAAAAAAAGGAAAAAGAAGCGGCCTATGACTCCGCCATCAGCATGATGGAAGCAGGCAAGTATGCACAGGCCATTAACGCCTTTGTGGAATTGGGCAGCTACAAGGACTGCGAGGAATTGATTGTGACCTCCTTCAAGCAAGCCTTGGAACTTCCTTTGGATGATGAACTTTATCAGGATATGTTGAGTTTCTCCTATGACGCTGCGCAGGGGGTATTCTCATACAATCTATATCTGGGCAATTACTATTCATCCCAGGGTTTTTCCAAAGAAGATTATATCGAAACATACGGCAGCGAGGAGAACTATAACAAGGCTCTGCTCGATTTTGCCAAGGGACTATGGGAGCAGCTTGATTCCACATTTGATGGGTTGGAAATAAACATCCCCTGTCAGATATGCCTTTACGAAAGCTCTGACAGTTCTTCCCCCATCCTTTGTTATCCGGAAGACTGAACAAAACAAGCATAGGATCTGTCCAAACAGAACGGAAGAAGTACCATGAAAAAGATGCGCCTTTTGTCCCTGCTCCTGGCCGGAGTGATGGTGATGGCCCTGGCGGCATGCTCCAAGGAAGAGGCCCAGGACACCCCGCCCCAGCAGCAAAACGAGCAGAAAGACAAATCCCCTCAGAAAATGGTCCTCGATAACTCCGGCGTGAAAACGGTGATAGAGCCGGTTGAAAAATAGCCGGAAAGAGGGCAATCAACCATTTTGTCTTTGTTGAAAGGAATATACACAATGAAAAAAATATTATCCACTGTTCTGATTGCAGTCCTTCTGTTTTCACTGGTCGGCTGCAGCAACCAAGGCAATTCAGAAAATGGCGTGGAAAGCAATCCCCCGCCAGCACACACCAACAAAAGCTCCAAACCGTTTGACTATAATGCGTTCCTCTCTGCTTTCAGCAACAATGAACTGAAGGCCAAAGAAGATTATATCGGAAATGTCTATACGGTATCGGCCTTTGTCCGGTCGGTGGAAGAAGATAGCTGCATTCTGGAAATTCTCGATGCCGTTGCCGATGATTTTGTATTCAAAGTTATGCTTTCCAAAGAGGATCTGATAAAACTGAACAATTCGCAAAGAATCACAGTCTCCGGAACCATTGAGCAGATTGAAGGACGGCAAATCGTTCTCAACGACGCATCTTATCTGGATGACACTTCTGAAATAACAGCAACTGTTCTATCTCTTGTCTATGCTTCTGCCAGTGATGCAGCACCAGCCTACTGTACAGCGAGAATCAATACTGCCATGGACGGCACATCGTCACCCCTTTGCAATATCTACCTCTCTGGTGATGCACTGTCTGGCCTGACCGAAGATGAGGAAATCACAGTCAGCGGCGCATTGTACGCTCTCAGCACCAATCCACTGGAAGGGGGAGTAAAGGAGCATTATGGAGAAACCATCCTGCTTGAGATGAAAGATGCACACCTGGCAAATGCACAGTAACGCAAAGAAACAGCTGTGGCGGGAGGCCGTGAAATGGGGCGCAGCGGCTCCACGGTTGCAAGGTACATCGAAATAAAGGGAACACCACAAATTGTCAATCACACCTTTGCGGCGGTTGTGCAGAAAGGAGTAAAACAAAATGAAAAAATGGATGCTGTTACTTTCGATGATGACATTATGTATCTCTCTTGCGGCTTGTGCACAGACAAAATCAAATAAGAATGATGCTGATGTAAAGGTTGAACAAGGTGCAGAGCAAAATATAGAGCAGGAAGAAACAGATGGCGAGGACACAGCGAATCCAACAGTTTATCATTTTGGTGATACCGTGAGCGTAAGCGATGGAATGTTTGAGTTTACCCCTGTATTCGAAGGTTTTACAGACAAATTGGCGAATTGGCCCGACAAAGATTACATGACTCCAAATGGGCAATTCTCTGGAAACTCACCTTATGTTGCAGCAGACGAAAAGGTCATGATGTATTTCTCCGGCACAATAAACTATGTGGGTGATTCCAAAAAGAACGAGGAATTTAAATATGATTTTACCGTTGATTATGATGACGGTTATCTGTTTTATTTTGCAGAGGGTGATGCATGGAACAATGGAAACGGGTATCATTCCGGCTGTGGAATAACCGATAATGTGGAATCGGGAGATTGGGATTACGAATGCTCGGCAACTTTTGAGCCGCTAAGTTCAAACAAAACCCGCTATGTGCGATTCTGTATTGAAGTGCCGAATCAACTGCAAACAGATAGCCAAAATACCATGATTACTTTTCATATCAATGGCGAGGACTATTCTTTTGCAATGGGCTAACGACGAAATAAAGAGGACGGTACAAGCAGTGCCGTCCTCTTTTTGCGCCCCTTCCCCACAGCACCCCTAGCAAAAAAGAGAGAACAGGTCTCCCTGTTCTCTCTTCAGATATTCGGTAAAATCCGCTTCTTATTTGCCGAAGTAGCGGCTCAGCAGGCCAGCGAAAGCCTTGCCGTGGCGGGCCTCGTCGCGGGCCATCTCGTGCACGGTGTCGTGGATAGCATCCAGGTTCAGGGCCTTGGCGCGCTTGGCCAGGTCGGTCTTGCCAGCGGTAGCGCCGTTCTCGGCCTCCACACGCATCTCCAGGTTCTTCTTGGTGGAGTTGGTCACAACTTCGCCCAGCAGCTCGGCGAACTTGGCGGCGTGCTCAGCCTCTTCGTAAGCAGCCTTCTCCCAGTACAGGCCGATCTCAGGATAGCCTTCGCGGTGGGCAACACGGGCCATGGCCAGATACATGCCGACCTCGGTGCACTCGCCGGTGAAGTTAGCGCGCAGATCCTCCATGATGTCCTCAGGAGCGCCCTGGGCCACGCCGACCACATGCTCAGCAGCCCAGCTCATCTCAGCGCCCTGCTCCACGAACTTCTCCTTGGGAGCCTTGCACTGGGGGCAAAAATCAGGGGCGGAATCCCCTTCGTGAACATAACCGCAAACAGAGCAAACAAACTTTTTCATTTTCCATTTCCTCCTGTACCTTTTGAATTTTCAACTCATTCTCACTGAAATTGACTCATCTTGATCGCGTGGAGCTCATCATGCAGATTCCGGCTCACCCGATCGAAGATCTGACGGAATTGGCAGATCCTTTTATCCTGGACCCGGGTGCAGTCAAAGTCCTCGCACAGGCATTGAGCGATCTCAAAGGGGCCGTCGATGATCTCGATGATCTCCCCGATGGAGATGTCTTCCGGGGCCTTGCCCAGGGCAAAACCGCCGTTGACTCCTTTATAGGACTGCACGATGCCGGCGGCCGTGAGCTTATGCAGAATCTTCAGGGCAAAGCGCTGGGTGACGCCGGAGTTCTCCGAAATCTCCCGGGCGCTGATCTTGCCGCCCTGCTGCATGATGGTGTATACCACGCGCACCGCATAATCGGCTTCTCTCGTGATCTTCATGTTCTCACCACCGCTTTTGTTTACGCATTTAGTATACTTTTAAATGTTGCGTTTGTCAATCATTTTTATGTAAAAAAATATACTTTTTTTGTAGCTTTTCTCTCCTCCATCTTTTTGCAGATTTTTTTAAAAAACTTTAAAAAATGTAGGTTTGTCAATGATGTGTTACAGATGAGGAAAAGAGAGTAAGACCT
>QUDE01000008.1 GCA_003477405.1 Ruminococcaceae bacterium AM07-15
CTCCGTGCGGGAAGTCGGATACTGCCTGGATGTCGATGAACCGTAATTCTACCATCATTTTCTTTCATATGGATGTCTTTTCTCTGTCATAAATCTCTGATAGAGTGAGACCTTCTGGGTGGTTCACAATGAACCGCCCCTGAGTCCAGCGAATGGGCGCAATTCCCCCTTGGCGGAAGATTTTGAAATTATTATTGATACAGCGAGTGGTTTGTACTGCATTGTAGTACAAACCACTCGCTCTTTTATTTCACGGTATAAAGATTGGAGGTGCTGCTCCCGTTTGCTCTTTGGCGGGAAGCCTTTTTCAGATAGCCGTGCTGCTCCAGATCATGAAGCGCCCGCTTGACCGTGGAGCGGGACAGTTTCATGTCCGAGGCAATGGTCTTGATGCCCGGCCAGCACTTTCCCTCGGCATCCGAGCGATCCCGCAGATACATATAGACCGCCATTGCTCTGGAGGGCAGCTCAGTGTCGGAATAAATTGTTCCGAAGTAGCTCATCGTTCCTCCTCTCCGAATGTCTTCATCTGCTTCCCTCGCTTTACAGCTCTCTCCTGGGCCGGGGTATGGGCGATTCCACCCCGGCTGGATACCGCATAGCCACGGCTTTCATCCATCTCCTCCGGTTCACTGAGCTGCGGGAGATTCCGCTCCAGATCCACCCGGTTGGCATAGGCCACCGCTCGATTGGCTCTCTCCGGCACGACATACGGCTCCCCGAAGGTAATGCCCCAGTTTAAGAAGAGCTGAAGCCGGGTCCGCATAGGATGTGTGCCGGTTTTCATGACAATGAAGCTGCCCTTGGGAATGGATTTCAGCTCGTCGGGCGTCAGCAGGGCACGCTCCATCATCTGTAGGCTCTGGCTGGGATCGTTCCTGCCCCGGCTCACCGAGCCGGAGAGGACGGTGCGGCTGCCCAGGGCTTTGGACAGCACCTCCGCGGTCTGGCTGTTGGGGGCGAAGCCGCCGAAGATGGTGTCCTGGCAGTTGTCCTGAATGATCTCGCATCCCTCTTTTCCGTAGTTTTTTTCAAGTTGCGCTAAGGACTGGATGATCGGCACGAGCGTTAACCGGCGAGAGCGTCCAGCTGAGAAAAGGGGCAGTATATCAAACGGAGGCATGGTGCCGAATTCATCACAGAAAAGCACCACCCGGTTTTTCAGCTTGCCTCCGTTCTCATCGGCCACGGCGAACAGCTCCCGGCTCAGGTTCTGGATCATGAGGCCGGCCATGAAGTTCTTGGTTGTGTCTTCTTCTGGCAGGATCAGAAAGATGGCAGACTTCTCCGAAGCAAACTTCTCGGCGTCAATGGCGCTGTCAAAGCACAGGATCTGCTCCAGCTCGCTGTCCAGAAAGGCATTCAAGCGGGACAGCACGGTGGACATGACGGAGGCCATGGCCTGCTCCGCACTATTGAGGGCGGCGCCGGCAAACCACCGCGCCTTGTGATCCGGCGGCAGTTTTGCCATCAGGAGCTGGAAGTGGCTCTTGCCCTTGACACGGCTGGGCTCCAGAAGATCCTGCACCAGCTTGAACACGGAGACGATATGGCGGCGCTCCTGGGGGTGGTCTTTATCGGGCGGCAGGAACTCGGCCAGCATCAGGATGACCGAAGTGAGAAGCCCTTCCGCCGCATCGTAGAAGAAAGCGTTCTGGCCGCGGTTGCTGTCATCGCCGTCCGGATTGACGATGGTCTTGGACAGGATTTTGGCGTATTTCTCGGCCTTGGCGCGGGCCGCGAGATTGTTCGGGTCATTCCGGGCAATGTCCATATACCGGTTGACCAGAGTCAGCAGATTGTTTCCGTCCGAGCGGGTGGGATTTCGCAGGTCGATCACGGCTACATTCTGATACCCATAGAAGTTCTTGGCAATGGCGCCGTAATTGCGGGCGAGGTCGCCCTTGCTGTCCAGCGCCAGCCAGCTCATGCCGCTGGCGCAGGCGTACTCCAGATTGGGATAGAGAAAATATGCGGTCTTGCCGATGCCGGAAGCGCCGATCATCAGGCAGTGGATGTCATCGCTGTCCACGAGGGCGGTGAGCTCGCCTTTCTTACCCTTGCACCCCAGCACCAGCCCCTGCTCCGTGGGCAGGTTCTGGCCGCTGCGCCATTTCTTCACCTCGAAGGGGACATGGGCATAGGTCTGCCGGATCTCTTTGGCTGTGGCCCATCTCGCGGTGCCGTGCTGGCCGTCGCCGACCGTTTTGGATTTGATCCCGCTCAGAGTGTAGTAGTGGGACAAGGCGGCCAGACAGCCGATGACCAGAAACATCAGCCCGCCGGCGGCCAACAAAATCAGGACTTGGTGTGGCATGGTTAACCCCTTTCAGGGCACACCACTTCCTGCTCAGTTCCATACTTCTGAATGCGCACATCACTCTTGTTACGGCCTACTTCGGGTGAACAGGAAGAGGTGTGCGTTGTTGTTATTTACTGCATGACTTGTGCGAAGGACGGTTCCTCAGCGGTCAGATCATCATTCCAATCCTTGTGTGTGGGAATGAGCCTTTCCACCGTGTACCTCTCTGCCAGCTGTTCCTCCATGCGCCGACTGGCCAGGTGGCCAGCCTCGTCATTGTCGAGGCAGAGCAAGACCGTATTGATCTGCGGCTGCCGCTCCAGCAGCTTCAGAACCGGCTGAATGGAGGTACCGCAGCAGGCCACATAGCTGTGGCTCTGCCAGTCCTCCGGATGGAGCGTGATGTAGGAGAGCATATCAATGGGAGCCTCAAACACATAGAGGCTTTCGTCTCTGCCGATATGGTGAAAGCTGTGGCGCGGGTCGCAGCCCTCCACATTGAGCCGGAAGGCTTTGCCATAGCTGTTGGCGCTGCGCTTGTGAGCATGGCGGGGAATGCCATCTTCATCCGTACCCACGAAGACTGCGTTGTGGTACTCGGCATCTTCATACAGAATCTTCTCTCTGGCAAAGTGCGCCACAACGCTCCGGTCGATATTCCGGTGCTTGACCAGATAGGCATAGACCCGGCGCATATTGGAATTGGCGGGCGGAAGGACAAAGGGTTTCGGCGGCTCCTCCACCCGTTCTTGGGCAGAGGGATAGACCGTTCCCATCTCACCCCCCAGAAGCATGGTCACCGCCTCCGGATAGCTGAGGTGATAAAACCGCTGCACGAAGCTGACAGCGTGACCGCCCCGCTCCTCGGCGTGGTCGTACCACTCGTTGCCGCGGATGGTGACGCTATGGTCACGGGCCAGCCGTTTCTCTCTGCCGGAGGTAAGGAGCTTTTCACCGCGGCAGCGAAGAAACTCCTCCAGATCAACGGAGGCGGCTCGCTGCTTCTGTTCATCTGTGAAATGAATGTAAGTCGACATAGGTTCCTCCTGTTACATGGTCTGCTGATAGGATACCTGCTCCTCGTGATCATCCGCCTTGTGGCCCATGGCCATCCGCTTTTCCGTCAGCCGCTTGCGCCGCTTGGAGTCAATGCGAATCCCTGCCGGATTGTGAGGCGGCACGGAGTTGTCCCGGAAGATCCGGCCCATGCGGAGGAGCAGTTTGGTTGCCGCCAGCATGACGGACGGATCTCGGAACTGGTCAAAGCGGTCGAGGAAGAAATGGGCGTATTCATTGCCCTGAGCCGCGGAGCGGGTGAACCACTCCCTGGCCTGCTCCCGATCCTGTTCCACATCCCGGCCCAGGAGATACAGCTTGCCCAGTGTGTACTGAGCAAACGGGTTTTCTTGTCTGGCGGCGGCGGTCAGATATTCCAGCGCCTTTGCCGCATCCTTCGCCACGGACTCGCCGGTGAGATAGAGCTTTCCCAAGAGGTATTGAGCAAACGGATTTCCGTGCCCAGCAGCCTTGTCCAGCCAGCGCACCGCTTCCCCGGTGCGCTTTTGGGCGAGGAGCAGCTTCCCGAGAGCGTATTCTGAGAAGTCATTTCCGGCCTCTGCGGATAAGCGAAACCACCGCTCGGCTTTTTCGTGGTCCCGCATGGTGGAGAGGTCATCCCGATAAAACTTGCCGAGCTGGTGCGCCGCCACCGTGTATCCTTCCGCCCAGAGCTGCTCCAGCGCTCGGACGGCTTCGGCGTGTTCCTCGTCCAGCGCATAGGCATCCCGCAGGATTGTTTTGGCGGCACGATAGCGCCGAGCCTGTTCATATACGCTGTTGGATCGTTGCTCCTCATGTGCCGCCTCCGGCTCCGGCTCATCTTGCATCTTCTCATCTTCAAAAGTCGGGAGGCCGAGGCGGATGTTCTCGGCCTCCCGGATGATATCGTTTTTGATCCGGCGGAACTCTTTTTGCTGAGAGAGCGGGAGATGTTCCCGCGGTGTGCGGCTGCCATAGCACTCGTTCAGCTCATCCCGGATCTGATTCCAGGTTTCATAGCACTTCGCCACTTCCGGCTGCCGGGCCAGCTCGTCCACGATGGTGTCTACCAATGCTTTGAGCGGTTTCTTCAGATAGCCATACTGCTTTTTCCCGGTGGTGGTTTCCAGCGCCTGCACCAGCTGGCGCATCTGTTCCTCGATGACGGGGTTGTCGCAGAGCTGATGCTCCATCTTCTGAATCATCTCCCGCATGGTATCCTGCGCCGCTTCGATCAGCTCTTTGTAGGCCACATCCTTCCGCTCGTAGATCTGATTCATCTCATCACGGAAGATGGTGTTGGTCAGCTTGGAGCGCATGGCCGCAATACCGTCCCTGGTCAGGAAGCCCTCCTTCGGATCATCTGACCAGACCATCATATGGATGTGGGGGTGATGCCCCTCATTGTGGAAGGCCGCATACCAGCGGAAGTGATCAGCCGGTATCTTCATGGCTTTGGCAAGATCCTGTGCGTGCATCATGAGCAGGGCACGCCATGCTTCCGCATTGTCGTACCCCAGCCGGGCAGCATCCTCACGGCGCAGGGAGTAGATGATGGTCCACACATTTCCGTCGTGAGCTTCCAGCTCGGACATGGCCGCGTCAAGGTAGACTGCGGCTGCGGAGCTGAACAAGCCGTGGGTGCCGCGGCGCTCCACACGGGGGCGGGTGGCGAAGTAGGACAGGTATCCGCTCTCAGAATTTATTTCGTGGAGGTTTGCATCCAGCGCCATGGTGATGAAAGCTGATGCGGTACCAAGGGTAGGCGCCTTGCGGTAATCCTCATACTCGAACAGCTCCACGGCATCAGGGAAATCATGCAGGAGCTTTTGGATCAGCTCCTGCTGGCCCTTGGTGACGGGACCATTTCCGGTCAGCTTCTCCACACCTTCGCGGGTGGCAATGTACTTCATGTACCCGCCAGCCTTTTCGGATTTGATGTAGCCGCTTTTCTGTACGAGCTTCGCCATGGGTTACACCGACTTCTGGAAGTCCAGCGCATCCTTGAACGAGATGCGTCCGTTGGTGCGCTTCATATCCCGGATGGCGCGTCCCCGCAGACGCTGGTACTCGCCTTCGTCGATGTCGGTGTCGTAGGCGATGATCTGCCCCAGCACATTGAGATCCACACCCTGCTTGAACAGGAGCGAGCCCATGCGTCCGGCAAAATTGTCCAGGGTGCCGGTGAGCATGGCGGAGAGTGCTTCGGGCAGGAAGCCTCCGGCGTTCTTCGTGTTCAGATAGCCGATGTAAAACCGGAGCGCATTCTCCACGAATTCGCTCCGGCTGGCGCAGTTGTCGAGGCGCAGGTAGATGTCTACCTTCTCATCCAGATCCTCAGAAATCCAGAATCCTTTCTTCGTTTTTCTGCTTTCGGACTTCAGTAAAACCACTCCTTTTTTCGTCAAGTCCCCGCTGAGAACCCTTGTCACAGCGGGACTTTCCCGCATCATAGGGTCCAACAGCGCTTTCCACCCGCCGGATTGTCCCCGCTGCGAAAAGCCGGAAACTGCCCGCACTGCGGGCAGAAGTGGGAGAGCCGGGGAAGCCTTGTCCCCGGCTCTTTCTCCTGCTTCGCTTTCGTCAGCTTCCCGCTCCCTTGGAAAGCGGCCCAAATCCTGCCCGCTTCCCTCTGGAGGGGTACACGGTCGGCTGGCCGCTGAAAGCCGCACACAGCGGCTCACAGGGGGCAACGGGGGCTACATCTGCATCTCTGGGAGTTCCTGGCTCTGCTCCGACAGATAGTCCGCGCAGCACTCCTCCAGCGTCTGACCCAAGCGGGTCTGACAATAGGCATCCATCTTCGGGAGGAGCAGAGCCTGCTCCTCGGCGCTGAGGCGATACTTGAACGCCTCCTCATCGCCGTTGCCCCGTTGCAGATACATCTCCAGTGTGTCGCAGACACGACGGGCCTCCAGATCGTAGTTGGCATAAATGTTCAGCCAGTCATCATTCTCGGTGGTACAGACATTGGTGCCAAACATCTGATCTGCGTCGAAGCACACCTCCATGTAAAACTCCAGCAGATTGTCGTTCTGAATGATTTCGTCAGCGAAGGAAATGTCCTCGGCGCAGAGCCGCTGGCTGCCGGAGAGGTATTCCGATTCCGGCTCCTGATGGAGCGTTCTCTCCTCCAGCCGGTCCAGGAAGATCCGCCACCTTTCGTCCGACGAAGCGTTGCCCTTCTTCATAGCGAAGTAGGCGGCGGTGCTCACATCCCGGATTCTGAACCGCTTCCAGCCATCCATGATGCTGACGGCTTCCATATCTCCGCTGTCGAGGTCGATGTCGTAGGCACCCACCACCCGGCCGGTGTTGTCCAGCCGCTCCGACACATAGGAGTTGAACTCCTCCTGAGAGATTCGCTGGGTGTGCAGCAGCGTTTCGACAAAGCGGTGGGGCGCCTCGTCGGGCGGCTTGCGGATGTAGCTGCGCAGACGGCGGGCGGTCGAGAGCAGCTCGAGTTTTTCCTCGGCCAGAATATAATCGGAGCCGCCGTTCTCCGTGACATGAAAGACGGCGAAGCGCCGTGCGGCCTCCCGAGCCTCCTCCTCCGCTTGCTGCTCTGCCCAGAGCTCATGGCTGATGCGCTCGTACTCCCGCTGAGGAAGCTGGTTGCACATTTCATCAAGGATATTCTCCAGATGCTCCTCCAGCGTTTCCCCCTTCAGTTGTTTGCTCAGAGCGTCGTACCACCGCTCGTCGAGCCAGAGTGTGATCTCACGGCCCCTCATTGCATTCCTCCCATTTCCGGCCCGCACTGCTTCATCTCAGGGTACTCGGTCAGGAGGTGCCACACGCCGTTTGCGTAGTTGGCGCTGTTGACCGTCTGACCAAGAAGATCGTCGGCAGAGAGCGACATCGTGATGCCGGGTACGCCGGGATGCGCCGCGGCACTCTGGCCGCTCATCAGTCCTTCCGCCTGGGCTGCGGTCAGAGGCACAAAGCCGCACGGAGTCATCAGGGAAAAGATGCCACCAACATGGGTGGCCAGGAAATCACGAACCGTGCGTGTGCCTGCGTCATCAGACAGTTCCTCCCGAAGCGTCCAGACGCAGTGGAGCAGCTCCTCACCATGGGAGGCATCCAGACCATTCTCCGCAATCCAGCGGTCTGCCAGCTCATCCAGCGGCTCGTCCAGCCCCAGCAGAAATCTGGCGTCCTCCTCATTGATGGCGTCCTCGATATTGTCACGGATCAACCGTGCGGCGGTGATCTCCTCAGCGGCATCGATCAGCTGAGAGGGATCGGCTGCCATCCACTGCTTGACCCGGCGTTCATAGTCTGCGCTGATCCGCTTCTTCAGCTCTTTCTTGTAATCCAAGGCGATCTCATCTTTGTTCACTGGATCACCTCCGGTTCCTGGTCAGGCTTCGGTGCGGCGGCTCTCGGGCTGCGCCGGGACTTGCTCGGAGCGGCGGCGCTTACATCGCTCTCATCGATATACTCCCGCACGGGGGCGGGTACATATTTTTCATAGAGCTTCACCAGCGCATCCGTCATCTCACGGTCCAGGTCAAGCTCCTTCTTGCCCATATAGCGTTTGAGCGCAGAGAGCTTCTCCTCGTCGAAGGTGATGGTCAGGTTCACTTGCTTCATTGGCACTTCCTTTCTCAGTCGTAGTTGATGTATTCGATCTGCAGCCAGTGGGTCCAGCCCCGACCCTCCAGCTTTGTTTTCACCACACCTTTTTTGGTATTCATAGCTTCAATCACATAACCGTCACCGATGTACACGCCAATGTGGCCGTCATGCCAGACAGCGAGGCCGGGGATATCCGGCATGGTGTCGATGGTTCCGGATACTGAGGCGTTATAATACATCTGGTTGGCGCCAAGATCCGGCATCCCGTTGGTTCCATACTCGATAGTCATGGTGTCGGGATTGAGCCATCCGTACCCTTTGATCAGGCCCACGCAGTCTGTGGTTCTGCCTCCCAGCCAGTTGGCACGGATGAAGTCCGCATAGCTGCCGACACCGTCAGGGTACTGCTCCAGCTTGTAGGCGAAGAGCGAATCGGTGAGGACACTGCCGTATGTTCCCCAGACATAGCCCCAGCCGGACTCCCAGGCGTGTATGGCGTAGGTCACAAGGTCTGCGGCGTTCTTGGTGGTTGGATCGGTGAAGGCGGAGATGTCCAGCTCTATGCTGCTCCCATCCCCTCTGAGATACTCGCCGCTGTAGCTGCCGCCCCCGGCGCTCCCCGCAATCATGGTATAGATATGGTCGATGTTGCTCTTGTCATCGTCCGTGATCTCTCTGCCCAGATGGGCTTCCAGATTGGCGTAGGCCTGGGACAGAGAGACCGGCACCGCGACGGTGTATTCTTCTTCCTCTGTACTTGTAGTCCCGTCCTCCAGTGTCACTTCTACGGTTCGTGTTCGGGTTTCGGTGGTGTAGAAGCACTCCACGAAGCTGTTCGCCGCCCGTGTGGACGGGGCGTCGTCCCCAAAGCAGAGGGCATAAAAAACAGCCTTGACTCTGATCGGGTCAAGGCTGTTGCCGCTGTCCATCTGCCCGTTGGCAGAGGACACCGCCGAATCCAGAAGAGAAAAGGCCGAGCGCATTTCCTCGATGTGATATCGGAACTCCGCCGGAACTTCTGCGGAGAATTCCGCTCCGTAGAAGCATGCCTCCACCGAATAGTTGTTATGCTCCGCCCCGCCTGAGCCAAGGGAGCAGAGCAGGGCGATCAAAAGAATGACGGGTGAAAAGATTGCCACCAGAATCCAGCCCAAACCTTTCCGGGTCTTTTCGTTGGTAAGCAGCATGGCAGCGGCCTTGGCCACTGCGGCAGCGGAAACAGCCATCAGCGACCACCTGCCGTTCCGAAGAGTTTCTCCTTGTAGGCCGGGGCGTGAACCTCCAGCAGATATCGTTCATTGCCGCACTTGTACAGGCAGACGCCGCGCTGGGGGAACTTGATGAGATTGTATTCCGACTCCTCCAGCTGGAGCATATCCATGTAGGACCGCTTGTCGATGGAGCCGGCATTGAACAGAAACTGGTGAGGCGGGATGCTGAACAGGGGTTTGGTCATCTCACGGACGCCCTCCTGATCGAAGTCCTCCAGATTCTGACTGGCCAGCAGCATCGCCGATTCCTTCTTTCGCACACGCTTCAGACAATTTCGGATGTACTCGATGGCGGTGGGGTTGGACAGCCAGATATACAGCTCATCCAGAGCTGCCACGGTATTGCCCACGGTCAGGAGCTTATCGGACATGAAGGACAGCACATTGAAGAGCATGGCGTTGCGGACATTTTTGGCGGTGCTGAGCATTCCCTTGACGCCGAACACCAGAAAACGGCTGGAGGTAATGTTGGTATGCCCGTTGAAGAACTGGGCGTCAGCGCCCTTGCACATGGAGTGCAGCCCCAGCAGCACCTCTTGCAGGAGCTTTTGGGTGTAGAGCTGGTGACGGTCGGCATCGTAGGTCTTGAATTCCTCCTCAATGAGATCGTAGAGGTCGGAGAGAATGGGATAGTCCTCCGGGCACATCCGGTTGAAGTTGGTGCGCTCGGTGATGCCGAACTTGCGATACAGCTTGGACAGCATGATCTCGATGGTGTCGATGTGGGCGTCGCTGAAATCCTTGTAGGCCCGGAAAAAGTCCTTGAGGAAGGAGATATGCTGCGCCAGAAGGGTGCTTTTGCGAAAGGCCTCCGGCGCGTCGGTGGCGTTGGGGTCTCCGCCGTCATCCCAGCACTTGGGTTCCAGCACATTGATGATATACTGCCCGGCCATCAGGTCTGCGAAGCAGCCGCCCACCGCCTCGCACATCTCCTGCTGTTCATGTTCGGCGTCCAGGCTGATGACGGACTTGCCGGACTCCAGCAGATTCAGGATCAGCAGCTTCATCAGGTAGGACTTGCCCTGGCCGGAGTTGCCCAGGATCAGGATGTTGGCGGAGGTCTTGTCCTCGTCCCGCTGGTCGAAGTCCACCAGAATGTTGCTGCCGTATTTGTCTTTGCCGATGTAGAAGCCCTTGGAGTCCAGCTTGCCGGAGTAGTTGAAGGGATAGAGATTCGCCACGCTGGAGGCGGGCAGCACTCGTTCAAACTGGACGCCGAATGTGTTGTGGCCGCAGGGATTGACGCAGCGGAAGCCCTGCTGCTGACGGAGCAGGAGCTTATCCACATTCAGCTTGCTCCGCACCAGTTCCGTCAGCACATCGGTCTGGAGCAGCTTAAGGTTGTTGTAGTCGGATGCGGTCAGCTCGATGTACACGGCGCAATGGAGCAGAGGCTCACGGTTGCGGTGCATGGTGGCCACCAGAGTGGCCACATCCTGCAGGTTGCTCTCGGCGGTGACCGTTTGCTGCAGGTCATTGGTGTTGGAGCTGTTCAGGCGGTTTTTGTTTGCGGCGTTCTGAATGATGCGCTTTTCCTCAGCCGGGGTGACCTGCCGGGTGTAGATCCGCAGGGTGACGCCGTCCTTTTCTCCCAGATGACGGAGGATGGCCTGTTCATCCGTGCTGGTCGGGTATTCGCGGAGTGCCCATACGCAGCGGTAGGTGTTGCCGCAGATGAAATGATCCGGCATGAAGCTGACCACAGAGGGGGCGATCATATCCAAAAAGGATTTGATGGATGCCTCCTCGCAGCCTTGCGGAACAGGTCTTTTCGCTTTCTTTGCCAAAATGGATGCCTCCTATTCTCCGTGGAGGAATCCCGGCCATGGAGTGGAACACCTCCACGGCCTGTGATGAATTGATTTACTCGCCCACGATGACCCAGCGGTCGCCGTCGTAGTCCTCGAACTTCTCGGTAGTCACATTCTGCTCGAAATAAACGCCCAGCATCCGCTTGAGATCCTGATCGGTGGCGCGGCGGGTGGTAAACCCATTGTCATTGATGCTCTGCTCGATGCGGCTGAGATACGGGAACACATCCGTTTCCTTTTCACTT
Organism: Ruminococcaceae bacterium AM07-15; assembly: GCA_003477405.1. Taxonomy (GTDB): domain Bacteria; phylum Bacillota; class Clostridia; order Oscillospirales; family Butyricicoccaceae; genus Pseudobutyricicoccus. The sequence goes on from QUDE01000008.1 coordinate 11,252, forward strand.
CTCAGCCGGATGATGATATAAAACTCCCGGCTGGAGGCCATCAGCACCTGGATGCGATCCAAATGCTTGCTGTCCTGCTCCAGAAGTCGCCGGATGGCAGGAAGCTCCTCGTTGCCCATGCGCTCCTGATAGAAGTTTTTGTTTCGCTCGAAGGACTCCTTGGAGTTGAGGGCCAGCATCTCAATTTCCGCCTGCCCCTTGACCACATTCAGCAGGGCGTAGATCCTGGCGCTGATGCTGGAATCGGACAGGACGCTGATGTTGGTGGGCTTGATGATGAAAAAGACCAGGTCGCCCATGCGGGTGGCGATGCAATAGTCCTTGATGCCGTCGATCCCCATGAGCTGCCGGGTGGATTGGGCGGCATTCTCTTTTTTCTTTCTGTTCATAGCTTCATTCCTCCTTGGGGAAAGCTGGGCGGGAAAAAGCCGGTACAGCGCATGGTGACACAGCAGGTCACCTGCCTGGGATTCTGGCTGAACCAATATTTTGCTCTGGCGTTCTTGGCGCTGTAGCAGAGGGACTTCTCACACAGAAGGCCGCCCACATAGCTTTTCAGCAGGGCACGCAGGCTGCGGAAGCCATAGTAATATCTGCCGTCCTGGCTGCGGCAGCTCCACTTATTCTTGGCATCCTGCCAGAAGAAGGCGTTGCGGCACTCCCACCGCTTGCGCTTCCGACTCCACCGGAGCGTCAGGGAGGCGGACAGATCTCGCTCCTCAACTTCCGGCAGGCCGATGATCTCCTCGTTTTCAAAGGTCGTGTCGGCATGGAACATATCACATTCTCCATTCATAGAATTGCTGTTTGGTGATCAGGAAGGCAATCGCATAGCGAATGAAATCCAGAATGCTGGTTCCGTCAAAGCGGATGCTGAGGAAGGCATAGACCGCCGTGAATACCAGCGGGATAAAAATTCCGGTCTGAGTCAGCGCCAGGATAGAGACCAGAAGCCCTACGCCAATGACGCCTACATCTCTGAGCTCCCAAAGCCACATCATGGCCTTGGCAGTCAGGTTGTCGGGGTAGATGTACAGGATATTTCACCTCCAAAAAACAAGCCGCTGGGGATGCTCTCCCCAGCGGTCGGTGCGGCATTTTATTCTTCAGGCATCTCTGCGGGCTGGTTCTGCGCTTCATACGCATCCAGCGCCTGCTCGATGAGTCCGATGACGAATTCTTTCTGCGTGATTTTCCTGCCGTGCTTCTTTTCTGCGGCGATGAAATTCTTCAGCCGCTGATCCAGCTCCTCGGTGATCTTGAATGCGAGAGTCTTAGTTTCCGCCATGGTGATTTTTCCTCCTTCGAAGCGTTCTTTGAGTACCAACTCCACATAATCACCCAGAGTCTTGAGGCCAAGCTGTTCCTTTTCCTCGATAGCTTTGGCATGTAAATTTTCCGGGATCATACCACAGAGATTCTTCTTTGCTTCCATGGGTGGCTCCTTTCTCTGATTTTGTAAGCAAAGCATACTGTGACCGGAGTGAAATAGCTATTCACAGAACCCAACGAAGAAGCAAGCTGCAAACGAAGCATAAGCAACAAGCATGGCTCAGCCGGCGAGAAGCACCAGAGCAATACCAAAAAGAACATAGTCCACGCATGGAATGGCCACGCTGTTGCCCAGCGCCTTATAGCGGGAAGAGTCCGAGGCGTTGGGAATGTCAGTCCAACCGTCCGGAAAACCTTGGAGCCTTTCACACTCCAGAGGCGTTAGCCTGCGGATGAGCCTTGGCTGATCTGTGCCCTGCAGCACAAGATCGGTAGCGTCTTTATGCTGGCGTGCGCTTTGGGTGCTGGTTACCTCTCCATCCTTGAAAATATCGACTCGCTGTCTGCTGAATACGGCGTGGTGGTCGGTGGCAGTCAGTGTATAGGCAAGGTCTGCTTGGTATCCAATCCCGTTGCCGCCGTTTTCAGGCTTTCGGTCGATGGCGTTGCCGGTAATGCAGAATACTTGCTCCTGCTCCACAAGCGGGACATTGTTGCCGCCTGTACCATACCGTGCGGACATGGTGGGAGCGACCCGATGGGGGCCGGTGTAGCGGGAATCAATGCCGTGGTTCTCGTAGACCAGGGGCTGATGCCCGTGTTCCTGGGCTCGAAGTGTCCCTGTGATGTCCAGGCTGCACTCCATCATGCTGCCGCCTTGGTCGTTCAGGCATAAGATGGATGGCATACAGTTTCCGCTGGCGCTGCCTTTCAGCGTGGGGGCGAGTTCTTCGCCGTAGCCGATGCTTCCGGCAGAGGCTCCGGCTCCGGCAGAGAAACCGGCAGTCAGGACACAGGGATACCCCTGCCCGGCCTGACCGCCGCCTGCACTCAGGGATGTGTGCCGTTCCGGCGTCAGGAAGCAATCGCCGTTTCCCTTTGCTACGACCCCTTCTGCGATGAACGTCTGCTGTTTCATTCCTGGCTGGGCACCCAAGGCTCCGGCCACATCGTGCAGATCTCTGACCTCATCCCGCTGATTTGCGGCAAAGGCAATCGGCTGTATAAGGCCATTGCGGCCGGTGGACATCCCGCAGTTCACGCCCAGGGTAGCCGCGACTGAGCCGGTCAGATCACCGTTATAGCCATCGAACCCTTCGATTTCCGCATCGTCCGGCTGGGTAACAAAGGTCTGCATCTGCATATTGTTTGTCGCCATCAGGGCACCGGAAACTCCGTGCAGATCGATGCCTTCATCACGCTGGTTGATATGGTATGCCTCCAGCGGGGTGGATCTGCCATCCGGCGGAGCAACCCCAGACTGGATCTCCAGCGCACGATTGAGTTTTCGGGGCAGCTCTTTCCCGCGTTCAAAGGCTCTGCGCAGGATGCCCAGGCAGGCTTTCCTGGTCAAATAGTATTTGTCCGGCGGATCGTCCTGCAAAATCTGCGACAAGGAAGATTCTTTTTCTTCTCTGGGGGACACCCCAGTATTGAGCGTCGAGGCATCTCCACGCCAGGGAGAAATCAGTTCCCAGTAGAATTCGCCCAGCAGATTCCCAGCGCCCGGTGTCAGGTCGAGGGACTGAAATACCACTGACTTTAATTCGGACAATCTCCTCGAGGACGATCCGGAAATCCTCTCCTTTTGGGGTTCCGCTGGAGAAGGCTCCTGGAACATTCTCCCACACCATAAATCGAGGTCGTATATCGAGAGCTGCTCGGCCTCGTTGTCTATCCGCATCTCTCATCTCCTTTACAATTCGAACCTGTTCCATAAAAAGGCCGGAGCGTTCACCGGAGAGGCCGGCACGGTTTCCGGCCACAGATAAGTCCTGACAGGGTGAGCCGCCGCAGATGATGTCCACCGGCGGCAGCTTTGCTCCGTCAAGCTTTGTAATGTCGCCCACATGCGCCATGTCGGGGAAACGAATCTTTGTCACCTCAATGGGAAAGGCTTCGATCTCGCTTGCCCACACAGGGACAATGCCGTTGTGAATGGAGGCCAGTGGGAATCCCCCTATCCCATCAAACAGGCTGCCCATCGTCAGAGTTTTCATTTGGCTACCGCCTGAACAACGGTCCTTGTGGTATTGACCGCAGCCTGAGCGGTATAGACTGCAGACATGATATTGGCTCTTGTGGTGGTATCCAGACCAAAGGCGCCGGCAATACGGGGGATCTCGCCGGCGGACAGCATCAGACCAAGGCCAAGGAGGGCATGGTCCTTGAATACCATGAGACCGGCGATGAGAATGGTGGATTGCAGGAAGGCGGTCAGGCACAATCCGATGATCTGCTTGCACCATTGGATGAAACCATCCGTATAACCGCGTGGGACGCTGAACATATAGAGACTGCCCACTGCAATTTGAATGAGCAGAATGCCGCCGCGCTTTAGGTTTGCGAAGAAGACCTTTATCACGGCGTAGGCCATCAGAATGATGCAGAATAAAAGCATGATTGGGCTGGTGATGGAAGCAAAGCCGAAGTATGAGCCGGTGGTCATTCCAGTCAGCGAATCAATGCCGCTGAGTGAATTCACAATCTCGGTTGCCGCCTCGCCGATGGAGGTGCCATACCCTGTGATCCCCGCGGTGAGGCTTGCCTGCAATGTGACGGAAAGCTCATAGAGCCGAATCGGCACAACCGTAAACAGGCTCACCGCCATAAAGCCCTTGATGGCACACAGAGCGGTTTCTTTGAGGTTCCCTCTGCCGGAGGAATACTCGATGCCGCACTCAAAACAGGCCACAACGAGACCGGTCACATAGAGCGCCCAGGCCAGATAAGAGAAAAACAGTACAATGCTCTGCACCCAGCTCAGTTCGAACAACTCGACGCCCATGTTGCCCATCTCGGCGAAAAAGTTTCCGAGAAAGCCCATGACCTGTCCGTAGATCCAATCCACGATTTGACCGAGGATGGTGTCGGCAACAAAATCCCAAATAAACAATGGTTCGTTCACCTCTTTTCGGGGTGAGGCCGCACCAACTGCTTGGGATAAAAGGCCAGGGGCCGTACAGCTGGTACGGCCCCTGGGTCAGTTCTTTACATGGTCTGCTGCCACTGGGGGGCAGCGGTTTGGGCTTGCTCCTGAAACACCTCCAGATAATCCGATACTGCGTCTGTGAGCTGCTGGTAGTCCTGACTGTTGGGATGGTAGACATACCAATCCGCTTTCCCGTAGTCATCCCAGATGTAGGGATTGATTCCATTGCGGAAGTTCGGGTTGCCGGTTTGCTTTTTCCCGAGGATGTCGGAAAGATTCAGAAGCAGCACATCCACCTGGCCTTCGTTCCGATTCAGAATGGAAACGCGAAGGGCATGGTATTGATTTGCGACGATCCCCGTGACGAACTGGATCTTTGCCCGATTCAACTCATCGAGACGCACATAGCAGGCCCGGCCTACATAGGTGGCGTCCGGATACTTTGGGGCAACGATTTTGTGAAGCTCTTGCTCGAAAAAGTTCATATACCCTCCTTAGATGCCGATAATGCTCCAGAGATACATGGGCGCAGTGAGGGTAAACACGAGGCAGGCAAACAGGATGGCGGGAGCCGCCCACTCGAATTGGCCGGATTTTCTGTACTCGAAGTAGGCGGTGCCCAGCTTGGCGAAGAAGAATACGGCAAGGATCAGGTCGATGGCGGGAAACACCACATTGTCTACCACCGACTTGATCTGGGTGGATGCGGTGGACCAGGTGCTCTCGACGGCGCCGGCCACATCCCCGGTACCGGCGGCGAAAGCTATGGTCGCCATCAGGCAGGTCATTGCCAAGACCACGACCAGCATAACGATCAGGCGCTTATAGTTGAATTTACGCATAAATTCCCTCCGTTGTATGTTGTTAATTTGTGGGGGCGATATGCCAGTCCTCCCAAAGATCTCCGGAAATCCGGACGGAGTCCGTCAGGTTAAGCGACAGCATTCCTGCGGGCGTCCAGCAGTCCAGGAGCCAGGTGTACGGCGTATAGCTTCCATCGGGATACCATATCGGTGTGAAATGGGTCGGCCGGTTATAGGTGCTGTAGGGGTTGTCCTTGAAGGTGAAGGTGGAGCGTTTGCCGCTGATGCTTCGGTCCAGGAGCCTCCAGAAGCCCTCATAGTTGAACTCCGGGAAATAGGTCACCGCATTCTGAGCCGCAGTAACTGCGGCGCTCTGTGTGGTGCTGACGCTGGCCGTAACGCTCTGCTGGATGCCGTATCCGCTCTTGAGCGCAGAGGAAGATGCCGTGGGCGACAGGCTGTCCGGCGTGATGACCATGGTTGCCGTCAGGCTGGCTGTGTAGGCGTTATAATCAAATTCCCACCAGCCCTGATCCTCCCACCAGCCGTTGTCCACCCAGTGGTACCAACGGTCCGTGTGGGATTTGCCCTCGCTGTCCGTCCACCGATCCGTGTGCCAGCACTTCTCCCAATTTTCAACCCACACCCAATTCTCCTGCCACCAGGGAGACCAGATGCCCCAGGAGGCGGAGGACCCTTCTTCTTTCTCTGGGATATCCACGAAGGTGAAGGTGTCGTTTCGGTCATCGGCCACGGGATTGGGCGGGTCGTTGCCGTCCAAATCCACAATGTTGGCGGTGATGGTGCTTTGCGCCGTGCCTCCGCCCAGCACCCTGACCTGAATGGTGCAAACACAGGGTTCATCGGGGGTATGCCACTTCACCCAGACCAGCTGGCTGTCGCCGTCCGGATAGTACACATTGCTGATGGTATAGGTGCTGCCTTCGATCACAAACTGCACGGTGACCGGGTTGTCCGGGTCTGACTGTCCGCCGGATACCTCCACCGAGGTAATGACATCGGTGTCCACCCGGTATTCGTAGTCAAACTCATCCACCTCCGGTTCCTCCACCTCATCGTTGAAGCGGACGATGCCGATCCCCAGCGAGGAGATGATCTGCTCGTTGCTGACCTTGCTTGTGGTGCTGCCTGACCACGCGGGATACCCGAGGTCAGCTTCCTCCAGGAAGATAGCGAGGGGGAGATTCTGATGGGTCAGCGAACCCATCCAGTAGCGGAGATTTCCGTCAACGACCTGGTCATAGAGTGCGGCTTCCGTGGCTGTCATAGCGTAGTTGGCACCGTTATAGACCAGATACGCAATCGGCTCGATGACGATTTTATAATCGCCGCAGATCAGCGTATCGAAGTCCATCCCCACATATCCAGCGATGGCTCGGATGACCTGTTCATCAGTGAAGTAGCTGCGGATGGCATCAATACTGGCCGGATAGCTGCCGGAGGAGATGATGCGGGGCAGGCTCTGCGAGGGATTAATGTAGCTGTAGTTTCCCACTACCGGAGAGAGACTCCGTCCGGCGTTATAGGACAGCTTGCTGACTTTGCCAAAATGAATAACGCCCGATGCGGGTGTTTTGTTGGTCAGATCGATCACATTGCCCACTACGGCGTGGCTGTCCACATTGATTACGGATACACGGACGCCATCCATGCCGGGATTCCAATAGCTTGTAGATGTTCCGCTGCCCATGTTGCCGCCACCGCCATCGATGTTTTCATCTCCGGTTGCGTAGGCAGGTACAGAGATGGACAGCATCAGGACAGCGGAGAGAATAAGAGCAAGGATTCGCTTCACAGGTGCTCTCCTTTCCGATTTTTCAAATAGAAACGGCGCAGTCACTTCCTACTGCGCCGTTATTGCGGATGAGGGGGTCAATTACCGCCGCCCATCTCGCCGATCTTATTTCCGTTTTCATACATACTGTTGTCCTGAACGCCGGTGTTCTCACCGCTGTTTTCCACATAGCCGAAGCCGGGTACATAGACCTGACCGGAGCTGTTGGTGCTTCCCGCGGCAGGCTCCGTTTCGGTGGGAGTCACTGTGGGAGTTTCCTCATAGGTGGGCGGCGCCTCATCCTCGGTCTTGCGCTCCTCCTCCGGCACATCCGTTCCGTCGTGGTCATCCGGCAGCGTGGTGGTGCCGGAGGGTGCTTCCGGTTTTTCGGGGGATTCAGGCTTTACAGGATCTTCCTGGATGGTCTGCTCCAGGCCGCTGGAGTCTGCACCCTGGGCGGGATCGGTTTCGGATGCGTCCGGCGTTTCCATCTGGACATCCAGATCAGTCTGGCTGTTATTGTCGATATCCACATTGGGATCACCGCTCTGGGTGGGATCATCGGAAACCACACCGGAAGAAATATTGGCATTACCGCCGAACCGGACGGCGATCCCAACGGCTGCCGCAATGCAGAGCAGGCAGCAGACGGCGATGAGGATGATCCTCTTTGTCTTGTCTGTCATGGTGTATGCCTCCTTGGTGTATTTCTTGTTAATGGGACAATACCACATTTTCCTGTGGAAGTCTATTGAAAAGACCGGATGGATCAGAAGAGAGGCACATATTTGGCCTCTGTGTGCAAAGTCATGCTGGCGGCGGGCAAAAGATTCCCCAGAAACCGGACAGGCACCTCCAGATGGATCTCCACCAGCGCGGTATATCCCTCGCTCTGGCCGGAACCGAGGCTGTTATTTTCCAGAACCACGGACAGGTCGGAGATGGTATATTCCACCTCACCGTCCGAAATTTTCTGATACCCGCCCGCTGTATTTTCCAGGCCGAGCGTTTCAGAGAGCTGGCCGTACACATCGCCGGTATCGATGCTCTCATCCCAGCGGCCTGTACCGTCCGGATACCAGCCCGCGGCGTATCCCTCACGGACGGCGTGGTACACATCGTCGTAGTTGTCATTGACGGTGGAAATGACCGCCTGCTGCGCGGCCTCCTTTACGCCTTGGGCAATGATCCACAGCCGGCTGAATTCGGCAATGGCGCAGAACAGCATCAGTAATACCAGCACAATGGCAAGGATCATGGGGGTGCCCTCGCCGGAGCGACGGCGAAAAATCGGTTTTCTCACTTCCAATACACCTCCGACTTGCCTGTAGCGGAAGCCGTCAGCGTGATCGGGAACGAGCCAAATCCTCCGAACAAGCCGATATCCGTTTCCAGCGTCAGGGTCACGGTGACCTCGTCATTGAGCTGGATGCGTCCGGTGGTGGACCACCGAATGTCGGGGTCAAGCCCGGTGCTGTCGGTAAGCGCCGCCGCCCGGCGGGTGGTCTCCGTGCCAACCCGGCCGGCGATCTCCGCCTCGCGCACCAGCTCCACCGCATAGGTGTCCAGTTGCTGTTTGGTGATGTAGACCGGGAGCACACGAACCACCAGCGCGAGCACCAGCATGGCGCACACCACCAGGACACATACATCGATATAGCCTTCGCCGGAGCGCCGTTTCAGTAATTTTCTCATGGCGACCTCCTTTAGAACAGGCTCCCCAGGGAGTTGACGATCTGGTACACGATGATGACGATGTAGGTCATCATGAAGCACACGAGCATGATAAAGCTGAATACCCGGATTTTGGGCGGGATCTTTGCGGCCTTGGCTTTGAGCCGCTGCAGTTCCTGCGCTTTCAGATCGTGGGAGAGCATCTGAAAATACATCCTGCCATCGTCGCCACGCAGAATGCCGATGAGGCCGCGGACGATGTCCGAAATGATGGCAGAGCCCATTCTGGCTTCAAATCGGATGAGCGCTGCCTCATAGGAGGAGGACCGCATATCCGCTGTCAGCACATCCAGCTCCCGACCAAAGTCCGGTCCGGCGTGTTTCTTGTAGTTTTCCAGAATCCGCAGGACATCCCGGCTGGCAGCCAGCTCCTGATGGATGGTGGCGACGAACCGGGGCAGCTCGCCCTCGATCAGCTCCATTCTGGCCTTGACCAGCTCGTCAGCCCGACGGCTCTCCTTGAACCAGGTCAGCACGGCCAGCACCACGATGAGGGGGCTCAGGATGGGCAGGATCAGCAGGCACGGGATGATGCCGAGCAGGATGAGGCAGGGCTTCAGGATCGAATAAGCCGTGTAGACCTGGGGCGTCATATCCAACCCTGCCGCCGTGAGCTTGCTCTCCAGCCGGCGGTATTTGTATTCGTCCATTCGGATCAGCGGCGCCAGCTTCAGCGCCCAGCCGAGGATCAGCGCCTCCAGAGCTTTGACCAGGCTCCGCTCCCGCCGTCCGGCAGAGATGAGTGCCCGTTCCGTGGCCAGTCTGGGAATCTTCAGAAGGTCGGCGAGGACGAAATACAGTCCGGCGGCCAGCGCGGTCCCGAACAGGAATAAAAGTACGCCCATTTCCTCACCTCCGATACTCAATAGGCTGTGTCAGTTTCACCACAAAGGCAAAGGACACGAATACGGCTGCGATGCAGACGGCGATGACCATCTGGCCGGGGATGGTGTCCACCAGGGTGTGGTACCAATCGGTGTTGATGAACCGCACCAGCGGGATATTGATCAGCACCAGGATCGCCATGGTGACGAACTCCTTGCGGGGGCCGAAGACCAGATTTTCCAGCTCTCCGTTGACCACTCGCATATCCGACAGCTTGCTAACGATGGGAGTCAGGGTGCTTTTCAGGCTGCGGTCTGTCTGGCATGCCATCACCGCTTCGCACCACTCCTGCCACACCTCATTGTCGATGGCGTATTTCAGGTCGTGAAGTGCAGCGTCCATGTCCGGGTCAATATGCTTGATGCGGGTCAGAAACCGCTGGAACACCTCCTGCACCGGGTGGTGCAGGTATCGGACATTTTCCTCCACCGCCTGCTGGAAGTTTTCCGTGCGCAGATAGGCGGTGGTGATGACCGACAGCGCCGTTTCCAGCTCTGCGGCCACATCCTTTTTGAAGCTGCCGGCTGTCAGCTTGACATACCAGAACGGCGCCAGCATAAAGCCGACGGCCAGCACAGGGACAAGGAATGCGTTCCCGGCGAGAATGGCGATGCAGGCGCCCAGGGCAAACAGCACCAGGGAGGCCATGCACACCATGGGGAACTTCCCCTCACGCCCGGATGCGGCCAGCACCGCCTGCGCCTCCGTGATCTCCCGGCGGAAGAAGCCGGCCTTTTTTCGCTTGGTCGTCTCGTTGATATCCGCCCGGATGCTGCCAGGAGCGGCAGTCAGCCGGGAGAAGATGCTGTCGCTCATTTCTGCGGGGGAGATCCCCAGCACCATAAAAAGCCCGGCGATCATGCCGATGCAGGCGATCAGTTGGATCATTGTCATGCAGTTTCCTCCTTTCTCTGGATGAACTGCTCCAGCTCACCGCGGGGCATACCGTTCTCGATAAAGCGGCGCTGCAGGCTCTCGGACATTTCCTCGCACTTCTGGTGGTGTCCCTCAATGATGAACCGGTCGCCCTCCAGACGGTTTTCAGTGATGTTGTACTCGTAGAGCTTGTGAAGCCGTCGGCTCCCATCCGGCAGGATCTCACATTCGGAGATGTTGGTGATGCGGCGCTCCTTGTTCTCCAGCTGGCGGCAGTAGACCACAATGGGATATGCCTCAGTGACATAGCCCATGAGCGTATCGTCGGGGGTGTCCACGGCCCGCTTGCACAGGGATACCATGCGGCGATAGGTGCCCTCGCTGGAGCTGGAGTGGATGGTGGTGAGAACGGCCACTCCCACGCGGGCGGCCTCCTGGGCGGCATTGGCCTCCGGGCCGCGCATCTCACCCACGGCGATGATGTCGGGATTAAAGCGAAGGGCGATGTCCAGCAGCGCGATCTGGTCGATGCGCTGCCGCTCGTTCTCGCTGTCGCGGGTCTGGGTGTGGACGACGGAGTTGACCACCCTGCCGTTCTGCTCCCGGATGAGCTGAAGCTCACGGGAGCCGTCCTCGATGGTGAAGATCCGCTTGCGGTCGGGAATGGTGGACAGGAGCCAGCCCGCCACAGTGGTCTTGCCGGAGCTGGTGGCGCCTGCCACACAGATGGAGACGCCGTAGCGCAGGCAGGCGGACAAGAAATCCAGCATTTCCTCCGTGGCGGTGCCGCTGCCCACAAAGTCCTCCTTGGTCAGATTCTTGGGGTTGACGATTCGGATGGAGGCCGCGACGCCGGCATCCTCGTCCAGCACCGGGGTCTTGATGACCGAGACACGGATGTTTTTGGCCAGACGGGAGGTAATGATGGGACTGGCGTTGTCCAGCACCTTGCCGGAGTTCTGGAGCATACGGCGGATGACATTGGCCGCGTGGTCCGGCGAGTCGAAGTGTTCCTCCAGCTTGACGGTGCGGCCGTCGGAATACTGGATCTCAATGTCGCGCCAGGAATTGATGTCGATCTCCTCGATTCCGTCGGCGAAGATGTACTTGGTCAGGAATCCATACTCGGCCATCTCCGTATACAGGGCGTCTACCAGCTCGCTCTGGCTCATGCCGTCCACCGCCATGCGATTGTCCTGCAAATAGCGGGCGATCCGGCGCTTCATCTGCTCCTTGGCCTCGTCGCCGTTCTCCGTGATCAGGGTGGCATAGGTACCGGAGAGGTAGGACTGTACCTGACTGAGAACCTTCGCGAAGGGTATCCCCTCGGCCTGGGGAGCAAAGAAGACATCGCTCGCCTTGGGGGCGACCTTGGTTTCTGCAAAAATAGTCCTTCCGGTATTTTCCTCGAAGGAGATGTCATGCACCTCGGCCTGCTCCTGCCTGGCCTCCGCCGGGGCGGCGGCCGGGGCCGCAGCAAATAAGGAATTGCTTCTTCTGTCGCCAAGCATCAGAACACCTCCTTCCACGGCGCACGCATTTTCTGCGGAAAATGCTGGCGCACTTTGTTCGCGGTGCGCCTCCAAAGGGGGACCAGTCCCCCTTTGGGGAACCCCCAGCTCTCCGAGAGGGACGAGAGATTCTTTGTTCCCATCCTTTAGAACACCTCCTTGCAAATCCTCTCGATTTCCTTACGGAACGCCTTGCTGTCTTTCATGGAGAGATCGTTCAGAAGCGTGCCCTCCAGATACTGCTCCTCCAGCTCCTGGGAGTGCGGGAGCTGGAAAGCGACGCTCCCAAGTACCTGACCGATGCGGTCCGCCGCCTGGAGGGGCTTGATGTTGGACGCCGCCTTATACTGCTTGTCCTCATCCCAGTGCAGTTCCCGAAGGAGCGGGAGCTGGCTGGACAGGTAGCCAATGGATTTCAGGTCGCAGTTGGCCAGCCGGAGGACGCTGTCGGCCTCCATGAGCGCCACGGCGGAGAGGATGTCATTGGCAATATAGCTGGAGCAGTCGATGACCACATAGGGGGCGATCTCACGCAGGCCGCGGATGAGTTCCTCCGCCTGCTGCTTGGTGCAGGCTGCGTAGGTATACTCGTTTTCCCCCTTGCGCAGCCCCAGCATGGTCAGGTAGGACAGCTTCTTGTGGGTGGTCAGGTTGTGCTTGATGAGATTCACGGAGATCCGCTGGGCGGCGAAGATGCTGCCCAGGGATTTGTCGCACTCCAGTTCAGAGGGCGGGCAGATGCAGGGCATCATAGGGGCGGTCATATCGCAGAGCAGAAGCGCCACATTTTTCTTCTGGGAGGCCAGATGCTTTGCGATCTTTACCGCAGTCACGGTTTTGCCGCAGCCGGGGCTTCCCCAGACGGCCAGGACTCCGCCGCCGGATTCCTCGATGATTTCAACCTCCTCCGGCTCTGTGCTGCGGTGAAACAGGCTTCCTTTCATGAAGTTCATTCCGCAGCCGCCTCGCTCTCTGCGGCAGAATCGGCGCCCTCGCTTTCCCCGGTTTCGGTATTCTCAGTTGCCTCGGCAGTCTCCTCGGCTTCCGGCTCGGCGTACAGCTCCTCGATCAGAGCGTCCTGCGCCTCAATGAATGCGGAGGCATTCTCAGGCGTCCCACGATAAACCAGCGCCAGATGCAGCTCGCTTTCCTGTTCCAGCCCCGCCAGCACCTTGGCCTGCTCGGTGGTCACCAGCAGGGTGACGGTGGAGGGCAGCTCTTTTTCATCCTCAACCGCCTCGCCGGTGTTGGCGTCGTAACCAGAGGAGGCGGTAACGGAGATGACCTCTACATACTGCAGCTCGGGCGGGATCACGGTTTCGCCCATGCCCTGATAGTCGGCCACGAGGACGGAAACGATATCGCCGCTCTCCAGTTTGCCGGAAAGGCCGGTGGCAAAACTCTTGATGGTGACAGAGATGGCCTGTTTGGTGCCGTCCAGATTGTAGAGATAGGCATTTTCAGCGGCAGGCTCGTTGGAGAGCTTGCTGGCCAGAATGTAATCGCCCACCTTCAGGTCGGCGGTGGCATATTTGCCGACGACCTCGTCTTTTTCTGTCATGATGCCGGACGGCAGGTTATAGGCGCCCACCTCCACAGTCTGTACCATCTCAGCGGTAATCTCGTCGCCCTCCTTGATGTCGGCGGTGACGCGGACGATCTCAGCCTTCTCGCTGGCGCTGCGGCTGAACAGGGGCGTCGCTCCGAAGCAGATGACGAGCGCCAGGAGGATACACAGCACACCGATCACGGTGCGGTTACGGAAAATCTTCATATAAGCCTCCTTATAAGAAATATGCGGGAATGAATCCTGCGGCAATGAACGGGACCAGTGGGCAGGTGAACCGGGTGGGGCGGTGGGAGAGCTTCAGAACAAGACTTTTTCCCAGCACAAACAGGGCGTAGCAAAAGGCGAACAGCGTAAGCCCCGCGAGAGTACGGAAAAGGCCCAGCACAAACCCCGCTGACGCCGCAAGCACCGTATCCCCGGCCCCGTTTTTCCCAAAGCCCGCCCCCAGATAGAAGGGCAGCCCTCCCGCAAGCGCCCCCAAAAAGGAGGCGGGGCTGATGGTGATCAGCCCCGCCAGCACGAGCGCCACACAGACCCGGTCATCCACCAGGCGGTGTCGGACATCATAGATCGAAGCGCCCATCAGGCAGCCGCAGAAGACCAGCGCCTGCGCCCAGTGCATCAGCCGGCGTAGTCGAACATCTCCTGAATACGCTCCGTTACAGTAGGCATGACAGTATCATTCAGGACCGCGTACAGGCCGGCCAGCACCAGGGCGCCCAGAACGACGGCAATCAGCACTTTGACAGCGGTATCGATATAGCCCTCGCCGGCGTTGCCGCAGACGGCGCGGCGGTGGAAGGCGGCGATGGAGGTCTGGCAGTTGATGGCGGCGGACTTGGCGGACTTGGCGATATTCTTGAACAGCTTCTTCATAAGGACATTCCTCCTGTAAGTAAAAATGATTTTTGGTAGTTTGTTGGCTGGAAAGAGATCATGAGATGCGTTTGGGGAGGCCCCCGGCCTCGGCTGGGCAAAGGAAAATCCGGGCGGCTTATATCCTCCCAGACTACATAGTCATTTCGTGGCATTCGTTCTGCTCCTGACGCTGGTCGAACTGGATGGGACGGAATCCCACGCGGTCACAGTAGAAGAACTCGCTGCCGGAATCATCGTACAGCTCCACCACATCGGACAGAGCCATCCGGTAGCCCTGATATCCGGGAGGCGGGCTGTCCCGGCAGATGGCGTAGATCTGCTCCAAATCGTTGGTACCCAGATCGCCGTCAAAGACCTGCGTATAATTGTCTGCGTCCGGTTCTCCGAACCGCTTTATCAGATCCTCATATCCGATAAAGCGCATGGTGACATCCACGCCTTTCCGGAGCTGCCAGATGCGGCAGCCTTTTTGCGGCTGCCCCAGCTCCTCGCCGGGCACCTCTCCGGCTGCAAGGCGGTCAAATACGCCTTCCTTCCACTGAGGCGTCAGATTCAACCGGGCCAGGTAGCGGGACAGCTCATCCGTCTGGAACATCTCGTCCACAACAGCGGCGTCATCCTTCACATAGCCCACCGTGTTGCCATAGAAGATCAGGCGGTTTCGATTGTCTATTGTGAAGCGGACCAAAATCACATCACCTCCCTTCAGGGCGAGTGGCTCACATCTGCTGGCTCATGGCCTGGTCGGGAGCGGCGCCTTTCTGCTCCTGCTGCTCCTGGAGCTTCTGCTCGTAGGCGTCGTTGACGGCATCCACCAGAGCGTTCCGGGCCTCTGCGGTGATGGCATGGAAGGTGTCGTTGTACTTGGTCTCACCGTTTTTCTTATAGGAGTCCTGGGGCATGGAGATGAAACGGCCCTTGTCCGACTCGATGATCCGGATGCCGTGGACGGCAAAGGCGCCGCCGATAGTGGCGCTGGCAAAGGCTTTGGTCTTAAAATCTCCGTCCATCAGGCGGTCGATCCGTGCCTCTACCTGGGGCGTTGTGGCTTCCTGCTGTTTCTTCTTGGCTGTCGCCATGGTAATCAAGCTCCTTTCACTCACATGGTTGGGGTGGTCATATCGGGAGATTCGGCGGGATCTTTCTGCCGGATCTGCTTCAGGCTCTCTCTGGCCCAGTCGGGCAGATGCTCCTCCCGGAGAATGCCGATGAAGTCGCTGCGGTTCCACCGGGTCTGCTCTCCGTCGCCGAGGCAGGTGGCGTATACCGCTCTGCCCGCGGCGTTGGGGGCGCAGCCGAAGCCGCCGGTCGCCAGCCAGAGCTGATTCTCCGGCGCCCAATAGGACTCCTTCAGCGTGAACGGACTCATGACCAGCACCTTGCCCTCCAGCTCATGCCCTGTCATATCGTCACAGTGGGAGCGCGTAAACATCCCAAGCGCATCCTGGGCCTCCCGAAACTCATTTACGAAAATGTCCAGAACACCGGTGTGACTTTCCACCATGAACTCATAGTTGCGGTCGCTGCGGGGGATGAAGGTCGCGGCGGCCCATTCCTTGTTCCGGCGGCTGAAGCGTCCATCCTCCGGCTTCAGCTGAATGGTGGCGGCCAGCACCCATCCCACACGCTTGAAGCCAAAGTCTTCGATGACGCCCCTGGCGCAGTCGTGGCTCAGGTGCATCCCGTCAAAACCCCTGCGGATGGCCTCCTCGATGGCCTGCTTACAGGCGATGTTCTCCAGATGGCTTGCACGCCAGAGGGCCAGTTCGTTCTGCCGCCTGGCCTCGGAAACAGAGCCGAGATAGAGATAAGCGTGATCCTTAGTCATCGCCCTCGTCCTCATCCAGCTCCATGACTGCCTTGACCAGCTTCTCGAAACCGGCTCTGTCGATGCCGAGCTGTTCCAGGCTCTTGTCCAGCTCGGCCGCCCACTTAGTTTTGCGGTCATCGGACACCACCAGAACAGCGCCGTCCACGCTGACCACACGGAGGTTGTCGTGCAGGATGCCGGCATCCGCAAAGGCCTCTGCAGGAATGGGCAGCATCTCCTCGCCGCAGCCAGAGCAGCCATCGCACGGGGCCGTATCGCCCTCCCGTTCCTTCCATCCGGCCATCATATCCGCCCACAGGCTGTTGACCAAACGAATCAGCGCCATCATAGCGGCGGCTTTCTCCACCGGCTCCATCTCCTGCTTGAGCAGGACAATGGCGTTTTCCAGGGTATGCATCTCCAGCGTTTCCTCCTGCTCCAGACCACTCAGGGTGAGGGCCGCAGGCTGAATGACAGCCTTGCCGTCGTTGGTGTACTTGATAAAGGTCATCTTCATTCCTCCGTTTTATCAGATTATGTTTTCGGTTCGTGGATCAGCGTGTAGCGCCCGTCGTCTTCCTCCGCAGCGGACAGATTGAAAATGCTGAGCTGCCAATGCCTTGCGGAGTTATAGAGACGGGGATCGTAGTTGGTGATGACGATCTCCTCGTATTCGCTTCCGGCTTTCTGGGACATACTGTTGGGGCGTGTGGTGTAGAAGATGTAAAACTCCTTGTACAGATCTACGATGAAGGGGCAGTAGTTGTAGGAAACCATCACAAACCCCTGGCACTCCAGAAGCGCATCGTGGAGGCGCTGGTGGTCTTCCTTGGGAAAGCCCACCGCATAGCAGTCCTCCGCATCGTAGTAAGGCGGGTCACAGTAGAAGAATGCGTCTTCCCGGTCATATTGGCGGATGAGGTCGACGCAGTCCTTGTTCTCGATGACCACCTCCGCCAGTCTGCGTGAGCACTCCCAGACCAGATGGAAAAAGCGGCGGATGTCGCAGGATTTTCCGGCGAAGGACTTTGCGCCGCCGCTGAAGCTGTACCGGATAAGCTTGAAATAGTCAGCGGCCCGCCGCACATCTCCGCGAGGCGCTCGTTCCAGCATCATCCTTCGGATGGTTTTGGCATCCGGCGGTTCCAGATATCGCTGGGTCAGCTCCATCTCCTCGTCCAGATAGTCATCGGTGAATTCCTCACGGGAGAAAAACTTATACAGCACATTGAAGTCATCACGGGTGTTCAGCGGCAGGAAGCCAAGCTCCAGAAGGAGCGCCATGGTTCTGTTTTTGACACAGCAGAACAGATTGGTCAGGTCGCCGTTGAAATCGTTATAAACCTCCATGCATCCCTGCTGGATCGGGCGGCTCAATGTCACTGTCCCGCTGCCGCCGAACACATCGATAAACCGGGAATAGCGCGAGGGGGACAGCTTATGAATCAGCCAGAGCAGCTTGCTTTTGCCTCCCACCCAGGGGATGAAGCTTTTCAAGCGGTATCACCTCCCTCCAGGGGGAGGGATATCTGGCCGCTGTCGGTAAATTGCTCCAACGCTTTGGTGAGGCCGCGCTCCGCATGGGCGATCTTCTTGATCCTGCTTCGGAGCTGCCGGATCGTCCTCCGCAGTTCCTCCTCGGTGTCGGCGTAATAATAGCCGGAATCAGAGCTGCAAATGGGGATGCCATCCCCGCGCAGGCAATTGATCGTGCGGCGAAGGTCAGGTCCGCGAATCTGAAAAGCGGCCTCCAGTTCACGGCTGGGGACGACTCTCAGCTCACCGCAGTGATACTCCTTCAGGTGCTTGGCGATAGGGTTGTCCGTCGTCATGAAGACTCCTTTCCGGGACAGTTACCCGGAAAGAGCACAAAAAGAAGGGGCCGTTCGTCCCTTTCGGGTAACGGCCCCTGTAGCTTTCAGGCTATTTGATTTTTCTTCTTTCATCACCTCCGTTATGGCAGAGCCTGGTCTGTACGAAGGTTTTTCACATGGACATGGTCGGCTCCATCTCCGGCTGACTGTACTCAAAATTGAGTTCCGTGCCATTCCAGGATACAAACCCATGTTCTGCGGCGGACAGGCCCATGCGCTTCATTCTCTGATTGGCATAGCCCTCAGCGTCAAAGCAGGAGGCGAGCAGTTCGTCCTTGGGATAGATGCCATCCCGTTTTGCCAGCTCTTTTCCGTAATCGGCAAGATCCATGTCACGGGGCATGAAGTGATAGCAGTGGAGGTTCTGCGCCAGATCTAAGGCGTAATCCAGGCGGTGGCAGTCCTCCAGCTCCATGACTGCCTGCCACTTATCCAGCCATTTGGGTTCTCCCTGTCCCTGCTCGCCCCAGATGTAACCAAAGTCGATGGCATGGCGGACAAGTTCCGACGCGGAGCCGTACTGGGAGAGGATGTCCTTCAGCTGCGGGAGGCAGCAGTCCACATCCACAGCAATGCACTCGGTCACGGATTCGACCTCCAGTGCGTCCAGCGCCAGGAGAAGTTCGTCCGGGTGTGCGGCGTCCATGTATTCGCCGGTGTCCGGGAAGCCCACCCACACGCCGTCCATGTTGGTTCGGCTGGCCAGCTTGACTCGGATGCCGTAGTCACCTTTGTCGGGATTCATCGAAGGGTTACTGTCCAGAAACGGATCGATTAAAGAGGTGCCCTTGATAAAGTGCCCGTCGCAGAAAGTGTTTCCGCCCTTTTGGCGGTAAGCCGCACCCACTTTTTCCGGGTCAAGAAACTCCCGCGCTTGATCAGAGGGACGCTGGATCTGCTCCATGATGAATTTGCCCAGCTGAACATCATCCCCGGCCCCATAGAACAGATCATAGTGATCCAATTGACTTGCAATCAGCATCACATCGCAGGTCATCCTCGGCTGCTCAATCTGCATTGCTCCACGGAACAGAAGGCTTTCTTTTACCGTCATGTTCTCGAATCGCCGTTCCAGCCAGTCGTGTTGGGATTTAGTCATTTCAAAGCCGTCCAGAAGGTCCAGGAGTTGCCTGGTTTGCCGACTCGCCATCACATCATCTCCATTCCGGCATTTTCTGCCTGCGTTTCTTCGCTGAGGATCGGTTCGCCATCTCTGCGCTGAACCAGCCCGTAGGGGGTCAGCAGAGCGTTATGTGCTGCCATGACATCCTGACCATAGTTGTAGAGGACGACGTGCTTCTGCAGAATGGACCGGGAATGCTCATCCACAATGAAGCGAAGTTCCTCTATGGCTACCTCCTCGGGGGTTCGCTGATCAGGCTCGAGCAGATAGTCATCCAGATTTTCCGCAATCTGGACAGCGGCAGCGATATCGTGACAATCTGCCGCAAGGATAACTGCCTTGAATTTGGAAAGTTCTCCTTGTGTGCTCAGCTCCTTGAAGCATTTAGCCAACTCGTTCAGTCCATGGATATCGTCGCAGGCCATGTTTTCCAGAAGCGCAGGCATCGCACTGTCCTCCACCCGGAAGACCATTTCCGACCAGGAGGCGCCTCCGCAAGCCTCCAGCACGGCATCCAGCCGCTCCTGCGTGGCTGGCAGATCCAGACACATCATGTTATCCGGCTGCTCATTGGAGTGGAAGGGATACCTGCCGACCGTCAGGCGGATGCCGTATTCCGGCGCTTCGGGAATCAAGGCCAGGCTGTCATATACCTGCTTCAGCTCGGTGTGCTGCGTGACATACCCGCCGCTTGCGAAAACGCCGCCCTCCTCAAACCTGGCTTTTCTTCCGAGCATCTCAAAGTCAAGATACTCGAAGATGGAATCCGGAACTTTTTCCAGGGCAGGGATGAAATCGTTCTCCGCATAGAACCTGCCGAGCTGCTCGTCCGTCGTGGCGTTGACCACATGACAGCAGTCTGCGCTGTAGGCCAGGTCGATCATGGTGGCAACGCTGATGGGGCCGTATTTTTTTGCCACCTCCATGTTAAACAACCCTTCGAACGCTGTTCTTTCTCTGCCGTTCATCTGTCCCAGGCAGGTTGCCAGCGCATTGAGCTGATAGAGATCGCATTCATGGTTCAGATGGACATGGAGGAACTGAAAGCCGTGGTGTTCAAGAAATTCCCACCTCGGTTTGTCGCCCAAGGACATCTGGAGCTTGTCCAGCGCATCCTGGAGACCATAGTAGCTGGCCGGAAGTTCCAGATCGCACCACCGATCCGTTTTTTCGCCGAACAGCTCCACACGGAACACTTCATTCAAGGGTCATCCCTCCCATCTGGGGCCTGTAGTCCTCCTCGTATTTGGCGGGATCAGCGCCGGGGACATCCCAGCCGCACATACTGCCCACCTCCATGGCCTGGCGCTGGATGGGGCTGACGCCAAGCTGTTCGTTCAGCTGGTCGGCCAGTTCCACATTCTGTTCCTTGTCGCCGGTGTCCCAATCGGAGGGGTAGTAGCCGGACTCGCCCCGGCGGATGCAGATGAGGTCGCCGGTAGACTTGAGGGTGGAGAAGCACATCTCCGGCAGCCCCTCCGCCACTTTGGGTGCGAAGCGTTCCGCCTCGGTCTGGATATCCCAATCATCCTCCACGCTCCACAGATGGACATACAGCTCATCGTCGCCGGCGCAGATCTCCCGCTGTTCGAAGCCCTCGCCCCAGCCATCCGACGCCTGTCCGGAGATATACTCTTTCAGGGTGGTCAGTTCCTCCGGGGTGAGGGTGCCAACCACGCGGCACTCGGCAACACCCCAGAGCTGGCCGTTCCGATCCTCGACGGTGAACACGACAGATTTGACCTTCTGGTTGATGCTGTCATCCTCGCCATACCAGTGCATGATGCCGCTCTCGGATTCTTCCGGCATTCGGTTGCTGATCAGAGCTCTTAGGATCTCGCCCTCATAGCACCGCAGCATCCTTCCGTCCAGCAGCGTACTGTCATCCTCCATCTCCCCATACTCGTTGCGGGTGTAGAGATCCGCTGTCAGGGGCATATACAGCTTCAGCGTGGTGGGCTCGGGCGGCAGGATAGAGAAGCTGTCCTCTCCGATGGTCAGCGCCAGGGTTCTGCCATGGTCCCACTTCATGTGGAACTGCCCGGCGTCGTCGATGTGGTCCAGAGTCCCCGTGCTGCCCGGCTCCAGCGGGGCATAGAGGTCTTTCATCTCCCTGAGCTTGATCCTCGAACCTGCGGGGAACTGTTCCCGCAGGAAGTTCAACCACTCTCTCGGAATTTCTCTCATGATAATCCTCCCATTGTCATGCCCTGCCGGGGCGCATTCTGCTCCAACTCCAATCGGAGCGTTTCTACTGCTGCTGCGACTTCCGGGTCGCACTTGAAGCTGTCCAGCTTCAAGTGGTCTGTGAAGAATTGCTGTTCCCCATCCAGAGAGCGTACCAGATCCACCGTGGCGATTCCGTCTTTGGTGACGCCAATCCGTTTCTCTGGACGGTCGCTGCCCAGATAGGTGTGGATGGCCTCCTCCAAGGTCAGATCCCGGAAGATATGTTCTCCGGAGGTGTTGCAGTCGGTGATCACGAACCAGGCGTAGGTATGGGGCAGAGTTGTATTGGCGGCGTCCTGCATGGCTTTGATACCCTTTTCCGTCAGGCCGTAATTACAGGCTCGCCTTGGGTTTTCCTCTCCGGCAAAGTCCAGCAGGATATCATCCGCCGCTTTTCGGATGTCCGGGTCATCGGTCAGGAGCTCGTAGCGGAAGCCGGTAGTGGACATATAGGGCAGCTCCTCCCGGATAGCCTGAAGGAATGCCGCGG
Source organism: Ruminococcaceae bacterium AM07-15 (assembly GCA_003477405.1). Classification (GTDB taxonomy): domain Bacteria; phylum Bacillota; class Clostridia; order Oscillospirales; family Butyricicoccaceae; genus Pseudobutyricicoccus. Next base: position 33,254 of record QUDE01000008.1, read on the forward strand.
AGTCCGTAAAGTCCGTCTGCTCACCGCTGGCATAGGTGACCCGGCCCACCGGCTTGTCCTGCTGAACCATCTGCTGCTGGCGAAGATCGTAGCAGTAGAGATAGCCCTGATAGTCCCCAGGGGAAGGGGTGCAGCGCAGGCAGTAGCGGTAATGCTCAGTTTCCACGATATAGCCAAAGCACCGGCCATCCTCCGTGATTCCGCCGCCGTTCCGATAGCAGTAGGATCTCATCGACGCCAGATCCTTGAGCGGGCCAACTGCCCGGAGGGCATCCACGACCTCCTGAAGCTCACCTTTGAATTCGTCGGTGTTGAACCGGTCGCCGTTATGGGGCCACCAGGAATGGTGGAATCCTTTTCCGGAAGATCCGAAGTCCATCCGCACATGGCCGACCGTACCCAGCTTCTTGTCGGCAGCCTCCTCGAGTTCCGAATAAAAGAGGCCCGCTTCCTCGAGAGAAGCGGGCCTGATGTGAATCGGTGTATTTACTTTTACATTCTGCTTCATGGTATTCACCTCCGTATCCGTACAGGAGTGGTAAATTTGCCAATCAGGATGTCCCATCCTCCCCAGGGTTACTCGCTGGAATGCGATGGAGATGTCATCATCGTTGTAATATCCATGATGGAAATCCGATGCGTTGATGACATCTTCCTTAATATCTGCGGCAAATCTTTCATCAAGGCTGGAGAAATATGTCCCAAAAGTCTTGTGAAGATATGCTTTGATGTCACTCTCCAACTGTTCCGATAAAGAAATGGTCATTTGCTTCACCTCCTCATGCGGAACAATACCACAGGTCAGCGGAAATAGCTATGACCAAAAGGCGTCCTGCCGGAGAAGTGGAGATAGCCAGCGACAGCGGCTCCCAGTGCTGCCAGAGATGCTACTGTGATCATGATTTTCTTCTTCATTTACATTCCTCCCAATCATCGGATCATGTCGTTCAGGTCATTTGCATATCAAATCCCGGCTCCGGGGACTCCATGATCTGTTCCAAGTGCCGCGGGTCTACGATGACCTCGCTTTCATTCCTGCCTGTGAACAGAGCCAGGATGTGTTCCTTCCGAATCTGCGCTTCATACACCGTTCCCTCCTCACCAAAGCGGTGGGCGAACCAGTCCGCCGTTTTCCGGTCCAGTGTCCAGGACAACGCACTGATATTTTTGGCGTTGTAGGGGGTAACGCCCCGATAGACCGTCACCGTATCCTCCAGCGCCTGGTGTGCGGCGCGCTCCTCCTCGTCCATCAGGAACTCCGGAGGGACGGATCGGAACAAGGCCACCAGTTCTCGTTTGCTCACATTGCAGTCCTGATTGGGGCATTCCTCCTGGGTCCAGGCGGTGGATAAGAGCTGCCCCAGATCCTTCTCTGAGAGAGCGGAGGCGGCAAATTTGATAAAAGTCAGATAATAGGGCGGGTTGAGCAGTACGAAGATCTGATGGACATTTTCGGCGCTGTCGATCTGCTCTCCAACCTTTCTGCGCCACCTTGTGCAGTCATCCGAATTGTTGATCAGGTCGACCATGGAGAGGCTCCCATCCTCATTCCGAAGTGCGGAAATCCCAGAAGATGTGAAAGGGTGGCTGACGATCACCGGGGAGAGGGCCGTTTCCTGGATCTGCACATCGAGGAGGGTGTGCGCCACCAGCTTTACGCGGAGCAGATCGGTTTCACGGGGCATTAGGAAAGGCCTCCCATCTCCATCGCCTGGGTTTCCTCAGCGAAGGGGCTGCTGCATCGGCGGATCAGGCCAAACTCGGTTCGCCGGACTCCTTCCTCCGCCATAGTGTCCTCACCCAGCTTCTCAAAATCCATATATCCGTCGATGGTATCAATCAGCTCGTCATCAGCACCGATGCGCCGAAGGACTGCTTGCCCGTATTCGTAAGTGTCCTCCGGAATGCGCTCATAGTCGTCCAGATTCATGGCACAGCGGAGAGCCTCCTGCATAGTCCCCGGCTGCTCCACAGAAAGAACCGACAGATATTTCAGCAGTTCACCATCTTCACACTGCATCCCCTCAATGGCCCAAGCCAATTCGTTTGCATCTGCCACGCAGACCCCTGTGGTGGGAATGTGCTCGTCCATATAGGGAACGGAAAACAACACCTTGGTTACGGCTGCCTCTGCAAAACAATCAATTCCCAGTGTTCTTTTTACTCGCTCCAATTCTTCCTTCGTTGCCGGAAGGCAGACACTCACTTGCGCTTGGGAAGAGGAGAGGTCAAGCTGGATCTTCGATTTTTTCTCTCTGACAAGCTCATCATCCTGCTTGCGGAGCACATAGCCCGCATAGGTATAGGCGCCGCCATGCTCGGCATAGTATTCTGCGCCGATTTTCGCGAAGTCCAGGTAGGGCCAGGCCGCTTCGGGGAATCTGGGGTCACCTTGAATCTGACCGGCAACAGCGACATATCGGCCAAGCGTCACATCCGAGTTTACATTAGGGATGAGAATGTAGTCCGACACCTGTTCCGCCACACGAATCATATCGTTCAGATCATTGATGCTGTTGCCATCCAAGACGCCGGCATAGATGTTCCGTTCGCGGGAGTCCATTTTGGCAATGATGCTCGAAAGCTGATTCAGCTGTGCAAGCTGCATTCTGGAATCAGGATCGAGTCCGCCGAGGTACGACGGCAGATTAGCGATCACGCTTTTGATCTCGACGATCTCTGTTTTTCCTGCTCTGCTGGCCTCATCAAGCTGGCTGCCCGCTTCTGTCATGGCGTCATGAGAGGCGGGCAAATTGAGCGGGACAATGACAGGACTCCCACTTCGTTTCATGAAAAGTTGGATCATGTCATTCCTCCCATCTGAACCCCCTGTTCCCGCTGGCACTGATCCACCGGATCTTCTGCCATCAGTTCCTCCAGATCTACTGTGCCAACATAGGCGATGTAGCCTCGGTCGGTAAACACGCCCGACTGATAGTCCATGTGCTGCAGGCCATACCGCTCGTAGTCATAAAACTCGTCCAGATTGGGGTCATACTCAAAATGGCCGGATTTCTGGATCATGTATTTCCCGTACTCCGCGGGGGTGTGCGCACCGGGGGCGAATTCAAACAGATCCATGTTTTCCGCCAGACGGCGGATCTGGCTGGCGTTTTCCGGCTTGGCCATGCTTACTGCTGCCCCCAGCTTCTTGCGGTCATGAATCGAAAACTTCTCCACAACCAGCGCCAGCTCATTGAGTTCGTGGATGTTATCGCACTGGAAGTCCAGTGCTACATCCACTTCCTCTGGGAATGAACTGTCAGCTATAAAGAGGCGCATATCCTTTGGGTCAGCAATGCCGGAACGCTGCATGGCGCGCTCAATTTGTCCTTTTGATGCAGGGAGATAGATCCAGGTCACATTCCTGCTGTTCTCCGGCTCCCACCGGGAGGATATCCCGACAGCAGTCATATCGGCCTCATAGTGGTAGCAGGGCAGATGTTTTCCATCATAGAGCTGTGAAAGCTGCATGCCGTTGTCATAGACCACTCCGTAGCGGGTGATAGTCCCCTCATTGTCCTCAATCAACAGGACAGCGGTTTCCACTCCGTCCAGCTGTTCCAGTTCTTCCATGCTGGCACACCCGCCATGGATGTTCATGTAGTGATCACGGCCAACCTCTTTCAAATTTGTGAAGTCCGTGATCACCGTCGCCTGCTGGCAGCAGTAGGTCAGGTTGATGAGATCCTTCATGCTGGTGAGATTCAGCTTTTCAGCCATCGCCTGAAATTGCGAAAACTCGCCCACAGTAAAGCTGTCCAGCCGCTTTGCCAGATAGTCCAACTCATCAAGGTTGACCTTGGTGCATACCAGCCGATTCAGCACAGGCCAGGCACTGTCGAGCGAGTCCAAGCGGCAGTCGGCTTCAGAGGCACCGCCGATCTCCAGTGCCTCCAACAGCGAAACGCAGTGGTCGTACTGATTTCTGGGAATGGGAAGAGGGATCGTCGCAACACCGTATTCCGGGTGGTCGGCGTTGCTCAGAACTGCTTCCATCATCACATTGCATCACCTTACTTTCCTTCAAAATTCAAAATCGCATCTCCGTACTTGGCCAGAAGCAGAGCGCAGACAATCAGGTGGAACGCCTCATCTGTGACCAATTCGGGGGATGCGAGATCGGCAAGAGTGATATTGCGGCTGCCGGTGGAGATGGCTTTGGCCGCCTGATAAACACTGTACAGTTCCAGCTGGATGCCGGAAAGCTGGACGGACTGGAAGTCAAATCCGCGGGCATCAAACTTCCAGATCATCCTGCGCCAGATGTCCCCATACGCCGTGAGGAGAAACAGTGCGGCCAGATTACGGTCTGACATTCGATAACAGCGCTTGCGCCAGTACTGCCAGCGCTCACGATGGCTCTCATTCAGAAAAAAGCTGATGGAGCAGCAAGTGAAATTCCTCTCTAAGCGGGCCTGAAGCTGTACCCCCGCTTCAGGGAAGAAGCAATCCCTGACGAACTCGTTGAGGTCAATCGCACCGGCCGCGATCCGTTCATCCAGACAGACGCACTGCTCCAAAGGGCAGGGATGATTGCGTCTGAAGTTCATGCAGTATGGGCACTCCATGTCATCTCTGCTATATTGGAAACCGAGATAGTATCGGCCGTGGCCCCTGGGCTTGAAATAGGGCGGGGTCATCATCTGCTGTTCCATCTGGCACAGCGGTGTATCCCGCATGAAGTAGCGTGTCATTAGTGGTGTGCTCCTTTCAGTAAAGCAAAAAAGCGCCGGAGTCTTATTTCTAAAACTCCGGCGCTTGAATATTACATGATCGGTTCTTGGTTATAGGGTTCCATGAGGTGCTGCTCCTGCTCCCTTATGCGATCCAGAGCATCGGGAGCTGCAATGGCAATCTGCTCCTGAATGCCCCGGATGCACTTTTCCTGCTCGGCAGTCAAATCAAAACCAGCGTCTAAGGTGTCAGAGCAGCACCGGTAGATTTCGATAAGCTGCTCCTGATTGAAGATCTGCTGTTTGGAAATGAGGCCGGCGCGGATGGCGAAGTCCTGTTTGGCACCTGCATAGTTTTCCTGAAAGTAATTGCCCTGATTGAGACCTGTGCGGTCGAAGCTCCAGTCCCATGTGACGAATTGGACGCCAAGCCGGGTGGGATGGGCAGCCAGCACGGCTCCATTGAAGTCAGCCAGCAGGCGGTAGTCACCGGTCAGGCTTTGGGCTTGCAGGGGCGGGGCCTGTTCCAGCAGTGTCATGTACTCCCGCACGGTGCAGGCCAGATCGGTGGCTCGCTCACAGGCTCGTTCCCGTTCCGGCGTCGCTACATCCTCCTGCCAGTAGCGAACGCCTCCGTCCGCCGTGATCCGGCAGAGTGGGAGACCATCCCACCCCACAGGAAGCAATTCGTCCTGCTCCGGCTGCGGAGTGAATCCCTCACGGTGGAGAGCGGTGCGAAGCTCCTGAAAAAATTGTTCTCGGTTCATTTACTACCTCCTGATATTTAGTGCCCTTTTTGAATTTGTCTGAAAGCAAAAAGGGCGCCAACCTATTGGTCCATCACGACCAACAAATTGACGCCCCAAACTTTGTGCATTCTATTGGCAGAAAAATAGCGCCCTTTTTGAAAACTGATGCTTCAAAAAGGGCGCTACATAGTTTCTGGTGTTGCCAACCTTCGAGAAGAGGGGGTTCGAATCCCACCAGTTAGGGGGAAACAGCGGTTGGCATCTATGGAATCATCCGTGAATTTTCGAGCTGAAAAAGCCCGGAAACGGTTGATGCCACTGGCTTTTCGCCAGTGGCATCTATACCGTTTTGATTTTATGGTGACCCATCGGCGGCTCGAACGCCGGACACCCTCCTTAAAAGGGAGGTGCTCTGCCTACTGAGCTAATGGGTCATATTGGCTGGGATGGCAGGATTTGAACCTACGAATGCGGGAGTCAAAGTCCCGTGCCTTACCCCTTGGCGACATCCCAGTATAAACCTTTGCGATGTGCCTTTCGGGATGGTACGGAAAAGAAAAAAGATATGGGGTGGATGACCGGATTCGAACCGGCGACCCCCAGAGCCACAATCTGGTGCTCTAACCAACTGAGCCACACCCACCATATATCCTGGCGTGCCCGGAGGGACTCGAACCCCCAACCTACTGCTTAGAAGGCAGTTGCTCTATCCTGCTGAGCTACGGGCACATACGATAGCGGCCATAGCCACCCGAATGGAGCGGGTGATGGGAATCGAACCCACGTAGCCAGCTTGGAAGGCTGGAATTCTACCATTGAACTACACCCGCAAAGTAATCAGCTTAACGAGTATATCATGTTCTCCGAGATTTGTCAAGGTCTTTTTCATGCCCCGGTCCGGCTTTTTTACCGGACCGGGGACTTTTGTGGCTTAATGACACTCCATGAGGATCTGCTCCCCATCGGAGGAAAGGGAGATGCTGGTGATGGGGTTCTGGTAAGCGCTGATAATCGCGCTGGCCGCCCGATCTTCGATCTCCTTTTGAATGAACCGGCGGAGATTTCTCGCTCCGTATTTTATAGAATACGACTTTTTCACCAAAAAGTCAACCAGTAAATCATCAAATTTCAAATCGATGCCGTTGCCCTGCAAAGTTTCCTGCAGGTCTCCCAGCATAATCCGGGCAATGGCGGCAAAATCTTTTTCGGTCAGCTGATTAAAGGCCACCACCTGATCGATCCGGTTGATGAATTCCGGCCGCATGATCTCCTGCAGGGCCTTCATGGCCTTTTCCTGGCTCTGCTGGGTCACCGTCCCCCCAAAGCCCATAGCCCCCTGGTTCCGGTCGGAACCGGCATTGGAAGTCATGATGATGACGGTGTTTTCAAAGGACACCTTTCGTCCCTGGGCATCGGTGGCCACCCCATCGTCCAGGATTTGCAGCAGCACATTGAGCACATCGGGATGGGCCTTTTCGATCTCGTCGAAGAGCACCACCGAATAAGGACGGCGGCGGATCTTCTCAGTAAGCTGTCCGGCCTCGTCATAGCCCACATATCCCGGAGGGGCGCCAATCAGTTTGGACACGCTGTGCTTTTCCATGTATTCGCTCATATCCAGACGAATGAGGGCGTCCGGGGTGTCAAACAAATCGGCGGCCAGGCATTTGACCAGCTCGGTTTTACCCACACCAGTGGGGCCTACAAAGATGAAAGACACCGGTTTCCGTTTGGGCGAAACACCCGCCCGGCTGCGGCGAATGGCGGCAGCCACTGCCTGGATGGCCTCATCCTGACCAATGACCCTTTTTCCCAGCCGCTCTTCCAGAGAGATCAGCTTTTCGAATTCCTGGCGCTTCACTTTGCTGGCGGGGATCTTGGTCCAAAGCTCGATGACCTGGGCCAGGTCGTCCACCGTCAGTTGAGGGGTGGGATTGTCCCGCAGCTCCGTCAGGCGCTGGTCGATCTGAAGCAGCCGGCTGCGCAGATAGGCCAGACGCTGATAAGCCCCGGTCTCCTCCGGGTCCTGCATCAGCTCTTCCTGCTCTTCCTGGAGGGTGCTTCTCTCTTCTTCCAGCTGGGCTTTTTCGTTGATGTCCTTATTTTTCAGGTTGATCTCTGAGCAGGCCTCGTCGATCAAATCGATGGCCTTATCGGGCAAAAACCGGTCGTTGATGTACCGCTCCGACAGATAGACCGCCTGCCGGGCCGCTTCATCACCGATCTTCACTCCGTGGAATTCTTCATAGTAGGGCCGGATGCCCTTGATGATCTCCACTGTCTGCTCCAGGGAAGGCTCAGTGATGGTCACCGGCTGGAACCGGCGCTCCAGGGCTGAATCCTTTTCGATGTGCTGCCGGTATTCCTTAAAGGTGGTGGCACCGATGACCTGCACCTCTCCCCGGGACAAAGCAGGCTTGAGAATGTTGGCGGCGTTCATGGAGCCTTCGGCGTCCCCCGCCCCCACCAGATTGTGCACCTCGTCGATGACCAGAATGATATTGCCCAGGCGCTTGACCTCGTCGATCAGCCCCTTCATCCGGCTTTCAAACTGGCCCCGGAACTGGGTGCCTGCCACCATGGCGGTCATATCCAGCAGCCAGACTTCCTTGTCCTGGAGTTTATAGGGTACTTCTCCCTGGGCGATCTTCTGGGCCAGTCCCTCGGCCACGGCGGTTTTTCCCACACCCGGCTCACCGATGAGACAGGGATTGTTCTTCTGCCGCCGGTTGAGAATCTGAATGACCCGTTCGATTTCGCTCTCTCTTCCGATCACCCGGTCCAGCCCTCCATCCCGGGCCTTCTGGGTAAGATCGGTGGCGTAATTGCTGAGGAATTTTTTCTTTTTCTCCCGCTTCTTGCCCCGGGGCTTTTCCGGCTTATCCGGCTCTTCTTCCTGCTTGGCGCTGCTCTCCTGCGAGCGCATGGAGAAGAAGGGAATCACCGGCACCTGAGAGGAATTTTCCTCGTCCGGCTCCTCCTCTCCTTCCCCTTCCTCCTCCGCCCCGGTGGGCATCTGGAAGGAGCTGAACAGCCCCTGCATCAGCTCTTCCGGGTTGGTATTCTCCAGTTCTTTGGACACATTTTCAATGTCGCTGTCGGTGATACCGAACCGTTCGATCATGTCGGTCACCGGTTTGATATTCAGCTCCTTGGCGCATTTGAGGCAAAGGCCCTCGTTGTGGGCCTTGCCGTCCTCCAGCCGGGTGATATAGATAACGGCCACATTCTTTTTGCACCTGGAGCAAAGAGGCATATTCATGGCGTTTTCATTCCATCCATTTCTCCGCCCAGTCTAGGTTTGCTCCTTCCCGCCGCCGGGCGGACCGGCCTGGAAGGGGAATCAATCCCAAAAGACCTACCCTTGCGGGAAGATCTGATAGACAAAAGAAGCTACTCTGCTTTCTGCCAGGGCCTCCTGGGCAAAAAAGCCGCCCACTCCCTCGGGAGCAAAGGAACGCAGTCCCAGGCACAACAGGGCGATCATCACGGCTCCTCCCAAAGCGCCCAGGCACAGCCCGGCCCCATGGTTCACGGTGCGGAAAAGGGGGAGCGTGCCTCCCACTACCCGCACCAGCAGCCACAGCACCAGCTTACACAGCGCAAAACCCACCAGGAAGGCAATCACAGGGGCCAGGCTCTGGCTCACCGTCTGTATGGCGGCCTCCAGCACTTCCCCGCCGCCGTTTTCCACCTGACTGTGCACCGCTTCCATCAGGCTTTCCGGAGCGTGCACAGCGCTGAGAAGGTTGCGGATGCTTTCCTCTACCGTGGTTCCGGCCGCTTCCAGCTGCCCCTCTGCCGCCTTCTCCAGGACTTTCCTCACCAAAGGCTGCAAAAGTTCCGCAATGGGGGAGGTGAGCACCGGCACCAGCATCCGCGCGCCCACATAGGACAAAAGGCTGCCCACAAGCCCCATCAGCGCTCCCAGGATGCCCTTGCGGGCGCCCCAGAAACACATGAGCAAAAAGAGCACCAAAAAAATCAAATCGATCATGGACTGTCCTTTCGCCGGGTCACTCCCGGTCTATCTGTTCTCCGGCGTCCTTATCCAAAAGCTCCGCCCGGTCGGCATAGATGAGCATCACATCCCCATCCCTGCGCTGGATCACATCCCGGGCGGTGATCTCCTGCACCTGACGGGCCGATGCGCCGGGAATGATGGATGTGCACACCAGGGAATCCCGCAGCAAAATGGCGATGTGATCCCCGGCGGCGGAAAGGGAGCGCACAGCCGAAGAATACCGGGCTTCAAATACCGTCTGGCCGTTCTCCCCCACCATCACCACCTGGGTGCGTTCCTGCTGGTCGCCGGTCTCCAGCGCCACCACAGGCCGCTGGCCCATCTTGTGGCTGAAGGTGACCAAAGACCCTTCCGGATAGGAAAAGACGCCTCGCTCCTGTCCCTGGTCGTCGTAGGAATACACTCCCTGGTCGGTGACGATCATCAAAGAGTCATCTTCATAATATTCCATGGAATAGACCGTCATGCTTCCCAAAGGCAGATCGAACAGCGGCTGCTCCTGATGAATGGAAAAGACCCGGATCATGGATACCCGTTTGCCGTTTTCCTCGCTCATGCACAGGGCGGCCAGATGCTGGGAATCCGGCGAGACACAGGACAGCAGGATATAATATTCCGAAGTGTTCCAGCGGAAACGCTCCTTCTGTTGGTTGTCATAAAGAGTCACCGCGGCCCGGTAGCCCTGCTCGTCGGTGACCACGCTGAAGGCGCCGTTCTGGTTCACCGAAGCCGAAATGATCTCCGACTCCAGATCCTTCTGCCACAGAGCGGTATAGCGGTTTGTGAGGCACAAACCATGGCCGCCCCGGTCATAGGCCAGCATATTGTCCTCGGCCACGCTGAGGGCCGGGGAGGAATATTGCAAGGGAATGCTCAATTCTTCTTTGCCCTGGGTGCTGACAAAACTGAGGGTGTCGCCCCCCAGCACCACAAGGCCGTTGCCAAACTCGTCATACACGCTGTCGATGCCGTCTTCAAAGGTATAACCGGCAAAATCCGCATCCCCCGAAGCCCACACAGCGGAAAAATAGGACGCCATCCGCCGCAGGCTGCTGAGGGTGAGCTGTTCATGGTAATTCCAGACGCAATAGACCATGGAGCACAAAAGCCCCAAAAGCGCCAGACTTTTGAACAGGCCGCAGATCTGTCCCCGCCGGTCCTGACGAAATTTGGTGATGTTATTTTTCTGAGGCGGCATTTTTTCACGCTCTGCCATCCAGTTCCTCCATCCCATAGGTCAGCGCCGTCATATAAAGGCCGCAGGCCGGGGCCGTGGGGCCTGCCCGCTCCCTGTCCCGGGAAGCCAGAATCTCCGGGATCTGCCGGGGCTCAATTTTGTGCAGCCCGCAGTAGAGCAGCGTTCCCGAAATGGCCCGGGCCATGTTGTAGAGGAATCCGTCGGCGCACACCCGGATCGAAATCAGATCCCCCTCTTTCTCCGTGTGGCAATAGTACATGGTCCGCACGGTGCTGCGCACCGGGGTGCCCTCGCTGCGCACAGCGGCAAAATCCTGTTTTCCCTCAAAATAGGGCGCCGCTTCCGCCATGGCGTCATAATCCAGACGAGAGGGACAGAAATAGGCCCGGTTGTGATAAAAGGGGTCCCGCACCCGGCTGTTGTGAATCAGATAGGTATATTCTTTTTTCTGGCATTGAAAGCGGGCGTCAAAATCCCAGGGCACTTCCACTGCCCGGCTCACCGAAATATCCGGCGGCAGATAGGCGCTGATGGCCAAAGGCAGCTTGTCCAGCGGAATACTGGTGGCCATGCGGGCATTGGCCACATAGATTCTGGCGTGGACACCGGCGTCGGTGCGTCCCACGCCGGACAGGCTGACCTGGCAGCCCGTGGCCTTGCCGATAGCCTGCTGGAGCACCTGCTGCACGGTGATGGCATTGTTCTGGTATTGCCAGCCGTGATAGGCGGTGCCAAGATAGGCCAGGCGGAAGGCGATATTTCGTTCTTTGATCTCTTTCATGGCAGCATCCTTGTCAAAACAAATACGCAAATAAAAAACACACAGGTCACGGCATAGGCCGCTCCATCATTTTTCCCCATTTTCAGCTCTTTTAGCCGGGTACGGCCGCTGCCGCCCCGGTAAAGACGGCACTCCATGGCCACCGAAAGTTCATCGGCCCGACGGAACGCCGACACAAACAAAGGCACCAGCACCGGCACCAACGCCTTGGCCCGCTTGAGCAGGTTGCCGCTTTCAAAATCGGCGCCCCGGGCCTTCTGGGCGTTCATGATCTTCTCGGTCTCCTCGATGAGGGTGGGGATAAACCGCAGGGCGATGGTCATCATCATGGCAAACTCATGCACCGGCAGATGAATGCGGCTGAGAGGCCGGAACAGATTCTCAATAGCATCGGTCAGGGCCACCGGCGAAGTGGTATAGGTCAGAAGAGAGGTGGAAGCCACCAGCAGCATGATGCGCACCACCATGTAAACGGCGGTCACAAGCCCTTCCTTGGTGATGTGGAAAATCCAGAACTCCCACAAAATCTGCCCTGGGGTGTAGAGCATATTCAAAAGAGCGGTAAACACCGCCAGAAAGGCGATGGGTTTCAGGCTCTTGAGCAGCATCCGAAAACGGATACGGCTGAGGAGAGTGACTCCGATGACCCCTGCGGCGCAAAGCACATAGGCCCAGAAGCCGTGGGCCAAAAAGAGCACGATGATAAAGGCAAAACTGAGGATCAGCTTTGTGCGGGCATCCAGGTGATGCACCGGGCTTTCCACCGGGAAATACTGGCCTAGGGTGATGTCTTTCAGCATGATACACCCTCCTTTTTGCACCGGAGGATCTCCTGGGCGGCCTGCTCCACGGTGTAGACCCCTTCCCGCACCGGCGCGCCCATCTCCCGCAGTTTCAAAAAGACCCGGGTGATCTGGGGCACATCCAGCCCGGCCTCCAGCAGCTCTCCCGCCCGGGAGAAAATCTCCGGCGGCGTGCCGTCCATAAACACATGGCTGTCCCGCATAACCACAATGCGGCTGGCCAGACGGGCGGCATCCTCCATGCTGTGGGTGACGAAAATCACCGTGGTGCCGTGTTTTTCATGGTATTCCGTAATAAAACGGAAAATATCGTCCCTTCCCCGAGGGTCCAGCCCGGCCGCCGGCTCGTCCAGCACCAGCACTTCCGGCTCCATGGCCAGCACACCGGCCAGCGCCACCCGGCGCTTTTGTCCGCCGGACAAATCAAAGGGGGATTTGGGCAGCATTTCTTCTCCCATGCCGCAGGCGGCCAGGGATTCCACCACCCGGCGGCGCACTTCTTCCGGCTCCAGGCCCATGTTCCGGGGGCCAAAGGACACATCGGCCTCGATGGTCTCCTCAAAAAGCTGGTGCTCCGGATACTGGAACACCAGCCCTACCTGAAACCGGGCTTTGCGGGTCACTTCCTTGCTCTCCCAGATATCCCGGCCATGGAGAAACACCTGGCCCCGGGTGGGTTTCAAAAGAGCGTTGAAGTGCTGGATCAAAGTGGATTTCCCCGAACCAGTATGGCCGATGAGGGCCAGAAACTCCCCTTTGTTCACCGACAGGTTCACATTGTCCACCGCCGTCTTTTCAAAGGGGGTGCCGGGGCTATATACATAAGTGAGCCCTTGGGCTCGCAAAATTTCTTCCACAGGTCAGTCCTCCAAAAAGGCCATCAGTCTTTGGGCGCACTCTTCCACCGTCAGTGCGTCGATGGGCAGGGAGCAGCCCTTCCGGTTCAGCTCCTCCAGCACTTCCACCGTCTGAGGAACTCCCAGACCGGTCTGGTGCATCTTGTCCACCTGGGCGAAGATCTTCCGGGGCGGGCCGTCGTCGATCACATGGCCGTCCTCCATCACCACCACCCGGTCGGCCTGGGCGGCCTCGTCCATATGGTGGGTGATGAGCAGCACAGTGATTCCCTTTTCCCGGTTGAGGCGGCGAATGGTGTTCATCACTTCGGCCCGTCCTCCCGGGTCCAGCATGGCGGTGGGCTCGTCCAGCACCAGCACCTCCGGCTCCATGGCCAGCACACCGGCGATGGCCACCCGCTGTTTCTGTCCGCCGGAGAGCATATGGGGGGCGCTGCGCTTGAAGTTCTCCATGCCCACAGCCTTGAGAGCCTCATCCACCCGGCGGCGGATCTCCTGGGAGGGCAGACCCAGATTCTCCGGAGCAAAAGCCACATCCTCTTCCACCACGGTGGCCACGATCTGGTTGTCCGGATTCTGGAATACCATCCCTGCCTTTTCCCGGATGTCAAAGAGCTTGTCTTCCTCCCGGGTGTCCATCCCGGCCACCCGCACCTGACCCCGGGTGGGCAGCAAAATGGCGTTGATGTGCTTGGCCAGGGTGGATTTTCCCGAACCGTTGTGGCCCAACACCGCCACAAAGCTCCCCCGCTCTATTTCCAGGTTCACCCCGTCCAGGGCCAGCAGGTCGGGCTGGTCCTCCCTGTTTGTGTATTCAAAGGAAAGGTCTTTTACCTGAATGATCTGTTCCACTGAAAAAAGTCCTCCTTATCCGGCCTTACCGGGCGATCCAGCGGCTGGTGTGGCCGCAGGGCAGGCCCAGACCGGTCTGGGTCACTGGCAGCAGCAGCTCGCCGCCCTCCACTTCCCCACCATAGCGGCGGGCCATGGTCATGCCCAACAGATAAACGGGCACCGAAGGGGAAATGCCGGTGGTGTAGGAGTTGATGATGACAAACAAAGGATCGTCGCTGAGCACTTCCATGCACAGCTGAAGGAAAGGCGCGATGCTCTCTTCAAACTTCCAGATCTCTCCGGAAGGTCCCCGGCCGTAGGAAGGCGGGTCCATGATGATGGCATCGTATTTCCGGCCCCGGCGGACTTCCCGCTGGATAAATTTTTTGCAATCGTCCACAATATAGCGGATGGGAGCCTCGCCCAGGCCGGACAGACGGGCATTTTCTCTGGCCCAGGCCACCATGCCCTTGGATGCGTCCACATGGCAGACGCTGGCTCCCGCCGAGGCGGCGGCCAGGGTGGCCCCTCCGGTATAGGCAAACAGATTGAGCACATTCACCGGCTTTTTCTTTTTCCGCTCTGCCACCTGGCGGCGGATAAAATCCCAGTTGGCCGCCTGCTCAGGAAAGACGCCGGTGTGTTTGAAACTCATGGGCTTGATCTGAAAAGTCAGATCTTTATAGTGAATGCGCCAGCTTTCCGGCAGATGGAAGATCTCCCACCGGCCGCCGCCCTTATCCGAGCGGTGATAGACGGCATCGGGCTTTTTCCACAAGGGATGCCCGCCCCTGTCCCAGATGGCCTGGGGGTCGGGACGGACGAGGATATGCTCCCCCCATCGTTCCAGTCGTTCTCCACCGCCGCAATCCAGCAGTTCATATTCCTTCCAGCCATCGGCAGACCACATAATTTTATTCCTCTCGATTCCAGTTTTCTCTATTTTCTCCCGGCGCCATTCCGCCGGAAAGATCCATTCTTTCCCTATGAAAAGACGGATGTTCCCATAATCAATTTATTTTACCACCCGGAGCGAGCTTCGTCAATGAACGGACTGTAAAGAGCCCCAAAAGCAGAACTGAGCAAGGATTTCTGCCAACTTTTCAGGGGCCTGTGTGTTCACCTCGTGTCCGGCCCCGTCCACAAAGAAAAACTGAGAATTTCTCAACTTGGTTGATAATTCTTTGCACACTTTTCGATTTGCCCCATCCTTCTTTCCGCAGATCACCACAGTAGGGCAGGATATTTTCTCAAGAACCGGAGTAAAATCCAGATCCATCATCGACCGGCACAAGCGGATAAAATCCCATTTTCCCAATCCCATTGGCCCGAATGCCTTTTCCGGCATCAGGCGAAAGACCGCATTTTGCAGCCGCAACAGCCTTTTTGGCATCTTATATGGAGCGGCGATGAGCGCAAGGGAGCGGATCTTTTCCGGATGCTCCGCGGCATAGTTCAATGCCAATACACCACCCAGCGACAAGCCGCACAGATCCATCGGCTCTCCCAATCCATCGCAGAAATCGGCAAAGGCCCGATACAGATTATCATAGCTTACTTCCTGATGCTGTATCAGCTTTCCCAAATGGGGACACACAGCAGACGAAGCCGTTCCCAAGGCTTCCAGCACTTTGTCCCAGCTTGCAGGTGTTTGTCCCAATCCATGCACATAAACTTGTTTCATCCGTTCATTCCTTCCCGCTGAGAAATCCATCATTTTTCCACTATATCACATGGCATATTTACAGTAAATCACAGATTTTCCAGCATCCGTTCCACTGGAACGATTCCAAAAAGAAAAGCCGGGACGCTGTTTGCGCCCCGGCCCTGTTTGTTTCGGTTGTTAGCGGATGATTTCGCCTTCCACTTCACCGGCGATGCCGGCGGCGTTGGCTTCATCGGTGTCGATGTGCATACGCAGCAGGAACTTGTCGGACACACGAACCACAGTCTCGTTAAAGACGACGGAACGCTCGCCGGAGGTCTTGACGCTGACCACATCCTTGTCCTTCAGGCCCAGCTTCTCAGCGTCGGCGGGGGTCATGTGGATGTGGCGCTTAGCAGCGATGACGCCGCAGGGAATGGTGACTTCACCGGCAGGGCCAACCAGCTTGACGCTGGGGGAGCCTTCGATGTCGCCGCTTTCACGAACGGGAACCTGGATGCCCAGAGCGCGAGCGTCGGTGAAGGAAACTTCCACCTGGGAAGCGCTTCTTTCCGGCCCCAGGATGCTCATGTTCAGGGAACCCTTAGGTCCTTCCACCTTGACTTTTTCGTTGCAGGCAAACTGGCCGGGCTGGCTCAGGTCCTTTTTGGGTGTCAGCTGATAGCCGGCGCCAAAGAGGGTGTCCAGATCCTTGCGGCTCAGATGCAGATGTCTTGCAGAGGTTTCGATGATCACATTGGCCATTGTTCTCTATCTCCTTTGTTCTTTGTTCCATGGGGACAAATTGTTTGTTTCCTCTCTATAATTTAACACATCCCCGCCGGTTGCGCAACGGCGAGGGGAAAAAATATTTGTGCCCCAGGGGTGTTTTTTCGCCCCACTTTTGGATTTTTCTCTTTTTTACCCATAGTTGTGACAAAATGCACCTTTACAAAGGGTATTCATCGGATTATACTATAAGCAAGTATCTTTACTTCTTTACACATTCTACAAATTCATTCGTGAGGTTAGAGGCCACATGGTTACCGATTTCCCCCGGACGCTGTCGCTTTTGCGGCAGGAGAAAAAACTCAGCCAAAAAAAGGCAGCCGAGGCACTGGGTATTTCCCAGGCGCTGCTGTCTCATTATGAAAACGGCGTACGGGAGCCGGGACTGAGCTTTGTGGTCCGGGCCGCCGACTTCTACGGCGTTTCCTGCGATTATCTGCTGGGCCGCACCATGTCCCGGGAAGGGGCCGCCATCTCGGTGGAAGAGCTGGGGGACCTTTCGGAAGAAAAGGGCAATGTGCTGCGGGGCAGTGTTTCTGCCATGCTCCAAAAGAAGCTGCTGGTCAACTCCTCCGGCATTCTGCTGGATATTCTGGGAAAAGTGGGCCACAAAGGCCTGATCGGCGATGTGTCGGCCTATCTGTCCGCCGCCATCTACAAGGCCTATCGCTATGTGTATATGATTTCGGGGAAATATTCCGACACCATGTTCCCGGTGCCCGCCCACCTGTTTTCCGATCTATGTGACGCCGAAATGAAAATGCGGGAGTATCGCCTGCGAGCTCTGGCCTCCTCCAACCAGGACAGCCGCCAGCCGCTGGAATTTCCCGACCTCTCCATCGACGGGCTCAGCCAGGAATATCCCAATCTGGCCCCCGCTCTGTTGTCAGTGCTCCACAATGTGTCCGAGTCTCTGGAAAAAATGGCCCCTGACCAGGAATAGGGGTCAAAAAATTTTTCTAAAACTTTTTTGCAAAAACCCCTTGCCAAAGAGAAAAAGCTGTGGTATATTATATCTCGCGCCAGATGTGGTGGCAAACAAGCTGGTGTAGCTCAGCTGGTAGAGCAGCTGATTTGTAATCAGCAGGTCGGGGGTTCGAATCCGTCCACCAGCTCCAATTTCATATGGGAGAGTTCCCGAGTGGCCAAAGGGGGCAGACTGTAAATCTGTTGCGTTTCGCTTCGATGGTTCGAATCCGTCCTCTCCCACCAATGCCCGGATGCAATAGCGTCTGGGCATTTTTAATTTTCTCGCCCCTTAACCAGGGGTTAATTTTTTGCCCTTTTTCTGTCGAACCCCTCCGTTGCACCTCTCATCCCCCTCTGTTATGATGGAACCAAAGGAGGGAGCTTCATGAAAATCAACGAAATCATCCGCACCCGTCGCATTGCCCAAGGGCTGACCCAGGAGGCTCTGGCCCAGCTTCTGGGGGTCTCTGCTCCGGCGGTAAACAAATGGGAAAAAGGGCTGAATTATCCCGATATCACCTTGCTCCCCGCTCTGGCCCGGGCTCTGGGCGTGGATCTGAACACCTTGCTTTCCTTCCAGGATGACCTGACTCCGGAAGAGATCGGACGCTTTTCGGAACAAGTCACCATGGCGGCCCAGGAGCAAGGCTGTGCCGCTGCATTCCAGCTGGCCCGGGAAAAGATGCAGGAATTTCCCTCCTGTGATCTTCTGACCTACACCATGGCTCCATTGCTGGAGGGGATTCTAAACCTTTTCCCTCCAAAGGAAGAAGAAGCCGAATTCTTCCGCCAGGAAGTTCTGCAGCTTTATCAGCGAGCTGCAAACAGCCATGATCCCCAGATCAGCCAATGGGCCTGCGCTCTTCTGGCCGGCCGCTACATCGCCCAGGATCAACTGGAGCAGGCCAGACCTTTGCTGGAGCAGCTTCCTCAATCCCACAAAAACAAACAGCTTCTCCAGGCCTCTCTGGCCCGAAAGGAGGGGAATATCTCCGCCGCATGGACGCTGCTGGAGCAGGAACTCTTCACCCGTGGAAATGGCGTTCTGGAGGTACTGAGCCACCTGATGGATCTGGCCGCAGAGGAAGAAAACCTGGATCGGGCCGAAGCCTTTGCCGCCGCTTCCCAGGGTGCAGCAGAAGCCCTTCATCTTCCTGCCGCTTCCCGTCTTTCTCTTCCCTTCCAGCTGGCCCTTCTCCGCCAGGACGGCCCTCAGACCCTGGCTCTGTTGGAGGAGATCTTCCAGAGCATCCACCACCCGGCTCCCTTTTCCGATTCCCCCCTCTACTGTCACTTGCCGGAAAAGGAAGGCGCCAGCAAGGGCCAGCAAATGATGCTGCGCATGATGGTAAACGGGGTGGAAGAAGACCCGGCGTGTGCATTCCTCCGGGATCTGCCCCAATATGCCCTTTGGATGAAAAAATGGCAAAAGAGTGCCTTTCCGGAATCCAACCAATAAAGAAGGGGCCCGCTCTCTGAAGCGGGCCCCTTCTTTATTATATTTCCTCCATCAGCTCCACAAGCTGGGCAAAATGATCGATGGCAGTATCGTAGTCTTTGGTATCTCCAAAGCCATAGCGGGCAAACACAAAAGGAATGCCTGCCTGCCGGGCCGCTTGGGAATCCCCCTGGGTATCTCCCACATACACCGGCCGTTTCAGACCGTTGCGGCGGACGATGAGCTTGTTGTTCTCCCCTTTGGAAAGACCGGTGGCCCCAAAGCACTCAATGTCCTTGAAATACTTTTCCAGGCCCATGGACCGGAAGAAGCACTGGATATACCCATCCTCACAGTTGCTGACGATGAACAAGGGGAACTTGCGGCTGAGGGCCTGCAAGGTCTCCTCCACCTGGGGATAGAGCTTTCCGCCCCGCTTTTCCAGCACCTCATGCTCCACCTGGCAGCATTCTTCCAGCAGCCGCTGCTGCTCTGTTTCCGGGCACATGGGGAACATCCGCCGGGCGATTTCGTCCATGGGCAGGCCCATATAGCCCTGAAGCTCCGAATACTCCAAAGGCCCCCGCAGATCGGAATGGGCTGCAATCACCTGGTTCCAGGCCGCCAGAATCCCCTCCACTGCGTCCCACAATGTGCCGTCCAGATCAAAAAGAATGCCGTCTGTTTTCATCTTGTTCTCCTCTGTCTCTTTCCTGTATTTTTCCTTTTGCATCATACCTTTTTCAAAGGAGAAAATCAATCCCCTTTTCTTATCCCATCATGCGAAAAAAGGCCAGGAGCAAAAGGAGCAGGCCGCTGCACCAGCCCACTTCCCGCTCTCCCCGCTTCCCCATCCGCCGGCCCAGAAAATGCCCCAGGCCCAGCAGTGTCAGCGTGGCCAGCAGGGAAAAAAGAAACAGCAGGCGTGGGTCCATGCCTCCCAGACCAGCTCCCACCCCGGCGGCTGCCCCATCCAAAGACAGGGCAGCTCCCAGCAAAAGACCTTCCCTGGGAGAAAGACTGCGGGAGCCGTCGGCATCGGCCCGGGAAGGATCGGCATACAGGCATAAGATACACCGAAAGCTCCACAGGCGAAACCGCATTTCTCCTCTTCCGCCCCATTTGCGCACCCAGCTTTTCAGCAGGCTGTCGCAGATCTTACACGAGCCCAAGGCCGCCAGCAAAAAGGCGCACAGCCAATGAAGACCTCCAGCCAACGGCTGCCACAGTCCTCCGGCCCAGGCCCCGGCGGCCAGCACGCCGCTGCAGCACAAAGCTACCACCAGAGCGCTCTTTCCCGGCAAGTGAATCTCTCCCGCTCCATAGGCCAGGCTGGCAAAAAAAGCGTCCAGAGACAGGGCCAGCACCAAGGTTCCGGCTTCCAGTCCCTGACGGACAAATCCAGGCAAAGGCAAAAACCCCTTTCCGGTTTTTGCTTCATCCTATGCCCTTTCTTTCCAAAGGGTCCCTGCTCCTTGTCCTAGTCCTCCTGCTCTTTGGCCTGCTGGGCATACTGCTCGGCCAGCGCCACAAATTCCTCCATCCGTCCATTCTCCCGGATGGTCTGGGGACAGTTTTTTCCGCTGAAATCATAATGCTCTTTCACTTGATCGGCCGAAAGGTCATAGGCGTTCATCAGCCAGCCGGTGAGCCGGGCGGCGTTGTCAAAGGTTTTTTCAAAATCCCCGTCTGCATTGACGCACAATTCCACGCCGATACCGTGGAGATTGCCATCCCCTTCGGCGCCGTCCCCTGCATGATAGGCCACTTCATCGTCAGGGATGCTGTGCCACACTTCGGTGTCATCCACCGTATAGTGCCAGCCGGTGGTTCCCTCTCCGCCTTTGGCCTCCAGCTGACCATGGGCGGCTGCATCGGCCCCGGCGGCGGTGTTCCCCGTTTCATGAATGACGATGTACCGGATCTCTCTCTTGGTTCCCGGCCGGTTCTGTGCCCCTTCCGGGGCCAGTTGGGTGTACACCGGCACCCCCAGTACATCCTCCGGATACAACCCTTCCGTGGGTGCTTTCAGCAGTCTCCATGCTCCAAAGGCCACCCCGGCCATCACCATCAGCCCCAAAAGCAGGCCGCGATTTTTTCTTTTTCTTCTTTTCCGCCGTTTTTTTTGGGCCATCGCCGATCCCTCCTTCTCCCCGGACAAAGCCAAAGCGGCCTGTCCCGCTGCTTCTATCATACAGTGGGCCAGGCCGCCAAATCATAAATTTTCTCTTAATCTTTTCCCGAATTTTTCTTACTTTGTGAAGAAAGCATCCACCGCGCGGAAAAGCGCCTCGGCCTCCTGGTGCAGCTTTTCGGTGCTGTTGATCTTTTCCACATCGGTGGGGTTGTCCATGAAGGCAAACTCCGAAATGACTGCGGTGACATCCACACCGGCCGCCGCCCGGAGCAAACCGTAATAGTCTCCGGTTTTGGTGCTGTTATACCGATAGACAATGGGCCGGACTTTCTGGCCCATCTTGGCATATTCCTCACCTATGAGCTTGGCCAGCTCGGTGGAAGGGCCGCCGTTTTTGTCGGCCACCTGGGCCAGCACTTCGGCGCCAGTGGCGTTATGGGCTTCGGTGGCATTGTGGTGGACGCTGATGACCAGATCGGGCTTGACCTCCCGGATCATGTTCATCCGGTTGGTGAGAGACAATGTCTCCCCCTCACCCCGGGTGAAAATCACCTGATAGCCCGCCTGCCGAAGAAGCGACCCCAGATGCTCGGCCACTGTATAGTTGATCTCGCTTTCCACAAGGCCCATTCCTTTGTTCACGGTACCGCTCTCCGAGCCGCCGTGGCCCGGGTCCACCATCACCACGATATCGCTCCGATCCACCGTTGTGTCAGGCGGGGGCACCGGTGTGGTGTCCAGAGGGGCGCACTCAATGAGCACCCGGCGCTGGGCGTCGTCATACTGCACACTGAAATCCAGGGCATCTCCCAGATCCCGCAGTTTAAAGTATGTATAGCCATCAATATTATAGGCCGCCATCTGCGCCCGGACCCCGTCGATGTAAACCGCGGCCTGGCTGCTCACGGCCTGCTTGATGGTATCGCTGCCCTGCGGGGGGCTCAGCTCGGTACCCAGAGAAGTATATCTCTGGCCTGTGCTGATATAGATGGAATTGGTATCGTTGTTGTATTGGATCTCAAAGGACTTGTCCCCGCCGCTGAGGGCCTGGGCCACATCCCGCAATTTGAAATAGTTGTTGTCATTGATGTTATAGGCTTCCACACCAATGGCTTCGTCATAAACCAACACCGGCATGTTGTTCAGCTGCGCTTTCTGTGCCGCGGCCAGCCCCACACACCCCAGCAGGGTGAAAAGCAAAGCAGCCAACAGAAAACCACCCAAGATTCTTCCTCTTTTTCCCATGGTCTCCTCCAAAAAAATCAGGCATGGCTTCCCATGCCAGGCGCGAAGATGATGGCTGCGGTCTCGTTCCCCGCCGCAGCATTTTATCAATCAGCGTTATTGCACCGTTACCATGACGCACCGGCGAAATGGTATGTTGGCCATGTTTTCCCTCGGCCCCTTGGGAGCGGAAAAGATGGCCGCAAAAATCCGTACAATAATCGCTTTGCGGCCATTATAACATCTTTTACCCCCTTTCGTCTACCGTAAAACCAATTATTTTTTGGAAAAACGCCCTTTTTTCCAAGTAAAAGTTGATTTTTCTTTTTTTACAAATAAAATTTTTGGTTATTTTGACAAATAATTTACAGTAGTAATGCATCGAAAAAAGGGGTATGATAAGAATAAGATATACATTATTGTATCGCTTTTTCTCGGACCGCGGAAAGGTCTCCCTCCCTAGCTTTCCGCTATGGTCCACATTTCTCCCTGCCCGCTCCTCTGCGGGGCGGGCGCTTTTCCCAAAAAAGGTCCGGAGCCTTACGGCCCCGGACCTTTTTATATGTATCCCGTTGGTTATGCCTTGTGCAAAGTGAACTCGGGACGCATGCTCCCCACTTCTTCCTGCTTGTGGTTGCGCATTTTTGGCGTGTGGGTGTCGGCAAATTCCGCCAGATCTTCCTGGGAGATGATTCCCAGCTGACGGAGCACTTCCACCACCACAGCATTGCGGGCCTTCCCATTGCCGCTGTCGATTTTCACAGCGATGCCGATGCCTTCCTTTTTATCTCCCACAATATAGTAGCCATCGGCTCCCGATTTGCAGAAGAGACGATCGTATTTTTCCATAAGCTGGGCGTCAATCCGGCCGGTGCCCGACATAATGAGAGGATATTTTCCCATGGCCGCCGTAATGCGGGCCGCTTCCGCTCCCATCTTTTCTCCCAGGCTCTCCGGATGAGCCATGCGGGCCACACCATAGGCAAACTGCCGCAAGGGCAGAGCGTGTACCGGTACACCGCAGCCATCGGTACCCATAATGATCTTCTGAGGGTCGTACTCGCAGATCTCCCCGATCATATGAAGGATTCGCTGCTGCACCGGATGCTCCGGTTTATAATAGGTATCCAGATCCTCTCCCATCGCGGCGGCCGTGACCAGCATGCCCGAATGTTTGCCGCTGCAGTTGCAATGGATCTGACTGGGCTGTTCTCCGGCTGCCTTCATCCGGTCGGCTTCCGGCTCATACAAGGGATAATGGACGCCGCACTGGAGCACGCTCTCCGTCAACCCGGCCTTGCCCAAAGCACGGCGCACCGCCTGGATGTGCATAGGCTCTCCGTTGTGGGAGGCGCAGAACAAAGCGATGTCCTGATCGTCCAGACCGTATTTTTCCACAGCGCCGCTTTCCAGCACGCACATGGCCTGCATGGGCTTGGCCGAGGAACGGGCATAACAGACTCTCTCCGGATCGCCGCAGGAATAAAGCAGCTTACCGGTATAATCCACCACAGCGATATGGCCAGTGTGCATCATATCCTGCAACGGCCCACGATAGGTATTCACCAAAACTTCCACAATGATCCCTCACTTTTCCAAAAATCCCGGCACTGTTTCACCGGATAGTTGCAGTATAGCACCCCGTCTCTTTTTTGCCAAGACTTCACCCCAGAAAACGGCGAAGGAGCTTTTCTTTTTTCGGTGTATAGGGGTGATAGCGCAGTGGGTTTTCCACCTTTCCCCGGGACAGCACACTGCGATAATGGGTAAAGGTGTCAAAACTCTTCTGGCCATGGTACGCACCCATGCCGCTTTCCCCCACTCCCCCAAAGGGCAGATGGCTGCTGGCCAGGTGGACCAGGGTGTCGTTGATGCAGCCGCCGCCGAATTGCAGCCGGTCCATCACCTGCCGTGCCGTCTTCCGGCTGCGGGTGAACAAATAGAGAGCCAACGGATGGGGGCGCTCTGCCACAAAATCCAAGGCCTGGGAAAAAGTATCGTATTCCACCACCGGCAGAATGGGCCCGAAGATTTCCTCCTGCATCACCGGCGACTGCTCTGTCACTCCTGTAAGGATGGTAGGCTCAATCCGCAGCGTCCGCTCATCTCCCCGCCCTCCGGTCTCTATCCGGACCCCTTCCAGCAGTCCCATCAACCGGCGATAGTGCTTTCCATTGACAATGCGGGGGTATTCCGGATTGTTCAGCGGTGTGGGCCCCAGCTGCATCATCAGCTGCTTTTTCATTTCTCCCACCAGCGCCGGAACCTTCCCTTTCGGTGCCAGCACATAATCAGGAGCCACACAGGTCTGGCCGCAGTTGACCAATTTGCCGAAAACGATCCGCCGGGCCGTCAAAGAAAGATCGGCATCCTCCGCCACGATACAGGGGCTTTTGCCTCCCAGTTCCAGCGTCACCGGCGTCAGATGCCGGGCAGCCTTCTCCAGCACCAATTTCCCAACCTGGGTGCCGCCGGTAAAAAAGATGTAGTCAAAGCGCTGTTCCAGCAGCGCCTGGTTTTCCACCCGGCCGCCGGTGACTACCTGCACATGGCCTTCATCAAAGACTTCTGACGCCATGGCCGCCAGTGTTTCCGCTGTTTTGGGCGCATAGGCCGATGGCTTGAGCACCACGCAATTTCCTGCCGCCACCGCTCCCACCAACGGCCCCAGGCTGAGCAGCACCGGATAATTCCAGGGCGCCATCACCAGCACCACACCATAAGGATGAGGCCAGCGCAAACTTTTGGCTGGTGCCTGGGTCATAGGGGTGGGTACCCGCTTCACCGCCATATTCTGCTTCAGGTGCTTTTTCTGCCAACGAAGCTCTTCCCGCACCTGGCCCAACTCGGTCATATAGGCCTCCATGGACGCTTTGCCCAGATCCTCCGCCAAAGCCTGTTCCAACCGGCTGCCCCATCTCTTCAGTCCCTGTTCCAGCTTCTCCAGACTTTTCCTTCGGGCTTCGAAGCTCTGAGTTCGCCCCTCCCCGTAGTACTGGCGCATCCCTCCCAAAATTTCTGCGTAATTCATTTCTTCCTCCTTAGAGAATTTTTCTATACTTACAGTATATCATATCACTTTCTAAACAAATAGAAAGAAATATCTTCATTTTTTGTGCCAATGCGGCAATTTCACCAAAAGCTGTCTCCCATTCTTGGCAAGTGCCACGAAGTTTTCACCTTCTCTTGATTTTACCCCATGGAGAGTCCATAATAAAACCCGGAAGCAAATTTTCTACCGATTGGAGTGTCAATGATGAGTTATCAAGTATCTGCCAACATCCAGGAAACGCTGGACAAGCTGCTGGCCCTGCCCCAGGTGCAGAAAGCCCTGGAATTCGCCCAGCAGGATGCCGACCAGACCCTGGAAAATCAGATTGAACTGTGCAAAATCGAAGCTCCTACTTTCCATGAGGAAAAGAAGGCGGCCCGTTATGCTGAGATGTATAAAGAACTGGGCCTTGAAAATGTACATATTGACCGCCACGGCAATGTGGAAGGTCTGCGCCCCGGCAAGGGCGGCGGCAAAAAAGTGCTGATGGAAGGGCATATGGACACCGTTTTCCCCATCGGCACCAATCCCCAGCCCCGCAAGGAAGGCACCCGGGTTTATGCTCCTGGCATCGTGGATGACACCCGTGGCATGGTAGTGCCTCTGTCTGTGATCCGGGCCCTGGACGCCGCCGGCATCCAGACCAAGGGTGATCTGGTGTTTGTAGGCACTGTGGAAGAAGAGGGCATCGGCTCCTTCGGCGGTATGCTCAAATGGCTGGATGACAACCAGGTGGACGCCAGCATCAGCATTGACGGCCCCAGCGCCGAAGGCATCACTTATGAAGCCACCGGCCACATGACCTGCGAGGCTACTTTCCACGGCATCGGCGGCCATGCCCACGGCGCTTTCGGCAAGGTGGCCAATCCCCTCAATGCCGCAGCCCGGGCCGTAGCCAAGATCGCCGAATTCCAGGTGCCGACAGATCCCAAGACCTCTTTCTGCGTCTCCAACTTCCATGCAGGCAACGACGCCGGCATCCATGCCATCGTCCCCGAAGCCACCATCAAATTCAATCTCCGCTCCGACTCCCAGGAAGTGCTGGAAGAGCTGTACCAGCGGATCCTGAACGCTTTGCAGGAGGCCTGCGATGAAGAGACCGCCCGTTGGGGCAAGGACACCATCACCGTGACCCACAAGCGTTATTGCAATGTGCCGGCCGGTACTCAGGATGTCCATTCTCCCATTGTGGAAGCCACCTATGCCATCAGCAGCTATCTGGGATATGAGCCCATCTTCTTCCATGGCGGCTCCACCAACTGCAACATGGCCATCGGCAAAAACATCCCTGCCGTTTGCCTGGGCATGGGCAGCCTGGATTGCGGCGCTCACACCCTGCAGGAGTTCTTTGAAACCACCGATGCCCACAAGGGCGTACAGCAGGCTCTGCTCCTGGCCCTGCTCCTGGCCGGCGTAGACGGCGTCACCGACTCTATCCTGGCCTGATTGAGAAAAACATCATCTTGAGAAAAAAGCCCTGTGAAGGCCTCTCAGTGCCTCTCACAGGGCTTTTTATATTCCAAAATGGATCACATAGCATCCTTTTTCCCAGGCACTGTGCAAAACACTCCAAAGAGGATGCAGCTGCTCCTGCTGAGGCAATCGGTCCAACAGATTTTTAGCCGACGAAGGAGGAATGAGGGTGATGCCGGTACAGGCCAGGCCTTGGGCGGGCCGTTGTAAGCTATGCCAAAAGCAAGGGATGCTTCCAAAATGCTCCCACAAAGCATCCACCTCATCGTCCTCCACCGCCGCTGTTTCTCCACAAAGAGAAAGGTCGTATTTTTCATACATTTCTTCCCAAGCCGGGGCTTTTTTCATTACGCCAAATTCATGGAAGGCCAAGTTTTACTCCCTTCATTCTGTCCAGTTTTCCAGGTGAACGCCCACCAAAGGGAAGGTTCCTGCAAAAGGCACGCGGCGAACCTCATAGACCGTTCCTTCAGCATCGACCCGCTGAAGCAAAAAGCTGCCCTGTACCTCCAAAATGCTTTGCCAGGCCTGGATTCCTCCGGACATACCGGGAGAAAGGGTTAAAGTTCCCATAGACCCTTCTCTTGCTGCAAAGACCACTTGGTCTTCGGCCACCCAGGCCAGCTGGGATTCGATCCACTCCTGCACTTGCTTTCGCAGGGTCCCGTTATCCAAAAGGCTCGTCCATTTCCCCTCAGTGATCACCGTTTCCTTTTGCCGATACAGGAGGATCTCCGGGGATGTGGTATGGTTCTCTCCTACCACTTTGCCCAAAGTGGCATAGGTTTCATCCAGCTGCCATGCATCCACTTGCAAGTCGGAAAAATAAGCATCCAAAAATGGAGCGGCCCCGGGCGATCTCTCCTCCTCCGGCTGCTTACCCGAATCGGAAATCTGCTGCGGCGATTGCCAATCAGTAACAAAACCGTCCGCCCAGGCACTTCCGCAGAGGGTCAGAATCAAAAACGCCGCCATACAAAATGTTGCTTTTCTCTTCATAGTTACCCCTCCTCTCTGTTTAATCTCATAATACATTAAACCATTTTTTATGTCAAGAAGGCAAAAAAATAACCTGTGAGGTCTTTCTCACAGGTTATTTTGATTGCTTTTAGATATGATCCATGGGATCGTCCGCATGTTTTCCTTCGGGAGGGATCTCCTCCGTGTGAGAAGGGGTGTTCCGTACCTCTTCTTCCGGCTGGTGGGTATAGCGGGCGTTATAATCCACTTCCACCACTTTTTCCGGCGCCTGGGCTTCTTCCCCGTTGAATACCTTTTCAAAGGCTTCACCGCTCATGGTCTCATGCTCCAGCAGATAGGCGGCCACCCGGTCCAGGATGTCCATATGCTCCTGCAGCATCTGTTCGCAGCGGCGATAGGCCTCGTCGATGATCCGCTTCACTTCCTCGTCGATGAGGGAAGCCACTTCTTCGGAGTAGTTCTTGGAGGCGGCAATATCCCGGCCCAGGAACACTTCGTCGTGATCGCTGCCAAAGGCGATGGGGCCCAGCTTGTCGCTCATGCCGTAGCGGGTGACCATGCGGCGGGCAATGTCGGAGGCCCGCTCGATGTCATTGGAAGCACCGGTGGAAATGTCGTCCATCACCAGTTTTTCAGCGACCCGGCCACCCAGCAGAGTGACCAGCTCGTCTTCCATCTCATTTTTGGAGGAATAGTATTTATCCTCTTTGGGCAGGCTCAGGGTAAAGCCGCCAGCCCGGCCACGGGGCACAATGGAAATCTGGTGCACCGGGTCCTGGGTAGGCATCAGCCGGGTGACGATGGCATGGCCCGCCTCGTGATAGGCTGTGAGCTTCTTTTCCTTCTCGGAATAGACCCGGCTCTTCTTTTCGTTGCCCATGATGACCTTCAGGAAGGCATCATCGATTTCCCGGTTGCCGATCTTCTCCTTGGAACGGCGGGCGGCCAGCAGAGCCGCTTCGTTCAACAGGTTCTCCAGATCGGCGCCGGTAAAGCCGGCGGTAGTTTTGGCGATGGCGTCAAAGTCCACATCCTCTTCAAAGGGCTTTTTCCGGGAGTGAACCTGCATGATGGCCTTACGGCCTTTCACATCGGGCACACCGATATACACCTGCCGGTCAAAGCGTCCCGGACGCAGCAGAGCACTGTCCAGAATGTCGGGACGGTTGGTGGCCGCCAGGATGATAACCCCTTCGTTGGCGCCGAAGCCGTCCATCTCCACCAGCAGCTGGTTGAGGGTCTGTTCTCTTTCGTCATGGCCGCCGCCCAGACCGGCTCCTCTCTGGCGGCCCACAGCGTCGATTTCATCGATAAAGACGATGGAAGGGGCATGGCGCTTGGCCTGGTCAAACAGATCCCGCACACGGGAAGCGCCCACGCCCACATACAGTTCTACAAAGTCCGAACCGGAAATGGAGAAGAAAGGCACACCCGCTTCTCCGGCCACCGCTTTGGCGATCAGTGTTTTACCAGTGCCCGGAGGGCCCACCAGCAAAACGCCTTTGGGGATACGGGCGCCCAATTGCAGGAATTTCTTAGGAGCCTTCAGAAACTCCACCACTTCCTGCAAATCGCTTTTTTCCTCATCGGCCCCGGCCACATCCTGGAAAGTCACCTTCTGGTCTTCGCTGTTCACCATCTTGGCCCGGGATTTGCCGAAGTTCATGGCGGATTTTCCACTGCCGTCCTGCTTGTTCATCATATAATACCAGAACAAGCCAAAGAGGACGATAATGATCAGATAGGGCAAAAATGCCGTCCACCAAGGCATGGTCATCTTTTCCGCAAAGTCCTGGGTCAGCGTTCCCGCCGCCCGCTGCTGACGGATGGTTTCGCCCAAATCATAATAGAAAATATCCAGGGACGGGATCTGATAAGTGAACTTGGAGCCATCCCGCATAGTCATGGTCAGTTCATTCTCATCGATGACAAAACTGGCCACATCCTGGTTTTCAAAAGCCTGGGTCACATCGGAATAGGTCAACTGGGCCTCCTTACGGGGCTCCATCAAAAAGCCAATGGTTCCGATGAGCACCACCAGCAGCAGCAGATACAGGCCAATGCCCTTCATTTTGCCGTTATTCAACGAATCATTCACACCTTTCGTGAGGCGGAGCTTTACGCCTGATACACCTCGGGTTTCAAGATACACAGATCGGGCAGGTTGCGGTATTTTTCCGCATAATCCAGGCCATAGCCCACCAAGAAGGCGTCCGGCACCTGGAAGCCGCAATAATCGATGTCCACATGGGCCTGGCGGCGGGCCGGTTTGTCCAGAAGGGTCACCAGGCGCAAGGAGGCCGGTTCCCGTTCCTTCAGCATCACCAGCAAACGACTGAGGGTCACGCCGCTGTCCACGATGTCCTCAACTACTATAACATGCCTGTTCTGGATAATTGTGTCTAAATCTTTAATAATTTTTACCTTTCCGCTGGTCTGGGTGCTTCTTCCATAGCTGGACACCGCCATGAAATCCACCGAGCAGGGAATGGTGATGGCGCGGCACAGGTCGCCCATAAACACAAAGGCCCCCTTGAGCACGCTGACCAAAATGGGGTCTTTCCCCTCATATTCCCGGGACAGGATCCCTCCCAGCTCCTGCACCTTTTCGGCGATTTGCTCTTTGGTCAGCAAAACCTCCGCCACATCGTCCCGCATATTTGCCATGGTCTTTTTCCTCCTCACAACCACCGTCCAGCCGGGGTCTTTTTCTCTCTCTTTTCTTTCGCTCCGCACCGGGCCGCCGCACACCAGCACCGGCCCTTCTTCATCGCACACCAAGGGAATCCCTTCCCGCAGATGCACGGGGATCTTTTCATCGATCATCCATTTTTTAATGCTTTTGTGCCCGTTTTTCAGCCGGATCGCATCCCCCGTCCTCCGGGGGCGCAGCTGCACCGGTTCTTGGAGGACCTGGAAAAAATAGGCTTTTTCTCCAGATCCGGCTTCTCTTTTTCCCCGGTGCAGAGTGACCCGAAAGCCACCTTCTTCCACCGTTTCCCCTTCCTTCAAAAAGCGAGGAGAAAAAGTATGGTGCAACGGATTTTCTTCCTTTTTCCGGCACACCAGCTGTCCATAGATCCGCCGGGCCTCTATTCCTCCCGGCAAGCTATATGCCGACGAAGGGCCTCTTTTGCAAAGTACCCACATTCCCTGGCGATGCCTTTCGGAAAGGACCCCCTCTCCACCGGCCTGACGGTAGAGCATGGGAAGCACCCGAAAAGCCACAGCATCCGGCGCTTTCGCCAAAGCTCCAGCATCTATCGATCCAGGGGCCGAGGAGTGTTCCTTCAAAAACTGTGCCGCACAGCTTTCCAAAAACTCCTCGTCTTTCCGGGCCCGTTCCCCGGCCTGGCTGATGTGCTCTTCCGCCTGGGAATTGATGGTTTTCAGCAAAGGAAGCACCTGATGACGCAGACGGTTGCGGGCATAAACATTCTCCACATTGGATGGGTCACTGCAATAGGGTATGTGGTTTTCCGTCAGATATTTTTCGATCTCTTCCCGGGAGGCCGTCAAAAGCGGACGGATCAGATCCCCTTCCGATGCCGGAATTCCTCCCAGGCCCCGGGCCCCCGTCCCCCGGCACAAATGAAACAAAATGGTCTCCACATTGTCCATCTGATGATGGCCGGTGGCAATCTTCCGGCAGCCGGTTTCCTTGGCAACCCGGCGGAGAAAGGCATAGCGCAGCGCTCTGGCCCCTTCCTCTGTGCCGCAGCCTTCCCTGCGGCAATATTCCAGAGTGTCTCCCTCTTCTACCCAAAGGGGGATTTTCTGTTCCCGGCAGAATGTTTCCACCAGTTGCCGCTCCCTGGGGGCATCCTCCGGGCGCAGGCCGTGGATAAAATGAGCTGCTTCCACCTGAATACCCAACCGGGGCGCCAGCCGATGCAGCAAATGGGTCAACGCCATGGAATCCCCGCCGCCGGAAAGGGCACAGAGCACCTTGTCTCCCGGTGCCGTCATGGCCTTTTCCTGCATAAAGGCCAGCACTTTGTCCTCAAGATTCATGATGGGTTTTGTCCTGGCCGGAGAAACGGGTATACTGTCCCAGCCATTGCAATTCGATGGTGCATACCTCACCGTGGCGGTTCTTGGCGATGATACATTCCACCACATTTTTCTTTTCGGTATCCGGGTTATAGTAGTCATCCCGGTACAGGAAAATAACGATATCGGCGTCCTGTTCGATGGCTCCCGATTCCCGCAGGTCGGAAAGCATGGGCCGTTTGTTGGGCCGCTGCTCCGGGCCGCGAGACAGCTGGGACAAACAGACCACCGGCACATTCAGCTCCCGAGCCATCACCTTCATGGAACGGGAGATCTCCGAGATCTGCTGCACCCGGTTTTCCGAACTTTTAGAGCCCTGCATCAACTGGAGATAGTCGATGACCACCAGCCCCAACCGGCTTCCCATCCGGCGGCACTTGGCCTTGATCTCCGACACCGTGATGGCCGAACTGTCTTCAATATAGATGTTGGTTTTGGAAAGCAGCGCGGAGGCGTGGGCGATTTTGTCCCAGTCGTTGTCGTCCAGAGTGCCCATGCGCAGTTTCCGGCTGTCCACCAGCGCCTCGCTGGAGATCATCCGGGTGGTCAGCTGTATATCGCTCATTTCCAGCTGGAAAATGGCCACATCCTTCCCCGATTTCTGGGCCGCCGGCAACACCAGATTCAAAGCGAAGCTGGTTTTGCCCATGCCCGGACGGGCGGCAATCAAAATCAGGTCGGATTTGTTCAATCCGCCCAGGGCATTGTCCAGATCGGCAAAACCGGTGGGAATGCCCGGCAATTTTCCGGGATTGGCCGCCAGCTCATCCAGCTGGTCATACACATCCTTGATCACCGACTTGATATGCCGCAGGCCGTTGATCTCCCGCCCCTGACGGATGGCATAGATCTTCTGCTCGGCCAGTTCGGCAATGGTGCTGGCCGTCTCCTGCTCGTTGCGGGTCAGATCGAAGATCTCATTGCAGATCTGCTGAAGATCCCGCAGCATCTTCTTTTCCCGGACGATCTTGGCATAATCCTCCACATTGGTGGAAGTGGGTGTCACATCAATCAGCTGCAGAAAATAGGCCCTGTCGGCTTTGTCCTTATAGCCCAGGGCCTTCATTTCCTCCAGCACTGTCACTGGGTCGATCCGCTTTCCCCCAGTGAACATGCTGCTGATGGTATCGAAGATCATCCGATTGGTTTCAATATAAAAATCATCGGGCTGGAGCAGTTCCACCACCTTTGGCACGCAGGTGGGATCAAACAAAATTGCTCCGATGACCGCCTGCTCGGCCTCCACACTGTGGGGGGTCTGCCGGGCCAGAAGTTCATCCATGGTCAAAACCCCCTACTGCATCAGTTCTGCTCTTCCACGACCACTTTCACTGTGCCCACCACTTCCGGGTAAAGCTTGACCTTCACCTGGTAGGTGCCGAAATTCTTGATGGTCTCTTCCAGCACGATCTTGTTCTTCTGGATTTCCACCTTGTGCTGGCGCTGCATCTCCTCGGCGATCTCCTTGGCGGTGACGCTGCCGAACAATCTGCCGCCGGCTCCCGATTTGGCCTTGATGTGCACCGGCATATCCTTCAGCTCTTCCGCCAGCTTCTGGGCGGCTTCTTTTTCCAGCTTCATCCGACGGGCAGCGGCCTCATCGGCGATCTTCTTGGCATTGAGCACATCGGCTGTGGCCGGGGCCGCCAGCTTCCGAGGCATCAGAAAGTTGCGGGCATAGCCGTCACTGGCTTCGATGATGTCGCCCTTTTTTCCCTGTCCCTTTACATCCTGCAGCAAAATCAATTTCATGGTCATTCACTCCCATCTCCGCGCGTACACAGGATGGAAGAGTCCCGCGCGGCAGGCTCTTCCCGCTCTGCTTCAAAAATCAGGCCGACGGGGCGTTGGAACTGTTTTCCCCATCCTCCTGGTCTCCAGCCAGATATTCCTCAATGGCCGCCCGCAGCCGGGCTGCCACCTCTCCCACATCGGCGTCCTGGAACTGAGCGCCCGCCATGGTCAGGCTGCCGCCTCCTCCCAGTTTCTCCAGCACCACCTGCACATTCATCTTCCCATAGGAGCGGGCCGAAATAGCCACATCGTTCTCATGCTCCCGGAAGACCACAAAGGATGCCTTGATGTCGTTGATGTTGATCAGCTCGTCGGCGGCCTGGGATGCGGTGGCCCGTTCGGTATCTTCGTCCATCACCGAAATGGAAACCCCCGGATAGGGCTGCTCGGCGTTGCTGATGATCTGGTATTTTTTGATGTAGGAATCGAAATTGTTGTTGAACAGGCGGCGGACTTCCACCGTATCGGCGCCGCACTGTTTCAGATAGGCGGCGGCCTCGAAGGTACGCACGCCGGTTTTGACGGTAAAGCTCTTGGTATCCAGGAAAATACCGGACAAGAGCGCCTCGGCCTCCTCTTTTTTCAGATCCTGGGAACTGGTGAGGATGTACTGCAAAAGCTCTGTAACCAGCTCACTGGTGGAGCTGGCATAGGGCTCATGGAGGCTGATAACATAGTTCTCAATATAGCTGGCCGCTCGCCGGTGATGGTCGATGACCGCCACCCGCTGAATGGTCTGAAGCACCTCGGGATAATCCACAAAATCCGGCCGGTTGGTGTCCACCACAATGAGCAGCGAATTGGAATCGGCGATAAAGATGGCATCGTCCGGCTTGATAAAGGATTCCCGGTATTCCTCCAGCCCGGCCAGTTTGTCGATCAGGTCTTTGGCCGAAGTGCGTTCGCTGTTGACGATAAAATAGGGCTTCTTGCCGCACTTGCGCACGGCGGCACAGATGCCGGCCGCAGCCCCCACCGCATCCAGGTCGGAAAGCTGGTGGCCCATGATAAATACATAGGAGGAATCCCTGATGTACTGGCGCAGGGAATTGGCCACCACACGGGATTTGACCTTGGTGCGTTTTTCCACTTCCTTGGCGTGACCGCCATAGAACTCAAAAGCATATTTGCTCTTGATGACCACCTGGTCGCCGCCCCGGGCCAAAGCGGTATCCGCTGCCAGACGGGCATATTGATACAGCTCGTTCAGATCGGTATCGCCCTTGCCGATGCCCATGGAAATGGTGGCGCTGATACCGGTGCTGCTTTTGATTTCCCGGACTTTGTCCAGCAGATCAAACTTCCGCTCCACAAACTCCAGCAGATCTTTCTGTTCAAACAAAAACAGGTATTTGTCCCGGTCCAGCCGCCGCACCACGCCGTGCACCGGCTCGGCCCAGTTGCTGATCTCCTCATCCACCTGGGCGGTGAGTTTGGATTTTTCGCTTTCCGAAACCCCTTTGATCAGCTCTTCATAGCTGTCCAGCACCAAAATGGAAAGCACCGGACGGGTGCGCTCGTATTTGGTGCGCAGTTCGCTATAATCGGTCACATCCACCCAGTACATGGTGACCAGCAGCGCGCTGGAAGCGTCTTTTCCCGAGCGGACGATGTTGCCGTATACATCGAATTTCCGGCCGTTTACCGCCACTTCATAGGGACACTTGCTCCGCCCCTCCATGATCCAGCGAGTGTCAAAACCTTCGATCACATCGGTGATGTGCAGATTGAACATCCGCTCATGGGCGCCGGTGATCTCATAAAAGCTGTCATTGCTCCATACCACTTCCCCGGTATCCATGCGGAGGATGGCGGTGGGCAGCGGAAAATTCATCAGGGAATTTTTCGATGCGTCATCCACCTGGAACAAAAGCGTTTCCACTGTCCGGCGAATATCGGCCCGCCGCCGTTTGGCCCGGGCCCGGTAGACGATATAAAGCACCACCACAACGGCCAGCTCACCCAAAGCCAGCCAGATGTTGGTGAATGCTGATATGGCGCAGAACACCAGAAGCAGTGCAAAGGCCAGCCGGGTTCCCGACTCCATCATGCGGGCGATCAATTTCTCCATGGGGCACCCCCTTTCCCTTCTTCAGAGCCTGCTGCCCCAAAGACGAAATAATTAAAAATAGTATACCAAAAAAGCCCTCATCATGCAAGGCATCTTGCCCGCAGGAAGGAGCCTTCTTCTGGAAATGCAAAAAGCGGGGAAAGGAAAAGAGACGGGAGCGATCCCGTCTCTTTTTAATACGATGGAAAAACAGCTTACTTCAGCTCGACCTTGGCGCCGGCGTCTTCCAGCTTCTTCTTCATCTCTTCGGCTTCGTCCTTGCCAACGCCTTCCTTGATGGCCTTGGGAGCGTTGTCGACCAGCTCCTTGGCTTCCTTCAGGCCCAGGCCGGTGATCTCCTTGACGATCTTGATGACGCCCATCTTGGAAGCGCCAACTTCAGCCAGAACCACATCGAACTCGCTCTTCTCGTCAGCGGCAGCACCAGCAGCAGCGCCAGCAGCAGGAGCAGCGGCAACAGCAGCGGCGGCGGAAACGCCAAACTCTTCTTCCAGGGCATGTACCAGTTCGCTCAGCTCCAGAACGGAGAGAACTTTCACTTCTTCAATCAGCTGTGCAATCTTTTCGCTTGCCATTATAGTGTACCTCCAATTAGTTTTTAATGAAAATGATTAAGCCTGTGTTTCGGCTTCGGCAGCGGGAGCAGCCTCTCCGCCTTCGCTCTTCTTGTCGGCCACGGCCTGCAGAACCCGGGCCAGGGCGGCCACAGGAGCCATCATGGTGCCCAGCACAGTGGACAGCAGGATATCCTTCGGCGGGATGGCAGCCAGGGACTCAACGGTGGCAACATCCACCACTTTGCCCTCCAGGAAGCCGGCCTTGATGTTGAAATACTTGTCGTGGCTCTTGGCAAACTCGGCCAGCAGACGGGCAGGAGCAGTGGGATCGTCCATGCTCACAGCCATGGCAGTTGTGCCATGGAGCACGCCGTCCAGCTCTTCAAAGCCGATCTGGTTGGCAGCAAAGCGTACCAGGGTGTTTTTCACGACGGTATATTCCACATTGGCTTTTCTCAGCTCACTGCGCAGCTTGGTATCTTCTTCAACAGTGATGCCTTTATAGTCCACCAGTACACCGGATGTGGCGCTCTTCATCTTTTCAGCGAGCTGGGCCACCATGGCCTGCTTCTCGCTCAGAACCTTTGCGTTCGGCACTGTTTTCACCTCCGTTTAGAATAAGTGCCCTCACATCCAAAGGACATGAGGGCACAGTAAATCCATACTATAAAATGGAACAATGCATCCTCGGCAGGCGGCACAGAGCCGTTGGGAACCGCAGTTCACCTGCTGTCTTTGGAATGAGCGCTATTATTTTATCAACAAACCAATGGTTTGTCAAGAAAGAACAGGAAAAACCTGATTAGTCGGTCAGACGAGCCTGGTTGATCTTGATGCCAGGGCCCATGGTGGCAGCCACCACGCAGGAGCGGATGTACTGTCCCTTGGCCGCGGCGGGCTTCGCCTTGACGATGGCACCCAGCAGGGCGTTGAAGTTCTCGGTCAGCTTTTCAGTGCCGAAGGAGACCTTGCCCAGGGGGCAGTGGATGATGTTGGTCTTGTCCAGGCGGTACTCGATACGGCCGGCCTTGGACTCGTTGATGGCCTTGGTCACATCCATGGTGACGGTGCCGGCCTTGGGGTTGGGCATCAGGCCCTTGGGGCCCAGCACTTTACCCAGACGGCCAACCACGCCCATCATGTCGGGAGTGGCGATGACCACATCGAAATCAAAGAAGTTCTCGCCGGTGATGCGGGCCACCAGATCTTCAGCGCCCACATAATCGGCTCCGGCGGCCTCGGCCTCCTTGGCCTTGTCGCCCTTGGCGAACACCAGCACACGGACTTTCTTGCCGGTGCCGTGAGGCAGCACGATGGCGCCTCTCACCTGCTGATCAGCATGACGGGAGTCAACGCCCAGCTTCACATGGACTTCCACAGTCTCGTCAAACTTGGCCTTGGCCGTCTTTATCACGGTATCCAGCGCTTCGGCGGGATCGTACAGCTTGGCGCGATCCACCAGCTTGGCGCTTTCTACATATTTCTTACCTCTGCGCACTTTTTAATCCTCCTAGTTTGTGGTATTTCGGAATCATCCTCCCACGCCGCGGATTTTCCGCGGGGGCGTCTCTTACTCTTCGATGGTGACGCCCATAGAACGCGCTGTACCGGCGATCATGCTCATGGCGCTTTCCACGCTGGAAGCATTCAGATCGGGCATTTTCAGCTCGGCGATCTTGCGCAGTTCTTCCTTCGGCAGCTTGGCCACCTTGTTCTTGTTGGGCTCGCCGCTGCCGCTCTCCAGCTTGCAAGCCTTCTTGATCAGAACGGCTGCAGGGGGAGTCTTTGTGATAAACGAGAAAGAACGGTCGGCATAAACGGTGATAACAACAGGGATCACCAGATCGCCGTCATTCTTTGTACGCTCGTTGAATTCCTTTGTAAACGCCATGATGTTGACGCCGTGCTGACCCAGGGCAGGACCTACCGGGGGAGCCGGAGTTGCCTTGCCTGCGGGGATCTGCAGTTTAATCAAACCTACTACTTTCTGTGCCACTTTCGTTGCACCTCCTTAGCAAAAATGTGGTAAAATTGGACGCTTGGGCGCCCTCCCACCCGGAAACGAACCATCGCCTCCGGTATCAAAAACCAGCCAGCTGGTTTTTGGAGCTATTTTTCCATGGAAGCCACCTGGTTGAACTTCAGTTCCACCGGTGTCTCCCTTCCCAGCATGGAGACCATAACGGTCACCAGCTGATCCTGCAGCGCAATCTCCTTGACGATGCCAACGAACCCTTCCAGCGGCCCGTCGATGATCTTGACGCTGTCGCCCACCTGATAGGAAAGCCGGACTTCCCGCTTTTCCACGCCCAGGGCTGCCACCTCGTCCTCGGTGAGAGGAACGGGCTTGGAGCCAGGACCCACAAAGCTTGTGACGCCGCGGGTATTGCGGACCACATACCAGCTTTCATCGGTCATGAGCATTTTGATGAGCACATAGCCGGGGAACATCTTCCGCTCCACTTCTTTTTTGCCTGTGTCCCGGATCTCGGTCACGGTTTCCATAGGCACGCGGATATCGAAGATCAGATGGCCCAGCTTGCGGTTTTCCACTGTTTTTTGAATCGTGGCGGCCACTTTGTTTTCGTAGCCGGAGTATGTGTGAATCACATACCACTTGGCATTTTCAGACATAAGACGCTCCCACCTGCCGAACCAATGGATTTTACAGGATGCCTACCAGCAGATCGCGGATGGTGGCAAAAGCGATGTCCAGCACCCACACAAAAACACCTACCAGCAGAATGCAGAGGATGACCACCCAGGTGTTGTTGACCACCTGTTTGCCAGTGGGCCAGACCACTTTTTTCCCTTCGCTCACCAGCTCGCGGAACCATTTGGCGATCCGCTTGCCAGCGCGGGAGAAAATGTTGCCCTGTTTCTGCTTTTTCTTGCCGGCGCTCTTCTGGGTGTCCAGGTTCTTGTTTTCTTCAGCCATGAAGCTGCACCTCCATCCTTTTGCGGCCTATCTGGTTTCCCGGTGTAAGGTGTGCTTCTTGCAGAAGGGGCAATACTTCTTCATTTCCAGACGATCCGGATCGTTCTTCTTGTTCTTTTTCGAATCGTAGTTTCTCTGCTTGCATTCCGTACACGCCAGTGTTACCTTAACGCGCATTTGCGGCACCTCCTTAAATAAATTGCCTCCCTTTTCGGGGTTTACGCCTGCAAGGCATAAAAAAAAGACCCCGACAGGTGTTCCTATAATACCATGCCCTGCGGAAAAGGTCAAGCTTTTTTTCTCTGTTTCTCATCTTCTCCAGATACAGCAAAAGCGCACGGGGGGAAGCCGTGCGCTTTTGCCTGAAAAGGGAAGATGTTGGTAATGATAGACCGGTGGTTTGTGTCCCGGGCTTTCATTGCTTTAGAGTATACTCTAAGGCCCTCTTTTTGTCAATCCGGTTCTTTAAAATTTTATATTTATTTCAATATTTTAATTTTTTCACCCACTTTGTTCATTGTGTTATATATGACACATTTCACCTGGAAACCCAGGAGGGTGTATGATATGATAAATGTGATTTTGAATTTTTCTCCCCTTCCCGCAGGAAGGGGAAGAGACGAGGAGGCATTGCTGCTATGATTATGGCCTTGGACCTGGGGGACACCCGCACCGGCGTGGCCTTTTCCGACGCCACCGAGCTTTTGGCCGGGCGGGCTTACAGCATCACTGAATATCACAAGGACCGGCTGCTGGAAACCCTGTGCCAGACCATCGCCCAGGAAAAGCCCCGGCTGGTTTTGGTGGGGCTGCCCACCAATATGGACGGCACCCAGGGAGAACGGGCACAGAGCAGCCAGGAATTTGCCCGCCGTCTGGAAGAAAAATGCCAGGTGCCGGTAAAGCTGTGGGATGAGCGAATGACTTCGGTGATGGCCAACCGCATTCTCAGCGATGCGGGAAAAAAGCGGAAAAAGCAGCGTCAGCGTGTGGATGCCGTGGCTGCTTCCCTGATTCTGCAAAGTTTTCTGGACGCAGGCCCATCCCAAAAAATTTAGTTCTTCTTTTTCTTCCCCCCCAGCAGCTGCCACACTCCTACGGCTATCATCAGAAGACCAAACAGGCGGCGCAGCAGCTGGGGCTCGATCCACCTGGCCAAAAAAGCTCCGGCTGCACAGCCAGGTATGCCCAGACACAGGGCAATGGCCCCTCCCCTTTTTTCCACCAGCCCGTGGCGCAGATGAAAAAAGAGAGAGGGGCCTACTGCGGCCACATAATAGAGCAGATTGATGCCCTGGGCCGTCAGCTGCTCTATCTGCCTCACCTGAAGGAGATAGAGCAGCAGCAAAGAACCACCCCCTACCCCGGCGCCGGTCAGCGCCCCGGCGGCCAAGGCCGCCAACAGATCCAACAGCAGCATCCTTCTCCCTCCTTATCCCAGCAGACTGCGCACTCCCCCATAAAGCATCAGCAAGGCAAAGACCTTTTGCAGCAACCTGGGGGAGATTTTATGGTAAAAAAGCCCGCATAACAGCCCCCCTCCGGCCCCTCCCAGCAAAAAGGGCAGCGCCGCCGTGATATCCAGCCCCTGCTTTCCATAAAATAAAGCCGACAGGGCACAAAGGGGCAGCAGAACGAAAATGGATGTGGCCAACGCCCGCTCCGGAGGCAGTTTCAGCGGCCCCATGAACATGGGCGCCGCCACCATTCCCCCTCCTGTGCCCAGAAATCCACTGAGCATCCCGGCCAGAAGCCCGGTGAGGGCATAAAGTATTTTTTCTTTTCTTTCCATGGTTCTCCCCGCTTTCCATGGGTTTATTATGGAATTGCCCGGGAGAAAATATGCAATCTGCCGAAAATCCAAAAAGAAAACTGGTAAATTTGATAAATCCGTGGTATACTACTTATAAGTACCGTTCCCTTGTTGGAGCATTTCCTTCGTCCCGCCGGAACAAAATCAGGGGCGAAGCTGTTTTTTCATCGACCGGCGCCCTTCGGCCCCGGCCTTCTTTCTTATG
Source organism: Ruminococcaceae bacterium AM07-15 (assembly GCA_003477405.1). Taxonomy (GTDB): domain Bacteria; phylum Bacillota; class Clostridia; order Oscillospirales; family Butyricicoccaceae; genus Pseudobutyricicoccus. The sequence goes on from QUDE01000008.1 coordinate 74,315, forward strand.
ACTTTTTTGCGGTGCCGTACGGTGTGTGTATGGCCGCATGGAACATAAAAAAATCTTTATCATTATGGAGTAGTGATCAAATGTCTGAACAACTGAAGAAAGAAACCGGTCTTTCGCAGCCTGCGGGCAGCGAAGGGCCTAAAAAGTCTGCCGCGAAAAAATCTTTTTTCCGCTCGAGAAGCGGTGAAAAGAAGAAATCTATCGCCAAATCCGCCGAGCCCACGGGCCAGAAAAAGTCCGCGGCCAGGAAAGCTCCGGCCAAGAGCAAATCCAATCGGAATTCTTCCAAAGCGGTAATCGAAAAAGCGGCGGATGCCATCGACTCGGTGAAAAATCCGGTGGAAAAATCCAAGAAGCCCCAGGAGTCCCGGGGCCGCAGCAACAAGAACAAGCTGCGGGTCATTCCTCTGGGCGGCCTGAACGAAATCGGCAAAAACATGACTGCCTTTGAATATGGCAACGACATTGTGGTCATCGACTGCGGCATGACCTTCCCTGACGACGAAATGCTGGGTGTGGACCTGGTCATTCCCGACATCACCTATCTGAAAAAGAACGCCGACCGGGTGCGGGCCTTCCTCATCACCCACGCCCACGAGGACCACATCGGCGCCCTGCCCTATGTGCTGCGTGATGTGAATGCCCCCATTTATTGCACCACCCTCACCGCCGGCATGATCCGGCTGAAGCTTTCCGAGCACCGGAATCTGAAAAAAGTCAAAATCTACGAAAAGCCCGCCGGTTCCACTTTCAAGGCCGGCAGCTTTGAAGTGGAGTTTATCCGCATCAACCACTCGGTGCCCGATGCCGTCTCCATCGCTTTGAAAACCCCGGTGGGCACTGTTATCGACACCGGTGACTTCAAAATCGACACCACCCCCATCTCCGGGGAGATGATCGACCTGACCCGCTTCGGCGAACTGGGGAAAAAGGGTGTTCTGCTTCTGATGGCCGACTCCACCAACGCCGAACGCCCCGGCTTTGCCATGAGCGAAAGCAGCGTGGGCAAGGCCCTGGAAGCCCAGTTCAAAGGCACTGACAAGCGCATCATCGTGGCCACCTTTGCCTCCAATGTCCACCGGGTACAGCAAATCATCAACGCCGCCGTGAAGTATGGCCGCAAAGTGGCCCTCTCCGGCCGGAGTATGGACAATATGCTGAAAGTGACCACCGAACTGGGATATATGAACATCCCTGCGGGCACTTTGATCGACATCAGCATGACCCGGAAATACACCGACGATCAGCTGTGCATCATCACTACCGGCAGCCAGGGAGAGCCTATGAGCGCCCTGTACCGCATGGCCTATGGTTCCCACAAGCAGATCGAAGTGGGCCCCCATGACAAGATCCTTCTTTCGGCCAGCCCCATCCCCGGCAATGAAAAATCGGTCTATTCCCTCATCAATGAGCTGACCCGCCGTGGAGCCGAGGTGGTCTATGACAAACTGGCCCATCTTCATGTTTCCGGCCACGCCTGCCAGGAAGAGCTGAAGATGATCATGGCCCTGACCAAGCCTCGCTTCTTCATGCCCGTCCACGGCGAATACCGCCATCTCCAGATCAATGCCGGCCTGGCCCGTTCCACCGGCATTCCCTCCAAGAACATCTTCATCTCCCAGGTGGGCAAAGTGCTGGAGCTGACCCGTGACAGCGCCCACTTCAACGGCACTGTGCCCTGCGGCCGGGTGCTGGTGGACGGCAGCGGCGTAGGCGATGTGGGCCAGACGGTGCTGCGGGACCGGAAGCACCTGTCGGAGGACGGTCTGATCGTGGCCGTTGTCACCATCGACGGTGCCAGCAACCAGGTGGTGGCCGGACCGGATATCGTCTCCCGCGGCTTTGTCTATGTAAAGGACGCCGAGGAGCTGACCGAAGGAATGCGCCGGGCCGCCTCCGCTGCCCTTACCGAGTGCTCCCGCAATGGCATCCGGGATTGGAATGGCCTGAAGACCACTCTCCGGGACTGCCTGTCCGATTATGTATTCAAAAAGACCAAGCGCAGCCCCATGATCCTTCCCGTCATCATGGAAGTATAAGACTGATCCGTATCCCCGGCGGCCTGTCCGCCGGGGATTTTTCAAAGGAGATCCCTATGACATTTCGCCAGCAAATTTACGATCTGGTGCGCCAGATCCCGCCCGGCCGGGTGGCCACCTATGGACTGATTGCGTTTCTGTGCGGCTCCCCCCGTGGCGGACGGATCGTCGGGGCCGCTATGGCCCAATGTCCCTATGAAGATGTGCCTTGCCATCGGGTGGTGAACCGGCGGGGGGAAATGGCCCCGGGAAACGCCTTCGGCGCTCCAGGCCGTCAACGGCAACTTTTGGAAAAAGAGGGGATTGTTTTTCGTCCGGACGGCCGGGTGGAACTGTCGATTTTTGGCTGGGGCGGTCCGGAATAACCACCTTTCTCCCGGAGACACTAACAAAGATCCTTCAAAAGAAAGGTGGATTCAAAAATGAAAGGCTCATCGTTTGCCATGGGTATTGCAGCCGGCGCCGTGCTGGGCGCTGCCATATCCATGACAGCAGAAACCTATATGACGCCCCGGATGCGCCGGGATATGAAGAAATACACCCACAAAGGCATGAAGGCCATGGGCCATATTGCCGAAGGCATTGGCACTCTGATGCACGAGTGACCGGTAAAATAAAAAAGCGCCGCGTTTGCGGCGCTTTTTTATTCTATTCTTCTTTCAGTCCGGCCACATGAGGGATGAGGGGCAGGCGCTTATTATACAGATTGACAAACCGCCCCACAATGAGAGCCGACACCAGTGTGCCCACTCCCAGGCCCCGGATGCCGCCCATGGAGCAAACCGACACCAGAGCCGCAATAATCACACAGCTGAGATCGAACATCACCTTCACTGTGCCGAACCGGCCACCCACCCGGCGATTGATGGCCTTTACCACCCCTTCGCCAGGCACCAGCAGCATATCGGCCGCCACCTCGATGCTGATCCCCAGCCCCAAAGTGGCACATCCAGCCACCACGGCCAACAGACTGATCAGCGGATTGGAAGGTGTAAACCCTTCCAGCAGACTCATGCTCACATCGATAAACAAACTGAAAACCACATTGACCCCAATCTGCAACAGCTGCACCGGCTGATACTCCTTTCGCAGCAGAGGAATCTGGGCCAGAATGAAAAACATATTGACAATAAATGTGAACTGTCCCAAAGACAGGGGCAGCCACAGAGACAATACATAGGGCACACTGGAAATGGGGGATGTCCCCATCGCGGCCTTGGTGGTCAATGCAATGCCGAAGGAATTGATCACCACACCCAAAACGAACCACAGCAATCTTTTTACTTTTTTCTCCATTTTCGTCCTCTCTTTCTTTTTGGTCATAGAAGGGAGTTTTGACGAAAATCGTCAAAACTCCCTTATTTATCATACCACTTTCCCCGCTCATGTCAAATTTTTTTGCCTTTCCCCAAGGGCCATGATACAATGAAAGCAAGAAAAAAGACCATCCATTTTCTCCTCAATCAGAAAGGAGCATCATTCTATGGCAACACTTTTTTATCAGGGCCACGGCAGTTTCCGGCTGGAAACCGCCCAGGGAAAGGTGATCTATGTGGACCCCTTTGCCGGGGAAGGATACGATAAACCTGCGGATCTGATTCTGGTGACCCACGATCACTACGACCACAACTGCATCGATAAGCCCTCCCGGGCTCCGGGCTGCGCCCTCATCACCTGGAAGGAAGCTCTGGAAGGGGGGCACTACGGCCAGTTCACTCTGGGGGACATTCAGGTGCAGGCCGTGCCCGCCGGAAACAAAAACCATGACCCCTCCTGCTGTGTGGGCTTTGTCATCACCCTGGACGGCGTCACTGTGTATGCCTCCGGTGACACCTCCTTGATTCCCGCCATGGAAGAGACCCTGGCCCCCATGAAGCTGGATTATGCCATCTTACCCATCGATGGTGTTTACAACATGGATGCATCCGAGGCCTCCCGCTGTGCTGCCCTCATCGGCGCCCGCCACAGCATCCCGGTGCATACCTGCCCCAGCGACAACGGCCTGCTTTATGATCCGGAAAACGCCGCCCGCTTCCAGTGTGACGGCCGCATCCTGGTTTCTCCCGGAGAGACCATTTCGCTGTAACAGCACAACAGTGCAAAAAGCCGCCCTTTCCCAAATGGAAGGGCGGCTTTTTTCTTCTTTCGCCTTTGTCAATCTTCTGTGGTTTCCTCTTTTTCCGCAGGCTGAAAATCGGTCTGATATTCGAAAAAGAGCATAGTGGCCGTGGCTTTCACCGATCCATCATCCTGCTCTGTGATCTGCACATCGGTGATCAGATTCCGCAAGGGGCTGTCGTGCAGCCGCTGGAGGACATCCCGCGCCTGGTCATAGCTGCCGCAGGTAAAAGGGATGGTGGCCTGGCGGGCATAGATGGCATCCTCCGGGTCATCCGGCTGAAAAGCCAGGGAGTATTCCTGGCAATCGGCCAAAATGGTGTTCAGCTCCACCATCACCGCCTGCAGGTTGTCATATTCCGGCATATACCGGGCTTCTCCCTCCTGCTTTTTCAGCTGCTCCGTCAGCTGCTGCAGCCGCTGCTGCTGGCTCCACCGGCTTTCCAGCTGGGTTTTCAGATCTTCGCTTTCCATGATCTCCTGGCCCAGGGTCTGGATCTTTTCATTGAGGGGCATGGAGAACAGCAGCACATAACCGCTGACAACGGCCACCACCACTAAAATGGCCAGCAATACCCGTTCCCGGGTGGACAATTTCCTCACGGCTGCACCTCTTTCTCCACATTCATTTCAAAATACACATGAACCTCGCTCAAGCCCTGGTCCTCCTCCCGGGAGACGGCGGTATCCACACTGGCCCCGGTCACCAAAGGCGACTGCTCCAGCAGGGAAACCAGCTGAGCGCTTTCTCCCAGAGTGACGCCGGAAAAGGTGAGCAGCACCTTGTTCTCCGAAACAGACACCTGCTTGACCTGGGCCGAAGGACGGATGACGCCGTCGATCAGCTGCAAGACTTCCAAAATATCCCCTTGGGCCTGTTCTTCCTCTGTGGGAGCGATGCGCAGATATTCCTCCTGCACCTTGCTGAAATCCTTCAGCTGGAGCAAAAGGGCGGCGTTCTCCTCCTCCAGCTGACGGGCCTGTTCCTCCAGGCCGCGCACTTCCAGCCAGGGGTCCAGGATCATCACTTTGGACAGCGCCACCAGAACCACCACCACAAAGGAAATGTACAGGGCCGCTGTGGCGGGAGCGGTGGTGCGATCCACCTTGAAATACAGATTCATCCGTTTTTTGGTGGGATAAGTTTCCTTTTTTCCCTTCACCAAACGGCCAATATCGGTGTTGAGTTTCATTCCTTATCCTTCCTCTTCCTCACAGGCAATGAGCCCGGCGGCGCAGGCCAGCGCGCCTATATTGTCCACCGGCTGCCCACTGGCGCCCATCAGCCCTTCCACCGGCAGCGCAGGAAGCCCCAGAGTTTCCTCCAGCATCTTCCGCAAGGGGGCGATGGCGGCCCCGCCGCCCAGAAGATACACACCGGCCAGCTGATTCTGGCGATAGGTGAAGTGATAAAAATTGATCAGCTTCAGCGCCTCCACGGCGATGTGTTCATAGATCTCCACACACCGGGGATGCTCCAGAATCCCCTGGTAATTGCTGCGCTTATAGCTGTCGGCCAAAAATCCATCCACATTGAGCACATCGGCCACCACGCTGTCCAGCTGACGGCAGCCCACCGGAATCCGGCGGGTGGTTTTGATCCGGTCCCCCTGCACCACAAAGATCCGGGTGGACAGATACCCCAGATCGATAAAGCAGAATTCCTCGCTTTCTCCGGGGTGGGCCTTGGTGTAAGCCTCCGCCAACTGGATCAGGGCCATCTCCTGGGGCAGGATGCGCTTGAGGGGAAAGCCTCCGGCGGCAAACATACTCACATATTCCTGCACCTGCCGCTTTTCCACAGCGGCCGCCATCATGGTCATCTCCGCTTCTTCCCCTTCTTCCGGCTCCGGGCCGGTGGGACGGCACATGGCATAATCGCAGTGATACTGGTGGGGTTCTCCCCGGATAAAGTCGCTGAACTCATAGGGCAGATTGAGCAGCAGCTGGCTTTCCAGCATCCGGGGCATGGTCACCAGGCGGCAGATCACCTGACCGCCGGGCAGAACCAGTCCGGCCTCCCCTTTGGGCAGGCCCAGCTCTTTTTTGGTCTTTTTCAAAAAGGCCGAAAAGGCATGGGGCATGGTGATCTGATCTTCTTCCATCAGATTTTCCGGCAGAAGCACCTGATGATATTCCCGCTTATCCCCTTTGGACACCGCAATTTTCAAACTGTGGTTGCCCAGGTCAAATCCAATTTTCCGTCTATTTCCCATTGATACGCTCCTCTTTTTACATCAGCAGGCTCAGGTACCACTGAACCCAGCCTTCACCCCACAAAGTCACCACCAACCAGCCCATGGCCAGGAAGGGGCCGAAGGGGATCTCTTTCCCCCGGCTCTTCCCCAAGGCCGCAAACAACAGGGCCAGTACACAGGCGCAAAACACCAGCAAAATCATCTGGAGCCAGCTTTGATAAAGCCCCAACACAAAAAGCAGCTTGATATCCCCGCCGCCCATGGTCTCCTTTCCCAGCAGCCGGTCCATGACAAGGGACAACACCAGCAGAGGAAGAGACACACTCAAAGCCCCCAGGAGCATATCCGGCAGGGTTTCCCGCCAATTCTCCTCCAGGAGAACGGCCCAGAAAAGGCGCCAGACGCCCAGCACCAGCAGCAGCCGGTCGGGAAGAATGTGCTCCTTCCAGTCGATCAGCGACAGCAATAACAGCAGCGCCGCCGCCCCCAGAAGCATCCCCAGCTGTGAAGACGGGCCGAAACGGAGGGTCAGCGCCCCGAAGGACAAAGCCCCCAGCCCTTCTGCCGCAAGGCAGGACAGGGGAATGGGCGCGCCGCAATAGCGGCATTTGCCCCGGGACAGGAGAAAACTGAACAGGGGCACCAGATCCCGGGGGGCCAGCACATGGCCGCAGCTGTCGCAGCGGGAGCGGCCGGTGGGAAGGCCGTGCCGGTCGGCGGCACAGGCCAGAAAGCTCCCCATGGCCGCCCCCAAAAGGGCCATGCAGAAGGCCAGATATCCGGTGAAAAGCTGCTGGGCGTCCATGAAGATCCTCCTTTTTTCCGGAGAACCAGGCTCCGGGCATTTTGTTTCAAACCGCCCTGGGAGAGGGCCGAACATTCGGCCCTCTCCCACAGAGGTTTTGTGCCGCCGGGGGCCACCCCACCCCCGGCGGTGATTAGATGCTATGGATACTAAATAATTAAGCGCCCGCAGATTCCCAGGTTGCTTCTGCTGTACCAGAAGCATTGACAACTACTTTGACAATACCTGTCCGGCCTTTGCTATCCGTATCGTTTTTCTTTGTTCCCTGACCATACTCCTTGATATCTGTTTTTGCGCTCTTCACTTCGCCCTTATCAGCATCATAGTAATATGTTGCACTGGGCGGCGGTGTCGGCTCAGTCATATAGTATGTAGCAATGGCCGCAGCCTTGGCGGCACGTTCATTGGCGTCGTCAGTGGCTTTCTTGGCCTTGTCCAGGCTGGACTTTACCATGGGGATGGAGACGATCACCAGGATGGCGATGATGGCCACCACGATGAGCATCTCGATGAGGGTGAAGCCGCCGGAGCGCTTCATTTTCTTCCGCAGTCTCTCTTTCAGATTCATATTGACTCCTCCTTATACTTTCCCTTCGCCTTCCCGGCAAAGGATGCAATACTGTATCCGTCAAAAGGCGGGGGGTGCCGCCTTTGAAGGTCTCTTTCAATCAAATGGCGTCGTACAGCTGGAACATGGGCAGATAGATGGACAGCAAAATGATGACCACAAAAACCGCCATGATACAGATGATAATGGGCTCCAGCAGAGACAAGGCCCGGGCGGACAGCACATCCACCTCGTTGTCATAAAATTCCGCCTGGATCTCCAGCACCGATTCCAGGGTGCCGGTGGCCTCGCCCATGGCGGTCATGTTCACCAGCATGGGAGGCAGATCCGGGCATTGGCGCATACACTCGCCCAAAGATTGGCCGCTTTCCACCCCGGGGATGGTATCCCCGATCTGCTGAGACAGATAGGCGTTGCTCACCGAACGGGAAGCGGTGTCCAGTGCTTTCAGAATGGGCATTCCGGCGGAAAGCATGGCGGACATGGTATGGGAAAACTGGCTGGCCGCCGTCATCAGCGCCACTTTGCCCAAGATGGGCAAAGTCAGCCGGGCCCGGGCCATATGCACCCGCCCTTTTTCGGTGGCGGCATACAGCCGCAGGGCAAACAATCCGCCGGCCCCCAGAGCCAGAATCACCCAGATGTATTTGCTGAAAAAGTCAGAAAGGCCGATGACGATCCGGGTGGTCAAAGGCAGTTCCAGATCCATGCCGGAAAAGGTGGAAGCAAAGGTGGGCACAGCAAAGGTCATGATAACCAGAATGACCCCCACCGCCACCATCAACAGGAAAGCGGGATAGATCAGCGCCCCGATGGCCTTGCTCCGTGTCTTGTTCATCCGGTCGTAATAGGTGCTCATCCGCTGGAAGGCCCGCACCAGATCTCCCGATTCCTCCCCGGACTGGATGGTCTCCACAAACACGGCGGGCAGTTTTCCCTTGCCCCGCTGCAAAAAGCTATAGGACAGGCTCCAGCCGTTGGCGATGTCCTGGGATACCTGACCCAGCAGCTTTTTCAGCATCCGGTCGGAAACCTGGGAGGCCACCAGGTCCACTGCCTGGTTCAATGGCAGGCCGGCCTGGAGGATGATGGAAAACTGGCGGCACATCAGAGCAAAGACCTTCAGGTTGAGCTTCTGGTATTTTTCCAATAAATCGGTGCGCTGGGCGGAGATTTCCTCCAGCTTGAGCACCACATCATAGCTTTGGCGGATCTGAGCCACTGCCTGGGCGGTATCGGATGCTTCCAGCACCCCTTCGGCCTTCCGGCCATCGCCGCCCACGGCTTCATAACGATAGGTTGGCACGCTTTTCCCCCCTGTCTATCGGGTAAATCCCCGGGGCCGGGCCCCCAAGGGCGCCGCTCCCATACCCTGGGCCGGCGAAGGCGGTGCGTGCATGGCCTGCTCCATGGTCTCCCGGGTGATGGAGCCGCTGCGGTACAGGTTTTGCAGCGCCCGGTCCATCAGGATATTGCCGATGGCCCCGCCGGTCTGAATGGCGTTCTGGATCTGAGGGGTCTTGCCCTCCCGGATCAGATTGCGGATGGCATCGTCGGTTTTCATCACCTCGCAGGCCAGCACCCGCCCGCTTCCCGAGGCCTTGGGCAGAAGCTGCTGGGAAAGCACCGCTTTCAGGGTCATGGACAGCTGCAAGCGGATCTGCTGCTGCCGCTCGGCCGGGAATACATCCACGATACGGTCGATGGAATCGGCCGCCGAATTGGTGTGCACCGTGCCGAACACCAGATGCCCGGTCTCTGCGGCGGTGAGGGCGGTCTGGATGGTGTCCAGATCCCGCATCTCACCCACCAGAATCACATCCGGGTCCTCACGCAGCGCAGCCCGCAGCCCGGCGGCAAAGCTCATGGTGTCCCGGCCGATCTCCCGCTGGTTGATCAGGCTCTGGTCCGGTGTGTAAATATATTCCACCGGGTCCTCCAGAGTGAGGATGTGCACCGGCTTTGTGTGGTTGATCCGGTCCAGCAGCGAAGCCAGGGTGGTGGATTTGCCCGAACCGGTCTCGCCGGTGATGAGCACCAGACCCTGGTTATAGGAACAGAACTCCTGAGCCACCGGCGGCAGCCCCAGTTCCTCCAAAGGCGGGATATGGTCATTGAGCAAACGGATGGCAGCGGAATAAGCCCCCTGCTGCCGGAACACATTGATACGGCAGCGCACCCCGGCAATGGTCCGGGCCAGGTCCACCTCCCCGGCCTGCTCCAGCTGGGGAAAATCCTCCCCGGCCAGCTCGTGGGCAAACCGAAGACATTGCTCCTTGTCCAGCCGATCCTCTTCCAGGTTCTGTATGCTTCCATCCACCCGGCACTTGGGGGGAAGTCCCTGCACCAGGTGCACATCGGATGAGCGCTGCTCCCTGGCTTTTTCGATCAAACTCTCTATGTTCATTTCACTTGTCCCCCTATGACCTTGACGATTTCCTCTGTGGTGGTAATGCCCTCGGCCACCAGATGGGCGCAATCCTCCAGAATGGGCCGGAAGGTGGAGCGGCGCACCGCTTCCTCCATGGCCTTCCGATCCTTCTGATGGATGGCGTGGCGCATATCCGGGGTCATGGTGAGGATTTCAAACACACCTGTCCGGCCCCGGTAGCCGGTATGGAAACACTCGGAACACCCGGTGCCCCGGTAAAACTGGTAGTCACCCTGGGGCAGTTCCAAAAGCTCCAGCTCTTCTTGGGAGGGGGTGTAGGCCTGCTTGCACCGGGGGCAAATTTTCCGCACCAGCCGCTGGGAGATGATGCCCCGCACGCCGCCGGCGATGAGATAAGGCTCCACCCCGATGTCCAGCAGACGGTCGATGGAAGAAAGGGCATCGTTGGTATGGATGGTGGTGAACACCAGGTGGCCCGTCATGGCGGCCCGCATGGCGATCTCCGCTGTTTCACCGTCCCGGATCTCGCCCACGGCGATGATGTCCGGGTCCTGGCGCAGCACCGCCCGCAAAGCATTGGCAAAGGTCAGGTCGGTGCGGTCGTTGATCTGCACCTGGCAGACCCCTTCCATGTGGTATTCCACCGGGTCTTCCAGGGAAATCAGGTTGATCTCTTCGCTCTTTTTCTGATCGATCATGGTATACAATGTGGAGGTTTTGCCCGAACCGGTGGGGCCTACCACCATCAGCACCCCTTCCCGGCTCCCGGCCATCAGGTCCAGGAATCTCTTCCGGTTTTCTCCCCGCAGGCCGATGCCCTCCACCGAAACCATCTTTTCATCCTTCCGCAGCAGACGGATCACGATCTTTTCCCCATAAATGGTGGGCAAAGTGGATACACGCAGATCCAGATTTTCCTGCTGCACCGTCATATTGATACGGCCGTCCTGGGGGATGTTTTTCTGGGCGATGTCCATCTGGGCCATGATCTTGATGCGGGAAATCACCGACATCTGCAATTCCCGGGGAACAGTGATGATATGGCGCAAAGCGCCGTCGATGCGCATACGGATGGACAGCTGCGTGCCCATAGGCTCCAGATGGATGTCGCTGGCCTTTTCGGTATAGGCCCGCTGGATGATGGAGTTGACCAGCCGGATGGTAGGGGCGGCATTTTCGTCCTCCTCATCGGCGGCCAGCTGGAATTCCTCTCCCATCCGCACCGCCGAACCATATTGGTTGGTGTCCAGATCCCGGCGCATATCCTCGATGGCCTTCATGGTGCCCTGGTTGCTGTACAGGTTCTGCAACGCCCGCTCCAGGGCCTCCTCGGTGGCGATCATAGGAATGACCTGACGGCGTGTAGCCGCTCCCACCTCTTCGATGGCGGCAAAATTCAGCGGATCGCTCATGCCCAGGTACAGTTCCGAGCGGGTGGCCCGCACCGGCACCACCCGGTGCTTTTTGGCCAGGCTCTTGGGCACCAGCTGCGCCATCTCCGAGGAAATGGACGCCGAATTCAGATCGATGAATTCCAGGCCCAGCTGAGCCATCAGAGCGTCGATAACCTGGCTTTCGGTGATGATATGACTGTCCCGCAGCACATCGCCCAGCCGCTTGCCGTTTTCCTTCTGGATGGCCAGGGCCTGCTGGAGCTGCTGCTGGGTAATGGCCCCGCTGCCCACCAGCAGGTCGCCCAGTCTTGTGTATTTCATATACTTCCTCCCTCCCCCCGGTCTCCATTGAGACAACGGACGGAAAAACTGGTTGCTTGATTTTCTCCTGTCACCCCGGACACCTGCAATTCCACATGGAAAACACCGTCTTCATAGGTGATCTTGTAATTTTCGATCTGGCCGGTGCCATTCCCATAAGCACCGGTGGAAAGCATACGCCGGCCATTGGCCAGCAGCTGTCCCTGATCGTCCAGACTCAGAACGGTCCGGCGGCCATAACTGATGCTGGTGTAGTAATCCAGGGTGCCATCGGGCAAAAGGGTCACATCCCGGGCAAAACGCAGCTCCCGGGTGAGCAGATCGGTGAGCGTGGACAAAAGCAGACGGCTTTCCGCCTGGCTTGTCACCTGCTGGTAGCTGCGATGGGCCATGGAAAGGCCGGTGTGGAGCATCAGGGCCAGCACAGCCAGCACTCCCGCCGCCGCTACCGCTTCCACCAAAGTCACGCCTTTCTGGCTTTTCAGCTTGCTTTTCATGGCTCTCATGGGCCGGTCGCCTTCAAGCCATAGGAATACAGCTCCTCTGTGCCATAGACCTGCACCGGGAGCGGGACCTCCCCGCTGCCCTCTGTGACCTTTACCTGAGCGTCAGACTCTACCCCCTCGGCCACGGGAGTCTCACGGTTTTCCGCCGCCGAAAGGGCCTGGTAAAACCGGTCATCGGTCTCATCGCTTTTGCGGATCATCTGGATGGAGGCCGCCACACCGCTCATGAGCAGCGCCACCGACAGAGCAGAAATCAGAATGGCCGCCAGCAGCTCCACCAGGGTTTCCCCTTTTTGGCTTTTCAGCTTGTTTTTCATGGCGTTCATTCTTCCTCCTCTCCGGTGGTGATCCAGCCCACTTTCCACTGCAACGGTTCCGTTTTGTTATCTCCTTGAGAAAGCGTACCGGGCAGAGAAGGCCGGTTGGTGCTGGGAGTCAGCTCGGCCTGGAGCTGGTAGCCGTCCAGCTGGGCCGTCAGCTCAATGGCATAGGATTCTTCCACCACTTTCAGCTGTACCTCCACCTCTTTTTCGTCCAGTGCTGTACCGGTCTGGGGATGTACCTTCCAGGTGTGGGTAAAGATGCCTCCCCTTTGCAGAGTCAATGTGGCAAACTTGTCTCTATCCAAAGTGCTTTCGATCTGCCGGGCAAACAGGGTATCCAGATCGTTTTTCAGCAGTCCAGTCAGCTGGGATTCTGTATCCGCCTCTTTGTAAGCACAGCTGCCTTCCAGCTGAGTGAAGTAGTAATAAGTGGTCGTTTCAATGGTCTCTTCACCGGTTTCCGGGTCTTTCACCGACATTTCCTCCACTACTTCCTTTTCCTTGTAATTGTATTTTCCCCGGTATTCCGAACGGACAATCTCATCACAAATGAGATCCACCGCCGAAGACAGGGCCAGATAGCTTTGGTGCTCCCGAAGATTGCTGCGGGCTTTGCCTGCATTGGACACCGCCGCCATCAGGATGGTGGCCGAGACCAGAGAGCACAGCGCAAGAAACAGCAGGGCCAACAGCAGGGAGGCTCCCCGCTGGCTTTGGAGTTTTCTTTTCAAAGCTGTTTTCATGGCTGGCCCCCTTCTGCCTGATCCCGGATATTCACCTGCAGATACTGCCACTGGATATGGATCCGGCCTTCATACTGGAAGGCGATGCGCAGCCGCACCGAAGCGATAGTGAGATAAATTTCCTGGGCATAGGCGGTGATTTCCACAGTGCCGGGAATTTCTGCTCCATCCGAATCCACAGCCCATTGGGCCCAGATCATCTCCCGCATTTCTTCGCCCACTTCTTCGATCTCCACAATGTGGATCTCTTCCACAGTTTGTTTCTCGCCGTTCATCCACAATTCCAGATCCTGGGCGGTGTAATTCTGCTTCTGCTCTGTTTCCCCTGCTTTCAGCACAAATTCCAATGGGGGAAGCTGCACTTCCGCCGTCTCCACTTCCAGCGACAGGGCGCTGGTGGCCTGATAGCCGACGCCGCCATAGGTGAAACCATAGGCCAGCGTCATCTGGGTGGCCCCCAATGCCTGACGGCTTTCGGCTGCCAGGGAAATGGCGCTGAAATCGGTTTCCACCTGGGTGAAGTAGGCAGGATCAAATTCCGCTGTCAGCGCAGTCAGCTGAATTTGTTCTTTCAGCTTTTCGGGCAGAGACTTGTTTTCCCCATCCCGCAATTCCAGCGGCACTTCCACCCGTTCCTCGGTGAATACCTTCACCGGCAAGGGATCGGCCGCGGCCAGGCGCAGATTGGCTGTCACATTGATCGTCACATCCAGGGTATAGGTCTTTCCATTCACTTGATAGGATACCGTCACTGTGGTGCTGCCCGCCTGAAGGGCTGTGACCTGTACGGTGCAGTCGTTCTGTGAGCTGCCTGTCAGCTTGGCCTGAGCGATTGCCGGCGCAGCACTTTGCACCTGCCACTTTCCTCCCGGCTCCACACCGGACAAAGTGAAGGTTTCCTCCCAGACCGCTCCTCCTTTTTCCTCCGAATAATCGGCAAAAAGATCCAGATTTACCGGCAGAGCGCCGCTGGGACGGCGGATACCTTCCAAGGGCCAGTCGCCGTAATGCACATTGGCCAGCCCGCTTTTCACCAGATCGCTGGACTGGGTGAGAATGGTGGGGAAGGGATAATCTTTGCCCAACAGACTGAGATCGTTACCGAAACTGTACCGTCCATCCAAAGAGTCTCCCTGGTCTGTTTCGGTGGTGACAGTGGAAAATCCGGCATTTTGCAAACTCTTGAAAGCATCTCCGGAAGAGAGGCTTTTATAGGAACAGTTTTGCACATTTTCTGATCTGTCCAATGCACTATTGTCTGCTGTTTGGGCAAGATAGAAGCATTTTTTATAGTTCGCCAACCTGGAAGAATTCTCTTTGCGTAAAATTTCTCCCAGACCGCCAATGGCATAATAACTGCCGCCGGCCTGTGTTCTTTGCTTCAATCTGGCATCCACATCCACATATGTATAGCAATTTTGGAATGTGGTAACCAGCCATTCCGGCACTTTATTATCTTCCAAACCGGCCTGAATGGGAGGAGGCGTATAACCAGCAACTGTGGCGAAATTCAATGTTTTCATGAAATAGCCGCCGGTGATGCCGCCGATATGAAGATTGGATTTCGAATTTTCCAACAAATTCTCTCCTTGGACAATGCTTCCTCCCGAATAACAGTTGGTGATGGTTTTTTGGCAGGAACCGGCTATACCACCCACACGAATGTTTCGTGCATCATCGCTGTGTCTGAAATTCAATTCGATACGGGTGACAGCTGTACACTTGCTCAAAGCCATATTGCATATGCCTACCAGCCCGCCTACACCGCCTCCGCCGTATTCACAGCCAGAGTTATTGTCATAAATGGTGTATCCGGCCACAGCGCAGTTCTGAATGGAGCGGTTGCTCTCTCCCGTATTCGCTGCAAGTCCCACCAATCCACCAATGGCATACCAGGTTCTGTATTCTGAACTATTCTGCGGATTGGTGGCAGAAATAGTAGCCTTACCGCTGGGAGAGTACAGAACAATGTTGCTCAGATTTGCATTGACTGTCACGCCAAACAAGCCAGTGGTGTTCACATGCTCTGTGGAAATGGACAGTTCCTGAATCGTGTAATCGTTTCCATTGTAGCTTCCACTGAACCAAGCAATGATCTTCCCCGGTGTATCCGGTTTGGTTCCCTCAGCAATCTTGTCATAAAGCGCTGCAATAGGGGTGTAATCTTTCACCTGGCTGCCGTCCAGATCATGGGTCTGCACCCAGGAATATTGTCGTCCCTGCTGAACTGTCAGCCAGTTATTGAGGAAGAGATAACCTTCCCCGCCTCCTGGCGCAGCCACCCGATCGACAGTCTTCTCCCCCCGATATGCGTACCAGTTGATAAACTGGAGTTGCTGGATAGACCGCACCTGATAGGGATTGCTCGTGGTTCCCGGCAATTCCTGCGCCATAGCGCTCATCGATGCCGCAAACAAAGGATTCAAACGAACTGTAAAACTGCCGTTCAATGTCCAGATTCCCACTGGCGGCTGGATGCTTGCCTGATTTTCTTCTTCATTCACCACCAAGTGCAGACCTTGCCCCTGGTCTTCCTGCCAGGTGTTATAGCTATAAAATTGATATTGCTCACCCATCAAGTGGCGCAGCGCCTCGTTGGCTTCTGGATTGGTTGTGGCACTGTTCACAGAAAAGGGGCTGTCGTTCCAATAAACATCCTGGCTTTTCAGCGTAGGCCGGCTCAAAGAGCTTTGGTGGAAATAGCCATAGCCATACTGGGTGACCACACCATTGTCCCCGTGGGCCTCCGAAAGAGTAGAACTGTAAATGGCCTGATTTCCTCCATCGGAAATGGCGCTGAGATGATAGGAAGAAACCCCATCAATAACCAGCTCTTCCCAATAATAGACGCCCATGCTTCCCAGATCCATCCGATCCGGCCAGGCACCATAATGAATATATGTCCCCTCATCCCCCACCAATGTGCCGGGATAGGGATAATCTCCTGTTTCCACAGCGGCGACCGCTTTTCCCATGCCCATGGCATCCACCGCCGTGCTCTCTTCCATTCCGGCCAGCTGGGCCCAGGTCACCGAAGTGGCCCCATCATCCTCATACTGCGCTCCGTAGTTTTCACCCAGATAGGAAAAGTTTCCCTGATCCAGATAAACGCAGTCATAGGTGGGATCGGCACAGAAACCAAACCGCAGGGCTCCGCCTTCGGCGGAAAGAGCCGCCGCGGCATAGCTGCGCCGGATGGTCGCTTCATTCCGTCCGGCAAAACCGCAGGCATACACCGTGCCATACCGGGCCCGGCTGACATCCACCTTGCCCACGCCATAGCATTGGTCGATGGTGCCTCCTGGCCCATTGCGGCCTGCAAAGCTGCCTGCATAGGCATCGGACAGGTTGGCCTGTGCGGTCACGGTCTTTGTCTGGGCCGTGCTGGAATGGATATAGCCCTCATTGAGCCCCGCCAAACCGCCCAGATAGACGATACTTTGCTCATAACAGCTGGCCCGGATCTCTCCGCCATACACAGCGCAGTTTTCCACCGTGCCGCCGTTATAGCCCACCAACCCGCCCACATAGAGGGGTTGGGTGCTGTTCCCTTTGCGGTTGATCTGGAGGGCCTGGTTCTCATCCATCTGATAGACCACATCCTGAAGCACGCCTGTGCTGTAGCCAAACAATCCCACATAGGAGCATTCTTTTTCGTTCAGATCGGTGGTGGCCAGCTGCACACCCCGGATCTTATGGAAGCCGCCATTGTAATTGCCCCGGAAAGGACTCTGGTAGCTGGTGCCCACCGGATGCTGTTTCCAGTTTCCAGTGAACAGATCATAGGCCTGGTAAACAGTATAATCCAGGTCCAGATGCTGCAAAAACCGATACTGGTTCTGGCTGGCAAAATAGGCATCAAAACTGCTCAGATCCCAGAGATGCCGGGGGGACCGAAGGAGCACCGGCAGCTGCCGGGCCATCTGATCCAGATCCAGTCCCTCTTCATAGTCCAGAATGGCGATGGCATACCGGGGATCGTGGGCAAAATGAGGATTGTAATAGTACTCTTTGACCATATCCTCTGTGATGTGCTGGATGGTGATCTTCTGATAAAAATCCGTAGAAGCATGGGTGGTATTCACCACCTGTGTGGGCAAGGGGAGAAGGTAATAGTCATTTTCCTTCCCCAGATCCTGCACATCCTTCATCACATAGTAGTCTGTTTCCTTCTGATAGGTAAACTTCTCTGTCTCTTCTCCCGTTTCCCCCTGATAGGTCACTTCCAGCGTGGCCCCCAGGGTCGCAATGGAATCGGTGCTCTGGTAGGCCACGGCATAACCGTCCTCTGTCACCAGTCGATCGTCTTTCAGATGGCTGACATCGCCGCCGCTGAAGCCATAGCTGCCGTCCTGATAGCGTTCATAATAGACCAGGCTGCCCTTCTGGAACTGGGCGCCCCAGTCTCCCCAATGCTCCAGAGAGGGAAGGCCAGGATACCGATAGCTGGTGAGAGACAGGGTGGTCTGCAAATTATAAGGGTGCGATTGAGCGGCGCTGAGTGAATCAAATGTCCCACGGCCAAACAGGGAATCCCACCGGCTCTCATCCAGCAGTTTTTCATAAGAGAGAGCCAGGCCTTTATGTTCTGACGAAAAGCCGAACTGATTGGAATCCAGATAGCGGACCTTTTCATAACTTCCCTGCTGACACAAGGGGTAATTGCTGACATTTCCTGTGGTAAACAGCATGGCGCTGTAAGAGGATGTGACCCTCCCATGACCCATGCCCAGGCACAGCCCGGCGGCCATGCCTTTTTCCGGACTTTGCACAAAGCCCACGGCATAGCTGCTGTCCACCGTTACCGTTTCATCTATGTTCAGTTGTCCCACAAGCCCTGCGGCCTCCGGCGCCTGGAGATAGCAGGCCCCATAAGACTGAGCGATCTCCACACCGGCCCCTTGGCCCACAAGACCACCGGCGGCTAGGTTGCTGCTCACCAAAGTAGAGGCGGAGCACCCTGTGACCGTCCCGTTTGTCAAGCGGCCCGCCAGACCGCCCACCATTTCCTGGCCGGTGATCTGATAATCCAGGACATCCTGGCTGTTGCCCAGCAGCTGCTGGAGGGTAGTTCCATCTTCCCGGCGGTTGTTCCAATAGACCTGACAGCCGGTGATGGACACAAATGTCCCTTCTCCCAGCAAAGCGCCGGTGGGGGTGTTACCTCCTGTCACGCTGGCATCCACCAAATGGATGTTTTTCAGCTGCCGGTAGGCGCTCTCCGTTCCCTGCATCCGGCCAAACACGCCGGCAGGCTGATCTTCCCGGCTCTGGGCTGTCAGGCCGGTGATGGCAAACCCGCCGCCGTCGTAGCTTTCCAGTTCTTCATTCACCACCGGCTGAAAAATGTAATCTTCCACCTTTTCCACATCTCCCAGCTGCTGGGCCTGGGTCTTGCCCTCCACCTGGAAAAAGGTTTTATCCAGGTTCTGCAAATGGCGCAGGCAGGTAATATAGGCCGTGTCCCCGCCGCTGTCTTTGGCAAACAGGCTGTTGTCCTGGGCTGTTTTCTGGGCGCCATTCACCTTCAGTGTGCCTGTATAGGACACCTCGGCCACAATGGTAAAATCGTCCCCATAGGTCAAAGTTGTGCCGGGAGTGGGAAACAGATCAGCAAAATGCTTGCCTTCCTCCAAAGACTCCAGGGTCCAGGTGCTCACATAAGTCAAATAGGCAATGTCGGACTTTTCATCCTGGCTTTCCATGGCCGGGGTCAGAAGGATCTTCTGTCCCTGGTATTCCAGCTCCACCTCCAGACTCACCTGGTCGGCCTGCCCCAGCATTTGAAGAGTGCGGGGAACCCAATGAGTCACCTGCACCTGCAGATCGTTGTCATTTGTGATCTGGATCACCGGCGTGCGCAGAGACAGGGCCGTGCCGCTTTCAGCCGACTCGCCCCCATAATAGCCGATCATGGGACGGCTTTTCATCCGTTCTTCTTTGTCCGCCTTTCGCCACCGCATATAAAAATCGGCAAAGTCGGCAAGCTCCCCTTCCACCGGCAAGGTGTCATCGGAATAGAACACATCCACCACGCTGGCGCTTTCCGGTTCATAGGAAATGTAAAAATCCCCATCCCACAAAGCAGGGTCAATAGCCTCCTGGGGCAAAAGCTCCTTCATGGCCTCTTCATCGCTGCTGTGCACATAGTAGACGGTGATCTGGGTGGTGGCCTCGTCCCCCTCGCTGGGTATGATCTCCACATGCTCGATCTGATTGCTGTCATCTTCTTTCACAACAGCTTTTTTCACCTTATCACTGCCGATCAATATGGCTCTGTTCTGGGCCGCCATGAAGATCTCCCGGGCGGCATTGTCCAGCTCCTTCAGCTGCAAATGACGCACATAGGCCACCACACCCACAATGGAAACCCCCAGCAGGATCACTGTGATCGCTATGACAACAAGCATTTCCTGCACAGTAAAGCCCTGTTGTTTTTTTCTCAGGGGATTGGGCATTTTTCTTCCTCCTATGTACGCCAAGACCATGTGGTCAAAATAGTATCATTCCAAAGATTTCAGAACGCAACGCCCTTTCTGGCTCTTTTTCACCTGATAGAGCATTTGGTCTGCCAAGCGATACAGTTCCTGAAAGGGAACGGGCCGGCTGCTGTATACCCCACCCATAGACAAAGTGGAGCCGGCCTCGGGCCATTTCTCCTCCATCATCGTTCGATAGGAGTCGATGAGCCGCTGCAGCTTGCTTTTCAGCGGGGCCACATCGTCCCAGTCCGATGCAAAAATGGCAAATTCATCGCCGCCCAGCCGATACACCACATCGGTCTTTCGGAAAGACCGGCGCAGCATTCCCGCCACGGCACAAAGCGCCTCATCGCCCTGGTCGTGACCATAAATATCATTCACATGCTTGAATTTGTCCAAATCGATGATAACGAACAAATACCGGGAGACCTGCTGCAGCTGCTGCTGAATGCACGCTTCCCCGCTTTTCCGGTTGCGTATGCCGGTGAGGGGATCGGTGAGAGCCGCCCGTTCCAGGCAGGCTCTGCTGTGCACCTGCCGGGAAATATCCACCAGCACGCTGACGATGGTATCCTGGCCGTCCACCGCCACAGTGCGCCGGCCGATGTTATGTACCCACAGACTGCTGCCGTCTTTTCTCTTCAAACGATGCTGGATCTCATACTGATCTCCTGGCCAGCGCAGCCCGGCCAGCTCTTCCCGCACCCGTTTTCTGTCCTGGGGATGGATCATATTGATGATCAAACCCTGGAATGCATCCTCCAGCTCCCGGAGATTTTTGTAGCCAACCATATCCAGAAAACGCTGATTGGCCACATACAGGGGAAATCCTTCTTCCAGATATCCCCCCAGTATTCCGCCGGGCATGACCTGCCCCAGCAGCTCCATCCGTTCCCGCAGATCCTGTCTGCGCTCTTTTCCGCCTTCCCGGGTGGCAAACTGCAAGGCCGCAAAATCCCCCGTCCGCACGGTTGTTCTCCCCTGGGACAGGTGGAGAGTATCCAGCAAATACCGGTCATTTTCCCAATGAAACCCTGCCGTCAGCCGCACAGGAGCAGAATTTTCCTCCTGCTCCTGTTCAGGGGACAGCATACAGCTGCAATCCCAACATCCCGCCGCCCGTTCCCGGGCCGCGAAATCAGCGATGGTATAGGATATGGGACTCTTCTTCTGAAAGACTTTGGAGTTCATCATCTGCGCAAAGGCCTCTTTGCTCAGAACCCGCTCCCCTTCCCAGATGCCTACGCCAAAAAAGCCGGGAGAAAGCAGCTCCAGAGTCCCCGGGATATCCCGCTGGGTGAAATAGCGATGCAAAAAAGTGCGAAGGGCTTCTTCCACGATCTCATGCTCTTTTTCCTTCCGCATCCCGCTCTCTCCTTTCCCATCACATCTGGCTGACCAGGCGATACAGGTCCCGCAGCTCCATAGGGCGGAAATAATAATACCCCTGGATCATATCGCAGCCTGTATTGAGAATGATCTCATTCTGTTCGGCCTGCTCCACACCTTCCATGCACACCGTTTTTCCAAACTGATGGCAGGCAAACACAATGCTTCGGATAAAGTTCATCTTGGCTTCCGACTCGGTCATTTCCTGCACCAAAGACCGGTCCAGCTTGATGATGCTGGAGGGATATTGCAAAAGCATCCGCAGAGAAGAATAGCCGCTTCCAAAATCGTCCAGAGCGATATACAGCCCCATTTTTTCGCATTCCTGCACAAAATGATTCAACTGCTCCGGATGCTCATCCAACGCGCTTTCGGTGAGCTCGGCCACCAGGCTGGATCCCTTCAGGTTGTATTTTTCCAGCGTCTCTTTCATAAAGGGCAGCAAAGTGCTGTCGGACAGCTGATGCAAACTCACATTAAATGTCAGGTAAAAAGCAGGGTCATAGGCATGGAGGCGGACACAGGTGCTCACGGCCTGCTCAAAGACCCACCGGCCTACCCGCTGGATCAGTCCATTTTCCTCCAGAAGCGGGATAAAGATTCCCGGCGAAACATCCTTTCCTTCAAAGGACCACCGCAGCAGCACTTCTCCCCCAATGGCCCGGCCGTCTCCCGCGGACACAACAGGCTGAACAACGATGCGGAAATTCTCCATATTGTTGTCCACATCCTGGCTCAATGCCAGCGCCAGATTGGACATTTCCTTGATCCTCTGGATGCTGTGCGCCGAATAATCCACAAAAAGCCGCTTGCTTTCCTGTTTGGCCACCCGAATCAGGGAAACCAGGTTTTCCACCAGGTCTTCCTCTGCCATATTCTCGCTGGGATACTGGATCACGCCGCAGGGGCAGGGGTTCTGCACGGAAATATCCATACCGTTATAGACCGTGCAAATGGTATCCCGGATCTGTTCCACCAGACTTTCCTGCCCTTCGTCCGCACACACCGGACTGACAACAGCCATGCACCGGGCCCCTTCCAAGCGGTAAAAAGACATTTTCCAGGACAATTTCTCCATCAAAGCATCGGCTACCCGCTTGAGCAGCCGGTCGCCGTATTCCCGTCCTCTGGTGCTGTTGATGGCAGTCAGGCCATTGAGGCTGAAACCGATGACAATGGTTTTCTCCCCGCTTTTTTTCAGTTCCTTCATCTGCTGGATGCACACCTGTTCCCGGGGCAGGCCGGTGATGGGGTCTACCACAAAATTGAGGTCCTGATGGGTGACCCGGCCGGAGAAGAACAAAGGCTCCGTTTTGTCTTCGTTCCACTTCAAAATGCCATAACAGCGGATCCACTGGTTGTTGCCTTTGGCATCTTGCACCCGATAGCGCAGATCATGGATGGTGCGCTTTTCCCGCAGCATCCCTGTGATATCCTGCCAGAACAAATCCCGGAATTCGGGGGTGCTGATCCGCTGGGCCCACCGCTGCAAAAGCCCTGGAACCAGATTGCTTTCAAATCCGAAATCCTGGCGCATATTGTCCGAGATGTAGTAAAGATCCCTCTGCATATCCCCCAGATAAAAATAGCTGGAATCATTATCCTGGGACACCGCTTGAAACAGCGATTCCATATCGCCGCCGGAATCTTTCAAAAAGCGCTGGAACGGAGTCTGAACCGGATTTTCCTCCAGAAAATGCTGCATCCCCCCATGGCGGCGCTCCACGCCGGGGCGGTGCCGGTTGATCCTATAATATTCCCGTTTGTCCTGGTACATCACCTGATCGGCCTGAGCGATGAGTTTTTCCAGTTCCAGGGGTTTTTCATCCGACCAGACATAGCCCACTGCGATATGGCATTGATCTTCCTTGACCTTCTGCCGCAGCTGGAAAACTTTATTCTGAAAGTCCTCCTCTTTGCAATCGGCACACACCGCTATAAACTCATCGCCGCCGGCCCGGTAGACTTTGCCGTCTGTAACTTCCTGGCAGATCAGATCATAGCAATGGCGGATCAGCCGGTCACCCGCTTCATGCCCCTGGTTGTCATTGACCTCTTTCAAGCCGCTGATATCGCAATAAATAACACCCACCGAGTCCATGGGCAGTTCCCCATATTGCTCGTTCATGGCATGGCGGTTGTAGGCCCCTGTCAGCTGATCGTGATAGCTCAGGTTGTTCATCCGCCCCAGCAGATCACGCCGCCGCAAAAGGGTGACGGTAAAATAGCCGATCACCGTCATAAAGGATTCGATCATAGGCATCATCTGTTTATCCGGATTGTCCACACCGATGAAACCGATGACTTTATCTTCTTCTTTGATCGGGCCCACAACCAGACAGTGAATGTCCTGGGGCTTCAAGATGGCATAGGCTTCCGGATATTCTTGCCGGATATCTTCCAGATCCGAAATAATGGTCACCTTATCTTTGTCAAACAAAGAGAGCCACCAATCAATGGCCGACATGGGAATGTTCTGCAGAAAATCCTTTTGAGGCGCCACTCCCTCTTCACACCATTCATAGGTGTTTGTAGCGACGCCATTTTCAGTAAATTCAAAAATATAGGACCGGTCGCTGGCAAAAGTTTTGCCGATATAGGCCAGCATCCTGCTGATGGACTCTTCCGCATTGGTGGTGGAAAAGATCTGCTGGATGCATTCGTTGAGTATGGTTTCGCTGCGTGCATAATAATATGTACTCTGGCACGCAGCCTCGGAATCGGCATCGATGGCCAGCTCAATCCGATAATTCCGGCCATTCTTATGGATCATACTGTCTTTCAACAACACCCGTTTGTTCAGCACCGGATTTTTATGAGTCCAGGTGACGAATTCCCCTTCCTTCAGCTGGCTGTTGGTGCAGAACTCGCAGGGGCTGGAGGCCCCTTGCAGCACCTCATAACACATTTTTCCCACATATTCTTCATGGTTCTGATATCCCAATGAATTCCGCAGATGCTCATTCATGTAGATCAGTTCATGGGTATCCACATCGGATACATACACCATCTCATCTAACTTTTCAAAAAACTCCCACATATTTTAAATCCTTTTTCTCCCTGTTTTTTCGCAATCTCTCTTCCTTATCTCCCACGAAAAGAAATTTCCCTGATTCATGTTTGAGTTTTACTTTAGTATAGGTCTCTCTCTCCACAGATGCCACATGCTGTGTGAAAAACACCTGCTTCCGGGTAAAATTCACCCCACAATTTCCACAGTCTGGGTTTCTCCCACCCATTCCACTGTGCCGCCGAAATACTCCACCACAAAGCGGATGGGCAGCATTGTGCGGTCATTGAGGAGAATGGGCTCACTGTCCAGAACAAACTGGACGCCGTCTTTGTCCCAGGCCATCGTGCTGCCAATGCGCAAAAACAGCGTTTGCTCCCCCCGGATCAAAGAAACCGTCTGGTTCGCTCCGTCCCACTCCACCGTGCCGCCCAGGCCTTCCATCACCGCCCGCACAGGCAGCAAAGTGCGATCCTGCCGCAAAACCGGCACAGTTCCCTGGGGATCGATCATCTGCTCCACGCCGTTGATGGTCATCAGCGGATTTCCGATCTGCAAAGTGATGGTGGTCTGGGCTGCACTTTTCTCAAAAGCGGCATACAGGACCATATCTCCGCTGAGTGCAATGGTGTCTCCATTGCGATAGAGACGGCCCTCCCCGTCATACCACCCTGCAAAGACATACCCCTGCATCACAGGCTCCGGCAGATTCCACACATCTCCATTCACCGCCTGGCAAATACCAAGATTGCTTCCATCCTGCTGGTTTTGCAATGTGACGGTGTGTCGTTCCCCTGCTGCGACTGGCTGATACCGGGGATAGAGAACCACAGAAGAGATTCCCCGAAACACAGTGGCCTCGGTGACCCGCTCTCCGGAAATCGCATCGGTGTACCATCCTGCAAACACAGCCCCTTCCACGCTCTCCGGCATGGGCAAAGCCCCCACGGCCTCCCCCGACTTCACGGTGAGCTCCACCTGGCGGCTATAAGCCGGGTCCAGATACACC
This sequence comes from Ruminococcaceae bacterium AM07-15, assembly GCA_003477405.1. GTDB lineage: Bacteria > Bacillota > Clostridia > Oscillospirales > Butyricicoccaceae > Pseudobutyricicoccus. The sequence goes on from QUDE01000008.1 coordinate 99,612, forward strand.
AAGACCTGTATGTCCTGTGCCTCTTCCGGCTGGGGCAGAATATTCCCGGAGTTCTCATCGTTTTCCATGGGATTGCTGTCCAGGAACCAAATCGCGGTATTTTCCTTTTGGGCCGAGGCTGCAAAATCCTCATAAGTCACATAACGCAGCCGGATAAAAGGGTCGTTATCGCTGGAATATTCCGTAAAATAAAACCCTTCTTCATCCCCGGCCAGGAATGTGACCGAATGGACTCCATCCAGCCGCAAATGCTCCCCCATCTGGCCATAGCGCAGCAGAAAATCCCGAAGAATCTCCCCTGTCAGCTCATCGGCGTGGGTGATCTCCCGTCCATCCTCATCCCGAAGCCAGCATTTTTCCCCGAATTCCCCATAGATCACATAGGAAGCATACTTGGAATAGGCATAGCATCCGGCGGCCTTCACCTCCACCTGGTAAACGCCGTCATCCACATTCATCACATAACCGCCGCTGTTGGGATAGGGAAATGTGCCGCCCTCCACAGCTGCATAAGCACTGTCAAACAGCAGATATTCCGCGCCCTCCATCGCCTTTTCCCGGTCAGCCGCCGTGGCAAACGCCTGCTTTTCCATTAACTGGTGCAGCGATGCCAGACGGCTGTCGTCCCCGCTTTCAATGGTGGACTGACGCACAGAATAGGCCAGAACGCCTCCGCTTTGCGCCAAAACCCATATGGCAGCCAATGCCGATACCATCCGAAAAAATGGTCTTTTTTTCATGCCAACCTCCCTTTTTTCGCCATTCACTTTCCCCAAATATCTGGATAAATTCGCCACAATATGTATTTTTGATTATAACATATCCCATTTTTCGCCGCAACAAAAAGACACAGAAAAAGGCCTCCGAAGGAGGCCTTTTTTCCATTGTTTTTCTTTGTTTTACCGCCCGTTCAGGCGATCAAATACACCGGCCCGGGTCAGGGGGCGGCGCAGCAGCTCCATAAGGGCCACCGAGCACACCGAAGCCAGCACAGCATTAAAAAGAGAAACGCTGCATTTGCTGATGACCACCGGCCATACCGCCTGCCATACCGCACCCATGACAAAGCGCTGCATTACCACAGTTTTACATCCATAGAGAAACACATAAGTCCCTGCACCGCACGCCGCCGCCAGGATATTTTTTCCTTTTCGTTCCCCGTGGGCCTTGCCGCTGTGAGCGATCATTCCTGCCGTCCAGGCCATGGCAAATTTCATCAGAAAGGTGATCCAGGCCTCCGGCGCATACACCGGATCGGTCAAATCGTAAATGGCCGAACCCAATCCAGCAGAGAGTCCTCCGGTCACCGGCCCAAAGAGCAGCGCCGCCAAAAGGGACATGATGTTGCCAAAATGGATCATCACCTTGTTGCTCATGGGCACCGGCACATCGATGTGGATAAAAGTGCAGGCAAAGACCAATGCACTCATCAACCCCACCACGGCCATGCGATACACCGTGAAATACTTTTTCTTTTCCATCGTTCTTCCCCTTTCTGCCTTGAAGGCGCTTCTCAGTATACGCTTCATTTGATACCTTCAAAATATCCAAAATAAGATTATTTTATGGTATCAGATTTTCAGAAAGGGATGTGTTTTCTATTGTCTTTCCCATCCGTCGGCCAGGGCCAACAGAATCTCCCGCTGATTTTTCTCCGGGTCCTTTATCACCTGGTCCAAAAGCCGTTCCAGCGCACGCCCCACCTGAGGCCCGGAAAATCCCATGGCCTTCAGGTCATTTCCACGGACGGCCAACGCCTTCAAGGTAAAGCAGTCCCCTCTTTGCAAAATGTTCTCCATCCGCTGGAGGAGCCGCCCGGCAAACAGAGTATCCGAACGGGGGGACTTGGCCCGGCTGTCAGCCTGCTGGAAAAGGAGCAGACGCCGCAGCTGCACCGGCCCCAGCAAATTGAGCCACCGGCGCACCGCTTCATCGGTTTGGGGAATGTCCTCGTCGTGCCAGCGCACCAGCTGGCACACTTCCTCCCGCAGTTGGGTGGGAAAACGCATCCGCTTGAGAATTTGCCCGGTGACCGCTCCGCCCGCCACAGCATGGCCCTTGAAATGGCCTACGCCCCGGCGGCCTTGGAAAAAGCACTGAGGCTTGGCGATGTCGTGGAAAAGGGCAGCCAGCCGGACTTCCCTTCCTTCTCCCACTCCGTCCAGCACCCGAAGGGTGTGCTGCCACACATCGTAGATATGATAAGGGGTGTGCTGTTCAAACCCCTGCAGGGCCTGCAATTCCGGCACCACCTGCACAGCCACAGGAAAAAATTCCTCCAGCACCCGTGGAGCTGCCATGCCTTCCACCAGGCGGATAAATTCCCCGGTGATGCGCTCCTGAGCCACTTGCCCCAGCAGGTGCCGCTTTTCCACCAAAGCCCGGGCGGTCTCCTGCTCCAAATCAAAATCCAAGCGCGAGGCAAACCGAAGCCCCCGCAAAATCCGCAGGCCATCCTCCTGAAACCGCCGGCCCGGCTCTCCCACGGCCCGAATCAGCCGCTTTTCCAGGTCCTGCGCTCCACCAAAGGGATCGATCAACCCATGGGATGGAGAAAACGCCATGGCATTGATGGTGAAATCCCGCCGAGCCAGATCCTCCCGGATATCCTCTGTGGGAAGTACCCAATCGGGCCGCCGCCCGTCTTTGTAGCCCCCTTCCCGGCGCAGCCGGGTGATCTCCAGAGCCTGCCCTTCCACCACCGCCGTCACCGTGCCATAACGCAGACCGGTGGCGATTACCGGATAGGGAGAAAGCAGCTGTTCCATCTCCTCCGGCGGAACGGTACTGGCCAGGTCATAATCCTGGGGATTTTCCCCCCGCAGCAGATCCCGCAGACAGCCTCCCACCAAAAAGACCTGGAACCCCTTGCTTTCCAGCCGTTCCATCACCAAGCGCACCGGAAGCGGCAAACTCTCCCACCGAATGGGGGCGCTGCTGCTCATTCCTCCGCCTCCAGTCCGCTCAGGTCAAAGTCCGGCACATATTCCCCGCTGGCCGATTCCAGATCCTGAAAAAAGCCATGGTCAAACCCCTTGCCCAGCAACCGGCTGCAAGCCCGCTGGTATTCTCCCGGCTTCAGCCTCCGGTCGATCTCCGGGAAATCGGCCGCCCGCCCGGCAGGGAAGTACTGACCCATCAGGCTGATATAGGTCTCTTTGGGGATGTTTTCCTCCATCCAATCCAGCAGCAGATAGGTCTGGCGCAGATTTCCCGGCAGCACCAGATGGCGGAGAATCACCCCACGGCGCATCATCCCATCTTCATCAAAAACCGCCTGGGGCTTTTGTTCCAGCATAAACAGCAGGGCCTGGGACGCCATTTCAAAATAATCAGAGACCCCACTGTATTTTTGGCTGATCTCCGGGCTGACATATTTCACATCGGGCAGATAGATATCCACATAGGGATCGATGCGCCGAAGGGTCTCCACCCGTTCGTAGCCGCTGGTGTTATAAACCACCGGCACATGGGGACGGTACAGTTCCAGGGCCTCTATGATCTCTTCCACATAGGGGGTGGGACTGACCAGATTGATGTTGTGGGCTCCCTGCTCTTCCAGCCGGGCAAACACCCGGGCCAGCTGGGACGACGTCAGGTCCTTTCCCTCTTTTTCGTGGGAGATCTGGTAGTTCTGGCAGAACACGCAGCCCAAGGGACAACCGCTGAAAAAAACAGCGCCGCTTCCTCTTTTGCCGCTGATACAGGGCTCTTCCCATTGATGCAGCCCCGCCCGGGCCGCACGCAGCCCCTTGGCGCCACATGCCCCGGCCTGTCCCTCCTTCCGCCGCGCGCCGCACCGGCGGGGACAAAGTTCGCATCCCATCATGGCCCCTCCTTTTCAGGTCTCAATCACCGTTTTGCGGTTATTATAGCAGATTTGCCAGGAAGTGAAAAGCGCCGCTTCCCGGCCAAACACAAAAAACAAGGGCTTTTTTGCGGAAAAAGCCCTTTTACTCCTTATTTTTTAGTGCTATACTTAAAAATAGAGGAATTATTCCAAGAGGTGTTGCAAAGTGAATAAGTTGCTCCGGCACTTCGGCGCTTTGGTCGCCGTTTGTGCCTTGCTTTTTTGCGCCCGGCTGCCGGTCCGGGCCTATGCCGATGTGCAGGAAAGCAGTTGGTACGCCATCTATGTATCGGAATGCACCCAAATGGGGCTAATGCAGGGGATGCTGAATGACCGGTTCTATCCGGACAACTCCCTGACGGTGGCCGAGGGCATTGCTGTGGCCGTCCGATGCTACGAAACACTGCATCCCCTGCTTCCGGCCCTGGAGGCCCCGCCGCCGGAAGAAACGGACTCCGATGCAGACGGCTCCCTTTCCCCGGAAGAAGCGGAAGATGATGCCGAAACTCTGCCGGAAGAGGCGGAAGAAGAGGAATCCACCGAAGAAGAAGATCCCGAAGAAGCCGAATCGGAAGAAACAGAGCCGGAAGAAACGGAACCGAAAGAAGAACAGGAGGAAACCGGCTCTCCCGCATCAGAAGACCCCTGGTATACCGAAACACTGGAAAAAGCGCAGGCCTATGGCCTGTGGTCTCCGGGGGATTTCGCAGGCGAAATGAATACCGCCATTCACCGGGACGAGATGGCCTATCTTTTCGCCAAAGCCCTGGGGGACGATTTTTCTCAGCTGAATCAGATCACTTCTCTTCCTGATGTGGCACCGGGGGACGAATACAGCCAGCAGATCTATACACTGTACCAGGCCGGCATCCTCAACGGCACTGACAAATACGGCACTTTTCATCCAAACAGCACAGTGAGCCGCAGCGAAGCGGCCGCTCTCCTGACCCGCATGGCCGAGCCGGAAAAACGGCTGACTTTTACTTTGGCAGAAGAGCCGGAACTTTTGGAGACCATCGTCTTTGGCAAAAGTGGTGAAGGCCGGGATATGACGGCCTACCGCATCGGCAACGGCAAAAATGTAATGATCCTGAACTTTGCCATTCATGGTTTCGAAGACCACTGGGCAGCCGATGGAGCCGAACTGGTCTATCTGGGCCAAAAAGTCCGTGCCTCCCTGGAAAATCAGGCAGAGCAGGTAGACCGGCTGGGGTGGACGGTATATGTCATCCCCTGTGCCAACCCTGACGGGGTCGCCGCCGGCTGGACCAACAACGGTCCCGGCCGGTGCACCACCACCATGCTGGATATGGCAGGCAATCTGATCTATGGCATGGGTATCGACTTGAACCGCTGCTTTGAAACCGGTTACCGGCGCCATACATCAAACCGCAATTACAACGGCACCGCTCCCCTACAAGCTTTGGAGGCTTTGCGTCTCAAAGAATTCGTCATCCAGCATAAAGGTTCCGGGAAAAACATACATATCGACACCCACGGCTGGACCCAACAGATTATCACTTCCAATCCTTCCGGCGTTCTCTCCCAGACCTTTCACCGGTATTTTCCCCGCAATTCCCTGACCTACTTAGGCGGAGATGGCTATTTTACCGCCTACACCCGCAATCTGGGGTATGATTCCTGCCTGTTCGAGTTTCCCCGGGATGTGAGTTCCTACCTGGATTTCTACACCAGTGGCTACATTGACAAATACATTGGGGTCATCTGGGACCTGCTGGAACACTATTAAATTTCCAAGGCCGGGCAAATGCCCGGCCTTTTCCTTTCTCAAAAACGGCACAGAGCGCTAGAATCCTCAAACAAAAAATACTGCCTGGGGACATAGATCACATTGCTCTCTTCCCACTCTTCCTGCAAAACTTCCTTCCTCTGCCGCAGCATATCCCGCAGAGCACAGGCCATACACACCATCCCTAAAATCAAACTGAATCCCGTCATCCATCCACTTTGTATCATGCTATGACCTCCTTTGCTCCTATCATATCTCTTTGCCTGTCCCATAAACCGGACAAATGTTCCCTTGGTTTTTATTTGAAAAGAAGCTATAATGGAATCGGTATGGCAACTGCTGTCCATTCACCTTGATTTCTATGAGGAAAGGAGCTTTTCCATGTCCTATAAATTGCTGGCTTTGGATCTGGACAACACCCTGCTCTATAAAGACCTGACCATGGCTCCTGCGGCCCGGGCCGGACTGCGCCGGCTGCTGGATCGAGGGGTTCTGGTCACCCTGGCCACCGGCCGGATGTTCCCCTCTGCCGCATTCTATGCCCGGCAAGTGGGCATCACCTGTCCCCTGGCCACCTACAACGGCGCCCTCATCCGCTCCACCCAGCCAGGGGGCTATGAACTGCTCCGTCCTCTGTCTCTGGAAACCATGAAGGGCATCGCCGCCTTTTGCCGGAAACACGGCTATTATGTACAGCTTTACAACGAAGACCGGATTCTGGTGGAAAAGCGCACCAAAGAAACCGATATCGACCCGGACCTGATTCACAACCCGGTGGTGGAAGTGGGGGATTTTTCTTCCTATCCTCTGTCTCCCTCTCCCAAGATGATTCTGGTGGTATCTCCGGAAGAGCGGGAAACCATCCACCGTCAGCTGCGGGAGGAATTCGGCGACAGCCTGACTCTGGCGGCCTCCAAGGACTACCTGGTGGAGATCATGGCCAAGGATGTGTCCAAGGCCAGCGCTCTGGAGCTGATCTGCCGCCGCTATGGTGTGGCGCCGGATGAAGTGGTGTGCTGCGGCGACAATTCCAACGACGCCGCCATGATCAAATGGGCCGGTCTGGGCGTAGCCGTGGAGAACGCCTCCCCCGCCGTCAAAGAGATCGCCGACTATGTGGCGACCAAATCCTATGGCGACGGCGTGGCCGAAGTCATCGCCAAGTTCTTCTAATCCTTGAGACGAAAAAAAGAGGCAAAAAGTTTCCCTCTTTGTCAAAATTTAAAAAATCCCCGGCAGAGAACTTTTCGTTCTTTGCCGGGGATTTTGTTTTTATGTCTTTTTGGCTTTCTGGGCCTTGATGACCTTCAAGCGGCTGAATTCCTCCCGTTCCCTCTCTTCCAGCACGCCGGTGATATAGGCGATGGAGGCGGTATACTGGGGAATGATGATGTTTTGCAGAGCATTGGCCCGCTTCTGGGCCTTTTTGATGGCGTTGGCCAGGCGATAGACACTGGTCTCCACCTCGGCCAGAGTGGCGCACAACTTCTTGACCCGATAAAACTCATAAAGGGTCTTATCCAGGGAGGAATCGGTGCCGAAAAACCCATAGCTCAGCCGGGCTTCAAAATCGGAAGCAGTGACAATGGGGATCTCCACCCCCATCACCGACCGGTAGCCCAGCTGCAAACTGTCATCCACCGGGGTGGCCAGGGCGATATCCTGGCAGGCGCCCAGCTTGATATTGGCCTCCTGCAAAGCGGAATAGGCCCGGGTAAAGGTGGTATCGATCTCCGCCTGGATCTGCTTGGCGCTGTCGATGAGCAGCATCATTTCCCGGATGAGGATGTTCCGTTTCCGATCCATCAGCTCATAGCCCATTTTCGCCAGGGCCAGGGATCGCTTGATCTTGGACAGATTTCCTTTGGTGGGCGCGATGACCGGCATCAGTCCTCACTCCCTCCTGCCGCCGAGTGGTCTACATAATGCTGATCCAACAGTTTCTGATCGATGCGGCTCAGCTCCGAACGGGGCAGGTCGCACAGCAGATCCCAGCCCAGTTCCAGGGTCTGGTCCAGGGTGCGGTTTTCCGAAACACCCTGCTGCACAAACTCCTGTTCAAACCGCTGGCCGAAGCGCATATACATCTTGTCCACCGGGCTCAGCTCTTCTTCACCGATGACGCTGGCCAGACTCCGGGCGTCCTGCACCTTGGAATAGGCGGCAAACAGCTGGGTGGACACCGGCGGGTGATCCTCCCGGGTGTAGCCCTTGCCGATGCCGTCCTTCATCAGACGGGACAGGGAGGGCAGCACGCCAATGGGGGGATACATCCCCTTCTGGTCCATATCCCGATCCAGCACGATCTGGCCTTCGGTGATGTAACCGGTCAAGTCGGGGATGGGGTGGGTGATGTCGTCATTGGGCATGGTGAGGATGGGCACCTGGGTGACGCTGCCCGGCTGGCCTTCCAGCATACCGGCCCGCTCATAGAGAGAGGCCAGGTCGGAATAGAGGTAGGAAGGATAGCCCTTTCGGCTGGGGATCTCGTTTTTGGAAGAGGAGAATTCCCGCAGCGCTTCGCAATAAGCGGTCATATCGGTCATGATGACCAGGATGTGCATCCCATGGGTAAAGGCCAGGTATTCCGCCGCGGTGAGGGCGCAACGAGGGGTCAGAATGCGTTCGATGATAGGATCGCTGGCCTCGTTGAGGAACATCACCACCCGCTGCAAAGCGCTGGAGTCCTCAAAGTCCTTTTTGAAGAAGTCGGCGGCGTCCTTTTTCAGGCCCATGCCTGCAAAGACGATGCCGAACTTTTCATCCTGGCTGCCCACCTTGGCCTGGCGGACGATCTGGGCGGCCAGCTGATTGTGGCTCATACCGGCGCCGGAGAAAATGGGCAGTTTCTGTCCCCGGATCAGAGTGGCCATGCAGTCAATGGCCGAAATGCCGGTGTAAATGCAGTTTCTGGGATACTGACGGGCCACCGGATTCATGGCAAGGCCGTTGATGTCCCGCTTTTCCTCGGGGAAGATCTCTCCCAGGCCGTCGATGGGACGGCCTGCGCCGGAAAAAACCCGGCCCAGCATCTCCCGGCTGAGGGAGAGCTCCATGGGCTTGCCCTGGAAGTGGACGCTGTTTTTCTCCAGAGAGATGCCCTTGGTGCCTTCGAACACCTGAAGCACCGCCCGGTCGCCATCGATCATAATGACCCGGCCCGAACGAACCTGGCCGTCTTTGGTGACGATCTCGGCCATTTCATCATAGGCCACGCCCCGGACGCCTTCCACCGTGAGAAGAGGGCCGTTCAGATCGCAGACCCCGGTATATTCGATTCTCATGCCCGCTTCACCTCCCCTTCTGTCTGGCGGGTATTCTTGCTGATGGCCTGCTCCACCGCCTGATCGATCTTCTTTTTGTAATCGTCAAACAGGGAGAAGTCATCGTTGGGGATGTTGTATTTCATACGGGTGACCAGTTCAAAGATCCCCGTGCTCACCAGCTGGGAAATGGGGATGCCCTGCTGGGCCACCTTCTTGGCGCTGTCATAGAGATAGAGCACCAGATCCATCATGCGGTACTGCTTTTCAATGGGCACATAGGTGTCGATGGGCTGGTAAGCATCCTGCTGCAAAAAGCCCAGACGCACCACCTTGGCACATTCGATCACCAGCTTCTGGTCCTCGGGGAGCACATCGGAGCCGATGAGCTTGACGATCTCCATCAGCTTGTTCTCCTCCAGAAGCAGCCGGGCCATCCGCTCCCGGCACTGGGCAAACTTGGGCCCGAAGCGCTCTTCAAACCAGGGGGCCAGGTCGGCCAGATATTCCGAATAGGATGTATTCCAGTTCATGGAGGGGAAATGGCGGGCGTAGGCCAGCTCCCGGTCCAGAGCCCAGAAACAGCGGATAAACCGCTTGGTGGTCTGGGTCACCGGCTCGGAAAAGTCGCCGCCCTGGGGGGATACGGCGCCGATGGCCGTGACGCTGCCTTCGGTACCGTTGAGGTTGTCGGTATACCCGGCCCGCTCGTAAAACTCTGCCAGACGGGAGGGCAGATAGGCGGGGAAGCCCTCTTCCGCAGGCATCTCTTCCAGACGGCCGGAGATCTCACGCAGGGCCTCGGCCCAACGGGAGGTGGAATCGGCCATCAGAGCCACATGGTAACCCATATCCCGGTAATATTCTGCCATGGTCATGCCGGTATAAATGGAAGCCTCGCGGGCGGCCACCGGCATATTGGAGGTGTTGGCAATGAGCACCGTCCGGTTGAGCAGAGGCTTTCCGGTGCGGGGGTCCTGCAGCTCGCCGAACTCCTCCAGCACCTGGGTCATTTCGTTGCCCCGTTCGCCGCAGCCCAGATAGATAATGATGTCGGCATCGCACCACTTGGCCAGCTGATGCTGGATGATGGTCTTGCCTGCACCGAAGGGGCCGGGCACGCAGGCGCAGCCGCCTTTGCCGATGGGGAACATGGTGTCAATGACCCGCTGGCCAGTGACCATCAGCTGATCCACCGGACGGCGCAGTTTCACCGGGCGGCTCTGGCGGATGGGCCACTTCTGGGAAAGGGTCAGGCTGTGTTCCTTGCCGTCGGGCGTTTTGAGAAGTGCAATCTGATCCCGCACGGTATAGGCCCCATCGGGGCTGACTTCTATAATCTCTCCCGAAAGGGTGGGAGGCACCATGATCTTGTGCATGATGCTGCCCTTTTCATCGCACTGGGCGATGATCTGTCCCGGCTGCACCTGCTCCCCTTTTTTCACCAGCACCTGCACATCCCATTTGGTCTTTTCATCCAGGCTGGGGATGTCCAGCCCGGCGGGGATAAAGGCGCCGCCCTTTTCCTGGATGGCCTTGAGGGGACGGGCAATGCCGTCAAAAATACCACCCAGCAGACCGGGGCCCAGTTCCAGCGTCAGCGGTGCGCCGGTCTGTTCTACCGGTTCTCCGGGAGCCAGGCCGGTGGTGGATTCATAAACCTGCACGGTGGCATGGTCCCGCTCAATGCCCACCACTTCGCCGATGAGGCGGCTTTTGCCCACATAGACCATGTCCTGCATGGCAAGGCCCCGGCCGCCTTTGACGGTGACCACCGGGCCATTCACCGAATACACACGATAATTTTCCTCGTTCATATGCTTCACCTCCCGGGCCTATTCCAGACGCAGGCCCAGATATTCGGCGATATGCTCCTGGGTCTCCTGGGCCGCGCTGTCCAAAGTGCAGTCCACCGCCATATGGCTTTCCGGGCACTCCAGACGCAGACCGCCCATGTGGATGCTCTCAGAAACCGCCAGCTCCCAGGGACGCTGGCACTGCTCCATGCAGCCTTTCAGATATTCTGCATCCTGGGTGCGGCAGAAAAGATAAACCTTCTCCTGCTCCCCTGGCAGCGCCTTCAGGGCTTTTTCCAGCTGACGGCTGAGCCAGGCGGTATAATCGCCGCTTTCCGTCCAGCTCTCCACTTTTTCTGCCAGGTCATCATAAATCTTCCGGGCCACCTGGGCTCTTTTTTCAAACAGCCTCCGCTTGTCTTCCATCATCTTCTGGGAGACAGCCTGGCCGGTTTTGCTCTTCACCTGGGCAATGCCCGCTTCCACCTGCCGCTCCATGCGGGCTTTCAGCTCTTTTTCTGCCGAATTAAGCCGAGCCTGGCGGGCTTTTTCCACACTCTCCAGGATCTTCTGGCTTCGCTCATCCGCATCCCGCAGAATGGTTTCTGTAAAATGTTCCAGCTTGTTTGTATCGTTTTCCATCCAGTCTCCTCCCTTCAGATCTTCACGCCAATGGCTTGGCGCACATATTGGGTGATGGAGTCGGGGGCCCGATGGGTACCGTGCCGGTCGGGAATCTCCACCAAAAGGGGCGTATGCATCCGCAGTTTGATGTCATCCACCCGGCTCTGGCACAAAGGCACCAGCCCTTCGGACAAAAGGATCACGCCGATATCCGGTGTGTTCATGGCGGTGGAAAGAGCTTCTTCCACCTCCTGGGCTTTGTGTACCACCACGCCCTCGATCCCCGCCAGGCGGAAGCCTGTCTGGGTATCCACATTGTCTGCTATGAGAAAATAGCGCATGGTCTCACCCTTTTCTTCGCCGGATTACAGGCGCAGCATGATGAGGATGGAAACCAGCATACCGTAGATGGCGATGCCTTCGGCCAGGGCCACGAAGATCAGGGCCTTGCCGAACACCTTGTCATTTTCCGAAATGGCGCCGATGGCTGCGCTGGCGGAAGAGGCCACGGCCACGCCGCCGCCGATGCAGGCCAGACCGGTGGAAAGAGCCATAGCCAGGTAGCCCCAGCCGGCGGAAGAGGAAGCAGCCGAAGCGGCCTGCTCACCAGCGGCCAGCACATGGCCGCCGATGCCCATACCGGTGGTCAGCAGGCACAGAGCAAATACCGAAACGATGTTGAGGGCCATAGCACCCTTGGGGTTTTTCCCTTTCTGATGACGGCGGTAAGCGATGAGCAGCGGGGAAAAGGCCAGAGCGGCCAGAATGGTGACGATCATGATTTCCATAAGTTTCTCCTTGTCTCCGGCGGTGCGAAATTTTTATGATAAGGGCCTCCCCGCCGCCGGGCGGGGCTGATTGTATTTTTTGTCTGTATGTTCTTCCAGGGGATCAGCTTTTCTTCTCCCGCCGGAAATGCACCGTAAAGGGCTGATAAGGCACACCGGTGCCCGAATAGAACCGGCCGAAGAGCTCATAGAACTCCAGCCGCAGCACCTGAATGCCCACGATCAGGCCTTCCAGGCACATGACGAACACATTGCCGATGATAAACACAATGGGACTGCCGATGGTTCCCACGCTGTCCATCAAGGCAAAGACCACCATCATCATGCCCACATGGTTCAGGGCAAAAGCACCGATACGCACAAAGGACACGGTGTTGGACACAAAAGACAGCAGAATTTCAAACAGTTCGAAGAAATTCTCCACAATAAAGCCGCCCTTTTCCTTGGGCATCCAGTCTTTCCGCCGGGCCACCAGATCTCCCAAGGGCTTTTGGGCAAAGATCAGAAGCAAAGGCAGCAGGATGAGCAAAGCGATATACACCGGGCTGAGCAGCTTGATGTTGGTGAGCAGGGTGCACAGAACCCCCACAATCACCGCCCAGTAAAAGATGAAACCGGCCACACCGTTCTGAGAAAACAGGGCCTTGCCCAGATCTTTCTGTCGGATGCCGTTATAAATGTTGTAGATCATGGCAATGGAGATGAACAAAAGACCCATGGCCACCGAACAGAGCAGGATCTTGTTGGTGTTGTCCACGCTTTCAAAGACCTTGAAACCGGGAAGCAGATCTTCGTTGCCGAACACACTGCCATAGACAAAACCGAATACCACCGAGGAACATCCCACCACGGCGATGATCTTGCCCAGGGAGAGCTTCAAAAACCGCCAGGCCAGAAGTCCGGCCAGAATGAGCACCGCACCTTGCCCCACATCGCCGAACATCACTCCGAAGAACAGGGTGTAGGTCAGAGCCAGGAGCGAGGTGGGGTCGGCTTCGTTGTAAGCCGGCAAACCGTACATCTCCACAAACTGCTCGAAAAAGCGGATGGGCCCCCGGTTTTTCAGCTTGGTGGGAGGGGCCACCGCCGCAGTGGGCGGCTCTTCCAGCACATACACCGAATCCCGGAAGGGAGAAAACCGCTTCTCAAAGGCGGGCAGATCCCTCTGGGGAATCCAGCCGCACAGATAGAAGGTGTCGTTGGTGTGTGCAGCATACCGGCGCAGGTCATAAGTGTCTTTATCGTATTTCAACATGGAATAATAGGTCAGCAGCCGGTCCTTTTCGCTGTCCCGCAAGGCCTGCATCTGCCGGTCGGCCTCTTCCATCTTCTTTTTATATTCCTCCATCTCCTCTTCCAACCTTTTTTTTGCCTCATCCGGGCTGCCGTGAACCCGGTCGGAGATGTGAATGCGTTCAAAATGGAGAGAGGAAAACAGAGCGTCGCTCTTTCCCTCTGCTGCGGCGGGGGTGATGTACATCCCGTAGACATAATCCCCGCTCTCACCGGTGGTGAAGAAAAAGATATCCGGGTTTTGCTCCACATACCGCACATAGTTCACATAAATATCCCGAGGAATCCGTCCCACCCGCAGTTTGGCATAGTGGAGATCAAACAGATCGTCCAGATTGGCCTTCACATCCATGATGTGATCCAGCTGGCCCAGGATCTGCTCATCTTCCTCCAACGGCCTGCGGCATCCCTCTTTCTGATCCACAATGGCCTGATAGCGCCGGGTCAGATCGTCGAAATAGCCGGTCATTTCCGTTTCCCCGAACCCTTCCTCCGGGAAGGGCCGGTATTCCGGCTCGATGTTCAGTTTATCCAGAAGATTTTCGCTCCGGGAAAGAAGGGCCCCGTTGGGATTGCGCAAGGTGAAAGGCAAAAGCCCGCCGCCGCTGCCCACAAAATCCAGCACGCTTTCTGGGGCAAAGCCGCTGTCCACCAGGCTTCCCCGCACCACCTGGTCAAATAGTCCCAAGGGGCCCACAATATTGACCAGTTTCATTTTTTCAATGGCCATGATCCTCGCCTCCTTTGCTTCAAATGATCTATGGCCGCAACTTTAATAAATGGGGGTCAGATAGGCGGCCCTGCGGTTTTCCGGCACCTGATAACGGACACATTCCACCACATTGATGATGTTTTTCAGTTCGTGTTCCTTGATATCCAGGTAAATGATGCCGTCAAAGGCCGATGGACGCCCACGCCGTATCATCTGGCGGCCTTTCTGGAAAAAGGAAAAGGCGTAATCCTCGATTTGCCGGTGCTCTTCTTCCCGGAACACCGGTCCATAGGGCCCTTCCTTCAGAATGCTCATGGCCTCATCCCAGGTGGGGGCCTTGATCAGCTCCTTCAGGTAACCGTCCTTCAGCTTTAAGGAGAAAGGCAGCAGTCCCCGAAGCACTTCTTCGCTCTCCACCTTGAAGTACCGCTTCATCCGCAAAATGCGCACAATGTTCTGAAAATCACACTGGCGCAGGAAATATTCCTCCAGTTCCCGCCGGTCCTCCCCATGGAAAGCCCGCTGGATGCTGGTGAGCACCCCCCGGTAATAGGCGCTTTGCACGGCCGCTTCGGCCATGGTGTAATCAAAGCCATTTTCTCCCGGCTGGGTCTTTTTCAGGGAAGAATAGAACACCGTTCCCTCCACGGCCTGCAAAAGACCTTGGTAATCGGGCCGGGCGGCCAATTTGTCAAACCGGATATGACTGCGGCGCAGAAGTCCCGCCGGGAGACTCACGGCAAAATCCGCCGGGTGTCCTGCGGAAAAATACCGGAGAAAGCGAAGCAGTTCCACCGCTTCGGCTTTGGCAGCCATGGCCCGCAGAAGCTGGCGCATCCCCTTGGAAGCAAAGGTAGCCAGCCGGTCATATTCCCCCGCAAGACCCATGCGCAGCCGTTTTTCCAGCTCGCCCCGGTGCACATGCTCCACATCCATCCCTTGCAGGCAGTTTCCCCAGCCAGGGGTATTCAGCAGAAAGGCTGCGGTTTCCGGCACGGTGTGCATCTGCATCAGCTTGTCAAAATCCTCCTGCCGCAGCCGGTTTCCCAGCATGGCATGGACTTTGCCGCCTATGGCTGCATAGTCGAACAGCTCTCTCAGCACCCGCCGTCCCCCCGTTCTGCTTCCTCACCTACAATATGAGAAAACAAGGCGTCTACCCAAGCATCATGTTGGATCTGGCTTTTCTTTTCCAGATCGTCCATGGCCGATTGCAGACGCCCTTCCAGCTCGGCCAGAGACCGCTGCCGCAGGGCTTCCTCTTCCCTTTTGGCCTGTTCGATCCGCAGCTTTGCTTTTTCTTCATATTCTTTTTCCATCTGGCACACCGCCTGGGCCACTTCCTCGTCCAGGTGACGCCGCTTTTCTTCGGCTTTATCGGTGATCTCCCGGGCATGATGCTCGGCTTCCACGATGCTGTTGATCATGTCGCTGTGGCGCATTTTCCTCTTCCCTCCTCGCTTCCATATTCTCCCCGAAATACTGTTTTCAGGGGCCTTTTGCTTTTATTATAACACGCTTGGCAAGGGAGGCAAGGTCAATTTTTCACATCAATTCAGCATCTTGACCAAAAACTCTTGTGCAAATTTGTAGCATTTTCCCTATTTTTCCGCTTTCTCCCCGGAATGCAAATGGGTGTGATATAATGAGATCGCCTTGATTCAAATACGATCGCTATCCTATTTTTACAAAAAAACAGGAGGAATACCCCATGCTTACCCTGATCAAAAATGCCCGCATCCACACCATGGATGACCGGCGCCCTGTGGCCCAGGCCGCTCTCATCGAAGACGACCGGTTTGTCTTTGTGGGTTCTCTGGAAGGAGCCCAGGTGGAGCTGTGCCGCCGTGGCCAGCAGGCCCAGGAAGTGGATGCCAAAGACCGGCTGATGCTCCCCGGCCTCAACGATTCCCATATGCATTTCATCCATTTTGCCAAAGGCCTGATGAGCGTCAACCTCACCGGCACCCATTCTATTAAGGAAATTCAGGAGCGGATGGCCGAAGGCGTCCGTCTGCGTCCCGCCGGCCCCGATGCTTTTGTGGAAGGGGAGGGCTGGAACCAGGACTATTTCACCGAAGGCGAGCGCCGCTTCCCCCTGCGGGCCGACCTGGATGAGGTGTCCTCCACCGTGCCCATGATGATCATGCGGGCCTGCTTCCACATCGGCGTGCTCAACTCCGCCGCCCTGAAAGCGCTGAACATCACCCGGGAGACCGCTCCCTCCTATGGCGATCTGGTGGAAGTGGATGAAAACGGTGAACCCAACGGCATCATCAAAGAAAGCCTGCTGGACGACACCAAGGCCCAGATCTCCAGCCTGAACCTGGAGACACTGAAAAAGATCATCCTCTCCGCCCAGGAGCAGGCTCTGAGCCAGGGCATCACCTCCCTGCAAAGCGACGATGTGGGCTACACCCCCAAGGCCGACTACCATCTGCTCTTCCGCGCCTTTGCCCAGCTGGAGGCCCAGGGCGCGCTTCACATCCGGGTGAGCGAGCAGTGCCTGCTGCAAAAGGAAGAGCTGATCCAGGAATTCTTTGACGCCGGCTATGACGACCAGTGGGGCTCTGCCTGGTTCCGTCCCAGCTGCATCAAGCTGCTGGCCGACGGCAGCCTGGGCGCCCGCACCGCCGCCATGCGCCAGCCCTATGCCGACGATCCCTCCACCAAGGGTCTGGAGATGTTCACCCAGCCTCAGCTCAACGGCCTGGTGCTGCGTGCTCACCGCCACAATATGCCTGTGGCCATCCACGCCATCGGAGACCGTGCAGTGGAAATGGCCCTGGACGCCATCGAAAACGCCCAGCTGCTCTGCCCGGAAAACCATCCCCGCCACGGCATCGTCCATTGCCAGATCACCGACCAGGCTCTGCTTCGCCGGTTCCGCACCCTGGATGTGCTGGCCTTTGTCCAGCCCATCTTCATTGATTACGACATGAATATCTGCCAAAGCCGCATCGGTGAGGCCCTCACTTCCACCTCCTACGCCTGGCGCAATCTGTATGAAAACGGCGTCCATGTGAGCTTCGGCACCGACTGCCCGGTGGAAAAGTTCGATACCATGCCCAACCTGTATTCCGCCGTCACCCGGCAGAATGTGTCCGGAGAGGGAAAGCGGGCCTTCCTGCCCCAGGAGGCCATGACCATGGAACAGGCCCTGAAATGCTACACCATCGAAGGGGCCTACGCTTCCGGTGAAGAGCATCTGAAAGGCTCCATCACCCCCGGCAAGCTGGCCGACTTCATTTTGCTGGACCAGGATCTGTTCCAGATCGACCCGGAAGAAATTCTCCACACCCATGTGGATGAAGCCTGGGTCTCCGGCGTCTGCCGCTACAAAAAAGCATAAGATAAACCACCGAATCCCCGGGATTTTTCCCGGGGATTTTTCTTTTTTCCCCAGAATGCAGCAAAAAAATATGACCAGTTTGTAAAAATATTTACGATACGATTGACTTGTTTCTCCCACAGGACTATACTATCGAAGCGAAATATCATGGAGGGAGTTGATGCCATGTACCATATCCACAGCGACAAGCGGGTGAACCAATCGGTGGAATCCATCGGGAAGGCTCTGCACCAGCTGATCGCCGCCACCCCTTACCGTCAGATCTCGGTGACCGCTCTGGCCAAGGAGGCCGGAGTGAGCAAAGCCACCTTTTACCGCAGCTTTGACACCATCGACGATGTGCTCCGCTATGAAACCGACCAGGCCGTGGAGCAGATGATCGCCTATATGATGAATCAGCGGGCTCTGCGGCAGGCCACCGGGGAAATGGGGTTTTTCCACGCCTTTTTTCTCTTCTGGACGGCTCACTCCCAGGCCGCGGAAGTGCTGATGGCCACAGGCACCACCAATCTGCTCACCGATGCCTTTGCCCGGGCCCTTCACCGCAACATGGAATTTTTCCGCCGCCATATTCATATAGACGACAAAGCCGCTCCCTATTTTATCGCCACCCGGGCCGCCACACTGTCGGCGGTGCTGGTGTGCTGGCTGGAGGAAAAACCCCGCACCCATCCCGATGAGATGCCTGCCATCATGGCCCAGCTCATCCGTCCCCAGGGGCATCCTCTTTGCCCCACTCATCTTTGAACTCTGCCTTCTGGAGGAATACCATGCTCAAGCTATTGACACATTTAAAACGCTATGTCGGCTGGATGCTGCTGGCCTTCGCCCTGCTCTTCGGCCAGGCCATGGCCGAGCTGGCCCTGCCCGATTATATGTCCTCTCTGGTTTCCCAGGGTGTGGCCGTGGGCGATATGGGCTATGTGCTGCAAAAGGGCGCTGTCATGCTGCTCATCGCCCTGGCCAGCGCCGTATGCGCCATTCTGGTGGGCCTTCTGGCCGCCCGCATCGGCTCGGGGGTGGCCCGGGACCTGCGAGGACAGGTCTTCGACAAGGTCACTTCCTTTTCCAACCCGGAATTTGACCGTTTTTCGGTTTCTTCCCTCATCACCCGTTCCACCAACGACATCACCCAGATCCAGATGTTCTGCACTGTGATGATCCGCCTGGTGTTCTATGCTCCCATCATGGGCGTGGGCGGCATTCTGCGGGCCCAGGCCAAAAGCAGCAATATGCCCGGCATGACGGTCACCATCGCCGTGAGCATCCTGGTGATGCTCCTTTTGATCGGCACTCTGATGGCCATCGTCATCCCCCGGTTCAAAAAGGCCCAGAAACTGCTGGACCGGCTGAATCTGGTATCCCGGGAGCGGCTCAGCGGCCTGTTGGTCATCCGGGCCTTCGGCACTGAGGGCTATGAGGAAGAGCGCTTTGACAACGCCAACCGGGACCTGACAAAAAACCACCTCTTTGTCAACCGCACCATCTCCCTGATGATGCCTGTGATGACCATGGTGATGAACGGCGTCTCCCTGGCCGTGGTGTGGATCGCCTCTCTCACCGCCTCTAACATCGCCGATGTGGGCAATATGATGGCCTTTATGCAGTATGCCATTCAGATCATCATGAGCTTTATGATGATCGCTCTGGTCTTTGTCATTCTGCCCCGGGCCTCGGTGTCGGCCAACCGGATCTGCGAAGTACTGGAAAGCCCGGTGGACATCAAAAACCCGGAGAAACCCCAGGTGCTTCCTCTTCACGACCCCTGCCCTGTCACATTCGACCATGTGTCCTTCCGTTATCCCGGCGCGCCGGGAGATGTGCTGACCGACATCTCCTTTACCGCAAACCCCGGTGAGACCACCGCCTTCATCGGCAGCACCGGCTCGGGCAAAACCACCCTCATCAGCCTGATTCCCCGGCTGTACGATGTGAGCGAAGGCAAGGTGACCATCGGCGGCACCGATGTGCGGAATCTGAATCTCCACCACCTCCACGAGCTGATCTCCTTTGTTCCCCAGAAGGGCGTTCTTTTCAGCGGCACCATCCAAAGCAACATCCGCTATGGCGCCCCGGACATTTCCCAGGAGCAGGTGGAAAAGGCGGCCGGTATCGCCCAGGCCACAGAATTCATCCAGGAAAAACCCAAGGGTTATGAGGACCCGGTGGCCCAAGGGGGCTCCAATGTGTCCGGCGGCCAGAAACAGCGCTTGTCCATCGCCCGTGCCCTGGCCAAGCAAGCCCCGGTACTGATTTTCGACGACAGCTTTTCCGCCCTGGACTTCAAGACCGACGCTGCCTTGCGCCGGGCCCTGGCCCAGGAGACCAAGGGACGCACCACTCTCATCGTGGCCCAGCGGGTGAGCACCATTATGAATGCCGACCAGATCATCGTGCTGGAAGACGGGAAGATCGTGGGCAAGGGCACTCACAAAGAGCTGCTCAAAACCTGCAAGGTCTATGAAGAAATCGCCCGTTCCCAGCTTTCCGAGGAGGAGATCGCTCAATGAACCAGAACCAAACATCCCGACCGCCCATGGGTGGCGGGCCTATGGGCCACGGTCCCCGGGGCATGATGATCCCCGGCGGCAAAGCCCGGGATTTCAAAGGCACTTTGCAAAAAACCATCCGTTTCATGCGTTCCAGTGTGCCGGTGATCCTGCTGGCCTTCTTGCTGGCCATCGGCAGCGTCATCCTCACGCTGAATATCCCCAAGGTGCTGGGCAACGCCACCGACGAGATCATGGTGGGACTGATGAAGCGCAATGTCTATGACACCATCATGGACACCCAAAAGGCCATGGAAGGGCTGGGAAAAGCCCTTGCAGACATTCCGCCCCAGCAAATGGCCGCCCTGGCTCAGGATGAAAACGCCACCCTGGGCACTCTGATGGAGCAGGGCCTCCTGCCCGAAGATGCTCTCCAAGGCCTGGACAAAAATCTTCGCCAGACCCTTTCGGCCCTTCCCCTTTCCCAGCTGAGCCAGATGGGCCAAAGCGGGCAGAGTCAATCCTTTGAAACCATCGGTGACTACCTTTCCTCCATGGAAGACGGTCAGTCCATCATCGAAAACATCCCGCCTCAATACCAGGATGAACTTCTCACGACCAGTCTCCAAAGCCGCCCCGGCATCGACCAGGAGGCTGTGGGACACATCATCATGGTGCTCATTGTGCTGATTTTGCTGGGAGCCATTCTGGGCTATCTGCAAAACTTCCTGATGAGCGGCGTGGCCCAGAAGGTCTCCTACCAGCTGCGGGATCAGATCAACAAAAAAATGAACCGCCTGCCTTTGTCCTTTTATGACAAGACCACCCACGGCGAAACCCTCAGTCTGATCTCCAACGATGTGGACACCGTCTCCACCACCCTGAACCAGAGCCTGACCCAGATGATCACCGCCATCACCACCCTGCTGGGTGTTCTTGTGATGATGTTCTCCATCAGCGGATGGATGACCCTGACCAGCCTGATCACCCTGCCTCTGTCCTTCCTCATCATCTCCCTGGTGGTTCGCCGCAGCCAGCGGCACTTCCGGGCCCAGCAGGAATACCTGGGCCATGTAAACGGCCACATCGAAGAGATGTACAGCGGCCACAATGTGGTGCGGCTGTTCAACGGGGAAGAGCGCAGCCGGGAAACCTTCCATCAGATGAACAAAAAGCTCTATGCCGCCGGCTGGCGCAGCCAGTTCCTGTCCGGCCTGATGCAGCCGGTGCTCAGCTTTGTGAGCAATCTGGGCTATGTGGCCGTGTGCGTGCTGGGCGGTTATCTCACCATCCATGGCCGGATCACCATCGGTGATATCCAGTCCTTTATTCAATATGTGCGCCGGTTCAATCAGCCGGTGATGCAGTCGGCCCAGATCATGAACACCCTCCAGTCCACCGTGGCCGCAGCCGAGCGGGTCTTCACCTTCCTGGAGCAGCCGGAAGAAGCCGACGACGGCAAAGCCAAGCTGCCGGCCGAAGGGGTGCGGGGCGATGTGACCTTTGACCATGTGGATTTCGGTTACACCCCGGAAAAGACCATCATCCACGATTTTTCCACCCATGTGAAAGACGGCCAGCGCATCGCCATCGTCGGCCCCACCGGCGCCGGAAAGACCACCATCGTCAAACTGCTGATGCACTTCTATGAACTGAACTCCGGCCGCATTCTGCTGGACGGGGTGGACATCAAGGATCTGCCCCGAGGCGTTCTGCGCAGCCAGATCGGCATGGTTCTCCAGGATACCTGGCTCTTCAATGGCACCATCCGGGATAATATCCGCTATGGCCGTCTGGATGCCACCGATGAAGAGGTGGAGAAGGCTGCCCGCATGGCTTGTGCCGACCACTTTATCCGCACCCTGCCGGGAGGCTATGACTTTGTGCTCAATGAGGAAGCCAGCAATGTGTCCCACGGCCAGAAACAGCTTTTGACCATTGCCCGGGCCATTCTGGCCGACCCGGCGGTGCTGATTCTGGACGAGGCCACCTCCTCGGTGGATACCCGCACCGAGGTACTCATTCAGCAGGCCATGAACCGGCTGATGCAGGGCCGCACCAGCTTCATCATTGCCCACCGCCTGTCCACCATCCGGGATGCCGACCGCATTCTGGTGCTGCGGGAAGGGGACATTGTGGAGCAGGGCACCCACGAAGAGCTGCTGGAAAAAGGCGGCTTCTATGCAAACCTGTATAACAGCCAGTTTGAACCCACCGAAGAAGCGGTATAACAAAAAAGCAGGAGCCTTTGGCTCCTGCTTTTTTTATGGCCGCGTGGGGTACCGGGGCTGCATGGCCCGGTATTGCCGCATCTCCACGGCGCACTGATCCATATAATGATCCAGATATCGTTTTTGGGCCTGACGCCTTTCCTTCTGTTCCTGCTGGAATCGTTTCCAATAAGGACAACTTTTGTGGCATCCGCTGTAATAGGCCGCGCAGATAACCTGACAGGGAAGCATTGGTATCACTCCATTTCGGTCGCTTGCAGGATGATCACATTATACTCCCCTTTCTGTCACCGACCCATTTGCTTTGGGTAAAAAGCATATAAAACCTTCTCCCAAGGAACATTGACTTTGTATATTATTGTGTTATTATAAATATAATCAATCCCTTCGAAAGGAGCCGATCTCAATGAAACAGCTTTCACGCCTTGCTGCTCTGACTCTGTCCCTTGTGCTTCTGGCCTCCTGCGCAGCCGCTCCGGAGGAGCAGAAAACAAACAAAAAAGAAGAAGATGTGACGGTATACGCCTATCCCGATGTGTCCCTGTCTTCCTCTCTGCGCACCATGACGGAAAAAGCAGACGCCGTGGTTTTGGGTACTTACAAAAAGGCGCTGGACGCCGAAAAAGGCGATTCTCCCAATCTGGATTCCCAAAGCCGGGATTACTCCTTCCAGGTAAAGCAAGTGCTGAAAGGGGAAGATGTGCCCAAGACCATTACGGTGAGCAAGGAGTATTCCATCCGGATGACCCACCAGGCCGAAGGGCAGGACATCCCCTACCAGATGCCGGTCTATACCTTCACAGAACCGCAAATGGGAGAAACCTATCTGCTTTTCCTGAAAGAAGGTCAGAAAACCTACTCCCTCAGCAGCGAACCAGGCGAAGTGCGGAAGGACGGAAAGGAAGCCTGTCTTTCCTCCCATTTCTTCAGTGAGGACCCGGGAACTCTCCCCACCCTCAACGCCCAGGCCGAAACCGACAGCACAGTTTACCATATCGCCGTCCAATCCGGTGACCAGCAGAAAAAGGACTTTCTCTCCGGTATGGACTGGGAGGAAGTGGTGGAGGAAGTCCAGTCTCTGGCCTGATCCGCTCTCAACGCCATAAAAATGCCTTGTAAAAAATCCCTGCGGAATGATTCCACAGGGATTTTTCTAGTTTCTGTCTGTATTTTGTTTTTACAGGTCCATCCAACCGCTGTCAGAGGGATTTTTCTGGAAAGCTTGCAGCTTCTTCACATCTTCTGCCTTGATGTAGTCCTGCTCCACAGCCACTTCCACCAGTGCGTCGTAATTGGAAAGGGACACATTTTTCACCTGGGCCTCCTGCATCCGGTCGATGCCCTTCTGCAGGCCATAGGTGAAGATGGAAGCAATGCCCAGAACCTCGGCGCCCACTTCCCGCAGCACATTGACCACTTCGATGACAGAGCCGCCGGTGGAGATCAGATCTTCCACCACAACCACTTTCTGGCCCTTTTCCACCTTACCTTCGATCTGGTTGTTCCGGCCATGGTCCTTGGCGCTGGAGCGCACATAGCACATGGGCAGACCCAGAATGTCGGCCACCAGAGCGGCGTGAGCAATACCAGCGGTGCTGGTGCCCGCCACCACTTCGCAGTCGGGATAATGCTTGCGGATGTTCTCTGCCAGACCCTGCTCCACCTGATTCCGGATATGGGGATAGGACAGAGTCAGCCGGTTATCGCAGTAAATGGGGGATTTGATGCCGCTGGCCCAGGTAAAGGGCTCCTGGGGACGCAGGAACACGGCCTTGATCTCCAGCAGGCAGGACGCGATCTTCTTTTCCATGTTTTCCATGATATTTCCTCCTTATTCTCCCAAAAAGTCCCGCAGCACCCGGCGATAGGCTTCCACCGGGTCCTGTGCCTTGGTGATGGGACGGCCCACCACGATATAGTCGGTGCCGATCTCCCGGGCCTTCTGGGGTGTGGTGATCCGGGACTGGTCTCCCACATCGCCGTCAGGATACCGGATGCCCGGGGTGACTGTGCGGAAGGATGTACCGCAGGCCTTCTTCACAATGCCCGCTTCCAGGGGAGAGCAGACCACGCCGTCCAGACCGGCCTGCTGGGTGTTCCGGGCATAGTGAGCCACTGTCTCTTCAATGGTGTTGGGGATGAGCAGTTCTTTCTGCATCCGCTCCTGAGAGGTGCTGGTCAGCTGGGTGACAGCGATGAGCATGGGCACTTCTCCCTGTGCGCCCTCGGCCAGGCCCTCTTTGGCGGCCCGCATCATGTCGATGGTGCCGGCGGCGTGCACATTGGTCATGTTGACTCCCAGCTTGGCCAGGTTGCGCATGGCCTTGTTCACGGTGTTGGGGATATCGTGGAGCTTCAGATCCAGGAACACATCGTGGCCCATGGCCTTCAGCTTGCGGACAATGTCCGGCCCTTCGCCATAGAACAGCTCCATGCCGATTTTCACAAAGGGCTTTTCCTCCTTGAACTGGCTGAGGAAATCAAGCGCATCCTGTCCGGTGGGGAAATCGCAGGCGATGATCACATCATGTTTTTTCATTTCTGAGCCCTCCCTATGATCTCTTCCAAAGTTTCAATACCGTATTCGTCCATCTTCTTGGACAGTTCTTCAATAATCCGGGGGCAGGCCCAGGGGTCCACCAGGTTCTGGGCGCCCACCTGCACGGCGGAAGCACCGGCGGAAAGGAATTCCAGCACATCGTCGGCATTCTGGATGCCGCCCACGCCGATCACCGGCACATCCACCGCCTGGCACACCTGATAGACCATCCGCAGGGCTACCGGCTTGATGGCCGGGCCGGAGAAGCCCGCCATCTTGGTGGAGACGATGGGCTTTCCTGTGCGGGGATCGATGCGCATGCCAAACAGGGTGTTAATGAGCACCAGCCCGTCGGCTCCCGCTTCCACCACCGCTTTGGCGATGGCCACAATGTCGGTGACATTGGGAGACAGCTTCATATAAACCGGCTTTGTGGTCACTTCCTTCACCGCCCGGCAGACGGTGGCCGCCGCCTGGGGATCGGTGCCGAAGGCCATGCCTCCGTGCTTCACATTGGGGCAGCTGATGTTGATCTCCAGAATGCCCATATCCTCTTCCTTGTCAAAAAGGGCGGCGGTATAGGCATAGTCCTCCACCGAAAAGCCGGAGATATTGGCGATGGCCTTCTTATGATAGACCTGCCGCAGCTTGGGCAGCTCTTCTTCGATCACCTTGTGCACCCCGGGATTCTGCAAACCGATGGCATTGAGCAGGCCCATTTCGCACTCGGCGATACGGGGTGTGGGGTTGCCGAAACGGGGATCTTTGGTGGTGCCCTTCAGGCTCATGGAGCCCAGAAGATCCAGATCATAATATTTGGCAAACTCATAGCCGAAGCCAAAAGTGCCGCTGGCGGGGATGATGGGGTTATCCAGCTCCCAATCTCCCAGTTTCACAGTCAGTCTGCTCATTAAAATTTCACCTCGCTGCTATCCATCACCGGGCCGTCCACACAAATGCGCTTGTTGCCCACCAGAGTTTCGCAGCTGCAGCCCATGCAGGCGCCGAAGCCGCAGCCCATCCGCTCCTCAAAGGAGAGCTGGCCCGGTCTTCCGCAGGCGTGCACCGCCCGAAGCATGGGCATGGGGCCGCAGGCGAAATAATAATCATAGGACAGGTTTTCCATCACATGGGTGACAAATCCCTTTGTCCCCAGGCTGCCGTCCTCGGTGGCTACCTCTACCGGGCAGCCAAGGGCTTTGAATTTTTCCACATAAAAGGCCTGATTCTTGTTGCCGAAGCCCAGAACGGCGGTGACTTTCTTTCCTTCATACACCATGCGCCGGGCCAGGCCGTAGAGGGGGGGAACCCCCACCCCTCCGCCAATGAGCAGACTGTGCTCCCCGGCTTTTTTCATATCAAAGCCATTGCCCAGGCCGCAGAGAAGATCCAGCTCTTTTCCCGGCTTCATCCCGGCCAGCTGCTGTGTACCCTTGCCCACCACTTTGTAGATCAGAGTGAGGGTGGCGTCGTCCCAATCGCAAATGCTGATGGGGCGGCGCAGATACAGCCCCTCCAGCTTGATGTTGACGAACTGCCCGGGATTTTCTGCAAAGCTCAGATCCCCCTGGAGCACCATTTCATAGGTGTCCTGGGCGATGCGCCGATTGCTGACTATTTCATACATACCGTTTGTCATTTGCTTTCCCCTTCACTGTCGATGGTGGAGACGCCCACGGTGATCTCTTCCAGCACATCCAGCAGCACGCTGACGGTGTCCAGAGAGGTGAACATGGTCACATTGTTCTCCACAGCGCTGCGGCGGATGGCAAAGCCGTCGGTGTTGGCCATTTCATTGGGCCCCAGGGTGTTGATTACATAGGTCACATGACCGGCCCGCAGGGAATCCAGAATCTCCTCACTGCCTTCGCTGATCTTTTTCCGGCTGCGGGTGCGGATGCCGTGCTCCTTGAGGAACTGGGCCGTGCCCCGGGTAGCCTCGATATTAAAGCCCAGGTTGTAGAACCGGCGCACCAGGGGGAGGGCCCGCTCTTTGTCGTGGTCGGCGATGGTGAAGAACACCGTGCCGTAGTTGGCCACCCGCATATTGGCGGCTTTCAGGGCCTTGTACAGTGCCCGGTTCAGGCTGTTGTCATAGCCGATGGCCTCGCCGGTGGACTTCATCTCGGGAGACAGGTACACATCGGCACCGCGCAGCTTGCTGAAGCTGAACACCGGTGCCTTGACATACCACCGGTTCTTCCGGGGAGCTTCTCCGGTCTCATAGCCCTGCTCTTTCAGGCTCTGGCCCAGCATGACCTTTGTGGCGATCTTGGGCAGAGGAATGCCGGTGGCCTTGGAGAGGAAGGGCACGGTACGGGAGGAGCGGGGGTTGACCTCGATGACATGGACGGTCTCATCCTCGCTGACGATAAACTGGATGTTGAACAGGCCCTGGATGCCGATGCCCCGGCCCAGGCGGATGGTATAGTCCAGAATGGCCTTGCGGGCCTTTTCACCCACAGAGAAGGTGGGATAGACGCTGAAGGAGTCGCCGGAATGAACGCCGGTGTGCTCCACATGCTCCATGATGCCGGGGATGAGCACGGTCTCACCGTCGCAGATGGCGTCCACTTCCAGCTCTTTACCGGAAATGTATTTGTCCACCAGCACGGGATGCTCCTCGCTGGCCACCACGGCTTCGGCCAGATACCGGCGCAGCTGCTCGTCGTCCCGGACGATCTGCATGGCCCGGCCGCCCAGCACATAAGAAGGACGCACCAGCACAGGATAACCGATTTCGTTGGCCACCCGGATGCCGTCCTCAATGCGGGTCACCGCCTTACCGGCCGGCTGGGGAATGTTCAGCTCGTGCATCAGCTTTTCAAAGCTGTCACGGTTTTCCGCCTTGTCGATGGCTTCCACACCGGTGCCGATGATCTTGACACCCAGCTTGTGCAGCCGCTCGGCCAGGTTGATGGCGGTCTGACCGCCCAGAGAGACCACAACGCCCATGGGGTTTTCCAGATGGATCAGGTTCATCACATCTTCCACGCACAGGGGCTCAAAATACAGCTTATCGCTGACGGTGTAGTCGGTGGACACGGTCTCCGGGTTGTTGTTGATGATAATGGCCTCGTACCCGGCTTCCCGGATGGCCCAGATGGCGTGCACAGTGGAATAGTCGAATTCCACGCCCTGACCGATACGGATGGGGCCGCTGCCCAGCACCAGCACCGAGGGCTTATCGGTGACGATGGACTCGTTCTCCTCCTCGTAGGTGGAGTAGAAATAGGGCACATAGGCGGCAAACTCACCGGCGCAGGTGTCGATGGTCTTGTATACCGGCCAGATGTTGTGCTCCTGGCGCAGCTTGAGCACTTCCAGCTCGTCCATGCCCCACAGCTTGCCCAGGAAGGCATCGGAGAAGCCCAGACGCTTGGCTTCCTTCAGCACCTCGGCATCTCCCGGGTTTTCCTTGCACACCGTCTCATATTCCACGATGTTGCGAATGGCATCGATGAAGAAGTAGTCGATCTTGGTCTGCTGGCAGATCATCATCAGATCCACATTCCGGCGCACCAACTCGGCAATGGCATAGAGGCGCTCGTCGGTGGGGGTGGCGATCTCCTGCAGCAGCTCGTCCACGGTGAAGTGGTCGAATTTTTCCTTCCACACATGGTTGACGCCGGCTTCCAGGGAGCGCACTGCCTTCAGCAGGCTTTCTTCCATGGTGCGGCCGATGGCCATGACTTCGCCGGTGGCCTTCATCTGAGTGGTCAGCAGTTTGGAAGCCTTGTCAAATTTATCGAAGGGGAAGCGGGCCACCTTGCAGACGATGTAGTCCAGAGAGGGCTCAAAGCTGGCGGGAACGCTGCCCAGGTTGATCTCGTCCAGAGCCATGCCCACGGCGATCTTGGCAGACACCTTGGCGATGGGGAAGCCGCTGGCCTTGGAAGCCAGAGCGGAAGAACGGGACACGCGGGGGTTGACCTCGATGACATAATAACGGAAGGAATAGGGGTCCAGAGCGAACTGCACATTGCAGCCGCCTTCGATGCCCAGTTCCCGGATGATCCGCAGCGCGGCATCCCGGAGCATATGGTATTCCTTGCCGGTCAGGGTCTGAGCGGGGGCCACTACCATGCTGTCGCCGGTGTGAACGCCCACGGGGTCGATGTTCTCCATGGAGCAGATGGCAATGGCGGTGTCATTCTTGTCCCGCATCACCTCAAACTCGATCTCTTTATAGCCCTTGATGGACTTTTCCACCAGCACCTGGCCTACCGGGGACAGATGCAGGGCGCTTTCGGCCAGGTTCAGCAGTTCTTCCTCGTTGTCGCAGAAACCGCCGCCGGTGCCGCCCAGGGTAAAGGCCGGACGGAGCACGATGGGATAGCCGATCTTCTCCGCCTCTTCCTTGGCCTGATCCACCGAATGGGCGATGTAGCTTTCCAGTACAGGCTCGCCGATGCGCACGCACAGGTCTTTGAACTTCTCCCGGTCCTCCGCCTGGTCGATGGAATCAAAGGGAGTGCCCAGAATCTCCACGCCGCACTCGTCCAGCACGCCCTTCTGGGCCAGCTGCATGGCCAGGTTCAGGCCGGTCTGGCCACCCAGGGTGGGGATGATGGCATCGGGCCGCTCCATGCGGATGATCCGGGCCACATATTCCAGATTCAGGGGCTCCATATACACCTTGTCGGCGATGTTGGTATCGGTCATGATGGTGGCCGGGTTGGAGTTGACCAGAATGACCTTGTAGCCCTCTTCCTTCAGAGCCAGGCAGGCCTGGGTGCCCGAGTAATCGAATTCCGCCGCCTGTCCGATGACGATGGGGCCGGAACCGATCACCAGGATCTTATTGATATCGGTGCGTTTAGGCATTGTTGCTTCCTCCCTCTTTGGCGTTGTCCATCATGGTGATAAAGGTGTCGTATACATAAGCGCAGTCGTCGGCACCGGGGTCGTTCTCCGGATAATGCTGCACGCCGATCACCCGGCTCTTTTCCTCCATGATGCCTTCCACAGTGTCATCCAGCAGATGGCGGTGGGTCACCTTCAAACCGGTGTTCTCCAGGCTCTTTTCGCAGATGGCAAAGCTGTGGCTCTGGGAAGTGATCTCCCGCTTGTCTCCATAAATGGTCTTGACAGGCACATTGCCGCCGTTGTGACCATGCTTCATCTTATAGGTATCGCCGCCGGCGGCCAGGGCGATGATCTGGCATCCCAGCCCCACGCCAAAGATGGGCATCTGGCCCCACATCTCCTTCACCAGAGCGATGACTCCCTCACATTCCTTGGGATCGCCCGGGCCGCTGGAGAGGAACAGGCCGTCGGGCTTGAGAGCCTTCAGCTCCTCCGCTGTGATGTCCTGGGGCACGATGGTCACATTGCAGCCCCGCTTGTTCAGGCAGCGGATGCTGCTCTGACGGATGCCGCAGTCCACCGCCGCCACATTGTAGCGGAAGTTGGCCGTACGGCTGTAACGGATCTTCTTGCCGCCCACCTTTTTGGCCAGGCCCTCTTCGGGAGCTGCCTGACGAATGAGCTCCATGGCCTTTTCCAGGCTGGTGTCCTTGTCGGTGAGCAGCACCTTCATGCTGCCCTCGTCCCGGAGCATCCGGCCGATGGCCCGGGTGTCCACACCCTGGATGCCGGGGATGTCGTTTTCCACCATCACTTCTTCCAGCGTTTTGGTATAGCGGAAGTTGGAGGGGCGGTCGTTATAGCGGCGGACAATCAGGCATCCAGCGTAGCAGGCCCGGGACTCATAGTCCTCATCGGCCATGCCATAGCTGCCGATCACCGGATAAGTCATCACCAGAGCTTCCCCGGCGCAGGCCGGATCGCTGAGAATCTCCTGATAGCCGATCATGGCGGTGTCAAAGCTGCACTGGCACAGAGCTTCCCGCGGGCTGCCGAAACCTGCGCCCAGAAACTCACGCCCGTTTTCAAAAACCAACTTGCGGTCAAAGCGTTGGGTTTTTTCCATCTGTGTTTCCTCCCTGTATCTGTCTTCCCACAATGGTGGGTTATTTCTTCTCTGTTCTGCCCGGCGTTTCATCCCACAGGGCCCGCTTGATGGCGGCCATGCGGACAAACACGCCATTGTTCACCTGCTTGAAGATGCGGGAGCGGCTGCATTCCACCACTTCATCGGCGATCTCCACGCCCCGGTTGAAGGGAGCGGGGTGCATGATGATGGCCCCATCCTTCATCCAGCTGAGCTTTTGCTTGTCCATACCGTAGCGCCGGTGGTATTCTTCCACCGAAAGGTGCATCTTCTCTTTGTGGCGTTCGTGCTGCACCCGAAGGAGCATCACCACATCGCTTTCCCGCACCGCCTCTTCAAAGGGCTTATAATTGAGGGCGGTCTCCATATATTCCTCCGGGCCGCTGGTGCACACTTCCATGCCCAGCCGTCCCATCACCTCGAAGTTGGTGTGGGCCACCCGGCTGTGGGACACATCCCCGATGATGGCCACCTTCAACCCTTCAAAATGGCCGAACTCCTGGCGGATGGTGAGCAAATCCAGCAAAGACTGGGTGGGATGGTTGCCGGTGCCGTCGCCGCCATTGAGGATCTTGGCATTCACATGGCCCAGCAGCTGGTTATAGTACTCATTTTCCACATGGCGGATGACCAGCAGATCGGGGCCGAAGCTATCGAATGTTTTGACGGTGTCATAGAAGCTCTCGTTCTTCTGCAAAGAGGAACCAGCCGGATTAAAAGAAACGACCCGTAGACCCAGTTTCACTTCAGCTACATTGAAGCTGTACTGGGTACGGGTCGAGGGTTCAAAAAACAAATTGGCGGCAATGCGTCCTTCCAGGCCGCGAAAGACTTCCCCATCGTGAAAGGCTTGGGCCTGATCCAGGATGGAAACGATTTCGGACACATCCAGGCTTTTCAGTTCCAGCAAATTCTTTCCCATAAAAACCTCCTATTCTGCGGCGGCTGACCGAAAGAAAAGCCCCCAGTCAACTGAAGGCTTTGCGTGCAGGCGAAATTCTTTTTATTCCGGCTTCCGCGCCGCGCCGCGACAGATGCCTAAAATTTCTTATATTATATCGGATCTGCTTCCCCATTGCAAGGATTTTCGTCATATTTTTTATTTTTTCCAGAAACAGGAGCTTTTATTCCCCGATATAGGTGAATCGTTTCTGCTTTTTCCCATCCCGCTCCACTTCTTCCAGCCACATGGAAAGAGGACGGATCCACAGTTTCCCTTCCCCATACAAGGGGCGGTACACCACATATTCTTCCTCTGTCTCCGAATGAATGGCCACCCCATACACCTGATATTCTCCGCCTTTGAAATGGCGCCAACGCCCCAAGGGCAGCTTTTCCTGTGTCTCCCCGTTCACGACAGCACTCCTCCTTCTCCGCTTCCAGGCCCCACCGGCAACTCTTCGTCCACCAGCAGCTGGTGGATGGCCTGCAGCAGTCCTTCTTTTCCATCGGGAAGGTGGGCCGCCAGGGTGTATTGATTGAGGGCGGTGGTATCCATATAAAAGCAGTCCTTCACTTCCAGGCACTGGACCAGCAGCCGCTCCTCCCGCAGCATCTGCCAGGGGGTCATCGGCTCAAAAAGGCCCTGGCTGGCCTGCCGGTACAGCTGTGTTCCCGGGAACAATTTCAGCGCCAGCACCCAGATGTTCCGGGGATGGATCTGGTTATACAGCCGGGCGGTTTCGATGGCGTGGCTCTTCCACATCTGTTTGCCCCCCAGCCCCAGAATGGAGGTGACCAGATACTGGATGCCGGCCTCATCCAGTTTGCGGAAGGCCCGCAGCAAATCGGCCGCCGTCTCCCCCTTGTTCGCCATGAGCAGCACGGTATCGCTGCCCGATTCCACGCCCACATGGAGATCCCGCAGCCCCATCTGGCGCAGCGTGCGCAAATCCTCCGGGGATTTACGCAGGATATCATCGGCCCGGGCATACATGCTGATCTCACTGACCCAGGGGAGATAATGGAGGATATAACCGAAGATATGCAGCAGATCGGAGGTGGAGCGGCAGAAGGGATTCTGCCCCAGCAGAAATACCCGGTTTCCCTCCACCTTCAGCTCTCCCAGGATCTCTGCCGCCCGGCGCACTTCTTCCAGGGGCAGAATCTCAAAATGATCCCGTGTAAAATCGCAGAAGGCGCATTTGTGCCAGCTGCATCCCAGCTGCACTTCCAGCAGGATGCTTTTTTCCTCCTGCAGCGGACGATAGACTGTGCCGCCCCGGTAAATGGAGGCCAGTTTTTCCTCTCTGATCATGGCATATCCTCCTTTTATTTTACTGATTTTATCATACCATAGCCCTCGCCGTTTTCACAAGAGCGCAAAAGAAAAACGGGCCTGCAAAAGCAGGCCCGCCAAAACATGTCGAAAACGGATATAGAACGGGAGCGGCGGCTCGCCGCCATTACACATCTTCTCTTGGATTCTGGCTCATTTCCCAGAACTTCTGCTCGTGCACCGAGCAATCCCAGAACAGCTTGCGGCAGGTTTCCCACCGGTCCTCCGGCAGATTCTCACAGACTTTCTCTGCAAACTCCATCCACTGGCGGCAGCTTTCCTCGTATTTTTCCCCGGCGTAATCCCGCACAAAGGGGCCATAGACGGTGTCCAGCACCCCGGGATTGCGCTCCACCATTTTACGGAAAATATAGCCATAGCTGAGCATACAAGGCAGACTGGCCATCAGGCATTCCGCTGCCCCTTCTCCATCCCGGGCCCCTTCGATCATCCGGTCCACATAAGCCCGGTTTTCCGGCCGCAGGGGCAGATGCTGGATACTCTCATCGGTAAGGCCATACTTTTTCAGATACTGGCGACGGGTGGCTCCTTCCCCTTCGTTGACAAAGGACAGAAGGGAGTAATAAGCCCGGATCTCCGCCATATCCTGGGCGTGGAGCATCCCCCAGGCAAAGACCTTGGAATATTCCCGCAGATACAGACTATCATCCACAATATACCCCTTGAAGCAGTCCTCCGGCAAAGTGCCCTGGGCAATCCCCTGCAAAAATGGGGTATCCAGGCATTGATCCCACAGGGGCGTATTTTCTTCCAGACAGACTTTCAGCAGATCCCGCTTCATTTCACAAACTCCCCTTTCAGATCGAAGAGATGGTCCAGCGGTCCGCTTCCCGCCCCCAGATCCAGCATGGCGGCCAGCGCCCCGGAAATATAGGCCTTGGCCCGCTCCACCGCCCCAGGCAGGTCATAGCCTTTGGCCAGGTTTGCGGCAATGGCGCTGGACAAAGTGCAGCCGGTGCCGTGGGTGTTGGGGTTTTCAATCCGCTGGCCCCGTATCCAGGTGCCCTTTCCATTCTGCCAGAGGTAATCGTCGGCGGTGCTCACCTGATGGCCGCCTTTGCACAAAACAGCGCATCCATATTTTTCCCCGATGCGCTGAGCGGCCTGCTCCATTTCCTCCGGACAGGTGACGGCCATACCGGCCAACACCTGGGCTTCCGGAATGTTGGGGGTGCACACCGTGCACAAAGGCAGCAGCTCTTCTTTCAAAGCAGCCACCGCATCCTCTTCAAGCAGCCGGGAGCCGCTGGTGGAGATCATCACCGGGTCCACCACGATGTTTTTTGCCTGATGCCGCCGCAAAACCTTGCCGATGACGGCGATAAGAGCAGAAGAAGAAACCATGCCGGTTTTGACAGCGTCGGGGTAGATGTCGGTAAACACCCGTTCCAGCTGCTCTTCCAAAAATTTCGGGGTTGCTTCCATAATTCCGTAAACGCCGGTGGTATTCTGGGCCGTCAGGGCGGTGATGGCGCTCATGGCATAAACGCCATTGGCCGTCATGGTCTTGATATCGGCCTGGATCCCGGCGCCTCCGCTGGAATCGCTTCCAGCGATCGTCAATGCTGTTTTCATGTTCTTTCTCCTTTTTGCATTGAAGTTTTATTAAGCGACAGGAAGTGGTGCCCCCGACCCGCCGCATTCTGTCATTGAAAAGATTTCGGCACTTCCAGTGCGTCCAGACGCTCTATATAATGATCACAAAGTGCTTCCATCTCCCCTCGGTGCTCTTCCCCCGCAGGGTCCCACACCCCCACGGTCACAAAACCCGCTTCTTTGGCGGTGCGGGCCGCATGAAGAGCATCCTCAAAAACCAGGGTGCAATCCGGTGCGCTTCCCAGCTTTTCCGCCCCGGCCAGATAGATATGGGGATTTGTCTTGGGTCCATACTCCCCGCAGTCTAAGGCAAAGGAAAAATACTTCCACAGCCCCAACCGCTCCATGGCCGCCTGGGACAGCTCCTTCTGGGTGGCGCTGACGATGCCGCAGGGGATTTTTTGCTGCCGCAGCTGTTCCAGCAGTACTTCGGCTCCAGGCTTGGCCGGAAGATGCTGACGGTATTCTTCTTCCGCCAGTTCCTCCACCAGCTTTAGCACCTGCTCCACCGAAACCGCAAAACCAAAGGTCCGGATGATATACTCCGCCGCCTGGCGCTGATCCATGGCCTCGATGGTGCGGGCCAAATCCTCCGGCGGTTCTCCCCCCAGACGCCGTACCAGTTGAAGGGGGAGTTGCTGCCACATCTCCATGGACTGAAGCAATGTGCCGTCCAGATCAAACAAAGCCCCCTGGATCTTCACTGAACGGCCTCCTCGGTCAGCTTCCGCAGTCCGGCTGCCGCGGCCTGGGGGTCCTCCTTGGCATAAATGGCCGAAACCACCGCCACGCCGCAGATGCCGCTGCCTTTGAGGGACAGAATATTGCTTTCCTTGATGCCGCCGATGGCCACCACCGGGATGTCCACCGCCTGACAAATGGCTTTCAGCGTATCCAGGCTGACGGCGTCGGCATCGTCTTTGGTGCCGGTGGGGAACACCGCCCCCACTCCCAGATAGTCGGCGCCCGCCGCCTGGGCCTTGAGAGCCTGCTCCACCGTCTGGGCCGAGACCCCCAGGATCTTGTCCGGGCCGATCTTCTGGCGCACCTGTCCCGCTTCCATATCGTGCTGGCCCACATGGACGCCGTCGGCTTCGATCTCCACCGCCAGCTCCACATTGTCATTGATAAGGAAGGGCACCTGGTGCTTTTTGCAAAGCTTCTGAATCTGCCGGGCCTCCTTTTGGAATTCCTCCTGGGCCAGATCCTTTTCCCGCAGCTGCACCATGGTCACGCCCCCCAGGATGGACTGCTCCACCGCAGAATAAAGGGTCCGCTCCCCCAGCCAGCTCCGGTCGGTGACGCCATAAAGCAGCAGGTCTTTTTTATCGCACTTCATACCGGGCGCCCTCCATCAGCTGCTTGCCATCCATGTGATAGATGGCGTCGATGATCCGGTTGCGGTAAGAGCTGTTGCCCTCGCCCGCTTCCAGACGCTGGAATGCCAGCTCACCGGCCAGGCCCATCGTAACCACAGCTGCGGCGGCCGCTTCCAGGGTATGCTCCGGATTGGCGGTGACAAAGGCCGCCGTCAGTCCGGACAACTGGCAGCCGGTGCCGGTGATCTTCCCCATCTCCGGCCGGCCATTGCGAATGACAAAGCACCGCTCCTTGTCGGCTACCAGATCGATGGCGCCGGTAATGGCCACCACGCTGTCAAAACGAGCGGCCACTTCCTTGGCAAATGCAACGGCAGCATCCAGGTTGTCCTCTGTGACGGCGTCGGACAGATCGGCGTCCACACCCCGGGTCTTGCCGCTGCCCTGGGCCAGGGTCTTGATTTCGGAGATATTGCCCCGAATGACAGCAAAATGCACCTGCCGGAGCAGATCCAGCGCCGTCTTGGTGCGCAGCGTGCTGGCACCGGCCCCTACCGGGTCCAGCACCACCGGATGGGAAAGGGCATTGGCCTTTTTCCCGGCGGCAAACATCCCCGGAATGGTACGGCTGTTCAGTGTACCGATATTGATATTCAGGCCGCCGCAGATGGAAGTGATCTCCTCCACCTCTCCCAGGTCATCGGCCATAATGGGGCTTCCCCCGCAGGCCAACAGCACATTGGCCACATCGTTGACGGTGACATAGTTGGTGATATTGTGGATCAGGGGGGACTTTTCCCGCACATTGTCCAAACAATTACCCAGCATTTTGCTTCCTCCTTTTTCAATAAAAAACGCCGCGGGCTTGCCCTCCGGAGAAGGCCTCCCGCGGCGAAAACCGCAAACGAATGGACTCCCTCCGTTGGCATTACCCAAATCAGGTAGCAGGTCGAAGCGCACAGCTTCCTCTCAGCCCGTTTGCGAGCTCCCTGGTCACGATACGATGTCGTTTTTTATTATAAAACCGGGTGCAAAAAATTGCAAGGATTTTGTCCTCACATTCCCAGCCAGGGCTGGAGGGCATTGAACAGATATCCCACCAGAATGATCCCCACGGTGCAGATGGCCACAAACACTCCCAGCAGCCGGGGTTTTACCGCGCGGCGCAGCATAATCAGAGAGGGCAGGGACAAGGTGGTCACCGCCATCATGAAGGAAAGCACGGTGCCCAGCATGGCCCCTTTGCCCAGCAAAGCCTGGGCCACAGGGATGGTGCCGAAGATATCAGCATACACCGGCACGCCGATGATGGTGGCCAACACCACACCCAAGGGATTTTTTCCGCCCAGCACCGCTTCCACCCAGCTC
This sequence comes from Ruminococcaceae bacterium AM07-15, assembly GCA_003477405.1. Taxonomy (GTDB): domain Bacteria; phylum Bacillota; class Clostridia; order Oscillospirales; family Butyricicoccaceae; genus Pseudobutyricicoccus. The sequence goes on from QUDE01000008.1 coordinate 136,837, forward strand.
TGGGGAATCCAGTTGTGGATCAGCGCTCCAATGCCCACACCGATGAGGATATAGGGAAAGACCTTCCGGAAGGTGGAAAGCATTTGCTCTTTGGCATAAACCACCCGATCCTTTTGAGTCAGAACCGGCCCCTCGGCCTGAACAGCCACTCCCTGGCGGATAAATTCCTCCACCTGATCTTCCAGATGCAGCCGCTGGATGAGGGCGCCCCCCACTATGGCCACAACAAGCCCCAGAATCACATAAAGCACCGCCACTTTGGCTCCAAAAATCCCCATCAGCAGCACCAGACTGCCCAGGTCCACCATGGGAGAGGAAATGAGGAAGGAGAAGGTCACCCCAATCGGCAGTCCCGCCCCGGTAAATCCCATAAAGAGCGGAATGGAAGAACAGGAACAAAAGGGCGTCACCGTTCCCAGGAGGGCCGCCACCAGATTGGCCCCCATTCCCCGGAACCGGCCCAGGATCTTCCGGCTTCTCTCCGGCGGAAAATAACTTTGCAGATAGGAGACCAAAAAGATCAGCAGACAAAGCAGCACTGTGATTTTGATCACATCATAGAGAAAAAAGTGCAGACTCCCCCCCATAGGACTGGTTGTATCCACTCCCACTTTGCTCAACCCCCGGCCAATCAGATCATTGAGCCAGGCCATTCCCAGAAGCTGATCCTGCACAAAATTCCACAGACTCATTCTGCTCCCGCCTTTCATAAAATAATTTAAATATTTCGATGTGTCTATTTTATCTCTTCCCCTGGCCCTTGTCAAGAAGAAATTCACATTCTTCAATATTACCGTTTTACTTCCAAAGATGCAGAAACGAAAAAAGAGACACGACCGATTGTCGTGTCTCTTTTTCTGGTGCGGTCAACGGGACTTGAACCCGTATGGTTGCCCACACGCCCCTCAAACGTGCGCGTCTGCCTGTTCCGCCATGACCGCATGGATTGAATTAGCTTGTTTATTTTATCACACTGCCCCCCAAAATGCAAGAGCTATTCCTGGGGTTTTCCAAAAAAATCTGTAGGTGTTACAATGATGTGTGACAAATAGAAAAAAGAAGAGCGAATAGG
>QUDE01000009.1 GCA_003477405.1 Ruminococcaceae bacterium AM07-15
CAGGTCTTACTCTCTTTTCCTCATCTGTAACACATCATTGACAAACCTACAAACTGGGCAAGGTATCCAGCCAAACCTTTGGCTGTCAGGGACAACTTCACTCCTGCCGCAGGCTTTGCCTGCGGATTTTTTTGCTTTTTGAAAGAGCGTTTGAAGGTAAGGGAGAAGTCTACAAAGGGGAAAGCTGCGCAGCCCTGGTGGTCGCAGATGGCGCTGGTCGGATTTGAAATCTGTTCGGCATACCCTGTGCAGGGGCCGGGCGGCTTGCCGCCCGGTTCAAATTTCCCGTGTTCCATCGGCCGAAGGCCGGCGGACGCCAAAGGCCCGGGACCGCTTGCGGTCCCGGGCCTTTGGCGTCCTGTTAGGGCCCCGAGCGAAGCGAGGGTAAGCCGATCCGGAACGGGTCGGCACAGCCGACACCGCCCCTTATGCCCTTCAGCAAGTTCCGGCCCGACCGCCGCTGTTCGGGATGCCCTGTCCGTTCTTTCCGGCGGGCAGTTCGATATATGGAAAAGCGGCGGTATCTCAACGATACCGCCGCCGTCCGGCCCTCACCGGGGCCGGTTCCAATTCATGCAGAGATACGAAAAATCCGAACCCTTTTCCAACAGCAAACAGGTTCGGATTTTTGTGTTTTGGTGGAGATAAGCGGGATCGAACCGCTGACCTCTTGAATGCCATTCAAGCGCTCTCCCCGTACAAGCGTGTAGCGAACCCCCTAAAGGGGGTGGGGAGAGTGTTTTTCGTACGCAGGGTTACTTGTTATGGATACATTTAGTCACCTTAATCCCGTAATTATATAACTAAAAACAAGTCATACTCCCTTTTTTGAAAATAGGTTTTTGATAGAACTTTAATGTATGGGTTATTTAAATATCTATATGCCATTTTTTTAAAATCTAATTGAGCAGCTGTACCCCATTTATCCCAAAGCAATGGATTGAGTGTCATATTTTCACAGTTCAAGGGGAGTAGATTATTCAAATATTTTGTTAAGAACCTTCGCGGAACAGTTTCAATTTGTGTTCTAAAATTATCAAATGTAGAATTGTCGTTTTTAAGCCAAGAAATAAGAATTCGACTTTGTAATTCATGAGGGATAACTGTTACATAAACCAGTGGATACTGTCCTTTTCTTTCAATCCAATTCCCAAAAATATCAACAACTGGGCAAAAACATACTGCAGCAGCAAAATTAACTTTATAGTCCATAGTAACTACAGTATTAGTTAAGCAATCATAGTTAGGAGTTAGAATTGCTGTATCAAAAGTGTTTTTTAGAACTTCCAATTGTAAGAAATCTGCCGCAGTTTCTTTATACATTTCCAATGCTACTAAATTTGATGTTACATCATATTTTTGTTTGAGTTTTTCAAAGCAATCTAATTCTCGTTTAATTTTATAGTATGTATAAGCAAAAATTCTGTAAGCATATAAAAAATATGTCATTTCATTAAGCGGAGGCAGTTCTTTATCAATAGGATAAAAAATGCTATCATGCTTTTTACAAAAGCAATAGAATTTGGAAGCACGGGCCTCAATTCCAACCTCTTGCATATCAAACAAATTTGCAGGCCCGTTCGCAACGGGCATTAGCACTCTTCCATTATGCGCGATTTTTGACAGGACAGCTTTCTGAGAGATTGTATGGGCATGGATCATGTGACTGCACTCGGATTGGTTAGGATATAAACATACTCTCTTATAATTCTTTCTTAAACGATCCAACTCAGCCAAAAATACTTTTTTGGTAATTTCACTTTCATAGGGATTGATTTTGTTTTTACAGCACACTTCGTAAGGCAATCCACTTCCACACAAACAAAAGCATTGATTTGAATTAGACTGCTCCCTCATTAGTTTGTAATCCCTCTATCATGTCATTAAAATTTGATTTGCCATTTATGTAGTTCCAGTATTGCATCATTCGCATATCGGCGTAATAAATATTTTCTTCTGTAAGTAGTTGGCTACCAATAATAAATTCATCAATCTCAGCTAATTGTAGGCCTACCGTTTCTAATAAATCGCTCTGTATATCTTCGTAGTCGCCTTGATGTTGTAGAACAAATTTCATATTATCAAGAATATCTTTGACATGGTTTATATTATAAATTTTATCAGAAGGAATAATCATAATTTTGCTCCTAAATATTTACACGATCACTAACATTTTGAAATGTAATCCCTCTATATCCATACTTTACTTCGTCAGCTGGAATTGTTAATCGAAATTGGCGCTTTGCAAAATCACTTTCTGTTAAGCCCAGACTACATATTTTTCGAGCTATATCATCAAATTCAGTGAAAATATCAAATTTTGCATTTTCCAAGACTTCATTCAGCACCTGTTTCATTAGCTCGTTATCATTAAAAATTGTTGCTAAATGTTCAGGCGCTTTGTTAATAAATATTTCTGAAAGTTTTAATGCGGAATAGTTATTCTGATAACCACTTAACAAATAATCTCTTACCTTCTCAGGATAAATATCTGCATAGTGAGAAGTAAGCATAATTAGCCCTATCCAATAATCAACATAGCTTGGAGCAGGCCCTAGTTGCTCGCCTTCAATAAAATGTCTCAACACACTTATAGAAGAATACCTTCCAAATTCTTCATCCATCAGTGCATATAAACGGTTACATGAAGGCGCTTTATGATCTGTTGTTAACCCACACTGGTAGTCATTCGGAAAAGTAGTTGATAATAATGATTTCTTACTATTACTGTACTGTTCTTTGAACTTCTCTTTGAACTCACCCTCTTGAAATAGAAGCTGCGGAGCGTATAGAGCTAAATAATCTATGTTACAAACGCACGCATCGTACATACCTGGATGCGTGTTAATAAATTCAATAATTTTTTCGGGCGGAGTGAATTGATTCAACCCCATCTCAAATGCTTCCTTAATCCAGTTATATCTCATACACGCCCATGCTAAAGCCTGGGATTTGGGTTGTACATTGGATAATTCTGGGTTCCTCGGTAAAGACCAAGGAATGTCGGCAGTATGTGCGTGGCCCAAAAATTCTATACAGTTTACCCACCAGTCATCGTAATAATCTGGCGTTAATAAGCCATAAGATTGTAATATAGACCTTGTTTCAACTAAAACTGGCTTTTGGGGATAAATGGTTTCATATACTTTTTGAGCAGTTTGCTCCAAATTGTTTTCAAAATGGATACCCATTATATCTGATAATGCTGGAGAAATCTTAAGTATTTCATCATGGCTTATATTGTAATAAATTGGTATAAGAGTTGCGGAACAATTCATCATTTTCTGGATTAAACCGTTTAACTCCCATATTGTCCATCTCTTTTTGAAGTAAGATTTACTAAATACAAGAACTCCTACGTCGCATAGAGCTAATCCTTTGTCGACTGACTCCCGTATAGACATTCCAGGTTTAATTTCATATTCATCATACCATACATCGATTCCCGATCTACGAAGAGCGCAAGCAAACTCTCGAACAAAAGAGTCTTTATCCTCGCTAGCATGACTTATAAAAAGCCTCTTATTCATAATGGCTTTCACCTCAAATAACTTCTTAAAACTGCTTTTTCCAATTGTATGTTAACGCAAAAAATTTGTCAACAAACACAGAATTTATAAAATACACATCCTATAATTTTTTGCAGGGGATTATACCATCCGATGGGACTACGGGCGGTATTTTCATACTTTAATATTGGAAAGGAGTGGTGTTCCCTGTATGCCAGCCATTGGGCTGGCTTTTTTCATGCCATCACGAAGGAGGTTAGTAAATGGCAGATGAAAAACTGAATACAGGCTCGAAGGATAATGCATCCCTGAGGGCAACTGCTCCCCCAGGGGCGAGTGCTCCTCCCGCCCCTGAGGCGGGCAAAAGCCCTGGTGATCCGTTAGGGCATGAGCAGGCAGTAATCCCCGGTATGGTTGAGGAGGTGCCCGCTCCTGCCAGTAAGGTGATTGACTTGCCCGGCATCAAAGCCGTTGCCGATCACAACGATAAAGAGCCCATCGCTCCCAATGCGGCTGATAAACCACCGGAGCCAGTTCCCGACCAGAAACGCCGGGGCCGTCCGCCCAAAGCAAATGCCGAGGTAGGAACTGGCAAACAGGGAAAAACGGCGGAGCCCCGCGCAGGCCGCCCGCCTAAGGTTGACAAGGCGGCCCGCGATGTGGCCCCTCCCTCAGTTCTGGACAAAGTGTCCAGAGGTGGCAAGGACGCAAAAGGCAAGGAAAAGGGGCCCAGAGGTGCCCCGACTGCAAAAACATCGAAAGCAGCACCCACCAAGGAGCCCTCCACCGAGCCGCCGAAGATTGACCTGCCGCCGGTGCCCCCCGTTCCTCCCCGCCCGGTGGAAGAAGGCAAAATCGTCTATCTGAAACTGTCCGAGCTTCATCCATTCCACACTTTCCGGGAGCATCCCTACAAGGTGCAGGATGACCGGGCGATGGACGATCTGGTGGACACCATCAAGATACACGGCGTAATGACCCCGGCCACCGTCCGCCCGGAAAAGGACGGCACGGGTTATGAGATCATTGCGGGCCACCGCCGCCACCACGGCAGCGGACGGGCAGGACTGGAGGAAATGCCCTGTATCGTCCGGGATATGACCGACCTGGAGGCCGTCAGGGAAATGCGGAACAGCAACAAGCAGCGGGGCGATCCCCTGCCCAGCGAATTGGCCCGGCTTCTAGATTTGGAGGTGGAGGCCATCAAGCACCAAGGTGTTCGACCCAAAAACGAGCAAGAAAAGGAATTCCTGGGAAAACGCTCGGTTGAAATTGTGGGTAAGGAGCATGATCTCAACTACAAAAAGGTGCTCCGCTATCTCCGCCTCAACCATCTGGTGCCGGAACTGCTGGACAAAGTGGACGCCAAAAACATGGGATTCATGCCCGCTGTGGAGCTCTCGTACATCAGGCCGGAAAACCAGCGATTGATTGCCGTCTCCATTGACGGGGAGCAGGCCTCCCCCTCGGTCAAGCAGGCAAAAAAACTCCGTGAACTGGATCAGAAGGATAAACTGAGCGGCGATGTGATTGACGGCATTTTAAGCGAACAAAAAAAGGAGGTTGATAATGTGATCATCAGTACCGACGAACTCAACAAGTATTTTGGCAAGGAGGTCACTCCCCGGCAGATGAAGGACCAGATCATGGCCTTGCTGGACGAGTGGAAGGAAAAACAGCCGCCGGAGAAAAAGGCGGAACTGGAGAAGTAAGCCCTTGGGACAAAGTGTCCCAAGGGCTTTTCTGATTTCTGCGACAAATTTAGGAGGTGCAATTTGAAAAACAATCATCATTCCCCCCGGAGGCTGACGGCCCTCCTTCTGGTCGTAGCCGTCATGCTCTCCCTCGTCCCCTCGGCCTTTGCCGCCCAGCAGAACAGCTACCATGACCCGGCGGAGCATTGGCAGGAGGCGCTGAACCGTACCAACGAACTGGACGCAAACTCGGTGGTGACGGTGGAAACCTTTGATTGCTGTATTTGTGACAAGGCCACCGCCTTTGAGGTGTTCCGTGTTCCCGAGTACACCCGCAATGGGGAAACGGCGCTGACCCGAAATGTCAAGTATTCGGACGGCACCTGTCTGGACGGCAAGAGCAAGGGCGATCTTCTGGACGGCACCCCCGGCCAGGACGCCTACTATACCGGCTATCACTGGACGAAAGCCGTCTGCGAGGTCTGCGGCACCATCAACAGCAACATGGGTGCTACCAGTTACGCCTGCAACAAGAATGTGTATTGGCTCTATGACTGCGCGGCAGACTTCTTTGAGACGCTGCCGGAAAGCAAAACCATTGAGCAGGCAGATCGTAATTTCCACCGTGTCATTACTACCAGCGGTGAATACTGCGCGTTCTGTTATGGCACCTACAAGGAGGAAAGTTCCACCTTGGAGCGGCACCACATGGAAACGGCCATCCGCCCGGAGCTGGCCCATGACCGCTTTGTGGAGATGTCCACCTGTGCCGACTGCGGCTATGCTGAAACTGCCTACACCGCCGCCAAGTCTGTTGTGGCCGACTACTTCGGAGTGGTGGACGGACAGCCCCACACCGTCACTGTGTCCGATCTCTCCGAGGCTGGCGTCACCACTGCCATCCGCTACGGCCATACGGCGGACGGCTGCACCCTGACCAGCGCCCCCAACTATACGGAGGCCGGGGACTATGCCGTGTACTATGAGATCACCTACACCTACCTGGATACCGACATGGTGGAGGATGGCGTGGCCTATGTCCATCTGCGGGACGAAAGCACCGAGGAAACCGATGGGGACGGCACCTGCGGCGAGGATCACAACTGGACCCTGCTGGACAGTGTAGAACCCACTTGCCTGACCCTGGGCTATGACCGCTACCTGTGCGTGGACTGCGGCAAGATCGAAAAGCGGGACTATGAGGCTGCCCTGGGCCATGCGTTCCAAAGTGTTGTGATTCGGGACGCCACCTGCGAGGCCCCCGGAAAGGTGTTGGAAATCTGTGAGCGGTGCGGCACCGTCCAGGAAAGCACCACCCCCAAGGGAGAACATGAGTTCTCCACCACCGTTGTCCCGGCCACCTGTACCAGTCCCGGCTACACCCTGCGGGAGTGTTCCATCTGCGGGGAGCGCCACATCGAGGACATTACGGCGGCCCTGCCCCACAACTATATTGCCAAAGTAACCCCGGCCACCTGTGAGGGCGGCGGCAAGACCATCCATATCTGCGAGGGCTGCGGTTCCAGCTTTGTGACAGACTACACCGACCCCCTGGACCATTCCTGGGACGAGGGCACCGAAGTCACCGGCTCCACCTGCACCGGCGAAGGTCTGATCGAGTATCGCTGCGTCCGCTGCGGCTATCACCGGCTGGAGGGTGACGCGGCAGCGGGCCATGTACCCGGCGAGGCGGCCACCTGCACCACGCCCCAGCTCTGTACCAAGTGCGGGGCAGTAATTGTCAACGCCCTGGGCCACGACTACCAGAAGGAAGTCACCGAACCCACCTGCACGGAGATGGGCTACACCACCTATACTTGCTCCCGCTGCGGCGACACTTACAAGGGTGACTACACCGACGCCGCCGGACACAAGCCCAGCGACTGGATCATCGACCAGGAGCCCACCACTGACAGCGAGGGTTCCCGCCATAAAGAGTGCGAGGTCTGCGGTGAAAAGCTGGAGGAGGAGCCCATCGAGAAAATCTACAACCAGGCCACCACGGACACCCACGGCGAGGCCGTTGTGGGCGGCTATCTGGTGACGGTCAGCGACACGGACACCAAAAACCCCGTTGCCGGAGCCACGGTCACGCTCCATGAGGACGAGTCCCTGTCCATCCGTCTGCCCTCTGGCCGCCTGCTGGACTATGCCGACCAGACCACCATCCAGGTTCAGCTTGTCAAGGACAAGTCCCCTGTGGCAAGCATGGGCATTTCCGTCACTGACCGCAACGACAATTTCAGCAGCGGAAAAACCAATGCCGCCGGTCAGATTACCGTCCCCGGCACCACCGGCAAGACCAACGAGGAAGGCAACGCCACCGTGGGCTGGGAAGATGACGATGGCGACCGCTGGACAATCACTGTAAAGGTGGAAGATCACGAAACCGGGCGTCCCATTGAGGATGCCGGGGTGTCTATCGGCAAGGGCGGCAATATCACTGTTATCCTGCCGGACGGCACCGACATGGACAAGGACAACCGGATCACCGTCACGGTCACCGACCAGAAGCGTGAGCCCCAGGAGGGCCTGACCGTCACCGTCAAGGGTGACCTGGGCCAGAAGGAAACCGGGGAAACCGACGAGAACGGCAAGCTGACGGTTCCCGCTGTTGTGGAGTCCGAGTATCACGGGGCCTATGTGGTGGGCTACACCAACGGCACCTTTGGGCCGGACCGGGATATGGCCCGGAGTGAGGCGGCCACCATCTTTGCCCGCCTGCTGGCCCAGCGCAACGGGGAGCGTATCACCGCCCCCACGAAAATCTCTTTCCCGGATGTACCCACCGACGCATGGTACGCCGGATATGTGTCCTATCTGGCCCGCTACGGCATTGCCGTGGGCTACACCGACGGCCTGTTCCACGGGGACGAGCCCATCACCCGCGCCGAGTTCACGGCGATGGCGGTGCGGTTCTTTGACGCCTATGGCGACGGCGATCCCGCCATCATGGAGGAGTACGGCGGCTTTTGGGATGTGTCCCCCGGCCATTGGGCAGCGGGCTACATTGCCGACGCCGCCCGGTATGGCTGGGTGGTAGGCTACGGCGACGGCACCTTCCACGCCGACGATGAAATCACCCGTGCCGAGGTTGTTACCATCGTCAACCGCCTGCTGGGGCGTGAGGCTGACCAGGAGTATATTGCCGACCATCCCCGTGGGCTGGTGGTGTTCCCGGATGTGTCTAAGGACTATTGGGCCTACTATGACATTCTGGAGGCGGCCAACCACCATGAGGCGGATGTGTCTGCCGATCCCGAGGTCTGGCAGAAGTAACACGGCTCCGGGACACTTTGTCCCAAGGCTTTCTGAGCCCGATTCCTATGTAAAAATGGTTCTGGTGGTGTATATCCCCCGTCGCCGCCGTTATCCGTGCGCGGGCAGGGCCGGGCAGTCAAGGGGCGGAACGCCCGCCGTTCTGCGGCGGCTTGCCCTTTACGGCCCGCCCCGGCTGTGCGATTCCCAGCGACGCGGCGGGGGTATATCCTCCAGAGCCGCCCCCTTACCCATGACTGGGCAAGGGCGGGGGGAATGGGTTGACCAATTCTGATGAAATGGAGGTATTTCTATTGAAAAGGCCCCTTGCATATATCACAGCTCAGTGGCACGGGACCGCAGCGGAGAACGCGGAACAGGCTGCACGGTATTGCCGGACGGTTTATGAGGCGGGCTATGCGCCCATCTGTCCCACCCTGTTTCTCCCTCTTTTCCTTCACGATCCGGTGCCCCAGGAACACAAGGACGGAATTGACATGAGCCGTGACCTGCTCCGGCGCTGCCGGGTGCTGGTGGTCTGCGGCCATGTTGTGACCGAGGAAATGAAAAATGACATCGCCGTGGCCCAGCGCCTGGGGATCACGGCCACCACCCTGGATGGCATCTTGTCTGTCAAGAGCCAGGGGCGGCGCTGATATGTCGGATTACTTTAAGGCGTACATCACCAATTTGGGGAAATACAATGAGGGCGCCCTGGTTGGGGAATATCTGAAATTTCCCACAACCACCGAGGAGGTACAGGCGCTCCTAAAGCGTATCGGCATCGACGGTGTGCGGTATGAGGAAATTTTCATTACCGACTACGACGGAGATATGCCCGAGTTGTATTCCGGCTTTGGTGAGTACGAAAGTATTGACGAACTCAACTACTTGGCCGTCCTGCTCTCCGAAATGGATCAAAGTGATCTGGAGAAGTTTGAGGCGGTTCTGGACACCGGAGAACATTCCGGCAGTGTAAAAGAGCTTATCAATCTGACCCAAAACCTGGATTGCTTTGAGTTCTATTCCGGTATTACCAGCGAGGAGGAGCTGGGCCGTATGTATATCCAGGAGTTTGACGCCATTCCGATCCCGGAGCATCTGATTGACTATATTGACTACGAGGCTTACGGGCGGGATGTCCGTATCAATGAAGGCGGCAGTTTTTCTGGCAACGGGTATGTGTTCGATAACAACAGCAGTTTCATTGAACACTACTCTGACCGGGAGGACATTCCCGACGAGTACCGTGTTTTTTCCATGCCGGAGCTTACGATCCGGGAGCGGATGGCGGCCTACAAGGAGGTGAGCGACAAGGCCGCCCAGCACAGCAAGCCCGTCCCCGAGGCGGGGCGGGATGACAGATAGACCTTCGGGACACTTTGTCCCATACGGGCGGAAAGGAGGAATTTGACTGGTAGATGAAGATGTTTCCCGGCGCACCATAGCCATTTCTGTGAAGGCGTCCAAATTGACCGCCCGTGGGCTGGCCTATATCGTCCGGGCGGCTGGCCGCAAAATCAGCAAGGCCCACCGCTCCCACCAGAGGCCCCACGGCAGACAGACGGTGCGGCAGCTCATGGCCCACGGCGAGGCCACCAGCAGCATCCCCGTGGACGCTCCGGCCCTCTTTGACCGGGTGGCCCGGAAATGGAATGTGGACTACGCCTTTTACCAGACCGAACCCGACAAATATCTGCTGTTTTTCAAGGGTAAGCAGGCCGACGCCATCACCGCCTGTATGTCGGAGTATTCCAAGCGGGTGTTGGGAAAGGAGAAGTCCCGGCGTGTTCCCATCCTGGAACAGCTCAAAAAGGCCAAGGCCCATGTGCGGCAGCAGCCCCAGCTGGAGCAGGAACGGATAAAGGAGGCGGCGCGTGAAGATCGGTAACATCAAGAAGGTTCTTCTGCCGAACCTGCCCTACCTGTTCTTCCTGTGGGCGTTTTTGAAGATCGGCACGGCCTACCGGCTGGCCGGGGGCGCGGATTTCGCCCATAAACTCATAGGGCTGGGCCGGACCATTGGTCCGGCCTTTGCCAACTTTGCCCCTGGGCTCCACCCCTTTGACTGGCTGGTGGGGATCGCGGGGGCTGTGATTCTGCGGCTGGTGGTCTATGCCAAGGCGAAAAAGGCGAGCAAGTACCGCCGGGACGAGGAATACGGCTCGGCCCGCTGGGGCACAGCCAAAGACATTGAGCCCTTTGTCGATCCCAAGTTTGAAAACAATGTGATCCTCACCGGGACGGAACGGCTCACCATGAACACCCGGCCCAAAAATCCGGCCAACGCCCGCAATCTCAACGCCTGTGTGATCGGTTCATCCGGCAGCGGCAAAACCCGTTTCTGGCTGACACCCCAGCTGCTCCAGGCCCATTCCTCCTATGTGGTGGTGGACCCCAAGGGCGGCACCCTTTCCCAAGTGGGCTATTTTCTCCAACGGAAGAAGGGGTACAAGGTCACAGTATTCAATAGCATCGACTTTTCCAAGTCCATGCACTATAACCCCCTGGCCTATGTACGCAACGAGGCGGACATTTTGAAGTTCGTGGACACCCTGATAAGCAACACCAAGGGCGAAGGCAAAGAAAGTGATCCATTCTGGACCAAGGCCGAAACGCTGCTATACTGTGCCCTGATCGCCTATATCATCTTTGAGGGACCGCCGGAGGACCGGAATATCAATACGCTGGTGGACATGATCGGCGGCATGGAGGTGAAGGAAAACGACGAGGACTACATGAACGCGGTGGATTATATGTTCGCTGGGCTGGAAAAGCGCAAGCCGGATTGCTTTGCGGTCAAGCAGTACAAGAAGTACAAACTTGCCAGCGGAGATGTATGCTCTAAGCGACTTCTTAATCATGGTTTATGTCATGGTTAGTGAAGCAGTCATTTAGAGCATTTTCATTTCAGGAGGTACAGCTATGAGAAACGAGAAAATCACCCCACTGTACGAGCGTTTGAGCCGCGATGATGAGTTGCAGGGTGAGAGCAATTCCATAAGTCATCAAAAGCAGATGTTAGAGGAGTTTGCCCGTCGGAATAACCTTCCAAATCCTCGGCATTTCACTGATGACGGGGTCTCCGGCACCCGCTTTGACCGACCTGGCTTTCTTGCCATGATGGAGGAAGTTGAGGCGGGGCGTGTGGAGGCCATTGTCATCAAGGACATGAGCCGCTTGGGGCGTGACTATCTGAAGGTCGGTCAGGTTATGGAGATTTTACGGCAGCGCGGTGTCCGTCTGATCGCCATTAACGACGGCGTGGACAGTCTGAAAGGCGACGACGATTTTACCCCGTTCCGCAACATCATGAATGAGTTTTACGCCCATGACACCAGTCGGAAAATTCGCTCCGTATTCAAGTCCAAAGGCATGAGCGGCAAGCACCTGACCGGCACCGTCATTTATGGCTACCTGTGGGACGAAAAACGGGAACACTGGCTTGTGGACGAAGAAGCCGCCGAAGTGGTACGCCGTATCTTTTCCCTGACGATGGAGGGCTACGGCCCCTATCAAATCTCCAAGCTGCTGTCCGAGGCAAAGGTTGAAATCCCCGCTGTCCATTTGGCACGCTTTCACGAAGGAGTAAACAGGACGAAGCCGGTCAAAGACCCATACGGCTGGGGTTCATCCACTATTGTGAGCATTTTGAAAAAGCGTGAGTATTTAGGTCATACGATCAATTTCAAGACCCGCAAGCATTTCAAGGACAAGAAAAGCCACTATGTTGACGAAAGCGAATGGACAATTTTCGAGAATACCCATGAGGCCATCATCGACCAGGAAACCTTTGACAATGTGCAGCGCATTCGGGGAAACGCCAGACGCTACCCGGACGGCTTTGGGGAGGCCTATCCCCTGACTGGCCTGATGTACTGTGCCGACTGCGGCGGCAAGATGTATGTTCACCGCACCTACAACGGCAAGCGTGTCCCTCAGTACACTTGCAGTCAGTATGGGAAGTACCCTATCGGCTCCCGTTGCCCTACACAGCACCGTATCAAGGCCGAAGCTGTCCTGACACTGATTGCCGATATACTCCGGGCTATCGCGGAGTATTCCAAGAATGACCGAGCCGAGTTTATCCGCACTGTCCAGGAAACGCAGGCCGCCCAGCAGACCGCCGACATCTCTAAGAAGCGGAAACGGCTGGCTGCCGCCCAAAAGCGGGCTGGAGAACTGGAAAGGCTGATTTGCAAAATCTATGAGGACAACGCCCTGGGCAAGCTACCGGACGCCCGGTATGAGGCCCTGGACGCGCAATATGCCAAAGAGCAAGATGCTCTCAACGCGGAAATCGAAGAATTGGAAAAGGCCGTTACCGGCTATGGGCAGAGCCGGAAATCAGCGGAAAAGTTTATTGCCCTGATTGACAAGTATGAGAATTTCGACACGCTGACAAACACCATGCTCAACGAGTTTGTAGAGAAAATTCTTGTCCATGAACGCGCCCGCAAAGGAAGCCAGGACACCACACAGGAGGTTGAAATCTACTTCAACTTTGTGGGCCGGTATATCCCGCCCGCCTTGCAGCCTGTTCCTCTGACCCCGGAGGAACAGGAAGAACTTCGGAAGAAGGAGGCACGCAAAGACAGGCTTCACCAGAACTACTTACGGCGCAAGGCAAACGGCAAACAGAAGGAATGGGAAGAACGGTACAACGCCAAACGAAAGGCAAAAATGGAGGCGTCAAAAGCCGCTATCCGGGCCGAGGATATGGAAAACGGCATTTTTACTACCGTCAGCCAGTTGCCAAAGCAGGAGCCGCACAGAATTGTTTTATAAATGAACCCAAACGATAATCCGGCTTAGAAAACATTTCATTGCGAATTTATAGCATTTAATGACCATAGCATTGTTGTTTTACTCTACATTTGATATTCTAATAAGATAAGTGTGGTGATAATAAATGATAAAATTTGCAGTTTGTGATGATGAGCCGTCCATGACCCAAAAAATATGCGAATTTATTTCAACATACATGCAAGAGAATCAGGATGCAGCTTACCATATCAGCAGTTTTTCAAATGGCCGTTCCTTGCTGGAAAGTTCATGTGACTTTGATGTGATATTTCTTGATATTCAGATGGAACAGCCCGATGGGATGGAAACGGCTAAAATGTTGAGACAACGAAACATACACTGTCTTGTGGTTTTTATAACGGTTCTAAAAGAATATGTATTTGATGCTTTTGAAGTGCAAGCATACGATTATCTGGTCAAACCGATAGAAGATTTGCATTTCAAAAAAATGATGGATCGAGCCATGAGAACATTGGAACAACATACCTCAAAGCGGATCGTCATCTTAAAAGGAACTTCTTGTGAGGTAATTCCGCTCTCTCAGATTTTATATTGTGAAGTGCAGGGACGGAAAGTGTACATTCATCAGGAGAATGGAAAAATTGTTGACTATTATGAGAAACTGAATGATTTTGAGCGACAGGTTGACGGACGGTTTTTCAGATGTCACAGGAGTTACTTAGTCAATCTTGACCAGGTCAGAGGCAGTCATTCCGGGCAAGTTTTTTTATCAGATGGCAGCAGTATTCCAGTTTCAAGATTACGGGAACGCGAATTAACGGAGGCACTTCTGCGATATATGAAAGAAAAAGGATGTTGATATGGATTATTTTAGTGTACTATTTGAGAGCGTTTGCCTGCTCGCACAAAGTGCGATACAGCTTATTTTTATGAGCCGACTTTTGGGGAAGAAATATAGAATATGGTGCTTTGTGTTATATCCTGGTGTTCTTTTTATTTTGGGATTTGCTGCTGCCCAGAGCACAATCATTAACACGGTAGCAATTGGTATGCAGTTGCTTTTATTATCTGGTATAAGCCAAGTTGCATTGAGAAGCAAATGCTCCGTATCTTTTCTGTCGGCAACGATTGCAATTTATATCTCCCAGTTGTCATTTGGGCTGATAAACTCCATAGAGAGTATCATATTTCCACATTTTGTTGGGATGCCTCTGTTGTATCTGCTCCTTGCTTTTGCAACAGCAGCTGCTTTTGCGATCTGCATCTGCTGTTATGCTGCCGTGTTAAGTTTACTGCCGTTGAAAGAAAACGACCAAACACCATACATTGGTCTCTTACTGCTTCCAGGGCTGTTTTTCTTTCTGGCAGAGGTATACCTTCTCCACATGTCATACAGCCAGGTATCTTCTACACTTTCTCTGACTGAGGCAGGAAAACATCTTGGGCTATTATTCATACAAGGACTGGGGTTGGCAGCACTGCTTTGTACTTTGTATGCATACCGGCGGATCTGTTCTGGATTTCAAGCGCAGTCTGCGTTGGCTTCCCTGACGCAAGCAACCCAGGCGCAAAAGGTATACATCTCGGAAGCTCAGATGCGTTATGAGCAGACGAAAGCATTTCGCCATGATATTAAGAACCATTTGTTGCTGCTGGATGGGTTGTTACGCAACGGGCAGATCGCGGAAAGTCGGGACTATTTAAAAAGGCTCGAAAGCATTTCAACCTCTCTATCGTTCCCATACCAGACAGGAAATCCTGTAGTGGATATTTTGTTAAGTGAAAAACTGGAATTGGCGAAAGCAAGCGGAATTAAAGCAGAGGTGTCCCTGCTTCTTCCGAAAGTATGTGAGATTGATGATTTGGATTTGTGTATTATATTTGCGAATGCTTTAGACAACGCGTTAAAAGCCTGCCAGTCCATTGAAGGAACAAGCTCCATCAGCATTACCGGGAAACAGCAGGGAGATTTTTATCTGCTGGAATTTTGCAATACATGTTCTGAAAAGAGTTTGCCTCAAATTGGGATCGGACTTTCTAATATCAAATCAGTGGCAGAAAAATATCACGGTGCAATGTTAATAGAAACACATGACAAGAAATTTTCTCTGAATGTATTACTGAACATTTCATTACCAGCAGATAACAGTTCAAGACAAAGCTATTGATTCCTACATCAAGAATCGTTATGCTCAAACTGGGAGGTGATTTTATGAATATTTCTTCGGTTTACCCCAATTCTCCATCTGGTAATTCAGCGCCACAGCAAGGTGCTGGTGTCGATTCTAAAATCCAGTCCTTGGAGCAGAAACTACAGAAGCTGGAAACTGAAAAACAGAAAGCCGCTCAGCGTAAAGATGAAGAGCAAAAAGAAAAGCTGGAAAAACAAATTAAAGAAATTGAAAAGCAAATTCAGCAGCTCAGAAAACAGGAGAATGAGAAAGCACAAAAAACGGAGTCCAGTGATATACAAAAAGCGCAGGAATCTTTCTCCAAGGCAATAGATGCCGGAAAATATATAGATGTCTATGCATAGAGAGTGCCAGGCTGCCAACGAGACGGTATATAAAAAAACCGTTGGTTCGGTGGCCGAAGTCTGTTGCGCTTTGATCAGATCATTACAAAATGAACGGCGGTTTTGAAAGTACCATTTCAAAGCCGCCGTTTGTTTTGTCTTTCAAGAAGTAATGCTACGATTGGCGGCTCACGGAAGGAGCCGCTATGTGTTTACTTAACAGCCGACAAACGCAGATGTTTGTGTCGTCATCAAAAAAAGCCTGGAAACCGAACGCCCTCCGTCTGACAGCCAGTGCGAAAATTGTCATAATGTAGTTGAATATCGTATTTCTTGCGCCCGAATAGCTTCATGCTGTCCGGGCGTTTTTCTATGTCAGCCCCGGTGCCGTTCCCCGCCGCCCCGTTCAGATTTTCCCACAAAAATCTGAACGGAGGACAGGCAGATGGAAGTCACCATCATTTACAACGGACAAGCTGTGAGCGTGGAGGTCACGCTGGAAGTCTATGAATTTCTTGACCAAGCCGACCACAAAACGGAAAACCTGCTGCACGAACAGCGGCGGCATTGGGACGGCCGGGAGTTTGACGAATACATAATTGCCACCGAAGGCGTGGGCATCTGCGGCGAAACGCCGGAAGAATACCTTTGCCGCATGGAAACGCTGGACGAGCTGCTGGCCGTCCTGGACACCTGTACCGAGGCCCAGCGCCGACGGTTTCTGCTCTATGCGCTGGACGGATTGACCCTTGCGGAGATCGGGGCAATGTGTGGCTGCTCCAAAGTATCCGTCTACGAGAGCATTCTTGCGGTTCGGAAAAAGTTCCTGAATTTTTTCGCAAACCACCCTAACGATTGAACCCTTTTCGGGCTACCAAGTGAAAGGGATTGTTTCCCTTATCCCAACGGGAGGCGGACAGCGGACAAGCTGCCCGCCTCTCCCATTTTCAGGAGGTAAGCCTATGAAAACAATCAATCTGCGGTGGATTTATCCCCACTACCGGCATGACGAGTTCGTAGAGGTCAGTGACGAGGTATGGGAGGCAATGCGGCAGGCTCAGCGGGAGATGACCAACTACGAGCGCCGGAAAATCAACCACCGCGCCTGGTACTCTCTGGACTCTTATAGCTGGATGGAGAACTATGCGCTGGAACACGCCAGATCACCGGAGGACATTCTGATGGAGAAGCAAGATCGCGCTGCTTATCTCCGGCTGTTGGCTGCCTTGCCAAAGGCCCTTTCCCATGCCACCCCGACGCAGGCCCGCCGGGTGTACGCCTACTATATTTCCGGCATCACGCAGACCGAAATCTCCCGCCGGGAGGGCGTTCACAGCAGCAAGGTCACAGTTGCCATCCATCGGGGCCTAAACAATATGCGGCGCTACTATGGAACGCTCCCACAATCCGAGTGAGGGCGCACCTATGCAGACCATCAATCTGAAACAATACTATCCGTTCTGCACAGAGGACATCTTTGTGGAAGTGTCCGATGAAATCGTCGAAACATTCCTGCTGGATAAGCGAGCCGAAGCGACCCGTGAGCGCAAGATGTACCGCTATAAAGCGCAGTATTCCCTGGACTGCGATGACGGGATTGAAAAAGCGGCCATCGGCTGGGCGCAGCCCTCGCCGGAAGAACTTCTGATGAAGAAGGAGTCGGAGCAGGAGTATCGACTTACCTTAACGAGATTGGCGGAGGCAATCAACCATTTGTCGGAGACACAGGCCCGCCGCATCCGTGCGAGGTATCTGCTGGGGATGAAAGTAATTGAGATCGCCGCCATTGAAGGAGTAATCCCCAGCTGTGTCAGCACTTCCATCAGGGCAGGGCTAAAGAACATCCGCAAGTATTTTGAAAAGAAGAAGTGGAGGGTGTCCAGAGAATGGGAACAGTGGAACAGATGAACGCCGAGAAGGAAAAAGTGCAAAAAGAGCTGCGCCAGTTGGAAAACCGCCAGAAAACCCTGCTGAACAAGCAGCGTGACGCCGAACGCCGGGCCAGAACCCGCCGTCTGATCGAGCGCGGGGCCATTGTGGAGGGCGTGTTTTCCCTGGCTCCCGACCTGTCCGGTGAGAAAGTCAAGGCATTCCTTGTCGCTCTTTCCCACCTTCCAGGGGCGGCGGAACTGGCCACAAAACTGCCACAATCCGGGGACGAGCCGTAAGTCCCTTGGTTACAAGGGCGCACTTATGCACCGTTGCCGGTGCTGTGCGTCCTGCCGGGAGCTGTTGCGTACTTCGTCCGCGATGGGGCGCTACGCTCCCCAAATCCCTTGTGCGCTCCGCAGAGCCAAACACCCGCTTCGCGTCTGTTCGGTTCCACGGAGCCTAAATTGCCTCACGGAAAGGAGGTGCGTGTTATCGCTATCTGCCATATCCCCATCAAAATCATCCAGCGCAGCAAGGGCAAATCCGCCGTTGCCGCAGCCGCCTACCGCAGCGGCACTAAGCTGACAAATGAGTGGGACGGCCTGACCCATGACTACACCCACAAGGGCGGCGTTGTCCATGCGGAAATCATGCTGCCCGTCCACGCCCCGCCGGAATTTGCAGATCGCTCCACCCTCTGGAACAGCGTGGAGCAGATCGAGAAAGCAAGGGACAGCCAGCTTGCCCGCGAGGTGGAAGTGGCCCTGCCCCGTGAACTGACACCGGAACAGCAGCTTGCCCTTGTCCGGGCCTATGTGAAGGACAACTTTGTTGCCGCCGGTATGTGTGCAGACTTCGCACTCCATGACAAAGGGGACGGAAATCCCCATGCCCATATTCTGCTGACCATCCGCCCGCTGAAAGAAAATGGCGAGTGGGGCGCAAAGTGCCGCAAGGTCTATGATCTGGACGAGCGCGGCCAGCGTATCCCAAACGGTAAAGGGGGCTGGAAGAATCACCGAGAGGACACCACCGACTGGAATGACAAAGGAAAAGCTGAAGTCTGGCGGGCGGCGTGGGCGGACTATACCAACCGGGCATTGGAGACAGCGGGAAGGCCAGAGCGTATCGACCACCGCAGCTACAAACGGCAGGGCCTTGATAAAATCCCTACCGTCCACATGGGCGTAGCTGCTACCCGCATGGAGCGCCGAGGAATTGCAACCGAAAAAGGTAATCTCAACCGCCAGATTGCCGCCGACAACAAGCTGCTCCAAGAGATTAAGGCTCGCATTACCCGACTTTACAACTGGTCAAAGGAGGAAGTCGAAAAGCCCGCTAAGAAAGGCATTATGGCTGAACTGTGGGAGGCACAGCAGCAGCTAAAACAGGCCAACACCCGCACCGGCAAAATCCGGGCTTTGCAGGAGAGTGCCGCCTTGTTCAACTTTTTACAGTCGAATGGTATCCAGTCCATGCAGCAGCTGCATGAAAAGATAGTGGACATGAATGCCCGCTACTATGACCTGCGCGGCAAGATCGTCAGCGCCGAGCGCCGGATTGCCGCCCTCACCGAGCGCGGGGAAATGTGGGCGCAGTACAACAGGTACAAGGCCATCCGCAAGCAGCTTGACAAGGTGAAACCAGCAAAACGGGAACTGTTCGAGCAGCGCCACAGCCGGGAACTGGCTCTCTATGAAGCAGCGGCCCGGTATCTGAAGGAACTCAAAGACAGTGGCGAGGCCCTTACACCCAAAACATGGGGACGGGAGATCGCCCAACTGACTGCTGAAAAAGAGGCAAACACTTTGCAGATGAAAGCTATGCGGGATGAATTGAAGGCCGCCGAACAGCTCCGCAAGGCAGCCAATCTGTTAGCCCGACAGGGCCAGCGCCACAAGAAGGAGGAGCACGAGTTATGACCATGACCCATTGGCCGGTTTGGAATGCGGCAACATGAGGAAACGCACCCCTGCCCCCGTCCCCATTATGGACTATCGCCAGTATCGCAAGGTACGGCGGCTGGTACATGAGTGCTGCAACTATAACGGCGGCAACTGTATTGCGCTGGATGGCGGCGAGGAATGCGTCTGTGTTCAGTCCATTTCCTACTCCCTGTTGTGCCGCTGGTTTCGGGCGGCGGTGCTGCCGCTGGACAAGGAACTGGAAACAGCCCTGTTTTATCGGCTGGACGCCAAGCGTTGTACCGTCTGTGGGGCATTGTTCCGCCCTGGCTCCAACCGGGCCAAATACTGCCCGGAATGTGCCGGACACATGAAGCGCATCAAGGCCGCCCAGCGCAAGCGCAAACAGCGGGCAAAGTGTCACGCTTTAGGGCCTGAAAAGCCCTTGTAAATCAAGGTTTTTTCGAGGGTGTCGGCGGGGGCCTGATAGATTTATCCTTTGGCCCCCAAAACGGCCCTCTAAATGGGGACTAAGCCCCAATACAAACCCCAAGGAGGAACCCATGTCAGACAATCGAAAATATTACTACCTGAAACTCAAAGAGAACTACTTTGACGATGACTCCATTGTACTGTTGGAAAGTATGCAGGACGGTGTCCTGTACTCCAACATCCTGCTCAAGCTGTATCTGAAATCCCTGAAACACGGCGGGCGGCTCCAGCTTGACGAGAATATCCCCTACACGGCGCAGATGATCGCCACCATCACCCGCCAGCAGATCGGCACTGTGGAGAGGGCCTTGCAAATCTTCCTGAAGCTGGGCCTTGTGGAAGTGCTGGACAGCGGCACCTTCTACATGAGCAATATCGAACTGCTGATCGGACAGTCCTCTACCGAGGCCGAGCGAAAGCGTGCGGCGAGACTCCAAAACAAGGCTCTGTCCGCGCCCCGGACAAAGGTTGGACATTTGTCCGACATTCGTCCACCAGAGATAGAGATAGAGTTAGAGAAAGAGATAGAGATAAAGAGAGAGATAGAGAAGGGACAAGCCGCCCGCGCCTATGGTCGTTACCAGAATGTTTTCCTGACGGACAAGGAACTGGCAGATTTGCAGGCCAGCTTTCCCACCGTATGGGGCCAGTACATCGAAAAACTGTCGGAGTACATGGCTTCTACCGGCAAGCGGTATCAGAGCCACGCCGCCACCATCCGGCGCTGGGCCAGCGAGGACGCCAGGAAAGCGGCTCCGCCCTCTCGCAACCGGGATTACAGTGTAAAGGAGGATGAAACCATATGATTGAGATTACAGCAGAAATCCGGGCGCTGATTGACAAGGCAGCCGCCGGTATGGAACTGTCGGGGAACGAGTACATAGACCCGGCAGACGGCCTCGTTCACTGTAAGAAGTGCGGCGGCCAGAGGCAAACCGTTGTGCCATGCTTTGGGAAACCGGGCTACTTCATGCCCCGCTGTATCTGCCAGTGCCAGCGGGAGGCCGAGGAACAGCGCAAAGCCGCCGAGGAACGGCAGCGCCGCATGGAGCGGATCAAGCACCGGAAAGCCCAGGGCTTACAAGACCGCTATCTGTACGACTACACCTTTGCCAACGACAACGGCCAAAATCCTCTGATGGACAAGGCCCGCGCCTATGTGGAGAACTGGAAAGAGGCATACCGAAACAACACCGGCCTGCTGCTGTTCGGGGATGTGGGAACCGGAAAGTCCTTCTTTGCCGGTTGTATCGCCAACGCCCTGCTTGAGCAGGATGTGCCAGTGCTGATGACGAACTTTCCCACCATCCTGAACCGTCTGACAGGGATGTTCTCTGAGGACAGGGCAGAGTTTATCGCCAGCTTTGACGAGTATGACCTACTTATCATTGACGATTTGGGTGTGGAGCGCAGCACCGAGTATGCGATGGAGCAGATGTTTTTCGTCATTGACAGCCGCTACCGCAGCCGCAGGCCCATGATTATCACCACAAACCTGAAGCTGAGCGAACTAAAGGACCCGCCCGACCTGGCCCACGCCCGTATCTATGACCGCATCCTGGAACGGTGCGCCCCGATCCTCTTTGACGGGAAAAACTTTCGGGAGGAAAATGCCGGGGCCACCAAACAGGCGGCGAAGGACATTGTTAACCGTAAGCACGACTGATTTTGGCCGGACGGCGCAGCCCCGCCCGGAGAAAGGAGCGCCATGAGCGAAGAACCCCGTACCATGCAGCCTGCAGACACTATCCCGGCCAGAGCGCCGGAAGACGCCCCCGCGCTGGTAAAGAAAATCGGCAAGACCACCTACAAGGTGCGCGTCCATTTCAGCCAGACCAGCACCGAAACGATGAGCGATAAGATCAAGCGTATGCTCAAAAACGAGATACAGCAGATGTGACTGGCTGATAAAGCCAGCCGCCTTGTGCTAAACTGATGATGGTACACACCAAAACTTTTAGCCAAGGAGGACACGAAAATGCTGTACACAGAAAAAGGGAAAAACGAGATTGAACGCATCCGTGAGGTGTTTAAGGAACACATCCGACAAATGACCGCTTATGATTTGGTTTGGTCAGACAAAGTTGGCTATGTTTGGCTGGCTATTTCCCTTGACCCGTTCTATGTTGACACCGGCAACAGGATAGAGTCTGCGGCGGATCTCTGCTGGGAATGCCTGAATGATGTTGCGATGGATGTTATGGAGATGACAGGAAACGATCACGACATTGAGGACGCCGATCCGCTGGAACTGGCCGAGATTAAGCGGCGCTGGAAACCCTATATCGACCAACTGCCGGAATATGCGTATATCTGCGACAATTTACTAAGTGGACGCAAATAATCCATCCCAAAGAGTGTCAGGAGCTAAAATGGGCTTCTGGCACTTTTTTGTGGCATTTTCGTGAATTTGATTAAAAAGTCCTTGACAACTTGTTTCGGGCAAGACAGCCAAGAGCATTTTGATCTCCTGCGGCGCTCGTCTGGCCCCCTTTGACATCCCCCAGCTCCGGGAGATCATTGCCTATGACGAGCTGGAGCTGGACAAGATCGGGGATCGGAAAACGGCGGTGTTCTTCCTGATCTCGGACACCACCCCCACCTACAATTTCCTTGTGGCCCTGGCCTTTTCGCAGATGTTCAACCTTCTGTGTGAACGGGCGGACAACAAGTACGGGGGCCGTTTGCCCCATCATGTGCGGGTGCTGTGGGACGAGGCGGCCAACACGGGACAGGTGCCGAACCTGGAAAAGCTGGTGGCCGTCATTCGCTCCCGTGAGGTAAGTCTGACCCTCTTTTATCAGCAGTTGGCCCAATGCAAGGCCATCTATGACAAGCACGCAGAAACGATCCTGGGCAACATGGACAGCGTGATATTCCTGGGAGGTCGTGAGGGCAGCACCATCAAGGAAATCTCGGAAACCTGGCTGGGCAAGGCCACCATCTATATGCAGACGGATGGGCGCTCCAAGGGCCAGTCCGAGAGCTACAACCTCAACACCCAGCGGTTGGGCCGAGAGCTGATGACCCCCAGCGAACTTGCCACCATGCCCGGTGACAGGTGCATTTTGCAGCTCCGGGGCCTGCCCCCGTTCTATTCTCCCAAGTACGACCTGAAACAGCACCCCAACTACAAATTCACGGAGGAGGCGGATAAAAAGCGCAACGCCTTTGACCTGGACCGGCTGATCCGCCGCCGGAGGCGGCCCGGTCTGGACGAGGCTTGCGAGGTGTACCAGGTGGACGAGCCGATCCCGCTCACGGACGAGGACGAGGACATCCTCAACTATGACGATGTGGACGACCCGGACGCCTTTTGAGATATAGCTTTGTTTGGGACACTTTGTCCCAAGGCCGCCGCCCATTGGGGCGGCTATTTTTATGGCCGGGTATATCCCGGAGAAAAGGAGGATATATGCAGTTTTTCACTTCCGCGATCACTACTTTGCAGACCCTTGTTGTGGCCCTGGGCGCTGGCCTGGGCGTATGGGGTGTTGTCAATCTCCTGGAGGGGTACGGGTCCGACAATCCCGGCTCCAAAAGCCAGGGCATGAAACAGCTCATGGCGGGCGGCGGCATCATCCTGCTGGGCACCACCCTGATCCCCGTGCTGGGCACTCTGTTTTAAGGCTGACCGCCTATGGACTTTCTCACCGACTGGCTCACAGGTTGGCTAAAAGACCTGCTCATTGACGGCATCATGGGCAACCTGGGCGGGCTGTTTGACAATGTGAACGCCTCGGTTAGGGATGTCGCGGCACAGGTGGGAACCACCCCGGCGGCGTGGAACGCCGGGGTGTTCTCCCTGATCCAGCAGCTCTCCGAAACGGTGATCTTGCCGATTGCCGGAATGGTGCTCACCTTTGTTGCCACCTACGAGCTCATTCAGATGCTTTTGGAAAAGAACAATATGCACGAGGTCGATGTGGCGAACATCTACAAGTGGATGTTCAAAACGGCGATTGCAATTCTGATCCTGTCCAACACCTTCAATATCGTAATGGCGGTATTTGATGTGTCGCAAAGCGTGATCTCCAGTGCGTCTGGCCTGATCCAAGGCTCTACCGATATTTCAGCGGATATGCTGGCGGACCTGGAGACCACTTTGGAGGGAATGGGCGTCGGGGAACTCCTGGGCCTGTTCATGCAATCCATCTTGATCCAGGTGTGTATGTTCGCGCTCAACATCATCATCTTTGTTATCGTGTATGGCCGTATGCTGGAAATCTACTTGATGACCAGTTTGGCCCCCATCCCCGTGGCGACCCTCTCCAACCGGGAGCTGGGGAGCATGGGGCAGAACTACATCAAGTCCCTGTTTGCCGTGGGATTCCAAGGACTGCTCATTCTGGTGTGCGTGGCAATCTACGCCGTGCTTGTCCAGGGGATCGCCACCAGCGGGGACCCCATCGGGGCCGTATGGGGCGCGATGGGCTACACGGTGCTGCTCTGCTTTATGCTGTTCAAAACTGGCAGCATCGCAAAGAGTATCTTCGGCGCACATTGAGGGAGGAGGTAAAACGACCAGCAAAACGATCACTTTGGGGAGCTTGTTTGACGGCATCGGCGTTTTCCCTCTGGCCGCCCGGCGCAACGGAATCGTCCCCCTGTGGGCCAGCGAAATTGAGGCCGCTCCTATTTCCATCACCAAGCGGCATTTCCCGGACATGGCGCATTTGGGGGATGTTACGAAACTGGACGGAGGGGCGATCCCGCCGGTCCACATACTCACCTTTGGCTCCCCGTGTCAGAACCTATCCCAGATCGGACGGCGGGAGGGATTGACTGGAGCAAAATCCAGCCTGTTCTTTCAGGCCATCCGCATTATTTCAGAAATGAGGGAGGCGACAAATCACCTTTTTCCAGTTATCACTGTTTGGGAAAACGTCATGGGAGCATTTTCATCTAATGACCGGATGGATTTTAGAGCCGTGCTATCCGCCTTCACAGACGCCGAGGTTCCAATGCCTTCTTCTGGAAGATGGGGAAACGCCGGAATGGTGCGAGGGAGATGTCCCGACATCGCCTGGAGGCTCATGGACGCCCAATACTGGGCAGAGCCCCGCCTGGCACGACGGCAGCGTATCTTCCTCGTGGCGGATTTTGGAGGCAGACGCGCCCCGGAAATATTATTTAAGCCCCGCCCAATGCGCTCACTTTCTCAAACTGGCGCAGATCGCGGGCTTTCCCCCGCCCCCGGAGATCGAGGCTCTTTTCTTGATCCAGGGGGGCGCGTACCCGTCGTCCGACCCTTTCAATGCTACCGGATGCGGACAGCCGCAAAAGAACGATCCCGAGAGGCGTTCCAAAACAGTTTTGGATTATCAACTGACCCTTTTCCCACTCTTTTAGCGGGAGGCGTCAGCCCCTTTGCCTTTTGGTATGAGGACGATCCGGCAAGCGGCTGTGTACGGTTCCCTACGGAGCTGGAGAGCGAGCGCCTGATGGGTCTGCCGGAGGGCTGGACCAAGTACAGCGCGGACGGCAGGGAAATTTCCCCCACCAACCGCTACAAGGCCCTGGGCAACGCGATTGCGCTGCCATGCGCGGACTACATCATGGCTGGAATATGCGAGGCTCTAACCAGGGAATGAGCAAGAACTTCGGGACATTTTGTCCCATACCCCAAGAAGGAGGTGACAACCATTCCGTATGTAAATGTACCCAACGATCTTTCCAAAATCAAAACCAAAGTGGCGTTCAATCTCACCAAGCGCCAACTGATTTGTTTCGGCTGCGGGGCCGCTGTGGGGATTCCGTCCTACCTGCTGGCCCGGACCGTGATCGGCAATACCGGAGGACTGTTTCTCATGCTGGGAGTGATGCTCCCGGCGTTCCTGCTTGCCATGTATGAGCGGGACGGGCTGCCGCTGGAGAAGGTGGCCCGGAACATCATCCGGGCCCGGTTCCTGCGTTCCGGCCCTCGGCCCTACCGGACGGAAAACATCTACGCCCCCTTTACCCTGGGTGGCGCTGCGAAAAAGGAGGATGCGATTGCAAAGCACAAACACGCAAAGAAAAAGGCCCGCAAGGGCTGACCGCCGGGGCCGGGGCATGGTGTCCGCCCAGCAGACGATCCCCTATGTGGCGATGTACCCGGACGGGGTGTGTCAGCTTCCCGGCGGCCTGTTCACCAAGACCGTGGAATATGAGGACATCAACTACTCGGTGGCGTCTACGGAGGACCAGTCGGCCATCTTTAACGGCTGGAGCGCCTTTCTCAACTACTTTGACAGCGCCCTGCCGTTCCAGCTCTCCTTCGTCAACCGCCGTTCCCATGCCGCCAGCCGGTACAAGGTGAATATCCCCATGCAGGCGGACGAGTTTGACAGCATCCGGGGCGAGTTCGTGTCCATGCTCAAAGGGCAGATCGCCAAGAGCAACAATGGCATTGACCGGGCCAAGTACATCACCTTCGGAGTCCCCGCCGGGACGCTGGGCGAGGCCCGCCCCCGGCTGGAGCGGGTGGAGGCCGATGTGGTAGGCAATCTGCACCGGCTGGGCGTCCAGTCCCGTCCCCTGGACGGGCAGGAGCGGCTGGGGGTGCTTTACAGTCAGACCCACCCCGGCAGCCGGGAGCCCTTCCGGTTCTCCTGGAAGGACATCTCCCGCACGGGCATGGGCACCAAGGACGCCGTTGCCCCCAGCGCCGGGTTTGACTTCTCCCGTGTCCGCACCTTCAAGGTGGGGCCCTACCACGGGGCGGTGTCCTATCTGCAAATCCTGGCCTCGGAACTCTCGGACAAGCTGCTGCGGGAAATCCTGGAGTTGGACGCGGAGCTGACCGTCACAATGCACATCCAGACGGTGGACCAGCTCAAGGCCATCAAGACCATCAAGGGCAAGGTGTCCGACATCGACAAGATGAAGGTGGAGGAGCAGAAAAAGGCGATCCGGGCCGGGTATGATCCCGACATTCTCCCGCCTGACCTCATTACCTTCTCCAAGGACGCGGCAGACCTGCTGGCCGACCTCCAGTCCCGGAACGAGCGAATGTTCCTGCTGACCTTTACGGTGGTGAACATGGCTCCCACCCTCCAGCGGCTGGAAAACGATGTGTTCACGGTGAACGGCATCGCGCAGAAATACAACTGCGCCATTAAGCGGCTGGACTGGCAGCAGGAGCAGGGCTTTGTGTCCTCTCTGGTGCTGGGCTACAACGAGGTGGAGATCCAGCGGGGCATGACCACCAGCTCCACCGCCATCTTTGTGCCCTTTATGACGCGGGAGCTCCGTATGGGCGGGCAGGCCCTCTACTACGGCATGAACGCCCTTTCCCACAATGTCATCATGGCGGACCGGAAGAAACTGAAATCGGCCAACGGGATGTACCTGGGCTCCACCGGCTCCGGCAAGAGTTTTGCCGCCAAGCGGGAGCTTATCAATGTATTCCTGGCGACCAAGGACCGGATCATTGTGGTGGACCCGATGGGCGAATATGCGCCCCTGGTGCGGCGGCTGGGCGGGCAGGTCATTGAGATTGCCCCGGACAGCCCCCACCATATCAATCCTATGGACATCCAGCTTGACCTGGGCGGCGACGAGAGCCCCCTGTCCATGAAGGCCGACTTCCTGCTGTCCCTATGCGAGCTGGTGGTGGGCGGCAAGGAGGGCTTGCAGCCCATCGAGAAAACGGTGATTGACCGCTGCGTGCGGCTGGTCTACCGGGAGCTGGCCCTGGGGATCGGGGACGGCAAACCGCCTTTGCTCCAGGACCTCTATGAAGAACTGCTCCGGCAGCCGGAGCCGGAGGCAAAGCGTGTGGCGACGGCCCTGGAGCTCTATTGCACCGGCTCTCTCAACCTGTTCAATTTCCCCACCAATGTGGACCTCAATTCCCGTGTGGTGTGTATCGTGCTCAAAGGGCTGGGCGAGAACCTGCGGAAGATCGCCATGCACATCACCAACGACTTTGTGACCTCGGCGGTCAACACCAACTTCCACAGCGGGATCGCTACCTGGTGCTACTTTGACGAGTTCCATATCCTGCTCCGGGACGCCCTCACCGCCAGCTACTTTGTGGCCGTGTGGAAGATGCTCCGCAAAAAGGGCTGCGTCCCCTCGGCCCTGACGCAGAATGTCAAGGACCTGCTGGCAAGCCGGGAGATCGAGGCCATTCTGGACAACACAGATTTTATGATCCTGCTGTCCCAGGCCCAAAGTGACCGGGCAATCCTGGCAAAGCAGATCGGCATTTCCGAGCACCAGCTTTCCTACATCACCCACGCCAATTCCGGCGAGGGCCTGCTGTTCTACGGCAGCACCACGATTCCCTTTGTGGATCGGTTCCCCAAGGGAGAGATTTACAACCTTCTGACCACCCGCCCGGAGGACCTGCGGAATGAGCAGAAATCTTAATGGAAACCGGGCACGGGACGGCAAGGCCGAGGAGCCCCTGCGGCTCGGGCCGGGGCGGGAGCCCCAGGGGGACACCCCCAAAGGTGGCCGTCCGGACTGGAAAAAAGCATCCGTCCGGAAGGTGCGGGAAACCACGGCACCGGCAGAGCCGGAGCGCCGGGGTGACGGCCAGCCCCCACTGGAGCAGGCCGCGCCGGTTTTGCAAGATGATCCTTTCCAGCCCACGCCCAACCCGACACCGGAGCCGGAACAGGAGGAGCCCGACGCCGCCCCCCATGAGGTAGAGAGTCCCCGTGGGCCGGATCGTCCCGATCCCCACGGCGGCCCGGCATCCCGCCTGCGCTTTGACAAGGAGTCTGATACCGTCAAGCCGGACAAGGCTGCGTCCTCAAAAGGCCCCCGACCTGCTGGCCGGGGGCCTTCTCCGTCCCAGGAGGCCGGTGGCGGTATGGGACAAAGTGTCCCGAAGGACAGCACCGGCGGCAAGTTCCGAAAGGAGAGCAACCAGGACAAGGTGAACCTGGCCAAGTTCCGCATGGAGCAGCGGGAGGGCAAACTGAATCAGGCCAGCCGCAAGTTGGCAAAGCAAAAGCCCCTCAAGCCCAAGGGCCCTGTTCGGAGCGTCCTGGGGGCCGCCGGTTGGGGTGTCCACGGCTATGTGCATGGCAAGATTTATGAGAATGAGCATGAGAATGTGGGCATCGAGGGCGCTCACCGCTCCGAGCTGGCAGCGGAGACCGCTGGTCGGAAAGGGGTGCGGTTCGTCAAACGGAAGGTGCGGCAGCACCCCGCCAAGGCCGCACAGCGGGCGCAATCCAAATTCACCAAGGCCACGGCGGAATATCAATTCCGCGTGGCCGTCCAGGAGCACCCGGAGCTGCGGAAAAACGCGGTCAGCCGGTTCTTTTACAAGCAGCGTCTAAAGCGCCAATACCGCAAGCAGGCAAAGGAGGCTGCCAAACAGGGCGCGAAGGCCGCCAAGGAAACGGTGGTCACCACGGAAAAACTGGCCGCCTGGACGGTGGGTTTTGTCAAACGGCATCCTGCCGGGGTGCTGCTGGCTATGTCTTGTCTGCTGGTGGTGGTGCTGTTCCAGTCCTGCACCTCGGCGCTGGCCCCCTTGGGCAGCGGCGCGGGCGGCGGGATCGGAGTCACGACCTACCCGGCCACGGACGAGGCCATCCTGGGTGCGGAGTCAGCTTACGCCGGTATGGAGGCGGAGCTGCAAGACTATCTGGACAATTACACCGCCACCCACAGCTATGACGAGTACCACTTTGACCTGGACGAGATTGAGCACGATCCCTATGTGCTTATTTCCATCCTGTCTGCGCTCCATGACGGAGAATGGACATTGGCCGATGTGGAGGGCACCCTGGAAACCCTCTTTGACCGGCAGTACATTCTCACGGAAACGGTGGTAACGGAAACCCGCTACCGCACGGAAACATCCACAGACCCGGAAACCGGCAAAACGACCACGACGCAGGTGCCCTACACCTGGTACATCTGCAATGTGACCCTGGAAAACTTCAACCTGTCCCACCTGCCGGTCTACATGATGGGCGAAGACCAGTTATCCCGGTACGCCCTCTACATGGCGACATTGGGCAACCGGCCCGACCTGTTCCCAGGCTCCGGCTATGTGGGCAAGTACACCGAGCCGGTGGAACGCTACGAGGTTCCCGCCGAGTATTTGAGCGACGAGCAATTTGCCGCTTTGCTCACTGAGGCGGAGAAGTATGTGGGCTATCCCTATGTATGGGGCGGCAGCTCCCCAGCCACTTCCTTTGACTGCTCTGGCTACCTGTCCTGGGTGCTCAATCAATGCGGCTGGAATGTGGGACGGCTGGGAGCCCAGGGGCTCTACAACTACTGCACCCCCACCAGCAACCCCCAGCCCGGCGATCTGGTGTTTTTCGTCGGCACCTACGACACGCCGGGCGTCAGCCATTGCGGGCTCTACCTGGGCGACGGAATGATGCTCCACTGTGGAGACCCCATCGGCTACGCAAACCTAAATTCAAGCTATTGGCAGGCGCACCTGTATGCCTACGGACGCCTGCCCTGATTGGAGGATTGATACATTGGCAACCAGCAAAAGCGCGAAAATCCAGACGGAGATCGAGAAGGTCAAGGCCAAGATCACCGAACAGCAGGCCCGGCTGAAGGAGCTGGAGCAGAAAAAGATGGAGGCGGAAAACACCGAGATCGTGGACATCGTGCGGGGCCTGAGTATTTCTCTGGATGACCTGCCCGCGCTGCTCCAGACCATCCAGGCCGGTGGCGGTATGGGACAAAGTGTCCCGAAGGCCGCCGATCCCAACGACAAGGAGGACACGGAGGAATGAAACAATTTCGCAGAATGGCGGCGGCGCTTTGCGCCGCCTTTTTGCTGTGCGGCTTTGTGATCCCGGCCTATGCCTACGCCGACGGCGGCGAGGGCGCGGACTACGGAGATCCCACCATGACTGAGGAAACCACCACGCCCGAGCCAGAGTCCACCCCCGAGCCGGAGCCCACGGTGGAGCCGGGCGAGGGCTACGAGCAGGAGGGTAATCTTGTGACCCGAGACCTGCTCTATGACAAGCACACCAACAAGCAGTTTATCACGGTCCTGACCAGCGGCGGCAGCACCTTCTACATCGTGATCGACTACGACAAGCCGGTGAACGAGGAGGAGGAACAGTATCAGACCTACTTTTTGAGCACAGCGGACGAGAACGACCTGCTGGCGGCCATCGAGAAGGCCGGTGGGGAGCTGCCCGCCTGCACCTGCACGGAGAAGTGCGCGGCGGGAGCCGTCAACACGGATTGTCCCGTGTGCGCTACCAACATGACCGAGTGTGCGGGCGTCGCGCCTGAGCCGGAGCCGGAGCCCACCGAGCCGGAGGAGCCCGAGGCCCAGGAGCCGGAGCCGGAAACCGGCGGCGGCATGGGGCCGATCCTGCTCATTCTGGCGGTTGCCCTGGTGGGCGGCGGAGCCGGGTGGTATTTCAAAATTTACCGTCCCAAACAGGAGAGAGCGGTCCAGGCCGAGGAGGACTACGACGAGCCCGATCTCTATGAGGAGCCGGAGGACTATGACCCCTATGGGGAGGATGAATACGGCGACGAGGAGGAAACGGAGGAAAAGAATTGAATTTTACCGATAATCGGCTGGAGCGGGAAATGCGGCAGCGGCCACGGAAGGGCTGCCCGCCTCCCTCCCAGGGGCCGAGGGGTACCCGGTGCGCCGGGTGCCCCTACTGGCGCGGCATCCGCTGTATGACCTGTTTCCGGGAGCTGCTGCACCGTCAGACTGGGAACAAGAGGTGACGCGATGGGCTATCGGGAGTTGACCCGGCAGGAAAAGACGGCCATCCGCAAGCTGGTGGTCCAGTGGTGCGTCAACTATGACCGGGACACGGGCTGCCTGCCCCTGGACTGCGGGTGCTATATGCTGGGGAAAACCTGGACCGGGCCCATGTGCCGGTATTTCCGGCAGGCCGTTCTGCCCAATGAGCCCGTGCTGGAGGCGTCCCTCGCTTCGGAAGGCTCCGCTCTGAAAACCCGGCCCTGCCCGATATGTGGCAGGGCCTTTCTTCCCGAAGGTCGGACAAGGTATTGTTCCCCCGGCTGCGCCAAAGCGGCTCTGAGGCAGCAAAAGAGGGATTACATGAGAAAAAAACGAGGCTGATGTGTGGAAAATTAGGCCCCGAAAATGCCCATGTTTCAAGGCTTTCCGGAGCTGCTTTTGGAGTAGGCAATATGTTTTTATTGGCTGCCCCAATTTGGGGTAAATGCTTTCCACGCTTTGCGCCGGGACTTCAGGACATTTTGTCCCAAAGTCCCGGCCATTTCTGCTTACACAAAGGAGAGGTGCTATGCACGAACAGGATAACCCGCTGAAAATCGTGGAACTGCCCACCAAACAGAACCACAATATGATTGACAGGCTTTTGAACAACAGCTCGGCTCTGCCGCCTCAGCCCCCGGAAAAGGAGCTGGACAAGGTGAAGGAGTCCCCCAGCAAGCACAGGAGCCGGGAGCGTGAGGAGCGGTGACAAAGAAACGCTACCGCCCGATCCACCTTCATGTGATGGTATCCGAGGAGGAGCTGGCGCTGATCCGGGCGAGGATGGCCGAGGCGGGTGTCCGCAACATGGGGGCCTATGTGCGGAAGATGGCCCTGAACGGCTATGTGCTCCATGTGGACCTAGGGCCGGTGCGGGAGCTGGTGTCCCTCCAGCGCCGGTGCTCCAACAATCTCAATCAGGTGGCGATCCAGTCCAACACTTACGGCGGCATATACCCTCAGGACATCGCCACGCTGCAAAAGGATTATGACAACCTATGGAAGTCATTGTCCGACCTACTGGAAAAGCTGGCCGAAGTTGTTGCAATGTAAAGAACAGGGGCGTCGCCCCTGTTCTTTGCTTCTTTAAGGCAAAAGGACCCCTTTTGTTGCAAGGTACGCTTTCAGAGCATTATAAATGATAGGTGCCCCAGCTGTAATTCCAGCAACCGCAATATCACCTGTTTTATCTTTCACATAATCCCACATCGGATGCTGTGAGTCGATTTGATCGCGTATCAGATTGAGTATTTCTTTTTCAACTGCTGCTCCATTTTCATCAGAAGCAAATATGCTTTTGAGAACATCTAATTGCTGTTCATCAGTTTCAAGTTGTTGTTTTAATAATGCAATATAATCGTTTTGATTTTGAACCACTTGTTGTAACTGCTGATTTGTTCGTGCTGTGTTTTCAGCAGTTGCTTCAAGAGCTTTTTGCATTTTTTGACGATTTTGATAGGCTTCTTGCGCAATTTGTCTCGTTACTCTTTCACGCTCTGCAAATTGAGTAGCAGAGTGTGTTGCAAGGTCAGTTGAATAGGATAAATCAAATCCTTTGAAAAAATTATCTGCCATGATTTGTAAGGCCTCCTGCTATATTTCCAATAATTATAATGAAATTCTCCTTCCTAATCAATGCGTGATTTTTTCTACACAGTGGGAAATCTTGGCATCCTTGTACCCCGATTTTTTCAGAGGTACAATTAACATAAAAGCACAAACCAAGCACATTTTGCGGGAGGTAGTTGATATGATCATTCTCAAAATTCTTGCCGCCCCCTTTGTGGTGGCGCTGACCCTGACCGTTGCCATCGTGTCATTTCTCTACTGCGTGGCTTCGGCGCTGTGTCATATAGGCTGCGTGGTGCTGACGCTACTGGCCCTTGTCCTGTTCATCGGCGGCCAGGCGCTGGGCGGTGTGGTGTTCCTCGTGCTGGCGTTCCTTGTTTCGCCTTTTGGCATCCCGGCCATCGCTGACTGGCTTATGGGCAGGCTCAATTCACTGAAATACTCCCTGCAAAGTTTTATCACCGGCTGACCTTTGGGACACTTTGTCCCATACCTGATCGGCGGCTATGAAGCCGCCGGTTTTCTAAACAGAGAGGAGGTGCTGCTACGGCCACCACGCGCTTGATCTCCCACCATATCAGCAAGGGAGAAACCATCGCCCAATCCCTCAAAGACCGCCTGGACTACGGGAAGGACCCGGAAAAGACCCAGGGCGGCGAATTGATCTCTGCCTATGAGTGCGACCACATGACTGCCGACGCCGAGTTCCTTCTTGCCAAGGCCAAGTACAAGGCCGCCACGGGCCGGGAGCAGCGCCGAGAGGCCGATGTACTGTGCTATCAGATCCGCCAGTCCTTCAAGCCGGGAGAGATCACCCCGGAGGAGGCAAACAAGGTGGGCTATGAAACGGCGTTGCGCTGGACCAAGGGCAAGTATGCCTTTTTCGTTGCCACCCATACAGACCGCCAGCACATCCATAACCACATCTACTACAACGCCGTTTCCCTGGACTATTCCCGCAAGTATCGTAACTTCCTGGGCTCCAGTTTTGCTCTGCGCCGCCTGTCGGACCGGGTATGCCTGGAGCATGATTTGTCCGTCATACAAAATCCCAAGCTCCACAGTCAGGGCCAGTATCTTCACTACGGCCAATGGCTGGGCGGGGATCGTCGGCCCTCTCAAAAAGAACAACTCCGGTCCATCATCGACGCCATTCTGACGGAGCGGCCCGCCGACCTTTCGGCCTTCCTCGCTGCGCTGGAGGCGTCCGGCGTCCAGGTGATCCACGGGCGGGGCGGCGTTCTCTCTTTTCAGCTTCCCGGCTTTGCCCGGCCTGCCCGCTGGCGGAGCTCCACCCTGGGGGACGGCTACGGCCCGGAGGCGGTGCAGGCTGTCATCGACGGCACAGCCCCGGTGCGTACTCCGACCATCGGCAGCGCCCGTCCCGCCCCCAGGCGGCTCAATTTGATTATTGATATTCAGCAGCGCATGGCACAGGGCAAGGGCCCTGGCTATGAGCGGTGGGTCAAGATTTACAACTTGAAACAGATGGCCGCCACCCTGCAATTTCTCCAG
The DNA here is from genome assembly GCA_003477405.1 of Ruminococcaceae bacterium AM07-15. Classification (GTDB taxonomy): domain Bacteria; phylum Bacillota; class Clostridia; order Oscillospirales; family Butyricicoccaceae; genus Pseudobutyricicoccus. The sequence continues at coordinate 34,791 of QUDE01000009.1, forward strand.
GAGTACGGTCTGACCGACTATGACGAACTGGCGGCCAAGACCGATGCGGTGGTGGACCAAGAACACACCCTGGCCGGGGAGCTCCGGGCTGTCCAGGAGGAGCTGACCCATACCACCGCCCTCATGGGAGCCGTGGTGCAGTACGCCAAAACCCGTCCTGTGTTCGACGGCTACAAGGCGGCCAAGTACAGCAAGAAATATCTGGCCCAACATGAGGCTGAGCTGGCCGACTACCAGGAGGCCAAGGCCACCATGAACGATCTTTTGGACGGAGCCAAGCTCCCCAAAATGGATGTCTTGAAACAGAAACGCCGGGAGCTGGTGGAGCGCAAAAAAGCCCTCACCGCACAATACCGCGCCGCTCAAAAGGAGATGCGGGAGTTGGTGACGGCGAAGGGCAACATTGACCACCTTATCAATCTCACCGGCGGACGCGCCGATAAGGAACAGACCCGATAGGGGCAGTTCCGCAGACAGACCTATGGGACACTTTGTCCCATAGTGCCGGGTTTGGGGAGGCTCCCCAACAAGCATTTTCGCGGGGCCTTCGGCCTTGCGAAAATGGCAAGTGTGTCCACACTTGCCTTGCTTGCCAAAACGCGCTCCCCCGCAACATGGCATGAAAAAACGGAGGCGCGTGCTTCTCTTACACATCCTCCGTTTCACGGGCTTTTTGCAGTCCCTCTGCTGTGTATTTCATTACAGTCAGTTCTTTTTCGTCCATCGTGTTGAGCATGACATCTATCTGTTTCCGGCAGGTGCTCTCTCCGTTGAGCTTGTCCGGGAAAAAGAATTGATCCACGGAAATCTCCAGCAGGGTGACAAGCTGGTAAAAGACATTAAGGCTTGGCTTCTGTCCCCGGTTTTCCATATACATGATGGAACGCGGGGTGCGATCCACAAGCTGGGCCAAGTATTCCTGCGTCCATCCCTTTTCCTCTCGCTTGCGCTTGATCTCACGGCCCAGGGTGTGAAAATCAAGGTTTTTGTCATATTGGTACATTTTCATATCCCCCTATATTATTCTACATTTCGTGTAAGTCTATGAGAATGAAATAAAAATGTACTTTAAGTAGTATTTATTTTCTCTGTTGTTAATTATTGTTGAAGAACGAAAATCACATATAATAGAAAAAGTAAAAAAGATTTTTACAATTAAATCCTTTTTGCTAGCTCAGTTGTATATTAAGTGTAAGGCGTTTTACTCAGGGAAGGCGGTGACAAGGTATCGAAGATTTCATACTAATTAAAAAAATCCAGTCGGGTGACACAGATGCATTTGAGATAATTGTACGAAAATATTATAAGTCAATTTATCTATTCTGCTGTCGGCGATTGAACGGCGATCCAGATACCGCCGCAGATATTACACAAGATGTTTTCTTGAAATTGTTGGAGAATATTCAATCAGTGCGAATGATAGGAAAATTTCAAAACTATCTACTAACGATTGCTGTTAATACCTGTAACAATTATGCCAAGAAAGCAAAACCCCTGTATATGGATTTAGAAACTCTTGAAGATATAGAAGATACCTTTGAAAAAATTGAGTTTAATGAACTTAAAGCAGAAGTTCAATACGCAATCAACACGTTACCGGACTATCAAAAAGAGGTCATCATTTTACGCTTCTATTATGATTTGAAAATCCGAGAGATTGCAAATATTACAAAAGTGAGTATTTCTACTGTAAAATCCAGGCTTCAACAGGGGATTAAAAAACTGGAACGATATTTGGCTGATTTTAGAGGAGGCGATAGTGTATGAGTCAAAAACATAATGGTGTATTAGAATGGTTGCAGAATTGTGAAACGCCTACTCCATCCGAATCTAAAATTGAAGCAGTAATTGTAGCCGGAAAAAGGTACATGAATAGCTCTGAATTTAATAGAAATTCCATGCGAGATATTATATTGAATCAACTTCAATTTTTGCCGCGCTCTTTCTGGACTGTTCAAATAATACTAACTATTTGCGCAGTATTATTTGCTTGTATCCTAGGCCAATGGAGGATTTCATTTTATTATCCGTTGACAATCCTTGCGGTTATGGTTCCGTTCCTTGCATTATTAGGTGCAATAGAAATATCTAAAAGCAACATCTATGGCATGTGGGAAATTGAACAGTCCAGTAGAACAACTCTGGTAAAAATTGTTGCAGGTCGCATGCTGATTATTGGAGTATTTAACCTTTTCCTGATAACAGTCATTTTAATTTCAATGGCATATATTTACCAGAAATCAATGATTGAAATGGTGTTGTATGGTTTAATTCCGTTTAATATTTCTTGCACTTGCTATCTTTTTATATGTGCGAAAAGCAGGACAAATGATAGCTTGTATTATTTAATCGCTTGTATGATTTTTCTTTCTGGAACATTTTCTCTTGTACTTCATCAGCGATTTATATTTGAAGCCTCTATGTTCTGGGGATGGATTGGATTTTATGTGTTATCTATTATCCTATTAGGGAAAACACTTCAACTGTACTTGAAAAAAGAAAAAATGATTGGAGAATTGATGTGGAACTTACAATAAATGATCTTTCAAAAGAATATGGAAGAAAAAAAGCTGTAAATCATTTCAGCGCAAAATTAACAAATGGTGTTTATGGTCTACTCGGGGCAAATGGTGCGGGCAAGACAACTTTGATGCGAATGATTTGCGATGTTCAAACTGAAACGAAAGGAGCAATTTTTTTTAATGGGAAAAACATTCATGATTTGGGCGAGAAATATCGTAATATCTTAGGCTACCTGCCACAAAATTTTGGCTATTATCCTAACTTTACAGCGTATAAATTTTTGATGTATATCGCTGCAATAAAGGGGCTACCGCCCAGAAAAGCTCATAATCGCACAATGGAGCTGTTGCAGGTTGTTGATCTGCTCACACAGAAAAACGAAAAAATCAAAACTTTTTCCGGCGGTATGAAACAACGCTTGGGAATTGCTCAAGCATTACTAAATGATCCCCGTATTTTGATTTTGGATGAACCTACAGCTGGACTTGACCCAAAAGAGCGGGTGCGGTTTAGGAATCTGATTAGTTCTTTGGCGGAAAATAGAATTGTAATTTTGTCCACTCACATTGTTTCTGATGTTGAATATATCGCAAATGAGATTCTGATTATGAAAAATGGCGAGTTAATTCAACATGGTTCTCCAGAAGAAATTTTGAAGCCGATTGAAAAATGTGTTTGGGAATGTGATGTATCTCGAAAAGAGGCCGAAGAATTAGAATTGAACTATGTAACAGCAAATCTGAAACATAATAATGGTGTAGAACGGCTGAGGATTATTTCTCCAGAAGCACCATGCAGAACCGCTTGGAATGTCGCTCCAACATTGGAAGATTTGTATTTATACTATTTTGCGGAGGTATCCGAGCATGAATGAAATGGTAAAAGCAGAACGAAATAAAATATGTTCGAGAAAGCAAACACGAATGTTGTTTTTGGCTGGCGTGGTTCTTATCGTCTCCTATTTTTTCTTTTTCCAATTTAATTATCAAAATGTTTTCTATGATTATGACCTTGAAAAAATGGCATCAGCAAGCGGTTTTACAGCCATTGAACAACGGAAGGAAATAGCAGAAATATTTAAAGGAAAACTCTCGCAAAACACATTACTTACTATGCAACAAAAAATTGATGAGGCAAAACAGGCGACTGTTGGACAAAATGAAAATTCTGCTTTTTCAGCTGTTCATGTTTATCGTGACCAAGCGGCGATTCTGGAATATTTAACAAATTCTGATGGTAGCTTTAAATCACTCGAAACAGCATATCCAAATAGTCCAACTGTGACTTTAGGATATTGCGATGGCTGGGATAAGCTATTATCTGGAATGGGGAGCATCTTGTCCCTAATGATATGTTTAATTGTTGTAATCACTCTATCTCCTGTTTTCTCAGAAGAGTATGCGCTTCATACAGATAGCATTATTTATTCGGCTCGGTATGGTCGAACAAAACTCATAACTGCAAAAATTATAGCAGCCTTGGAATTTGCAATTGGCACATACCTCTTGTATTTACTGCTAAATTTGGTTCTGTATGGCTGTACCTATGGGTTACAGGGTTGGAATGTAAGCATTCAATCTTCATTACATTATGCTTCTTCAACATATAATTTGACCTTTTTGCAAATGTTCTTTATCTCTGTAATATTGAATATTTTAGGGATTGCAGCCTTGACAACTATTACATTGTTTTTAAGTGCTCAAATGAGTTTTCCTGTTACAGCGCTTATTACTTCTTGCGTCATCTGCTTCTTGCCAGTTGTGTTTGATTTTAATGACAGCCTCCCTGTTTTACAAAAAATGCAAGAAATTTGCCCTATTTTTATGCTTCATACAAACGGTGTATTTTTCGCCATGAAAACATATTTCGGTATGAGTCAACCGAGCTTCATGATCATCTTTAATGTTGGATTGATATTCGTATTTTATAGACTAACAAAAAATATATCAAAAAAACATCAAGTTATGGGGTAATCTTGATGAAAGAGACAAGTTGGGTTAGTTGTCCTATATGCCATAATAAAACCAGAATAAAAATACGAATTGATACGGAATTAAGGAATTTTCCCCTGTTCTGTCCAAAATGTAAACAGGAAACACTAATTCATGTAAAGCAACTTAATATATCCGTTATTAGAGAGCCAGACGCATAGACGCAGAGCCGATAAACCCGTATCCAGTAGATACACGGGATTATCGGCTCTTTCTATTTGCTTAATTTACCTCGTGGTCATTTGTCAACATACAACAAGACCGTTGTTACCGGCCTTGCGGCATAAGACGGCGGTTTTGAAATAACAAATTTTAAGCCGCCGTTTTCTTTTTGAAAAGTGAGAATACGGGGGTGTGTTAAAGTCGCCCTTTTTTAAGGATACGGCGGTGTCCAGGAGGTATCGCCGTGTCCTTTTTCTTTTTCCCTCCCTCTAACCTGTCAAAAAAAGCTCGTCCCCCGAACAGGATCAGTCCGGCGGTGGATACGAAATTTGGCAGTACATAAATGAATTTGTAATTTTATGCGCTTGCGTGGCATTGTGTCGCGCAGGCGCATTTTGTTTGTCAGACCTCTGGACACTTTGCCCAGAGGTGCAGGGCGGTTCCCCTGGGTGCCGCTCTCCGCCAGCTCCCCATTTTGTTTCCGCTCAACCCATCAACCTAAACAAAATGGAGGACAAGCTATGACAACAATCAATCTGAAAGATTTTTATTATTGGTACTTAACGGACGAGCTGGTGGAGGTGCCTGAGGAGGTAGCCGAGGAACTCATGGCCAGCAAGCGGCGCGAGTCCGCCCATGCGGAACGGGTGCGCTACAACAAGGCTTATTATTCCCTGGACTGTGACGATGGGATCGAATACTCCGCCTGCCTGCACGAACCCAGCCCCCAGGAGCTCATGGATCGCAAGGAGCTGTTTTTCCGGCTGTGGAACGCCCTCAACTCCCTGCCGGAAATCCAGGGCCGCCGGGTGGACGCTTATTTGATCCTTAGAAAGAGCTACCGCCAGATCGCCCGCGAGGAGGGCGTGGACAAAAGCGCCGTCCGGCACTCGGTGGAGAGCGGGATCAAGCAGATGAAAAAATATTTGCAGAAAAATTTCTAACTGCCATCTCCATTTGGCCCCTTTTTTCTGGTGGTATATGAGAGGAGGTTCCTCTCCGCGGCCCTGATATAGCGTGGGGAGCTCAGCGGCGGGTATCTGACACCAGCGCCGCAAGTGGGGCAGGCCATCCCACGGCCACGATCCGCCGGGTCAGGCTGGCCGTCTGACCGTCCGGGCCGCCGCCCCTTTGCGCGGGGCCGTCGCGCCGAGTATTGCTGTCTAACGACAGGCCAAGGAAATGAGCGTGGCGGCCCCAATCTTTAGACCTATGGACACTTTGTCCAGAAGTGAGGCAAGGAACAGGGCCAGCATCGGAAACGGTGTTGGCCCTGTTCGTTTCCCCACGGGACAACGGGGAGTTTGTTCGTGTCAGTCCGTCCACGAGAGAGGAGGCCATATATGCCAAAAGCAAATGCCGTTTTTGCCATTGATGGGTTTGAAATATCCGCTACCTTTGCTGAGTCACAAAACACAGCGGCCATCGGACGGGTCAAACAGATTCTGCTCTCGTCCTTTGTGGCGCAGACCTCATCCACCCGGCCCGGAGTCATCCTTGTCAAACCCTCGAAACAGAGGGATAATAATGGTGGGGGTAGTCCCTATGCACCTTGACAAGTTCAAAAATCCTGCGTACAAAAAGCCTCTTTTCACCTGCCAAAATGACATTTGAAAGGATGGCTTATACATGGAAAATCAAATGATAACTGGCACTCGTGTTGATTGTTTATACCGGGTGTCCACCGATAAGCAGGTGGATCACAACGATAAAAACCAGGCCGACATTCCCATGCAGCGGAAAGCCTGCCACGCCTTTTGTGAGAAAATGGGCTGGACAATTGTTCACGAGGAACAGGAGGACGGCGTTTCCGGCCACAAGGTACGTGCGGAAAACCGGGACAAGCTGCAAATCATCAAGGAACGGGCCCGTCAGGGCAAGTTTGATATTTTGCTGGTGTTCATGTTTGACCGCATCGGGCGGATCGCGGACGAAACGCCCTTTGTGGTGGAATGGTTCGTCAAGAACGGCGTCCGGGTCTGGAGCACCCAGGAGGGTGAGCAGCGGTTTGACAACCACACCGACAAACTCACCAACTACATCCGGTTCTGGCAAGCGGACGGCGAAAGCGAAAAAACCTCCATCCGCACCAAAACCGCCCTGGGGCAGCTCGTGGAAGATGGAGGCTTCAAGGGCGGTGTCGCCCCCTATGGCTATGACCTTGTGAAAAGCGGGCGCGTGAATAAGCGCAAGCATGAGGTTTACGAGCTGGCGCTCAATGAAACCGAGGCCGCTGTTGTCCGCATTGTCTTTGACAAGTATGTGCATGAGGGCTATGGGGCCCAGCGGATCGCCACCTACCTAAATAACCAGGGCTACCGGGCCCGGAGCGGCAGGATGTGGCATCATGCCACCATTCGGGGCATCCTCTGTAACCTGACCTATACCGGCGTACTCCGCAGCGGGGAAAGCCGCTCCCCGGTGCTGCCCCACCTGCAAATCATTGAGCCGGAACTGTTTGAAGCGGCCCAGCGGATTCGTACCAACCGGGCTAATGAAACGGAGCGCACTGTTCCCCGCAACATCGCGGGCCAGTCGCTCCTGTCTGGGAATGTGTACTGCGGCCATTGTGGGGCCCGGCTCAACCTCACCACCAGCGGCAAGGCCTATCCCTGTAAAGAAGATCCCCACCGGGTAATCAAGCGGGTGCGGTACATCTGCTATGGCAAAACCCGCAAGCAGACCGACTGCGACGGGCAGACGGGCTACACGGCACATATCCTGGACGGGATCATCGAAAAGCTGGTGCGGCAAATCTTTGAGCGCATGAAAGCAATCCCGAAAAGCGAGATCGTCAACGCCCGTTACCGTGAGAAAATGGAGGAGAGAAAAAATCTGCTCCGCTCCGTCCGGGCCGACTACACCAAGGCAGCCGATGAACTGGATATGCTCAAAGCGGAAGTCATCAAGGCTCTGCGAGGGGAAAGCGCCTTTTCCAAAGACCTGCTGGGCTCTATGGTGTCCGAGGCCGAGGCCAAATGCGCCGAACTGCAAAAGCAGTTTGAGGACGCACAGGCTGCCTATGAGGAAGGGCAAACCGTTCTGCACTCCCTGGAGGAGCAGTACGACAATGTGATCTCCTGGGCAGATCTATACGACACGGCCAGCCTGGAGGCAAAGAAAATGATTGTCAACTGCCTGATCCGTCGGGTGGAGGTCTATCGGGACTATAAGCTGCACATAGATTTCAACATTGATTTTACGCAGTTCAGCCTGGGACTGGACATTGTAGAAATCGCTGCATAAAACAAAAAACCCGTTTCCTTTCAGAAACGAGTTTCTTGCTTCACTCTCTGGTGATGGTGGAGATAAGCGGGATCGAACCGCTGACCTCTTGAATGCCATTCAAGCGCTCTCCCAGCTGAGCTATACCCCCATGTGGAAGAGAGTGAGTATTTAGTTTTTGTCGGGGTGCTGTTACACGCTTGTACCGCGCTCCCAGCTGAGCTATACCCCCATATAACCGGAAACCCTTGATTTTACTGAGTTTCCGGGGTTTTGATTAAATTGTCATTTCCTCGCATCGAGGGGTCGTCACATGCGGTTGCTGGCGCTCCCAGCTGAGCTATACCCCCATATTTTGTTGTTTTCTTCTCTTTTTCTTCGCTGTCTCTCGACTGCTCGTTTATAATACCACAGGCTTTCCCCATTGTCAACGCTTTTTCCAAAATATTTTTCATTTTTTCTGGTCTCTCCGAAAAGAGGAGTTTTACCCCTCTTTTCACAGCATCACAGAAGCTTGAAACTTACGCCCATCATATGTGTAATCACAATAGTAAAGTAAATGCCATTTTCTTGCCTGGGACAGATGCGTTGCCATCCTTTTCCCATGCATTCTCCTCTTGTCAAACCCGTAGGGCAATGCTAAAATAAAAACATATTTTTTGATTTGTTTTTATTGTGGAAGGAGGTCAGCACCATGCCCAGGGTGGCCTATTCCCTGGAAGAAAAACAGCGGCTGCGGCAGGAACTGGTGGCCGTAGCTCTGGAACTGATGGCCAGACAAGGCATCCAACATACAACGGTAGAGCAGATTTATCAGAAGGTGGGAATCTCCCGCAGCTTCTTCTATTCTTTTTTCCCCACCAAGGAGGATCTTGTGGTGGAAGCCCTCTATCTTCAGCAGCCCCGGATTCTGGCTTATGCCAAAAAACTGATGGAAGACCCTTCCCTCTCCTGGAGCGAGGGCGTGGGCATCTTCCTCCGCTCCTGCTGCTATGGAGAACAAAACGGCATCGCCGTGCTGACCATCGAAGGCCAGCAGCATATTTTCCGCCGGCTGTCTCCAGAAAGCTGTCAGATCTTCCGGCAAAAGCAGGCTCATCTGTTCGGGAAGCTCCTGGAATGTTTTGGGGTTCCGGCAGGCCCCCGGCAGGTGGCCCTGTTCACCAATCTTTGCCTGACGCTGATGGTCATCCGCCGGGCGATCCCCCAGACTCTGCCCCTTCTGGTGCCTGAGGCCGCCGACGAAACGGCCCAGTTTCAGATCCAGGCAATCATCCGTTTTTTGGATGAACTACGCCAGTGATCTCCTTTTCCGCCTCTGTTTTGAGGCGGAAAAATTTCACCCACAATAAATACAAAATCAAAAATTCATCTTTATTTCAGGAGGAAACATCATGGGACTGTTCAGCAAACTTTTCAAAGGTCCGGAAATCGACATGGAGAAAAGCCGACAAAACGCCGGGAAGATGCGGGCGCTGTTTGACCAGGTGGTGGAAAACGGCAGTTCCTACCAGATCATTTTTGGCTACACCGAGGATGTGAGCCGGTTCAATTATGGTTTTGTCCACGGCAGCAAGACCAAAATCGGCAACCTGATCGTGGGCTGGAACGAAGAGACCCAGACCATTGTGGTGGTGCCCACTGTGCCCGATCTGTCGGGCTGTGGCGACCCCACCTATTACCGCCGCTCGGAAATCCTCAAGGCCTACCGGAACAAATACCCCACCGATGCCTTTATCATTTATCCGGACAAGCGGAATTACATCGGCATCAATGCCTATGACTGGCTGGAAGATGAAAAACTCTATGTCTATGTGTCCCAGGAAAAGGAACTGGCGGCCTTCACCGACTTTTTCCTCCATCGCTTTGCCACAAAATGACCATGCTCTCTTTGTTCCAGCAGGCCGGAGCGATTTTTCTTCTGCTTCTTTTCCTCTTTCTTCTGGGAAATCTGTGGTTTCACCTGGTGGAAGGCCTTTTGAAAAAAATCAAAGGCATCCTTTTCCCCCAAAAGAAAGTCCCCTGGCATACTTTACCCAAGGAAGAGCAGAAGGACCAAGACTTGCAGAACCGATAATCAGAGCGCAATCAGTACCTGAACCCAAAAAGGACCGCCCTTAGGCGGTCCTTTTTTGTCCTATTCCAAATCTGTAAGCAGTTTTTTCCCCACAGGCGGCGTTCTTGATCCGTTTAAAACTCCATATCCCGAAAGCCGGAAAAATCCACCATCTTATGATGATAGGCAGCGGAAAAATAAGCGGCGGCCTCCGCCGGATCGGAAACCACATGCTCCCACAGCTGAGGGCCTGACTCACCGGGGAAACCCACTTCCACCATGTATTTTCCCTGATCCGGGCCCTGATTTGCCACAGCGCACTGGATAAACCAATATTCTTTTTGGTTTTCCGGGTTCTTCTGCTCCAGGATGAGATAACTGTCCGTGTCCTCATCCAGCCCATATAGTCCCTCCTGGATCTGATCCCAGGCGGGGTCGGAACAGCCGCCTTCATCCCCTACGGTGAGAACCCAGAACCAGTCCTTTCTGGGCTGAGGAAGCCCAGGCGCTTTTTTCTTTCCCCAAGGGAACAATGCCATATCCATTTCCCTGCCTTTTTCTATTTCCGACGGACCCACTTGCCGCCGAAGAAGGTCTTTTTATAGTTCTGCAGTTCCTTCTTGGCCGGTTCATAGTCGCCGGCCTTCTGGAGATATGCTACGCCCTTGGCAATGTCCTCCGGGCCGCCCAATCCCCGGCCATAGAGATAGCCCAGAAGATAGAGAGTGGTTTTGTTGTCCCAGTCCACCATCTCCAGGAATTTACGGGCCATGGCGTAATCCCGCGGGGTGCCATCGCCGTAGGCGTAGCATGCGCCCAGATAGTGCGCCCCCCAGTTGTTTTCGGGAGCCTGGTCATAGGCCTGCTTCAGCAGCTGAAAAGCCTTGGCATAATCCTGGGGTACGCCCTTTCCCTTGTAGTACATCGCTCCCAGACGGTTGGCACAGCCCACCGGATGTTTTCCAACCTCCAGGCCCTTGTGGTAGCATTCCGCGGCCTTGGCCGGATCGGCCTCCACGCCCTGACCCAATTCATAGCAAATGCCCAGATAGAAGCAGGCCGACAGTTCTCCGCCTTCCACAGCCTTTTTCAGGCAGCGATATGCCTCATCGTGTCGCTGGGCCTCCTGGAGGTCCGAGCCATACCGATACAGATAGTTGGGATAACCGTACTCCGCTCCCACGCGGTTGATGTCCTTGGCCTTCTCCGGCTGGGGAGCGATCAGGTCCTCATCTCCGTTTTCATAATAGTGAATCAGGTTGTTGCCGCCCCAGAATACGCCGCCCCGGAAGGCCTTCCAGAACCAATCCTCGCACTGGGAAATGTTCTCCCGCAGATAGGACCGGAAGGCATCCATGGTGGGGAAGTCATCCCGGCTCTTGCCTTGGATGCGAAGGAAATCCCACCAGAAATAGGAATTGCCTATGGTGTACTGGCAGAAGGGCTCTCCGGCCTGTGCCTTGGCCAGAACCTGTTCAAAGGCTTCCTGGATGCTGGCAAAGGGCATCTTTTGCTCCAAAGATTTGGACAGCTCTCCCGACCGCAGCGCTACAAGCACGCCCAGAGCACTTCCCTGCTCTACCGCTTTGTGTAAAAGCTTTGTGGCTTTGCGGTCATCGTCGGGAAAATGGTGGCCCTCCCACACATACTGATCGCCGCAATAGCACCGGGCCAACAGACAGGTGGCGTCCCCATCCCCGGCCGCCGAGGCTTGTTCCAGGCTCTGAAGCGCCTGCTGGCCCCGCCCGGTCCACATCTGATAATAAAGATCTTTGAGTGCTTGTTCCACCGTGTCACTGAAAAATCGTCCCATACCAATAAACCCCTTTTCTTTGTTACGATTTACCAGGGAAGCAAAATTTGATCTATTGCAAGATCGTATGGATGCAATGACACCCCATTTCCCTCCCGCAATCTTCCAAGCAATTCCCTGGTTCCATTCTAACGGAATACCTTTCCGTTTTAATTATAATGATGCACGGATTCCATTTCAATCCTGCTTTTCCAATTATGTTGAAAAGACAAAGAATCTTTCCCAGGGTGTCACATCTCTCTCCCCTTTTCCATAAGATAAAAGGAGCCCAGACTCAACACAAAAACCATTCCAATGAAGGAGCGGAAGCAATCATGGGAATGCCTGTTATTTCGTCCAGCAACACCACAAGATCCCAGGCCATCACCGACATCATCCAGTCGGTGGCTTTGGAGGAGGCCGCCCTGTCTCACATCCTCAACGCCGAGGGTGAAAAGATCCAGAAGATGGTCGCCATGGCCGATGCCACCCCGGAGATCCTGCTGCAGACCAATAAATCGGTGGAATCCATGGTGGGTGCCGTCACCCGGCTGGAAATGATCCTCCAGTCCAAACTTTCTGCCTTTGAAGGCTGCCTGTGCGAAGGCACCGTGGCTCCCTGACCCAATGAACAAGGGGGATTTCCTGCTGAGGAAATCCCCCTTGTTTTCTGCACACAGAAAAGCATCCCGGCATAAGATGGAAAAGCGCGGGGGACTGCCCTACAGGAACTGGGGGAAAAACTGGGGGCCTACTTTCTCCGCTGGGATGCCCGGAACTTCGGCTTTGACACCCGGGAGAGCTACAATCCTTCGGAACAGGCCTATTATGAGGACCACGGCCGGGACATTCTGCGCCGGATGGACAGTGATCCGGCACTTTCCGCCAAAACTCTGGTGCGCACCCATTACAGCCACCGGTGGGTGATGGAAAACCAATTGCTTCCCTTGCTGAAAGGATAGAGGCTCTTGTCCTGGGAATGAGAAGAGGGTATACTGAAAACAAACACGCCGGAAGGAGATTCCCATGCCCTCATCCCCTCTTTATCCCTATACCCTTCTTCGCAGCAAGCGGAAAACACTGGCTCTCCAGATCACCCGGGAGGGCGAGATTGTGGTACGCTCCCCTCTGAAACTGCCGGAAGAAGAGATCCGCCGTTTTGTGGCGGAAAAGTCCCCCTGGATTCAGAAGCATCTGGAGCAAATTTCTGCCCGGCACAGTCAGGCCCTGCCGCCCCTCTCCCCGGAAGAGCGGGTTCGGCTGGGAAACATCGCTTTGCAGGAAATTCCCCGGCGGGTAGAATATTTTGCCCCTCTGGTGGGGGTGGACTATGGCCGCATCACCATCCGGACCCAGCACACCCGGTGGGGCAGCTGCTCTTCCAAAGGGAATCTGAATTTCAATTTCCTGCTGGTGCTCTGTCCGCCGGAAGTGCTGGACTATGTGGTGGTGCATGAGCTGTGCCACCGGCTGGAAATGAACCACTCCGCCCGCTTCTGGAAGGAAGTGGAGCGGGTGCTGCCCGATTATTGTTCCCGCCGCGGGTGGCTGCGGGAAAAGGGCGGCCTGTTGCTGGACAGGCTGAAATAAATCGCCGCAGAAATCATCCAAAACCTGTTTTAACCTATAAAGAACCCTTGAGAGGATCACGCTTCTTTCGAAGCACGATCCTCTGTTTTTTTAGGCTTCATGCCCCAGAATACCACATTCATCAAAACAACAATGAGCAAAACCGCGGCCATGGCCGCCCAGAAGCCCATGTCGATCCCCCAAAGGGAAGTGGTTCCAAACAAATCCATCCAAACAGTTGTCCAGTTCATTCATTCTTCCTCCTCTCTATAACAGTTCCCCATAATGCCGCACATAGGCCTTTTTCAGGCTGGTGGCCAGCACCATATACAGCAGAATACACGGGATCAGATAGGCGAAATACATGGCAGGCAGCGAGACAAACCCCAGCACGGCCCCAAGGGGAGTAAAGGGAATGACGGTCAGCACGGTGATTCCCGTCAGGGTGAGCAGTGTCAGGGGCGCCGAAGCACGGCTTTGGAGAAAGGGAAGCTTTGGCGTGCGGATCATATGGATCACAAAAGTCTGGCTCCACATGGATTCCACAAACCATCCCGCCTGGAACAGCCCAATGTATTTGGCCTGCATCATGGCCAGCTCGGCCCCGCTGAAATGGGCCGGCAGATCGTTGAACAATACGCCTCCCGAAACAAACATGGGGCAGAAGATAAAATACAAAAACAGATAGGTGGTAAAATCAAAAATGGAACTGGTGGGTCCGATCCAGAGCATAAAGCTGCCCACACTGGAAGCATCCCACTTCCGGGGTTTTGCGATAAACTCTTCATCCACATTGTCCCAGGGAATGGCTGTGCAGGACAGATCGTAGATCAGATTCAGGAAAATCAGGTGGATGCTCATCATGGGCAAAAAGGGCAGCAAAGCGGAGGCGGCCAGCACCGAAAACATATTGCTGCCCATAAAGGCGATGTTTGTGTATTCGGTCACGCTTTCTTTCTGGGAATTCACCTGAAACATTATGGACAAGGACACAAAAGGCAGACCGTGAAACGGGCTGCTGACAACAAAGAAAGGCTGGGTATCAAGCACCGGGAAAGTGCGAGATATTCAGCCTGTTTTGTTGTCCGGGGTTTCCAAAGGGGTTTCCCCTTTGGCACACGGCTTTGCTTGCAAAGTGTAGTGTGTTATACCTGCTGGCGTGGCTGCCGGTGGAAACGGGGTGCGGTGCTTCTTGCGCCCCGTTTGCTCCGGCAGGAAAACAGGCGGGATTTTTGCGAATGGGAATAAGCAAAAAAATGGGCTGTTTTCAGAGAACGGCGGCAGGTATATGAAAGCCCCCGTCCCTCCTCCTACACTCTAACTTGTGGACAAAGTGTCCCGAAGTGTGCCCACACTCCCAGAAAAGCAGCAGGACAACGGGCAACCGTCAAGGCTGAAATGAACGGGTTTACACCCGACCTTGACCACCGCCCGCCGCCCCGCTGAATAGGTAGACAAGGCGGCCAATCCCTCAAATAGATAGTTTTACAATTCCCCATTTGCCGTCTTTCTTAACGCAAATCAGCCCAGCATTGCCTACCCGTATATCGGAGTAAATGGGTGGTAAAATCTCATATCCGCTGTGGTGTAATAACCCCCATTTCCCTTGTAGCTTTATTTTTATCAACTTATCAAAAATAGGATAGGCTTGCTGATACCTTATATCGACAAGGAGTTCACCTGTTATTTCGGAAACAACGCCCCATTTCCCGCCGACCCTCACAGCACATAAATCGTCATAACCGCACCATATTTCATCAAACCAATCTTCGGTGATATGCGCTCCAGCCATATTCAGCAAGCAATATTTTCCGTCTTTTTTACCCCATAAATTCTTTGAGAGAAACTCAAATTCTTCTTCATAAATGCATGGAATGAGAACATTTCCATTTGTATCAAGAAGTCCATACAGTCCGTTTTTCTCAACACATATCAGGCCATTATTGGACTGAAATACTGTATCATACTCAATAGGAATGGCAATGGTTCCCTTTTCGCTTATAAAGCCCCACAATCCATCCTTTGAAACTTTAATCAGTCCGTTTTCACTGTGCCAGACCTCATCATAAGCCAATTCACATGGAACTTGAATGGTAGCTTTAATACAAGTCACCTTGAACACATCCCTTTTCTTGACATATCAGTGCTTGCTGATAGCTTCCTATCAGCCCGTAATAATTCATTATATCTGGATAACGATTTGACGGATGATAATAGTCCAGCACAATGACATCGTGACCATTCAGCCGTGTAAAATAGTAAAGGTTAGAGTTTTGCCTATCTTTGATGTTATATCCCAAAATGATATTGAGAGATGTTATGGTATATCCGCACACAATAATAGTTGGGTCAATCAGTTCGATTTCACGGCGCAATTCTGTGCAATCGCACTGTGCATATTGCAAAATATTGTCTTTCTTAGAGTCTTTCGCTCCGTCACTCTTCTTCACATTGACAACGGCAATCTGGCGGAGCTGCTCATTTCCAAAATAGTGCATAGCCGCTTCGTCTCTAAACGGGCATAAATAGGTGGTTGATGTATGTAGTAGTCCTTGCGTCCATTGAGATACCCTTTTCCATGTAATGTGCTTTCCCATTTTTTCTTTGGTTAGCAAATGATCCTTTATTAAATCCCAGTCGCCTGTTCCATGATATGCTTCTTTGAGCAGAAACAAGGGGCGCACTTTTTGGGAAAACCACTGCTCCGGGCAAACAATACCGTCTCGAATGAACACATTTTTACTGTGGTTAATATCATCCGAAGGTGCTTTGTTTTTCCATTCTTGAAATAGCAATTCAATATCGCTTATATATTTCTCTGTATGTTCCATTCTAAATCCTCCCGCATTTTTAGAAATCATCCCATAGAACCGATTTGCCAACGCTCAATTCCCAGCCTTTTAATGCTGTGTCATACTCGATCCATTCTCCTGCAATCCGAAGTGTTTCAATGTATCGTTGCACAGAGCGTTCTGATACCTCTAATTTTTCAGCTGATTCTCTTGTTGAGATACCAGGTGTTTTTTTAATAGCACTTAGTACAAATAGAGTGTTCGCTACAATGATACTGAAATTTTTATACTTTTTTGTTTGCGATATGCGTCCATAAGTATAAAGGGGATCAGCACCGCCATAAAGCGAATAAGCACCCAGGCAATGGAATGGGCCCCTTGATCAAACCCATCCTTCGGCCGCTTCTGGCTTCTGGGAAAGCCGCCGTAAACGGTGTCCGATCCCACGGCCAGCACCACGCCCTCGCCGGTGCCGCCCATGACGGAAGACCCCATAAAAACCAGATTATGACACTGGCTGTAAGCCCGGAACTTCCCCGGCGAGAGGGTTACAGCGCGCTTTTCCAAAATCCCGCTTTCGCCAGTGATCACCGACTGGGAGACAAACAGATCCTTGGCCTCCAGCAGGCGAATGTCCGCCGGAACACGATTTCCTGCCTGCAGCCGGACATAATCTCCCACCACCAGTTCATCGGCAGGAAGCTGAGTCCACCGGCCGTCCCGCCGCACCAGAACTTCAGAAGCAATCATCTCCGTCAGCCGGTCGGCCACCCGCTTGGCCCTCAGCTCCTGGATAAAGCGGACGATGCCGCTGACAAGCAGCATGTCCAAAATGATGATGGCCGTGGTCATATTGCGGCTGAAATTGGATGCGAGGAACACATCGGTCACAAGGGAGATGCTGGCCAGCACCAGCAGAATCACGGCAAAAGGATTGACAAAAGCTCTTCGCAGCCGGTGGAGCACGGTATCGCGCCTTGGCCCCGGCCCGCTGTTTTTGCCGTGCTGTGCCCGGCTTTTTTCCGCTTCCTCCTGGCTAAGTCCCGCAGGAGAAACACCCAGCTTCTGATATAATGTTTCGGCATCCATGCAGGCATAATCAAAAATCTGTTTTGGGGACAGATGACTGGGACGCATTTTTCCACCTCCGCAGGATAATTTCCGCGCTGCCACAGAATACTCGCAAAATGGCCTCTTCACCATGTTTGCGGTTATTATATCATACATCCCATTTTTTAAGCCCCATCCTTCTCTTGCTTTTTTCTTGCTTTCCCCGAAAAGCAAAACCTTGTACCCACTAGATCATGGCTGAAATTCTGTCTGCTCTTTCGTGATAACCTCCACGCTTTCTTCGGCTTTCATCTGCTGAAAGGCTACGCTTCCCAGCACCACCAGCAGCACATAGAACAACAGGAACAAGGCCACCGCAATTCCTACTGCCTTCCAGATCCGCCGACCCCTGCGATTCTTTTCCGCCAGCTGACGGTTGAGCTCCACCAACTGCTCCACCAGCGCTTCCTCCTGTCCCCGGCTTTCTCTTCTTCCGGTCTCTCCACAGAGCAAATGGGATACATCGGTCTCCAGCACATCGGCCAGCTCCACCAGCAGATCGGCATCGGGCACCGACAGCCCACTCTCCCATTTGGACACCGTCTGCCGCACCACATGAAGCCGCAGGGCCACCTCCTGCTGGGACAGTCCTTTTTCTTTCCGCAACTTTTTCAGGTTTTCTCCAAACATCGCTTTCCCTCCTATGCTGCCCATCAATATAGCAAAGGAGCCATAAAAACACAAGCAACGCAAACTAACATGGGGAAAATTTCTGCATCCACCCTTCTTTCGCCAAGAACCAGTTGATAAATTGGGGAAGATGTATTATAATATCTTTTACAGCGGCGCTTGCCAAGGCTGCACTAACCGGGGAGTCAGCGGTTCCTTATCACCTGAAATCCGCTATATGCAGGGGTTAATTCCGTTTCAGAGGATTCGTCTTTTTGCCGTCTGCCTCGTATGTAAAGCTGAGAGAGATCGGTCCCGCGCAACAGACCGCCGTGAACCATGTCAGGCGGGGAACCGAGCAGCATTAAGCGGCACAGTCTGTGTGCCGCGGCCAACCGGTTTTGAGCCGAGCATACGGGTTACGGGCAAAGGGCGTCTTCGAGGAAGCGGTGTGCAGCCTTGGGAGTCGCCGCTGTTTTTTGTTTTTTCGTTTGTGTTTCTGCTTTCTTGGGAGGGAACTTTCGTGTCTCATCAGGCCCTTTATCGCAAATGGCGACCCATCACCTTTGACGATGTGGTGGGCCAGCAGCACATCACCGCCGCCCTCAAGGCCCAGGTCCAGACCGGGCGGCTGTCCCATGCCTATCTCTTCACCGGCACCCGGGGCACCGGCAAGACCACCTGCGCCAAAATTCTGGCCCGGGCGGCCAACTGTCTTTCCCCGGTGGACGGCAATCCCTGCAACCAGTGTGAAAACTGCCGGGCCGTGCTGGAAGATGCGGCCATGGATGTATCGGAAATCGACGCCGCTTCCAACAACGGCGTGGACAACATCCGGGAGATCCGGGAGGAGGTCAATTACGCCCCCACCGCTCTCCGCCTGCGCACCTATATCATCGACGAAGTGCATATGCTGTCACCGGGCGCTTTCAACGCTTTGCTGAAAACCCTGGAGGAGCCGCCGGAACACGCCTTGTTCATCCTGGCCACCACCGAGATCCACAAGGTGCCTGCCACCATCCTGTCCCGGTGCCAGCGGTATGATTTCCGCCGGATCTCCCCCGCCGCCATCGGCGACCGTTTGCTCACCATCGCCCGGGCGGAAAACCTGAGTCTTTCCCCCGAGGCCGCTTTGCTTCTGGCCCGGCTGGGCGACGGCTCCATGCGGGATGCCATCTCCCTTCTGGACCGCTGTGTGGCCGGGGACACCCCCATCGATCCGCATCATGTGCAAAGCTGCCTGGGGGTGGCGGAAAACCAGCAGCTTCTGTCCCTCTTTTCCGCCTTGTGCAAAAAAGACGCCGCCCAGGCTTTGGCGGTGTTTTCCCAGTGTTATGACCAGGGCCGGGATATGATCTCTCTGTTTGACGAGCTTCTGTCCCTGATCCGGGATATTTATCTCATCCAATCGGTAAAGAATGCCGACAGCACCCTGACCGGCTCTTTCTTCACCACAGAAGAGCTGAAACAGGCCGCCAGCGAAGCTTCGCCGGAATTTCTGGACTTTGCCGCAGGGGTCATCGGCGAGACTCTTTCCCGGCTGACTCGCTCGGCCATCCGCCGGGCCGATGGGGAAATGTGCCTGCTCCGCCTGTGCCGCGGGCCGGTGCTCCTTTCTCCTGCGCCTCAGCAAAGCGCCCCGGCGGCGCCGGTTTCCTCGGTCTCCGCTCCGGCGGCCCCGGTTGCGCCTGCGGCTCCCTCCGCTGCCCCCAAAGGGGAGAGCGCAAAGGGAAAGGGGAGTTCTTCTCCGGGAGATACCGACGCCCGGGACCGGTTTTTTGCCGCTTTGAAGGGCACGCCCATGAACCCGGCGGCCGCCGCCTACATCCGCCTGGCCCACTATTCCCTCAAGGGGGAGCTGCTGGTCATTGGCGTGGATGAAGAGGGGCTTTTGCTTCTGGACCGGCCCCGTGTGGTGACCCTTCTGGAGCAGGCCGCCCACAAAGCCGGATTCTCCGGTGTGCGGCTGCGGAGCAAATCGGCCACCCCCGCCCAGGAAGAAGGGGCTTTGGATGAAGTGCTGGATACGGCCCGAAGCCTGGGTGTGGATGTACGCGAACAGCAGGATTGAGCTTTTCACAAAGCTCCTGGCAATACAATCAAAATACCAAAGAAAAGGTGGTTTATCCCATGAAAAAGATGCCTATGGGCGGTTTCAACATGAATAACCTGATGAAGCAGGCCCAAAAAATGCAGCAGGATATGGCCAAAAAGCAGGCTGAGCTGGAAGAGATGGAGTTCACCGCTTCTGCTGGCGGCGGTGCTGTCACCGCCACCATCAAGCAAAAGCAGCTCACCTCCCTCATCATCAAGCCGGAAGTCATCGATCCGGAGGATGCCGAGATGCTCTGCGACCTGGTGATGGCCGCCGTCAACGAGGCCATGAAGCAGTCTGACGACACCTACACCGCAGAGATGAACAAACTCACCGGCGGAATGGGCGGTCTGTTCTAATCATGAAATATTTCGCGCCGCCGGTGGAAAAGCTCATTGAACAATTTGAGCGTCTGCCGGGCATCGGCTATAAAACGGCCCAGCGGCTGGCCTTTTTTGTGCTGGATCTGCCAAAGGACCAAGCGGAGGAATTCGCCAAAGCCATTCTGGATGCCAAACAGACGGTCCACACCTGCAAGGTGTGCCAGAACCTCACCGATGGTGAAATCTGCTCCATCTGCTCCGACCCCATGCGGGACAAAGGGCTGATCTGCGTGGTCACCGATCCCAAGGATGTGGTGGCCCTGGAGCGCACCCGGGAATACAAGGGTCTTTACCATGTGCTTCACGGGGTGATCTCCCCCCTCAACGGCATCGGCCCCGATCAGCTGCGCATCAAGGAACTGTTGCAGCGAGTGGCCGATGAGGACATCCGGGAGGTCATCATGGCCACAAACCCGGACACCGAAGGAGAAGCCACGGCCATGTACCTTTCCCGGCTGCTCAAGCCCTTTGGCGTGGCGGTGACCCGTCTGGCCTACGGCGTGCCTGTGGGCGGGCATCTGGAATATGCCGACGAAGTGACCCTCACCCGGGCCCTGGAAGGCCGCACTCAGATCTGAATACAGCAAAAGAGCGTGCCGCTTGGCACGCTCTTTTTTATTCTTCGTAGGCCAGAAGCTGGGACAGGCGCTGGGCGGTGCGCTGAACCTGGGGAATGATACGGCGGATGTGTTCCGGCTCCATCCGGTGCAGCGGGCCGGAAACGCTGATGCCAGCTACCACTTTTCCCGTGTAATCCCGCACTCCGGCGGCCACGCACCGGGCCCCCTGCTCGCACTCCTCATCGTCCAGGGCATATCCCTGGCGCCCGATCTTCTCCAGCTCGGAAAGCAGCCCTTCCCGGGTGGTAATGGTATGGGAAGTCAGGGGCTCCAGACCATTTTCTTCGATATACTGCTCCAGGGAGGCGGCATCGTCGTTGAGCAGAAAGATCTTCCCCACGCCGGTGCAATACAAGGGAGCCCGTTTCCCGATGCGCTGCATGATTTTCAGCATTCCATCGGGCCCTTCCACCACATCCACATAAACCACCTGCCGGTTTTCCTCAATGGCCAGGCAGCAGCTTTCCCCGCACCGGCTGGAAAGCTCCAGCAGCCAGGGATGGGCCAGGTTGCGGATATCCATCTGGGAAGAGACCTGGCTGCCGATCTGGGCAAATTTCAGCGTGAGGGAATAGCGCAGCGTCACCGGGTCCTGGTTGGCATAGCCGTGAAGCAGCAGAGTGTTTACCAGGCGCAATGCGGTGCTGGCCGGAAGACCGCAGGCCGCTGCCAGATCCCCCAGGCGCATAGGCTCCCGGGAAGAAGCCAGCACCTCCACCAGCTGCAATGCCTTTTCCACCGATTGATTCACTTTGGCCAGCTTCTTTTCCATGGTCCTGCCCCCGTTTTTCATTTTACACAATGAAATTATAGACTATTTGCACGGAATCCTCAACTGATTTTCGTCGCATCCTCCTTTGACTTTCCCCCATGGGGATGCTACAATAAAAGCAGAAAAATGGAATCGAAATATCATTTCACTTTGTGAAATCCGCTTCCATCGTTTTGAAAAGGGGTGCTTTTGATAATGAAAGAGAAAACCATGGTGATGATCCCCGGCCCCACGCCGGTGGTACGCTCCATCCAGGAGGAAATGGGCCGTGAGATCCAGGCCTTCGGCGATCCTCGCTTTGTGAAGGATTTCAAGAGCGTCATTGACGATCTGGGCCAGCTGTTCGGCTGCGACGGCAAAACATTCGTGGTGGCCGGTACCGGCACACTGGCTATGGAAATGGCCATCTCCAACATGACCCGCCGGGGAGATAATGTACTTATCGTTTCCAACGGCTTCTTCGGCGACCGGTTCATCGACATCTGTGAGCACAAAGGGCTCAACGCCGATGTGCTGAAGGCCGAGTGGGGCAGCGTGGTCTCTCCGGAAGAGATCCGCAAAAAGCTGAGCGAAAAGCATTATGCCGCCATGACAGTCACCCATGTGGACACCGCCACCGGCGCCGCTGCCGACATCGCCGCCATCGGCGAAGTGATGCGGGACTTCCCCGAGACCATCTACATTGTGGACGGCGTGGCCGCCACCGCCGGTGAATATGAGAACCTGGCAGAGATGAACATCGATGTGCTCTTCACCGCCTCCCAGAAGGCCTTCGGCGTCTGCCCCGGCCTGCTTCTGCTGTGGGCCAACAAAAAGGCCATGGAAAGAAGAGCCACTCTGGGCGTCATTCCCGAGTATTACTGCGACTTTGACAAGTGGGTGCCCATCATGGACGACACCTCCAAATACTTCGCCACCCCGGCCATCAACCTGGTGTGGGCCATGAAGGAATCGGTGCGCATCATCAAGGAAGAGGGCATGAAGGCCCGCTATGAGCGCCATCTGAAGAACGCCCGGGCCATGCAGAAGGCTCTGGAATCTATCGGCCTTGTGCCCCTGGCCAAGGAAGGCTGCCGCGCCGTGACCCTGAGCAATCTGCTCTATCCCGAAGGCATGGACGATGCCAAGTTCCGTGCCACTCTGCTGGAAGAGGGCATCATCGTCGCCGGTGGTCTGGGCGCCTATGCAGGCAAGATGTTCCGCCTGGGCCACATGGGCAACATCGACATCAATGACGAAGTGGCTGTGCTGGGCGTCATCGAAAGAGCCATGAATCAGTGCGGCCAGAAGGTGCCTTACGGCAAGGCCGTGGGTATTTATCTGGAAGAAATGGCGAAATAATTATTTTCATCCCGTTGATATGCAAAAAGGGGCGGCTCAGCCGCCCCTTTCAGACTATCGAGAAACCTATATAACGAAAAGATCGTTTGCCCTACCCTTCATCAATTCGCAAAAAGCCGCGACCTGTGCGTGGCTTTTGCACCTATCAAGGGGCAAGTGTGCGCCGAAGGCGTGCATGCAGCCCCTTGCAAAAACTCGAAAAAGTGGCTCAAGCCACTTTTTCGACACGCTCAAAGGGGCGGCTCAGCCGCCCCTTTCTTTTCTCGGAGGATTTATGGAATTCTGGCAGCTTTACGATGAACAAACCGGCGCTCCCCTTCCCCACCCCCATCCCCGGAGCGAACCCCTGCCGCCCGGCACATTCCACAAAGCGGTAGGCGTGTGGATCGTGGATGAGGAAAACCGCTTTCTTCTCACTTTGCGCAGCCCGGAGAAAAAGGAATATCCCCTTTGCTGGGAAAACCCCGGCGGCGGTGTGCAGTGGGGGGAAGAAAGCCTCACAGCCGCTTTGCGGGAGCTGAAGGAAGAAACAGGCATCCTGGCCCATCCGGGACAACTGCGCTTTTTGTGCTCCACCCGGGCCAAAGGACGGCAGATGGACTCCTTTTTGCTGCGCTCTTCCGTGCATCCCAAAGAGGTTCGGCTGCAAAAGGGAGAAACGGTGGCAGTGTGCCGTGTTTCCTATGAAATATTGCTGGAAATGGCCCGCACTGGCCGTCTGGCTGCTCCCATCGGCAAAACTCTGCTTCTTCTTCGCCCTGCATTGGAAAAGGCTCTGAACCAATAACGAAAAAGGCTTCTGGCATTTTGCCAGAAGCCTTTTTGAGCTATTGCTGCGAAAAATCGGGCAGGCTGTCCTCGGGCGCCATCCCCACAGCATCCTCCACCGGCAGGGAAAAAACCAGACCCCGGGCCTCCTGATTGAGCCCGGCCTGGGCACAAATGGCCTTCATAATGCCCGCCTTGTGCTTTTTTTCCACCAGCAGCAATACCATTTCCTTTTCCGACTGAATGGTCACGCCATAAAACCGGTCCCGTGCCTCATCCCCGGCCCCTCGGGCATGGAGAATGGTGCCTCCCCGGGCCCCGGCCGACCGGGCCGCCTTCATCGCATCATCGGCATAGCCCCGCTCCACAATGGCTACAATCAATTCATTTTCTCTCATTGCTCTCCCTTTCCCCCCAGCAGCAGTTCAAAACTCACCCGGCCTACCACACTGGATACCGGGATGGTAAAGGCAATGCCTTCACCGGGGCTATCCATGGAAAACTTCTCTTTCATTCCCTCCAGCATCCGCTGGGCCACTGGGCGGGAGGCGGTGCACAGCACCACATCCTTTTTGCTGTCCCCCAGTCCCAGGTAGTTGAGGATATCCTGGCTGGCGGTGCCTCGTCCCAGGGCCACCAGACGCACCTTTCCGCCGCAGAAGGCACAAAAGGTGGCGATCTTTTCTCCCTGCCCCCGGGCGGCCACCGCCACAAACAGGAGGATTCGCCGGCTTTCTTCTTGCTTTTTTGCCACAGTTATCCCTCCATTTCGATGAGTTCGGTCTCGTCCAAAGCAAATTCCTCTCTGGGCTGCTTCTTCTGGCGATACACCGACCACAGGCCCAGGATCTGAATGGCCAGCAAGGGGGTCATGGCCACCATGGCCACGATGCCGAAAGCATCAGAGAGCACATTGCCCCCCATGGCCTGGCAGGCCCCCATGGCAAAGGGCAACAGGAATGTGGCCGTCATCGGCCCGGAGGCCACACCGCCGGAGTCAAAGGCCACAGCGGTAAAGATCTTGGGTACAAACAAAGTGAGCATCAAAGCCACCAGATAGCCGGGCAACAGGAAATACCAGATGCTCACGCCCCAGATCACCCGAGCCATGGCCAAACCCAGGGAAACGGCCACGCCGCACATCAGGCTAATGAGCATGGCGCTGCGGGAGATAGTACCGCCGGAGATCTCTTCCACCTGCTTGTT
Source organism: Ruminococcaceae bacterium AM07-15 (assembly GCA_003477405.1). Taxonomy (GTDB): domain Bacteria; phylum Bacillota; class Clostridia; order Oscillospirales; family Butyricicoccaceae; genus Pseudobutyricicoccus. Next base: position 59,805 of record QUDE01000009.1, read on the forward strand.
GAGCACATGCACCGCAGGCTCGGCGGCCACCACGAAAAATCCCATCACCATGCCGATAGGAACAAGAACCCACCGATAGGAAAGGGCGGCGATCGCACCGCCCAGGAAATTCCCTGCGGACAAAAAACCGATGTTGGCCCCTGTGAGAAAAAGCACCAGCCCCACATAGGTATAGACGGCACCCACGCCCACTCGGATCATCTGCCGTCGGGGCAGGTGGAGAAAGAACACCTGGAACAACGCGAATGCCCCCAGAATGGGCAGGAGGGCGATAAGTACTTCCTTTGCATAATGAGGGAATGCCTGGATGTATTGAGAAACGATCTCGCCCAGGCTATGGGGTGTTTCCGGCACCGTGGCGCCATAGGCCCCACCGGCGGCGTCATAAAACTGGCTGAGCAGCAGCACCGACAAAATCGGGCCGATGGAGCACAGCGCCACCAGTCCGAAGCTGTCGTCATGGGCGCTGCGGCCGCCCCGAACGGCGGCCACACCGATGCCTAGCGCCAGGATAAAGGGCACCGTAATAGGGCCGGTGGTGACGCCGCCAGCGTCAAAAGCTACCGGCAGAAACCCCGGCTGCACCCAAATGGCCAGGAAAAACACCAAGCCGTAGCAGACCATCAAAATCAAACGCAGACTTTTTTGAAAAATAATGCGCAGCAATGCGGCCACCAAAAACAGGCCCACCCCTGCCGCCACCAGAAAGATCAGCGGCTTATCCGGCACAGCCGGTACCTGCCGGGCCAGCACCTGGAGATCGGGCTCGGCCACCGTGATGAGCACCCCCATCACCAGCGCAGTAACAATCAACAGTTTCAGGTTTTTGGAGCGGGTCAGCTGTGCGCCGATTCGCTCCCCCATGGGCATCATGGACAGATCGGCCCCCAGGGAAAACAGGCACATTCCCACGATCAACAGGATCAACCCCACCAAAAAGGAGCCGAACATCCCCCCGGGCATGGGGGCGATGGTAAAATGAAGCAGCAGTACAATCAAACCAATAGGTATTACGGCGCTAAAAGATTCCAGAAACTTTTCCCGAATCTTTCGCAGAGCACTTCTTCTGATTTCCAATTTGTTTGGCATGTTACGACCCATCCCCCCTTTTTTCTTTTCCATTTGTGAATACAAAATGCATATTCCCTTCTTCATCCCTCCTTTTTGCGCCTTTTACTTTTCGCCATTCCTCTGAATTATTCCGACAGAGCAGCAAATTTTAAGGCAATTTTATTTTTTTCAAAAATATTTATATTCATTGTAACATATCAAAGCACAGAAAAACAGTGGCAATCCGTATAAAAATCCAACTTTTGTGTTTTTATCTTTGCTCATATCATAAAAAAACAGGCCCGGGAGTGAAAACCCGAGCCTGTTTTTTCCTTTTTCTTTTTACAGTACCCGTCCCGAGGCCTGATACAGCAGGGCATTGCAAATGGCCGCGGCCACATTGCTGCCCCCTTTCCGTCCCCGGGCCACAATGCAGGGAGCTTTGGAGGCGATCACTTCCTCCTTGCTCTCCACCACATTGACAAAACCCACCGGCACACCGATGATCAGACGGGGGGCGATCTTCCCCTCTTTCATCAACTGACACAGACGCAGCAAGGCAGTGGGAGCGTTGCCCACGGCGATGATCAGAGGAGCCTTGATCAAAGCGGCCCGCTCCATGCACACCACCGCCCGGGTAACGCCCCGTTCCTTGGCCTCTTTGGCCACATCAGTGTCGGCCATGAAACAGTGAGCCGCGCCGCCAAAGCCTTCCAGAGTCTTTTTGCTCACGCCGCTGTAGGCCATGTTGGTGTCGGTGACGATGTGCGCCCCTTCCCGGATGGCTGCAATCCCCTTCTCCACCGCTTCCGGGGAAAAATACAAAGAATCGGCATAATCAAAATCCGCTGTGGTGTGAATCACCCGCTTGATCACCGGTTCCTGCTCCGGAGAAAAATGCCGGTCGCCCAGCTCCTGGGTGATGATCTCAAAGCTGCGCTTTTCGATTCCGGCCGGGTTCTGTGTTTCCAATTTTCCTGTCATGGCCGTTCCTCCTTGGCTCCTTCTTCCAATATCTGATACACCTTATCCATATCCAAACTGCGCCGGATGGCGTCGGCCAGAATGTCATACTGCTGCTCTTTGTAAGCTTTGTAATCCATCTGCTCCACCTGCTGGGGGTCCAGGCCCTTGCGGGCAAAGAGCAGGGAAACCAGTTTCTGCGCAAGCTCGCCCCCGTCCAGAATGCCGTGGACATAAGTGCCCAGCACATTTCCCTGGGAGGCTCCATCCTGCTTCTCCCATCCCTCTCCCGTGAGGGCTGCGGCAGGGTCGCCGGAAATGTGCCGTGTCTCCCCCATGTGGATCTCGTATCCCTGGAAGGCGCAGCCTTCCAAAGGAGCAAAAAAGCCCTGGGCCTTTGTGATGCGCCCCTCTGTCTGTGTGCGGGTCTTTTGGGGCAGAAAATCGGTTTCGATGGGCAGAAGACCCAAGCCCCGCAGGCTGCCTCCCTCTTCCACTCCCAGGGGGTCCCGCAGGACCTGCCCCAGCATCTGATAGCCGCCGCAAATGCCCAGAATGGGCACGCCCTGGCTTTCCTTTTTGAGAATAGCTCCTTCCAAGCCGCTTTCCCGCAGCCAACGCAAATCGCCCATGGTGTTTTTGGTGCCAGGCAAAATGATAAGAGCGGGCTCGCCCAGCTGAGAAGGGCGGGACACATACCGCACGCCCACTCCCTGGGTCCGCTCCAGGGCGGCAAAATCGGTGAAGTTTGAAAGCCGGGGCAGACGGATGACGGCGATATCCACCAAGGCAGGCGTTTCATTGTCCAAACGGGCGGCCAGACTGTCCTCCTCCTCGATATCCACCGACAGATAGGGCACAACGCCCACCACCGGCACCCGGGTCAACTCTTCCAGCATGGAAAGGCCGGGACGGAGAATCTCCACATCCCCCCGGAATTTGTTGACAATCAGACCCCGGATTCGCTGCCGCTCCTCCTCTTCCAGCAGGGCCACCGTGCCATACAGACTGGCAAACACGCCGCCCCGGTCGATGTCCCCGGCCAGAAGCACCGGTGCGCCCGCCATGCGGGCCATGCCCATGTTGACGATGTCCTGCTGTTTCAGGTTGATCTCAGCCGGACTTCCTGCTCCTTCCAGAACAATGATATCGTTTTCGGCGGCCAGGGAATCATAGGCCTCCAAGATGGAAGGGATCAGCTTGTGCTTATAGGCGAAATACTCCCGGGCGGGCATGGTGGAAAGCACCTGCCCCCGAAGGATCACCTGACTTCCCACATCGCTGGTGGGCTTGAGCAGAATGGGATTCATCCGCACATCGGGCTCCACTCCCGCCGCTTCGGCCTGCACCACCTGGGCCCGGCCCATTTCCAGCCCTTCTTTGGTGATGAAGCTATTGAGAGCCATGTTCTGGCTTTTGAAGGGGGCCACCTTGTAGCCGTCCTGGTGAAAGACCCGGCAAAGTCCGGCGCACAGCAGACTTTTGCCGGCGTTGGACATGGTGCCCTGGATCATGATGGACTTGGCTTTTTTCATGTTACTGTTCCCCCTCTCCCGCCTGGCGGATGCACTCCACCAGACGCTGATTTTCCTCCCGGGTGCGCACCGCCACCCGGTACCAGCCCTCGCTCAGGCCGGGATAATTGGCACAGGAGCGGATCATCACGCCCAGGCGCCGCATTTTTTCTCCCAACTGGGGCACATCGCTGCGGAAGAACAGATAGTTGACGCTGCCGCCCACCACATGCACCCCGGCCCGTTCCAGCTGCTGCCACAGCCAGGGCCGCTCCTTCCCAATGAGGGCCCGCACATTCTCCACATACTGATCTTCCTGCAAGGCCGCCAGACCGGCCTCCTGGGCCAGCACCGACACGCCCCATGGCTGTCCCGCTCCGGCCATCTGGGAAAGCAGCTGCCGGTCGCCACACAGGCAATACCCCAAACGGATGCCCGCCATGGCATACAGTTTGGTGAAGGCCCGCAGCAAAAGCAGAGGCGCTCCCTCCTGCACCTCTTTTTTCAGAGTATGCTCCCAGGGACGGGGCAAAAAGGAGAGGAAGCACTCATCCACCACCAGCAAAATGCCCTTTTCCCGGCATTTCCCCCAGATCTGCCGGAGCAAGGAAGGGGCGATCAGATTTCCGGTGGGGTTGTTGGGATTGCAGAGAAAGACCATGTCCGGCTTTCCCTCCAGCGCTTCCAGAAACCGGGGCGTCAGGGCAAAGCCCTCCTCTTTGGTCAGCAGATACCGGTCCACCTCACAGCCAAAGGCGGTGAGGGCCTGCTCATATTCGGCAAAGGTGGGAGCGGTGACCAGTGCGCGCCGGGGCCGCACCGCCAGCACCAACCGGAAGATCAGGTCGGCGGCTCCATTGCCGCACTGGATGTATTCCGGGTCGATCCCCTCTTTTTCCCCAATGGCCCGGCGCAATTTGCGGCAAAGCGGGTCAGGATACTGGGTGGCCTGGCTCAGACTATCAATCACCCCCTGGCGCACCCCTTCCGGCAGCCCCAAGGGGCTGATGTTGGCCGAAAAATCCAAAGGCTCCCGGCCAAATTCCTCCCGGAATCCTTCTACATCTCCTCCATGGATCAGTTTCACAAAATCCCTCCCCACAAAATCAGCCGCCCGCCAAGACACAAAAGCAGGCAACAAAAACTGGTGCAGAACATGAGTTTTCCCACCCGGGGGATGTCCTCCGGCTGGGTAGGCCGCAGAGCATCACCAATGGTGGGCTTTTCCACCAGCTTCCCGAAATAATAGGCGCTTCCCGCCAGCTCCACCCCCAAGGCCCCGGCGGCGGCCGCTTCGGTCTGGGCGGAGTTGGGGCTTTTGTGGTTCCGTTTATCCCGCCGCCAGATGGAAAAGGCGTTTTTTCCCCGGTAGCCCGGCAGCAGAAAGGCGGACAGCACCATCAAGGCCCCGGCCAGCCGGGCCGGCAGAAAGTTCATCACATCGTCCAGCCGGGCGGGGATGCGGCCAAAATACAGATATCTGTCGTTTTTGTATCCCACCATGCTGTCCATGGTGTTCACCGCTTTATAGAAAAAGCCCAGTGGAGCCCCGCCCAGCATGAGGAAAAACAAAGGAGCGATGACGCCGTCGCCGGTGTTTTCTGCCACCGTCTCCACCGCCGCCCGGGTGACGCCCTCTGCCGAAAGAGCCTGGGTATCCCGGCCCACAATGCGCCCCACCATGCGCCGGGCCCCCTCCAGATCCCCTTTGCGTAGCTCTTTGTAAACCAGCATGCTCTCATCCCACAGGCTGCGCCCGGCCAGAATCTGATAGCACATAAAGCTCTCTGCCAAAAAGGCCAGGATGGGATGAATCATCCCCAGCGCCCACAAAAGCAAAAAGGAGATCCCCCATGATCCCAGAGGCAGGCAAAGGGCCAGCAATGCGCCTCCCGCCAGCTCTCCCCCAGGGGTTTTGGGCAAAATCCGGCGGAAGATCTTTTCCAGGAACGCAATGGCCCTGCCCATGAGCACCACCGGATGGGGCAGCGCCCACCGGGGGTCCCCCAGCAGCAGATCCAGCAAAGCACCCAGGGGCAGCGCAAAGAAAAAGGGCCTCATTTCCGTTCCTCCAGAGCCAGCGGACTCCAGTCCACCAGATGGCGGCTTTTTTCATCCCAACGGGCCTTGTATCCGCCGCAGTTGGGCGTCTGCCACTGGAAATACCCCCGCTGAGGCAGGGCATAGCGGCCCATCAGAGCCATAAGGGTGCCGCCGTGGGCCAGAATGACCACCTGGGTTTCTCCTTGGGAAAAGGCCTTGTCCATCACTTCTTCAAAGCCCTGGCACACCCTTTTTGCAAACTCCTCCATGCTCTCCCCCTCAGGGCAGGGGTCCTGGCAGTTGGAATCCAGCCATTGCTGATACAGAGGATCGGCCCCCAGATCCTCATAGTTCTTTTCCTCAAACAGGCCGAAATCCATCTCCCGCAGAAGGGGGCAGATTTCCACCCGGGCCTTGGGATAAAAAATCCGGCTGGTCAAAAGGCAGCGGCGCATGGGGCTGGAATAGACCTTGGAAACGGATTCATCCCCAGCCCCGGCACACAACCGGGCGCTCTGTTCCCCTTCCGGGCTGAGAGGCTGGTCGGTAGAGCCGATGTATTGCTTTTTGCTGTTGCCCGCCGTCATGGCGTGGCGGCGCAGAATGACTTCCATCTTTCTCACTCCTTGATGATGGTGGGAATGCCGCAGAAAAGGCGCACCACCCGGTCTGCCTGCTCTGCCAAAGCGGTACAGAGCCTGCCGGTGTATTCCCGCATCTGCCGGGCTTCCTTTTCCAGAGGGATGACGCCGCTTCCCACTTCCTGGCAGATGACCACCTCTTTTTCCACAAGGCCGGGCACAAGGCTCTCCCACCCTTCTCCGGCCTGGGCGGCCAGGGTCTCCAGACCGTAAACCACTGGCTTTTCCTCCCGAGGATCGGTGGTGAAGTCCTCATCCTGATAGCCCAGGTTCCTGACATATTCCTTTTTTCCTGCGGCATAGCCGCCGATGACCAGGATCATGTTTTTTCTCCCTTCTCAAAGGGCCAGTGTGGCAAACACCAGCACCGCCAGCTGACCCATTTCACACAGCTGGACAAAATAACCCTGGAGGTCTCCTGTAATGCCCCCCAGCTCCTTTTTGGCCCAGGCACCGTACCAGAGCCACAGCAGGAAAGCCGCAAGCCCCATCAGGCCTCCCACCATCTTTCCCACAAAAATCAGTCCACAGAAAGCCAAAATCGCCACAAAAGCCAAAAAGATGCCGGTGTTTTTCTTGGCGGCGCCGTCGGCAAAGATCCGGGCCAGGCCGCTATTTCTGGCGCAGGGCATCAGGCAAAGGGACAGCCCGGCCAAAGCACGCTCCAGCACCATGGCAAGGCCCATGAGAAAAGCCCATGTTCCTCCGGTCTGCCACTGGGACGCCAGGGCAAAATAAAAGAGCAGATAGCAGGCGCAGCCCAGAACGGCAAAGGCTCCGGCGTTGGAATCTTTCATAATGGCCAGCTTCTTTTCCCGGTCTCCGTGGCTGGCCAGAGCGTCGCAGGTGTCGCAGAATCCGTCCATATGGATACCTCCAGTGACCAGGATAGGGAGAAGAACCACTCCAGCCCCCAGCAGCATCTCCCCTGGCTCCAACGCCCGGCACAGCCAATCCCACAGCCATAACAGGGCCCCGGAAAACACCCCTACCAGAGGCAGAGCACACAGAGCATAGCGCATATTTTTGCTGTTCCACTCCGCTCGAGGCACCGGCAGGCGGGAATACATGGACAGGGCCACCCAAATGGTCTGCCAAAAGGTTTTCATCTTGTTCCTCCTTTGTGGCAGATGGGCACGCCGCAGGTCACTTCCCACACCTCGTCGGCCTGCTTTGCCATCTCCCGGTTGATTTTTCCCAAAAGGCCCATATACCGGCGGGTCTCCGGGGCATATTGGCTCAAAGGCTCCAGTCCCACCTCGCCGCTGACGGCCACCAGAAGATGGCACTGGCGGCGCAAGGATGCGATCCCCTGCAAAATGGCCTCCACAGCCCCTTGCTCTCCTGCGCCTTCCGTGGAAAAGATCTCGTTGGCCAGAAGGTTCGTGACGCACTCCAGCAGCGCCGTTCCTCTCTGGGGCAACACCAGGCTCCCCAGCTCCCGGAACCGCTCCACCGTCTCAAAGCCTTTGTTTTCCCGCAGGAGCCGGTGACGGGCGATGCGCCACTGAGCCTCTTTTCCAAAAGGCTCCATGGTGGCGATATAGTACCGCTTTCCTGGGGCGGAGACCGCCAAGGTTTCAGCAAACTGACTTTTGCCGCTGGCGCTGCCTCCCACCACCAGGAGAAAACGGCCCTCCGCTTCCTTATTTCTGGGGCACATAAGCTTCCATCTGGATGTCGGAGAAGGTGCCCATGCCAAAATAGATATCATAGGCCATATCCAGAAGGGGAAGGGCAGCCACGGCCCCGGTGCCCTCGCCCATGCGCATTCCCGCATTGATCATGGAGGAAAGACCCAATTTATCCAGCAGGGCCTGACCGGCAGGCTCGGCAGAAACATGGCTTGCCACCATGGCGCAGGTGCAAAGGGGCGCCAGCCCCCGAGCGCACAGGGCGGCCACGGCAGAGATCAGCCCATCCACGATGATGGGCACCCGGTACAAAGCGCCGCCCAGATAGAGCCCGGTCATGCCGGCAATGTCAAAGCCGCCCACTTTGGAAATCACATCCACCGGATCACTGGGATCGGGCTTGTGAAGATCCAGAGCCTTCTGGATCACCGCTTTTTTCCGCATCAGTCCCTCGGTGCTCAGACCGGCTCCCCGGCCGGTGACGGTCTCCACCGGAAGGGAAAGCATGCTGGCGGTAACGGCGCTGGAGGTGGTAGTGTTGCCGATGCCCATCTCCCCGGTGGCGATGATCTTGTAGCCCTGCTCTTTCAGCTCCCGCACCACTTCCACCCCGATGAGGATGGCTTCCACAGCCTGCTCCCGGGTCATGGCCGGTTCCAGAGACAGATCTTTGGTGCCATAGGCCACCTTTCTGTGCCACAGGCCGGGGGCTTCCACATCCCGGTTGATGCCGATGTCCACCGGCACCACATCGCACCGGTTCATATGAGCCATGTGGCAGACACAGCTTTGGCCCTCGGTCAGATTTTTGGCCACCAGGGCGGTGATGCTGCTGTCGGTCTGGGTAACTCCCTGGGCCACCACGCCGTTGTCGGCACAGAGCACCGCCACGGCCCGCTTGTCGATGCGGTACTGGGCGTCACCGGTGAGGGCGGCGATACGCACAACATTTTCTTCCAGCATTCCCAGACTGCCCAGGGGTTTTGCGATGGTGCTCCATTTTTTCAGACATTCCTGCCGGGCTTCTTCGTCAGCACCCTGGATGCCGGCGCACACTTGCTCCAAAGTCATTGCTTATCATCCCTTTTTTGTTTTTGATATTCTGCGGCCGCCGCCACGAACCGGGCGGCAAAGCCCAGATTGCTGTAAAAATACAGATGGGGGAATCCGGCCCACAGGGTGCGGGTGGTATGCACACACTCCCAGGAGCGGGTAGAAAGGGGCTTTTTTGCAAAAGCATCCTCCCCTGGCTGGGTGCTGTCCCAATAATGGAATTCGTGGCCCCGGATCTTGTCTTCCCTGCGGCACATCAACCCGGTCCGCCAGGAAGTCACCTCCACATAACCGAACCGGCCCAGCTTGCCTGTGGGAAAACCCTCCCCAGGCAGCACCCCGGCCATGGGCCAGCTGCTGCCTTCCTCATCCTGTAAACTCTTTTGCAGATAGAGAAAGCCGCCGCACTCGGCCAGCACCGGCATTCCCCTGGAAGCAGCCTGTTTCACATTTTCCCGGCAAGCCTGGTTCTGACTGAGCTGCCGGGCGTAAAGCTCGGGATATCCTCCGCCCAGATACAAAGCATCGGCCTCTTCTGGCGGTCCCTCGTCTTCCAGTGGACTGAAATAGACTAATTTGGCCCCCAGCTTCTCCAAAAGCTCCAGGTTTTCCTGGTAATAAAAACAGAATGCCTTGTCCCTGGCCAGGGCGATCACCGGCTGGGTGATGGAGCGGGACGGAAGGATCAGCACTTCCTCCTCCAAAGGCGGTGCACTGGCCATCAGTTCCAGCAGTTTAGGGATGTCGATGGTCTCTTCCGCCTGAGCAGCCAGAGCCGCCAGCTTTTCCCGAAGCCCTGCCACCTCTTCCGCCGTCACCAGTCCCAGGTGGCGGCTTTCCAGGGCGCACTCCGGCATGGGGGGCAGGTAGCCCAGCACCGGCACCCCCAGCTCTTCTTCCAGCATGGGTTTCAGCAGGGCATAATGGCCTTTGCTGCACCGGTTGAGCAGGATTCCCCGACAGCCGCTTTCCTCCCGGAACTCCAGCAGCCCTTTGAGGGTGGCAGCCAAGGTGAGGGAAGAGCCTCCCGGCTGCACCACCAGCACCACCGGAGCCTTCAGCACCTGGGCCACATGATAGGCGCTGGCCTGGGTGCTTTTCCCCGCCACTCCATCGTAAAAGCCCATGGCCCCTTCGATCAAAGCCACACCGCAGCCCTGGATTCCTTCCTGGAACAGGAAGCGCGCCCGGTCTTCCGGCACAAAATACAGATCCATATTGTGGGCCCTGGCCCCAATGACCTGGCTGTGGAACATGGGATCAATGTAGTCGGGGCCGCATTTGAAGGCAGCAGGAGAAAGGCCCCGGTTCATCATGACCTGCAAAAGGGCGCAGGCCATGGTGGTCTTGCCCGCGCCGCTGTTTGGAGCGGCCAGCACCAGACGGGGAATGTTATAATCCACTGCCTTCACCTCCCAGCACATACACCGGATTGAGGGCAGTCATCATGTGATACCGCCCCACTTCTTTTCCTCTGCTCACTGCCACCTGGCTGATGCGGATGTTTGTAAAGCCCTGATTTGTCAGCTCGTCCAAAGCCTGGTGTACCGTTTCCAATGCAATGGCGTTGATGACCACCCGGACATGGGGATTTTTCTTTCGGGCGGCCTGAAGGATGGCCGAAAGATTCCCCTTGGAGCCGCCAATGAACACCCCTTGAGGGGCTGGGAGGACTTCCAGTGCTTCCGGGGCCATGCCCTGCACCGGAAACAGATTGGAAAGCGCAAACCGGCGCTTGTTCTCTTCCAGCAGGGAAAAGGCTTCCTCCCCGCATTCCACGGCATACACTCTCCCCTTCCGGGCCAGGCGGGCCAATTCCACCGACACCGAGCCGGTTCCCGCTCCCACATCCCATAGGGTATCCCTTTCCCCAGGAGAAAGGAAGGCCAACGACACCGCCCGCACTTCCTGCTTTGTCATGGGTGCTTTGCCCCGCAGAAAGCAGTCGTCCGGCAGGCCGCCGGTGAGGCAAAGGGGCGCAGGCCGGGTGTTTTCCACCAGCATCACCGAAAGGGATTCAAACTCTTTCTCTGCCAATTCTTCCGCTGTCCCCCGGGTGATGGTTTCCTCCGGATAGGACAGGTTTTCCCCCACCGTCACCATCAGATGTCCCAATCCTTCCTGAGTAAGACGGCAGCAGATGCTTTGGGGGGTAAACTGGCCCCCGGTGAGGAAAAAGGTCTCCGGATAACAACGCACCTCCCCCACAGGGTCCACCTGATCTTCCCCCAGGCCGTGGGCACTGACCAGGTGATAGTCCTGCCAGGGCATCCCCAGGCGGGAGGCCAGGTACTGGGGAGAGGAAAGGCCGGGCAGCATCTCCACCGGACCAAAATCCAGCAAAGGCAGCAGTTTCCGGGCACCGCTGTAAAAGCCCACATCCCCGCTGAGCACTACACAGGCCTCTGTTTTCCCCTCTTCCATGGCCTGTTTCAGCCGGGAGACGATCTTCTGGGGGGCGATCTCCGGATATTGTTCCCCAGTCAACTCCTTGGGCAGGCTCTCAAGCACCCGGCGGGCCCCCACCAACACCTGGGCATTCTGCAAAGCCTTCCAGACTCCCAGGGTCAGGGTATCGGGGCTTCCCAGGCCGCCGCCCAACAGGGTGATTTTCATGGGTGTTCCTCCTCTCCCAGCTCTTCCAGCTGTTTTACCACCTGCTCATAGCTCATGCTCCCCGCTTCTTCCGGCGGTCGGCCGATGAGCAGCAGCCGGGCGCCCCCTTCCTGGGCCGCCTGGCATTTTTCCGCAAATCCTCCCGGTGTTCCCCCATCCTTGGTCACCAGAATATCAATGTGGTACTGGTGAATGAGGGCCACATTCAGCTCTTTGGTAAAAGGCCCCTGCATGGCGATGATATGCCCTCGGGGCAGACCCAGGGCCGCCGCTTCTTCCACAGCCGTTCCCATGGGAAGCATCCGGGCGAAAAACCGGCTCTGGAACCCGGTGACCGAAGCAAACACGCTCAGTTCCTTGCTGCCGGTGGTGAGCAGCACATTCCCAGGCATATCTTCCAGCAGCCGGGCCGCTTCTTTGGTATCATTTGCCTGCACGGCATCTGGGGGCAAAAGGCTCCCCGGCCGCAACAGACGAAGGTAGGGTGTTCCCGCCTTTTCGCAAGCCTGGCGGATGTTCCGGGTCACATCCTGGGCATAGGGATGGGTGGCGTCCACCACCTGGCAGAACCCTCCCTTTTCCAGCAGCTCTTCCATGGCCCCTTCGTCCAGCCTTCCGGTGAGAACGGTCAGGTTCTCCCCCTGGGGCAGCACTTCCCGGCCATAGCCGGTGGCCACCGATGCTGTGATCAAAAACCCCTTTTCCGCCATGGTCTGGGCCAGCAGCCGCCCCTCGGTGGTGCCCGCAAAGATCAATAGCTTTTTCATCTTTTTTTGTTTTCATAGCCTCGAGGGGTGACCATTTTATCCCCCAAAGCCTTGGTGGCCGAATTTCCGATAAACACCGTGGTGAACATATCCACCGGCTCATCCCGCAGCTGGCGCAGGGTCATCAGTTTATGCTCCTGGCCTTCCCGGCCGATGTTGCGCACAATGCCGCACACCGTATTTTCATCCCGGTGCTCCATGACGATGTCGCAGGCCTTCATCAGATGGTCAGCCCGCTTCTTGCTGCGGGGATTGTAGATGCACAGGACGAAATCGGCCTCCGAGGCACAGTGGAGCCGCTTTTCAATGGTCTCCCAAGGGGTGAGCAGATCGCTGAGGGAAATAATGGCAAAGTCGTGGGTGAGGGGTGCGCCCAGCACCGCCCCGCCGCTGAGAGCGGCGGTGATGCCCGGCACCACTTCGATCTCCACCTGGGGATATTCCGGGCTCAGCTCCAGAATCGGCCCGGCCATGCCATAAACCCCGGCATCTCCGCTGCACACCATGGCGGTGGTCTGTCCGTCCGCCGCCCGCTCCAGAGCCATGCGGCACCGCTCCAGTTCGCGGGTCATGGGTGTGGTCAGAATCTCCTTGCCCTGGCAGCTTTCGGCGATGAGATCGATATAAACGGTATAGCCGCAGATCACCTGGCTATCTTCCAGGGCCTTTCGGGCCTGGGGGGTGATGAACTCCCCGTCTCCCGGCCCTAAGCCTACGATATAGAGCTTTTTCATGGCTCTTCCCCCTTTGCAAAATCCAAAATACATTCTTCCAGGCTGAGAGCCACCGTGACGCCCTCCCCGGCCTGTTTGTGCAAGATCAGGCTGCCGCCTTCCATCAAAGCCGCCCGCTCGCACACATTATTGACCCCGGTGACCTTCTGCACAAAGGCCGAAGGGGTAAAGTCCCCTTCCAAAGCCGCAAGCTCTTCCGAGGAATATGTGACAAAAGGAACCCCTCGGCTTTGGCAAAAAGCCACAAGCCCCGGCTCCTCTTTTTTCAAATCAATGCTGGCCACTTTCTGAAGGCTTTGGGGATACAGTCCCGCCTGGCCAAGGGCAGTGTCCACAGCCTTGTGGATGCTTTTTTCTGGCGTGCCTCTGCGGCAGCCAATTCCCGCAATTACCAAAGGCGGACAAAGAACCAGCGCCTCACCCCAATCCCCCTTCCGGCCGGTGATGCGGATGTGGCAGGGCCCCTTTTCTCCCTGCACCACCCCTTGGGGCAGATTTCCCTTCCAGGGAAAATCGCTCCACAGGACCACTTCCTTCCCATCCAGAAGCCGGGAGGACACCCTTTTGATGGCTTTGGAATTGAGGATGGAAAGGCCCTGTCGGGTGGCCCAGGTGTCCACGGCAAAAAGCCCCCGGCCATCGGTGGCGGTGGTGAGGATAGGCTGGGCGCCCAGTATCTCCCCGGCCCACAAAGCGATGCGGTTGCAGCCGCCGATGTGCCCGGACAGCAGAGGGATGGCATAGCGTCCCCCTTCGTCACAGCAGAGCACCGCCGGGTCCTGGGTCTTGTCCTGCACAAAGGGCGCCACTGCCCGCACAGCGATGCCCGCCGCCCCCACATAGACCAACAGGCCGCAGTCTGCAAAATGCTCCTTTGTCCATTGGTTCAGAGGGTTTTCCTTCCCACCCCGGCAAAGAGTACAGCAGATGCCCTTTTCCTCCAGTCCCTTCTTCAAGCGCTCCCCGGTGTCCATTCCCCGCTGGGTAAAGGCGATGATGGCTCCTTTCACTGCTTTTTGCCTTCCCGGAAACCGGTGGTGAAATTGGGGTGATAGAGCAAGGAGCGGTCATATTGCTGCCCCAGGAAATCACCCACCAGGATCAAGGCAGTCTTGTTGATGCCCTCTTTCTGGGCGGTCTCCGCCAGGGTGCTCACCTGACAGATGCACACCTTCTCATCGGGCCAGGTGGCCTTGTAGACAATGGCCGCCGGGGTTTCCGGCGGGTATCCCCCTTCCACCAGGTCCTCTGTCAACTGCTCCAGCAGGCCTGCGGACAGGAAAATGGCCATGGTGGCCCGGTGAGCAGCCAGAGAGCGGATGTTCTCCTTTTCCGGCACCGGCGTACGCCCGGCGGCTCTGGTGATGATCACCGTCTGGCTCACCCCGGGCAGGGTGTATTCCGCCTGCAATGCGGCGGCGGCCCCGCAGAAGCTGGACACACCGGGCACCACCTCAAAGGGGATGTTCTTTTGCCGCAGTGCGTCCATCTGCTCCCGGATGGCCCCATAGATGGAGGGGTCTCCGGTGTGAAGCCGCACCACATTCTGCCCCAGAAAATGGGCTTTGGCCATCACATCCACCACTTCTTCCAGGGTCATTTTAGCACTGTTATGGATCTCGCAGCCTTCTTTGGCATAGGAAAGCAGCTGGGGATTGACCAGACTGCCTGCATAGACGATCACATCGGCCTGGCCCAGCAGACGGGCTCCCCGGACGGTGATCAGATCGGCGGCGCCAGAGCCCGCCCCTACAATGGAGATCATCTTCCTCACTCCTTTATTACAATGGTGGTGAAATAGCCGGCTTCGGGAATGCCCTCCGCCAGATCCCGGCAGACCTTCTCATCGGGAAGGCCGCAGTTCTGCACCAGGGAGGCCTTGTGGGAAAGCCCCAGCTTGTCCAGGGTCTCCCGCACCTCCGGCAGACTTTTTCCCGATTTCATCAGCACCTTGGTGCCCGGCAGGGACAGGTGCTCTTCCAGATTGCCATGGCCGCCGGGAATGATATGCAGCGGCTGGCGCATGACGGTGAGGCTCTGCTGCAGCAGAGCCGCCACGGCACAGAAGCTGGGCACGCCGGGAATCACTTGGGTTTCATACCCCGCCCCTTTGATGATCTCCAGCAGATAGCTGAAGGTGGAATAGATGGACACATCCCCCAGATTGAGCATGGCCACATCCTGCCCCTGATCCAGGTATTCCATCACAGCCCGGGCCTGGGCCCTGTGGCTCTCTTCCAGCTTTTGCTTGTCCCGGGTCATGAGAAATTCCAAAGTGAGAATGGTTTTACCCGAAAGATCCACCGCTCCCCGGGCAATGTCCAGAGCCAGCGTCTTTTCTCCACGGGTCTCGGGAGCGGCGATCACCGGGCAATGCTCCATAGCCCGGATGGCCTTGAGGGTCAGAAGCTCCGGATCTCCCGGGCCGACGCCCACTCCGTAAAAGGTACCTTTTTTCATTCTTTTTCCTCCATCAAACCCAAAAGGCCTTTCACCTGGGAGGTCTCTCCCAAAAAGCCCTGGATGTTATTGTAAACAATAGCGCCCACCGAAAAATTCCCCGCCGCCCGTCTATCCAGATGATACTGAATCTTTTGTAGCAGAGTCTGCCGGACTTTTTCCCACAAATCGGCTTTCTGCAACAGTTCCAGGGCGCCATCGGTGGTGGCCGCTTCCATGATCTGCCCGATGAGGGAGGGTTCTCCCCCGGCCAGCGCAGCGTGAGCGGCCAGGATCTCCATGCGGCAATCGGCCAGACGGGAATGGGTGTCCATCACCCCTCCGGCCAGTTTGACAAATTTTCCCAGATGCCCCACCAGCAGCACCTTTTCATAGCCATATTGGGCGCAGTAGTCCAGGCTGGCGCCGATGAAGTTGGCGCATTTCACCTGGGGCCACGGGGGAAGAGGGGCATAAGTACGGATGAATGCTTCCCCGTAATTTCCCGGGGTGAGAATCAACTGTTTCTCTCCCTGGGCCCGGTGCATTTTGATCTCCACTTCGATGCTCTTCTGTAAAGCCTCCAGGCTCTGGGGCTCCACAATGCCACTGGTACCCAGCACCGAAAGTCCTCCCACAATGCCCAGATTGGGATTGAAGGTCTTGGCGGCCAGTTCCTCTCCCTGGGGAATGGAAATAATGGCCTCCAGGCCGCACGCACAATCCCCTTCCTCCAGCACCTGGGAAAGGGCCTGGGTGATCATCTGCCGGGGCACCTGGTTGATGGCGGCTTGTCCCACCGGTTGGTTCAGGCCGGGCTTTGTCACCCGTCCCACGCCCTTTCCGCCATCCACCTGGATTCCGTGGGGAATGGGACGCACCTGGGCAAAAATCAGTATGCCGTCGGTGACATCGATATCGTCTCCGGCGTCCTTCCGCACGGCGCAGCGGGCAAAATCTTCTCCCACTTCCAGTTCTTCCACCGGGGCGGAAACCTCCACCCCTTTTGGGGTGAGCAAAGTGGCTTTCTCCGGCCGCTCATGAAGCAGCAGCGCCCGGGCCGCCGCCTGAGCCGCCAAGGCAGCACAGGTGCCGGTGGTATAGCCGCAGCGCAGCTTTTTGGTCCCTTCCTGGCGGTATAATTCAAGCCCCATGGCGCTCCCCTCCTTTTTTCGGCAATTTCTATTGTACTATGCCTGCTCCCCGGTCTCAAGAAGTTTTCGGCAATGATCCACATAGATTTGCCGGACGGCGGGGATTTCGCCCATTCCCCGCAGGGCGCAGCGCACCGAAAGCCCGGCCGCTTCAAACAACGCCTTCCAGCTGTCTTCTTCCCCAGCCATGTCGTTGCGGGCGTGGTCCCCGGCCACCAGCATCATGGGAGCCAGCAGCACCCGGCGGAATCCGGCCTTCTGCACCTGCTCCAGCACATCCTCTCCCTGGGGCCAGCCCTCCACAGTGCCCACAAACACATCCCTCCGACCCAGCAGGTGAAAAATATAACCGATGGCCGGATAGACGGCGTTGGCCGGATGCTCAGTGCCGTGGCCCATGAACACCAGAGCCTCCCCTTCTTCCGGGGAAAAGTCCTCCAGCAGCGCTTCGGCCGCCCGGCGGCAATCGTCCATGTCATAGAGCAGCGGACGGCCCAGGGCCACCCTTTCAAACAATCCCGCTTTTTCGGCCACCTTCTGGGAAAGGGCATGGTATTCCTCTCCGCAGATCAGATGGGTGGGCTGGATATACAGGGTCCGTACACCCTGAGCGGCCAGCTGCTCCATGGCTTCCTGAGGGGATGGCACCTGCTCCCCCCGCTTCGCCAGGATACGGCGGATGGTGGGGCTGGTATAGGCCCGGTGGGCCGGAAGATGGGGGAAAGCCTGTTTCAGTTCTTCCTCCAAAGCACCGATGGTCTTTTTCCGTGTTTCCTCCACGCTGGTGCCAAAGCTGACGATCAGCAGTGCGGTCTGTTCCATTGTTTTTCTCCTTTGATCCGTTGTTCCAATTCCTCTATGGTGCGGGGCGGATGCTCCTCCATCCCCAAAGCCCGGGCCGTCCGAAACAAGAAAGGGGGCCGCAAATGGGCTTTTTCCAAAAGTTCTTCTCTCTTGAAAAGTTCCCATGGGGGCAGGTCGGCCAGAAGCCGGCCTTTTTCCATCACCAGGCACCGGTCGGCCCATCCATAGGCAAAGTCCACATCGTGGGTAGCCACCATCAGGGTCAGGCCCTTCTGGTGCAGCTTTTCCAGCAGCCCTTCCAGCTCCCAGGCTCCCTGGGGGTCCAAAGCGGCGGCCGGCTCATCCAGCAGCAGCACTTTGGGCTCCATTGCCAGTACCCCGGCGATGGTCACCCGCTTTTTTTCGCCGCCGCTGAGATATTGGGGCGCTCTTTCCTCAAACCCTTCCAGCCCCAACTGAAAAAGGGCATCCCTGGCCCGCTGCCTGGCTTTTTCCTGGGAAAATCCCAGATTCAATGGCCCGAAGGCCACATCCCCCAGCACCGTAGGGGCGATGATCTGTTCGTCCGGCTGCTGGAAAACGATGCCCACTCCCTGCCCCAAGGCCAGCCGGTCCCGGCGCTTGCGGCAGTCCATGGGTTGACCCTCATAGATCACCCGCCCCTTTTGAGGGTGGAGCACGCCGTTGCAGCAAAGAAACAAGGTGGATTTTCCTGCTCCGTTGCCTCCCAACACAGCAATACGCTCTCCGGCTCTGACCTTGAGAGAAAGCCCTTCCAAAGCAGGAGCATCCCCGCCGTAGGAATAGCAAAGGTCCTCCAGCTGCAATATGATCTGTTCCATGTTACCTCCCCGGCCAAAAGACCGCGATCCCTAAGGCTGCAAGACCCAGAGCGGCCCACAGGCCGTGACAAAACCGCACAGGCTTTTTCTCCTGCAAAAAACAGAAAGCGCCGTCATACCCCCGGCTCTCCATGGCCTGCCAGCTCCGCTCAGCCCGCAAAATGGCGCCCCCCAGAAGACCCTGGGCCACCAGAGCAAAGCTCTGCACCCTTCTTCCAAAGCGGCCCTGCCCCATGCGGGCCTGGGCGGCCTGATTGCGCCGCTGCCCCTCCTCCCACAAGAGGAAGAGGAAACGGTAGATCAAAAACATCAGCTCCAGCACCACCTGGGGCACATGGATTTTTTCCAGACAGTGGATGACCTCCGGCAAAGGGGTGGACAGGCTGAGGAAATACAGGCAGCTCACCCCACCCATGGCCCGGCAGAAGGTCAACATGGCGTCCTGCCGTCCCGCTGCCGTGGCCGAAAGCCATACCGGCCCCAGAGGGATGTCCAGAAGCCCCACTGGAAAACGGGAAAGGTGAAAAACCATCACCAGGGCGCTTAATGCGATAAAGGACAAAGGCAGCGCCAGAAAGGAAAGATACCGTCTGAGGGGCACCTTTCCCTTCCATACAGTGACTCCGCCCAGGATCAGACCTGCCAGCAGCGGCGGCCAGGGGCTTTTGGCCCCGGCACATAGGAAGAGGACCCCCAGAGAAAACAGGATTTTGATCCCGGGATGTACCTTGCCCAAAGGGGAACGCTGGGCCAGCTGATCAAAGGACACCACTCCATGGTGACTGTGCCCGCCGTGTCCCAAAAGGAAAAACGCCAGCAGCGCCGCTGCAATCCCCATGGCCAGGGCGTAGTTCCCCGGCAGACTGCCCCAGGTGAAAGCCAGCGTCAGCACAAAGGCCAGAAAGCCCCAAAGCACCTTTTTCACCATGAATGCTTTCCCCCTTTCACGCACTCCAAGCCCTGCCGCAGGGCAGGGCTTGGAAAGGGACGCTTATTGAGATGCTTCATCATTCCGGTATTTTTTCCGGGCGGCCAGCCAGCCGAAGCCAAAGCCCAGCACTCCAGCGCCCAGACCGGCCTGGAGACAGAAGAGCAGGCTCTCGGTCTCTCCGCCAGGCGGCTCCAGAATGCTCTCGGCCCAGGGCTCGTAGTCCGGGTCCACTTTTTGTACCGCTTCTTCGGCTGCTCCGTCGGCGCCGCCGAACTCACTGTTTTTCACCATCACCAAAGGAAAGACGGCGATGAGGGCGCACAGCAGAAGCAAAAGTACTGCGATCACACTCTTTTTCATCTTGCACCCTCCTCACATCTTCTCCGGGCCAGATCCCGCAGTTCCGGCTGGGCATAATGATCCAGCCCCATGACGACCACCACGGTGACGATGCCCTCAATGATGGCCAGCGGCACCTGGGTCAGGGCAAAGATGCCCATAAACTCCATGGTGGAGCTCCACACCCCGCCTGTGCCGGGATGGGAAAGGCCCAGCTGGAAGCTGGTGATGCAATAGGTGAACAGATCCCCCAGCATAGCGCCCAGGAACACCGAAATTTCCCGCTTCATGCCCATTTTCTGGCACAGTTTCCACACCCCATAGGTGAGGAAAGGTCCGGCGATGGCCATACTGAAGGTGTTGGCCCCCAGGGTGGTCAGGCCGCCGTGGGCCAGAAGCAGTGCCTGAAACAGCAGCACAATGATGCCCAGCACCGCCATCACCGAAGGCCCGAAGAGCATGGCCCCCAGACCAGTGCCGGTGGGATGGCTGGAAGAGCCGGTGACACTGGGGATCTTGAGAGCCGACAGCACAAAGGCGTAGGCCCCGCACATGGCCAGAAGCAGCAGGGCCTTCCGGTGATCCCGGGTGATGTTTTTGATGCGGATGACGCCCCAGACCAGAAAGGGCAGACAAATGACGCCCCAGGCCACACAGTGGCTGGGGGGCAGGAATCCCTCCATAATGTGCATCGCGCCTGCCTGCCGTGTTACACCGGCACCCAGGGCCATGAACAAAGAGAGACTCAGAGCCAGTTTTTCTCGTTTGCGCATGACAATTCCTCCTTTTTTCTCGGCGGTCTCCGGCACAAAAAAATGCCTTTTCCCTGGGGAAAAGGCATAAAAAGACCAAAGTGCCAAAGCACCGCCCTTGTTACGCCAGCCAAGGATTCCGTTAGCTGTGTAATTTGCCGCGCACCGCAAAGCGGCCCGGCTATGTATCAACAGGCAGGTCTTCTGGCTCAGGCGTCTTTGCCCTTTCCGCCTTCCCGTGTGTAACCACAGTGACATTCTGGAAAAGGGCTCGGCCATTACAGCGGCGGTCCCGCGTGGGAATTGCACCCAACTTACCTATTCTCGCCGGGAAAATTTCCCCGGCGCACCGGTTGATCTCTGTCCACGATAGTTTACACCCCTCGCCCTTTTTTGTCAACGAAAAAGAGCCAGGGGTGCTGCATTCTTATTTCTCTTGCTGACGCATCTGCTTCACAAGGCGCGCCTGACGGCGATCCTCTTTGGAGGGCAGTTCGGAAATAATGATGGAAGTGACGATAATCAGTCCCCCGGCCACCAGGTTTGTGGTCAGCGGTTCATAGCCCATGACCACCGAGGCGATACAGGCAAACACCGACTCCAGGGAAAAGATGATGGCGCACCGGGAGGGCTCCACATTTTTCTGTCCCACGGTCTGGAAATAGCCTGCGGCCAATGTGGCCAGAAACACCACCAGCAAGGTGGGGATCAAAGCGGCTTTCACATCCACGCCCTCAAAGGTGACTTTTCCCGTGACAAGGGCCGTAATAAAGGAAAGCACACAGGTGGTGGCCTGGGGCAGGAAGGTGAGCACTTTGGAAGGCAGCTGGCTGCTGAAGCGATATAGGAAGGTCATCTGCAAAGCAAACAGCAGGGCCGACACCAGGGTCAGCCCGTCGCCAAAGGAAAGGGAAAAACTCTCTCCCGGCACTCTGGTGAGCACATAAAGCCCCAAGAAGCACAGGGCCGCGCAGGCATAGATCTTCTTTTTGGGCTTCTGCCGCAAAAGGGCCCACACCACAAAGGGAGTGAGCACCACATAGGATGTGGTGATAAAGGCGCTGTTAGAAGGCGTGGTCATGCCCAGAGCGATGGTCTGCACCAGCATGGCGGCATAGAGAAAAAAGCCCACCGTAAGGCCCATGAGCACTTGGCGGAAGGTGAGTTTCTTCACTTCCTTGCCGCAGAAAGGCAGCCAGATCAGCGAAGCCAGCAAATACCGAAGAAACAGGAAAAAGCTGCTGTCCAATCCGGCGTTCAAAGCATCTTTCACCCATAAAAAAGACACGCCCCATAAAAAGGCGGTGCCGATGAGCATCAGATTGAAGAGCCATGCGTTTTGGTGTTTCATGTTGTTTGATCCCCTTTTCCCGGAAACCCGGGGGAAATTTGCCAAAAGGCATTATGTAGAGATAGTATCATGTTCCCATGCCTTCTGTCAAACAGCACCAGGGACGCCGAAGGCCCGTGGCGCATACAATAAGGTGAGCGCCCCCTCGGGGAAGCGCCAATTCAAATGGGATGGTGAGAGTATGAGAAATCATTGCCAAAGAAATTGCTGCTCCTGCTGCCGCTCCTGCGCCCCCCAGATCCAGACCATCTGCACCTGCGCCCGCTATGTGGATGTTCCCATGAGCATCTACAATGGCAGCGGATACACAGAACTGGAGTGCTGCCAGGATACCCTGGAAGTGCTGCAGGAAATCTCCAGCACCCTTCAGCGCATGGCCCCTGCCGAAAATTGCTGCCGGCAGAACTGCTGCCACAGCTGGCGTTCCTGCTGCTGAATCCCCGGGGGCTCTGACCCCCGGATACATCCTTTCTCATTCTGTCCCTCCCAGGCGTGGCGGCTCATCTTGTGCCGCCACGGCTTGTACATATAAAAAAGTGGCCCAAGGGCCACTTTTTTATATGTTGCAAAACCTGTATACTGCCGGTGATCCTCAGGCCTTTGTCCTGTTTATGGGACAGTAATTATGCTATTGTGAAAGAAAGGAAACTTTTCCCTTTCTTTCCATTTCTTTTCATCTGTAAGGAGGGAGCACCATGGATCGGAAAACCACCTCTTCCCGTCCGCGACGAAGCCGGGAGCGAGGGAGCTTTCTCACACCCCGGGACCGGCGGCAGATCGACCGGCGGCTTTCGGCCATGCTGGCCCTTTTGGAAGGCGGCGAAGGGGCGCTGATGTTCGACGGCGAACCCTTGGACAGCCCCACCCGCCGTCTGCTGGTGTCCAGTCTCCGCCGGCAGCTGGAAGTGACCAAAGCCTTGGCCAAGGAAAAATTCACACCGAAAAAATACCGAAGGATGAGGTGAAGTCCTATGGTCCACCAAATCGTTTCCCGTCTGGTGCGCCGCTATGGCACCCGGGACCCCTTTGAGATCGCCCGCCTGCGCCATATCATCCTGATCACCGAGCCTTTGGGCTCCATCCGGGGCTATTACAGCTGCAGCTACCGGCACCAGGTCATCCATCTCAACAGCAATCTGGAGGAAAACCAACTGCGCTTCACCTGCGCCCACGAACTGGGCCATGCCATCCTCCACCCCAAGGCCAACACGCCCTTTCTCCGCCAGAACACCCTGTTCCCCATCAGCCGCTATGAATGGGAGGCCAGCCGCTTCGCCGTCTGCCTGCTCATCGACGACAGCACCCTGGAGGAATACGACGGCTGCACCATCCCCCAGCTGGCCCAGGCCTTTGGGGTCAGCCCTGAGCTGATTGCCTACCGCTTAAAGAAAAGACCGCCTCAGCCCTGATGGGCATAGACCACCTTTCCCTGGCAGATGGTGTATTTCACCCGGCCGGTGAGACGGCGGCCCAGGAAGGGAGTATTCTTGCTGCGGGAACGCAGCTCTTCTTCGGTCACTTCCCAGCTTTCGCAGGGATCAAAGAGCACCAGATCGGCCGGGCCACCGGCGGCCAGATACCCGGCGTCCAGATCATACAGACGAGCCGGCGCCAGGCTCATTTTTTCCATCAGCTGCACCAGGGTCAGGTGTCCCTTTTCCACCAGCTCGGTGATGCCCAGAGCCAGAGCGGTCTCCAGGCCGATGATTCCGCTGGGGGCCTTCCACAAAGGCTCCGTCCCCTTCTCCTCCTGAGAGTGGGGGGCATGGTCGGTGGCGATCATGTCAATGGTACCGTCTTTCAGTCCTTCAATCAGGGCCTGCCGGTCCTCCTCTGTGCGGAGAGGCGGGTTCATCTTGGCCATGGCCCCGTGCTGGGCCACCGCCTCTTCGGTGAGGGTAAAGTGGTGGGGGGTGACTTCCGCCGTCACATGGGCCCCTAGGCTTTTGGCCAGACGCACCATGGCCACGGCGTTTTTGGAGCTGATGTGCTGAATATTCACCTTGGCTCCGGTATCCAGAGCCAGCATACAATCCCGGGCCACCAAAGAATCCTCCGCCACGGCCGGAGAGCCGAAAATTCCCAGGCGTTCCGAGGCTTTGCCCCGGTTGATGCCGTTTTCGCCGATGAAGGCCGGGTCCTCTTCATGGAAGCTCAGGGATTTGTGCAGCTTTCTTCCCCACTCCATGGCTTTGCGGCACAGCCCGCTGTCCAGCAGAGGAATGCCGTCATCGGTGAATCCCGCCGCTCCGGCCTGACACAGTGCTTCCAGATCGGTGAGCTCCTTTCCCGCCATGCCCTTGGTGATGCAGGCGGCGGGGAGCACATGGATGCCGGTCTTTTTCCCCTCTTCCAGCACATACTGAAGCGTCTCCACATTGTCCACCGGGGGCTTGGTATTGGCCATGGTGATCACTGTGGTAAAACCACCCTTCTTGGCGGCCTCCGCCCCGGTCTGAATGGTCTCCTTGTGGGTCTGTCCCGGATCGCGGAAGTGGACATGCACATCGATCAGCCCCGGGGCCGCGCACAGTCCCCGGGCGTCGATGACCGTCTCCCCTTCCTGTTCCGGCAAGCCATTGCCCATGGCGGCCACCTTCCCCTCCTCCAGGAGGATGTCCATCACCTGATCCAGTCCGCTGTCCGGACACAGCACTCTGGCCCCTTTGATTCGCAGCATACCCGTTTCCGCCTTTCTCTTTATTTTGGAATAGATAGCAAAAAAGACACGCTGAACAGCGTGTCTTTTCTTGGCGGAGAAGGAGGGATTTGAACCCTCGCGACCCTTTCGAGCCCTACTCCCTTAGCAGGGGAGCCTCTTCACCACTTGAGTACTTCTCCACAGCCTGATGGCTGCACTCATGAGTGCCTTTATATCCTACCATGTCTCACTGATTTTGTCAAGGACATTTTCTCCCCTCTCCCAAGATTTCCTCAGAAGAGAGGTGCGCCGCCCTTCAGCGGCCGCAAACCCTTTGATCCCTTATCTCCATTCCCGGCTGAGGATGCGCATCATCACAAAATCACTGTACGCACCTTTATAATAATAGGCCTCTTCCAGAACGCCTTCCTGTCGGAATCCCATCTTTTTATAAAATTCCAATGCACTGGTGTTCAGTGCCACCACCCCAATGGAAACACGGTGCATTTTATACTCATGAAAAGCCAGGTCCAGCATGATCTCCATGGCTTCCGTGCCATATCCCTTGCGCTGCATTTCCGGGTCGGGGATGATGATAGTCAGGTCGGTCTGATGCCAGGCCGGAAACATCCGCAGCAGGCCGGTCTCGCCCACAATGCGCCCCTCCCCATCGGTGATTGTGAACCAAAGGGAATCTTCGGACCTGTGATCGACGGTGATCTGCCGCTTCACTTTTTCTTCGTCCGTGGGCTTTTCAAAGCCGCACTGAAACATGACCTGAGGCTGGTTGAACCAATGGGCAAAAAACGGTGCGTCCTCTTCCCTTTGTTCCCGCAGAATGATCCGCTTGCCTCTGATTTCTTTCTTCATGGCTTTTCACCGCCTTTCCCGATTTTGCAAAAATTCTCTTTCTCAGAAGGTGGTGGGAATCACATAGAGCAGGATGCTCAGATAATGGCACACGCTGCCGGCCAGCACAAAAAGATGCCAGATGGAATGCATATAGCTGCGGCGGATCACATAAAAGACGATGCCCACAGTGTAAAATACGCCCCCCAGAGCCAGCAGCACCAATCCATTCCAGGCCAGCGATGCCATCAGCGGCCGGATGGCCAGCACCACCACCCAGCCCATGGCCACATAACACACCATGGAAATACGGCTGTATTTCTGCACATCGATGGCGTTGAGCACCACGCCCACAATGGCCGCGCCCCACACCACGGCGAACAGGCTCCAGCCCAAGACCCCACGCAGGGTGATCAGCGTATAGGGGGTATAAGTTCCAGCGATGAGCAGGAAAATGGAGCAATGGTCCAGCACCTGCAACACACCCTTCACCCGCCGGTTGGGGCAGGCATGATACAGAGTGGAAGCCAGGTACAGGGCAAACAGAGAGAAGGAATAGACGATGGAACTGCTCACCGCCCAGGCGTCCCCATACAAAGCCGACAGCACGATCAGAATACCAAAGCCCACACAGGCCAGGGCCACCCCCACCCCGTGGGACACCGAATTGAATATCTCCTCTCCCAAAGTATAATGGGGAAGATATTCTTTTGCCTTGTCCATTCTCATTTCCATATTCGGCTCCTTTCCAGCCACACAAAACGCAATAAATAGTTTTAAAAACCAGATGATGAAATCAACATAATTATATTATCACAGTTCCCTGCCGATTCCAATGGTTTTTTGGACGAAAGAAGCCGGCTGTTTGTAAATTTTTTTATATCATCGGCGCCCGAGAGGACTTGAACAGCTGATAGGCCATTTTGAATTCCTTTTCCATGGCTTGCATCAGGGAAAAAGAATAGTTATGGAAGGCCCAGTCGATGACAATGCCCCGGAAATGGCGGACACAGAAGGTGGTGACCGTTTCGGCATCATACTGCCGGGAAAGGATCTCCTTCTCCTGGGCCTCCATGACGAAGTGAAGCACCATCTGATAGATGATCCGCCCGGTGTCAAAGGGCTTTTGGGCGCTGATGGCCAGCATGTTCTGATAATACCGGGCCGTGAGTTCACCCTGGTTCTCTTCCATATATTCTGCATAAGCGGTGAAAATAATACGCAAAGCGGAAAGACTGCTGTGAAAAGGCCGGGTCTCCAGCTGCTGCCGGATGTAAAGGTCCAGCTGCTGGCCGCCTTTTTCCAGCATCTCCTCCTTGGAACGGAAATGGTGGTAAAAGGCCCCGGTGGTCACCCCAGCCTCCTTGCAGATATCCCGGATGGACACGGCGTCATAGCCATTCTTCCGCATCAGCTGCCGGGCTGTTTCCAAAATCTTTTGTTCTGTCTCCTGGCCCTGGGCTTTCCGCTTCTCCCGATATTCCATCAAGGGTCCTCCCTTTCAAAAGAATTGACAACAATGCCGTCGGTCTGTATAATGAGTATATCACATAACGCTGTTATGTTCTTCTGTTTTTATTATACTTGCGACGGATTTTTCCGTCAACCGGCCCTTTGGGCTTTTGGAAAGGCGTGTGCTCATTTGAATCCTCAAAAAATCGCGGTGCTCACCGACTCCTGCGCCGACATCTCCCCGGCCCTGGCCCGGGAGCGAGATATTTTTGTACTGCCTCTGAAGATCATTTACCCGGACAAGGAATATTCCGACGGAGTGGACATCACTCCCCAGGAGATCTATCAGCGGATGCCTCAGGCTCTGCCCACCACCTCCCTGCCCGACGGCGGTACGCTGCTTTCCCTGCTGGACGAAATCAAGTCCCAGGGCTTTGAAAAGGTCATTGCCATCTGCCTGTCCGCCGGCCTCAGCGGCACTTATAATATGGTGCGTCTGATGGCGGAAAATTACGAAGGCCTCCAGTGCGCCGTGTTTGATTCCAACAGCGGCAGCCTGGGAGAAGGCTGTCTGGCGCTGGAAGTGACCAACCGCCTGGCCCAAGGGGCCAGCTGGGAAGAGCTTTTGCACCTGGTTCCCCGCCTGCGGGAAAAGACCCAGGTGATGTTCAGTCTGGACACCCTGGAATACCTGCAAAAGGGCGGCCGGATCGGCAAGATCAGCTGCATTGCCGGTACCATGCTCCAGATCAAGCCCATCATCTCCTTTGCTCCTGACGGCCAGCTGGCCAGCATCAGCAAAGTGCGTGGCCGGTATCGGTCCATGGACGAGATGGCGGAGCGCATCCGGGCTATGGTCCCCACCGACGGCACCCCCTACACCCTGGCCACCGCTCACGGCGGCTGCCCCGGGGATCTGGAATATCTGAAAAACAAACTCCATGACGAGATCGGCTGCGCCACTCATTATTATGAAGGGGAGATCGACTGCACCCTTGGCGTGCACACCGGCCCCCATCTTATCGGCTGCGGAATTCAGATTCTGGAGTAATACAAAAAGCCGCCTGTTGCAGGCGGCTTTTGCTTTTTCCCCAGGGAGTATGCTATAATCCCTGATGAATATTTCAAAACACACAGGAGGGATGGCCTATGCCAGCCAAACGGGAAGAGCTGCTGTCTCTGGCCCAGCAGCCGGAGGACCGGCTGCTCATCAGCCAGCTATGGGATAAAATGAGCCAGGCGGAAAAATATTTCCAGCCGGCCTGCACTCCTTTTCTCGATCTGCGCCAGCAGAATCTGTGCCGCACCGCCATGGAGCGGATGGGAAACCGGGGCTTTTCCCTCTATGGAGGCTATCCTCAGGCCGAGCGGCGTCTGGCCCTGTTCCTTCCTGACTATATGGAGACCCCGGATGACATTCCCTTGGAGGACAACCCCATCTGTGCCCTGCGATCCAGACCCCGGGGCGGCGTGGAGCTGAACCACCGGGATTACCTGGGTTCCCTGATGGGGCTGGGCATCCGGCGGGAGATGGTGGGGGATATTCTGGTTTCCCCCCAAAGCGCTGACATTTTGCTGACGGCGGAAATGGGGGAATATGTGCGCCACAACCTGGAAAAAGCAGGCCACGCCTCCATCGTCATGGAACCGGTGGCCCTGGAAAACCTGCTCATTCCGCCCCTTCAGTTCAAAACCCTGCGGGACACCGTGCCGTCCCTCCGTCTGGACGCAGTGCTCACCGTGGCCTTTTCCCTCTCCCGGGGAGAGTCGGCGGAATGTATCCGCCGGGGACTGGTGCAGGTGGACGGGGCCGATGCACTCAAAGGGGACAAACCGGTGCCCGAAGGGGCCCGCATCTCCCTGCGAGGCAAAGGCAAAGCCATCCTGGCCCAGATCGGCGGCCTTTCCAAAAAAGGGCGCATCCAGATCGAAGTACATAAACTGATCTGATACAAAAAACACCGTTGGGATTTTCCCAACGGTGTTTTTTCTGTATAGTTCGATTACTTCAGATTCTTGGAACTGCGCAGAGACATGGCGATGGCCTGCTCTCTTGTGGCATTGGCATAGTGCTCCGCCTCTTCCATGGAATTGGTGTTCTTGGGAGCAAACATCCCATTGCCCACGCCGGAGATCACATTGTACTTGGTCATGAAATAGACGCTGGGTTTGGCGTAATCGGAGATCTGGGCATCGTCGGCGTACTTGGGAACACCGGAATAGTTGATGGTGTACTCCGCATCGGTTTCCAGCGTCCAATCGGGCCACTCTGCTCTTTTGTACACCCGGCACAGCATGGTGGCCAGCTGCTCCCGGGTGATCAGCTCATCGGGGGCAAACTCGGTGGCGCTGTATCCCTGCACCGCACCGATGTTATAGGCTTTCAGAATGTAGTTTCTGTTTTCACTATCGGCGATGTCCGCAAACTGGCACTGGGAGGACATAACGGCCCGCCCGCCGGTCATGGCTTCAAACAGATTGACGGAAATGGCGGCAAATTCGCCCCGGGTCACCGGAGCTGTCATATCCTTGCCCACCAGCACATCGGGGATCAGCCCGGCATCGGCCGCTTCCTGGAGCTCCGGAGTGGACCAGTCCGCCGAATCCGACCAGGTCTCCCACTCGCACACATATCCCACGGTCTGCAAAGAGAAATTGTCCTCTTCGCCAGGATAGGTGTTGTCATAATACATATCGTTCCAGGCAAAGCGCTTGCTGCCGCCCACCGCCGGGTTGGGGGTGTTGTAGATGTGCACATACTGTTCCTTTTCCCCATCGGAGCGGGTGTGGCTGTTGGGCTCAATCACATCCCAGTTGGAATAGGAGAATGTTTCCCCTGTGACCCACTGGGGCGTGCCGCCTGTGGTGGTGGCGCCGATCCAGTACTGCTTCTTGCTGCCGTTTGTCAGCAGCTTGGATACGAAGTTCTGCTCCCCCTGAGAGGTGATGGTCACCAGATGACCGCCCAGGGACTCGCATTTCTCCTTGGCCTACTGCCAGGTCATGCTTTCGTCAAACACCTTATAGCTGTGGTTCTGATAGACGCTGTCCACCACTTCCTGGTAGCTGGAGTTGTTTTTGTTCAGCACAAACTCCCAGTTTTTATTGCCGTCTACCAAACCGGTGTACACATCTTTGTTCAATGTGCCTTTCAGGGTGACGAACACATAGGTGCTGGGCTTTTCGATCCATTCGTCCCCTTTGATCACATAGTTCCCGTTCTCCAAAGTGGCCTTGATGGTATAAGAACCATCCTCCGCATTGCTGCGGCCGGGCATATTGTAAAACTCAAACACGCCGGTGCCGTCTTCGTTGACGGTGAGGGTCAGGCCGGTCTGTCCCTGGTTGGCATAATACCAGCCCTCATAGGTCCCCGCCAGGGGCGACACATCGGCCGGGGCCGCCATGGAAACGGTGCACAGCACCAGTAAAAAAAGAAGTGCGGACAATACGATGCCTTTTTTCACGAGCAATCATCCTCCTCATTTTCCCTTTGCAATGGTGAACATTTACAGATTGTTCATTTTTATGTTAGCACACTCCCGCCCCACTGTAAAGGGCAACAGGAAAATAAATGAAATCGCTTCTCATTTTTTACACAGCAAAAAGGGCCGGGAACAAATCCCAGCCCTGGAAGATCGTCAAAATCCCACTGCTTATTTGGCGGCGGCGTTGACCTTCTTCGCCAGCGCGC
Organism: Ruminococcaceae bacterium AM07-15; assembly: GCA_003477405.1. Lineage (GTDB taxonomy): Bacteria > Bacillota > Clostridia > Oscillospirales > Butyricicoccaceae > Pseudobutyricicoccus. The sequence continues at coordinate 90,068 of QUDE01000009.1, forward strand.
TCTTTTTTCTCGCGGCAGTATTCTTGTGCAGAATACCTTTGGCAACAGCCTTGTCCAGGCAAACCACGGTGGCCTTATACGCCTCCTGGATGCCGGTGCCCTGCTGAATGGCACTGTCGAACTTCTTCAACTGTGTCTTCATCGCTGTCTTCGCGGCGCGATTTCTCTCGTTCTTTGTCTTATTGACCAGCACGCGCTTCTTCGCGGACTTAATATTCGGCAAAATCATGACCTCCTTACCTCAGATATTCATAGCATTGCTTATTCTATCATTTTGTGGCGGCAAATGCAAGTGTTTCTCACACAATTTTTGCATATTTCTTTTCTGCGGGAAACACTAAGAGAAAAATGGGAGGAAAAGCGATGGAATCGAGACGCACAGACCTGGCTCTGGAGGCCCGGGAGCTCTATCAGGAGCAGACTCTTCGGGAGCCGCCGGGGGTGGATTGGAAGGAAGAAGAACAGGACGGCATCCACATGACAGAGGTGCACATCCGCACCCCGGAGGGAGCCCAGGAGATGGGCAAACCCCAGGGCCGCTATATCACTTTTCAGCTGGGAGAAAGCTGGGAGCGGGAGGATCACACCATTGCCGCCGCTTCCTCTCTTCTGGCCCGACAAGTGCGCCGCCTGCTGCCCTCCCAGCCGGAGAGCGTGCTCATCGTGGGGCTGGGCAACCGCCACCTCACCGCCGACGCCCTGGGGCCGCTTTGCACCGAAAAGATCATTGTCACCCGGCATTTAAAAGATACCATGCCCGATGTGTTCCGTTCCTTTGCCCGGGTCAGCGCCATTGCTCCCGGAGTGCTGGGGCTCACCGGTGTGGAGACCGGCGAAGTGGTGCTAGGGCTGTGCGAGAAGATCCGCCCGGATGCCATCATCGCCATCGACTCGCTGGTGTCCCGAAAGCTCTCCCGGCTCTGCCGCACCATTCAGCTCTCCGATACCGGCATCACTCCCGGCGGCGGCATCGCCCCCGGCCGTTTCCCTTTGGATGAGCAGACCCTCCACACCCCGGTGCTGGCCCTGGGCATTCCCACGGTGGTGGAAGCCCGCACCCTGGCCGCCGATCTTTGTCCCAACGCACCGCCGGAAGAGGAACTGCCTCCCACCTCCCTCATCGTCACCCCCAAGGACATCGATGCCCTGATGGTGAAAAGCGCCAAGATCCTGGGGTATGCCATTGACATGGCCCTGCATACCCATCTGTCTGTGGAGGACATCGAAAGCCTTCTCAGCTGAGGACAAGGCATAAAAAAGCCGCCCGAGCCATAGAATGGTTCCATCAACACCAGGATGGAGGAAGTTTTTCATGGCGCTGGGGCACAGGAACTACAGAAAAATCAGAAGCCGAAACAGACGGAAAAAGCCCCGACGGAAAAAAGGGATGTGGCCTCTTGTGCTGGCCGCCGTGGGGCTGTGGGCTTTCGCCCAGGAATCCCCCTGGCCCGCATCATTTCCCTCCCTCTCCCCGGCCCAAAACAACCTGCCCATGGAGGATTATTCCCCTTCTGCCACCCTCCTGCCAGAGGACGAGGCAGAAGATGAAACGGTCTCCGCCGGGGAAGAGGTGAGCGAGGCCGTGCTGCCCCAGGGACAGACCAGCCAAAGCCAAGCCAACATCGCCGCCATCCAGATCCAAGGGGATGACGGCTCCTACCCCGGCGCAGGCACGGTCTATTATAAAAACGAAACCGATTACCAGATCAACATGGAAGATCTGCTGAATCAGAATGTTTCCATTCCCTTTTCCCTGGATGAACCGGCGGTACTCATCGTCCACACCCATGGCAGCGAGGCTTATACCCCTGACGCCGCCAACTGGTACACCCCCACCGACACCGACCGCACCACCGACACCAATTACAATGTGGTGCGGGTGGGCGCTGAAATGGAAAAGATCTTAAACGAAAAGGGAATCAAGACCATCCATGCCACCGTGCTGTGTGACAGTCCTTCCTACAACGGTGCCTATAACCGGGCTCTGGAAGTGATCCAGCAGGCCATCTCTGAAAATCCCTCCATCAAGTTTGTCATTGATGTGCATCGGGACGCCATGATCACCTCCAGCGGCAAGAAATACAAAACCGTGGCCCAGATCGGCGGACGGCAGGCAGCCCAGCTGATGCTGGTAGCCGGTACCGACGGAGGCGGTCTGACCTTTGACGATTGGCCGGATCATCTGGCCTTTGCGGCAAAGATCCAGCAGCAAATAAACGCCCTGTATCCCGGCATCATGCGGCCCATCAATGTTCGTGCCGCCCGCTTCAACCAGCATGTAACCCCGGGGAGTATGCTCTTGGAGGTGGGCACCAGCGGCAACTCCCTGGATGAGGCCCTTTACTCTGCTTCCCTCTTTGCCGATGCTCTAGGGGATATTTTATTAGACATGGCGGAATAATAAAATTACATATTGCATTTTGTATTGTTTTCCCGTCTTAAAAGAGAACTGAGGCCAATGGTCCCAGTTCTCTTTTTCTGTTATTGCACCTGTGTGCCGCCCCATTCCACGGCGGTATAGCCCTGCCGGGAAACGGGAGTCAACACCTGTTCCTTCATCTCCACCGGCTCCTGCAGGCCCTTCCAGGCCATGAACACCCGGATCAGGGTATCGGGGGCGGGGTCGATGGTCAGAGCGGCCAGGCTGGTGTATTCCTCCTGTTGGAAGGCGATCTGGTTGTAGGGGTTCTTCTCCATCAAAGGCAGCCAGTATTCCAGAAAGTCCTGGCGTTCTTTTTCATTCAGCCCCAGAACAGCCAGAGCCTTTTCCAAAAAATCACCGGTATCCTGGCCAGGCACCACAAAGCCCTCTTCAAACTGGAACTCCCCTTGGGAATCGGCTTCCCAGAACAGATAGGGCCAGGTGCGGCCATCCTCGTCCACCAAGGTGCCGTCCGGATAGGCGGTGACCTGCCATCCATCCTGCAAAGCAGGCTCGGTGACGGTGAATGTACCGGCTGTCAATTCCACATTCACCCTGGTCTCCTGGGCCTTTTCCGGATAGAGATAAATCACCGGCTTTGCCAGAACGCACTGGCTGGGGTCGGGGGGCGCCAACTGGAGGATGTAAAAAATCACGCCGCCGGCCAGCAGGAAAATTCCCAGCCATTTGACGCATCGGGACAATACATACCGTTTCATGTTCCGCCTCTCCTTTCATTACACTAATTCACTATATCATTTTCTTTTTCTTATTGTATCACCTTTCCTGCAGAAATACAACAGAATGCCCCGGCGCAAACTGCGCCGGGGCGTTACTCTTATTTCCTATAAAATCAGTCGTCCATTACGATGCTTTCCATCACAGGGGCCTTGCCGTCTGTGAGATACTGCTCCACAATGGCGTCCACCACTTCCATGCTCTCCTCGTCCACAGTGCCGAAGGCAGCATACTGGCCATCCAGGAAGGTGGCGTCGTCCAGGGTGATGAAGAACTGGCTTCCGGCGCTGTCATAGTCCTGGGCCCGGGCCATGGAAATGACGCCCCGCTCATGGGAAATGGTGTTGTTCACCCCATTGGCCTTGAACTCACCCTTGATGGTATGTCCCGGCCCACCGGTGCCATTGCCCAGAGGGTCGCCGCCCTGGATGACAAATCCCGGCTCGATGCGGTGGAAGGTCAGGCCGTCATAAAAGCCGTCCTGCACCAGCTCCACAAAGTTTTCCACTGTGATGGGGGCCTGCTCGTCGTCCAGCTGAATGTGGATCTTCTCCCCGTTTTCCATGGTAATGGTTGCCTTGTTCATAGAATCCTCTCCTTTGTCCTTCTCCTGATTTTCCGGTTTCTCCTGGCTGCACCCCGCCGCCAAAATCATTCCAGCGGTGCACAAAGCCAGCAGAGCTTTTTGCCATTGGCTTTTTTTCATTACGATTCTTTCCTTCCCTTTTGCTTGGATCTCAGCACTCTTCCTCCAGCATCTTCCGGCACTGCTGCAGCTGTTCTTCCTGCTCCGGCGGCGGCGCGGGATACTGAGGGTCGATGTCCTTCAGCGTTTCCAGCACCGCCTGGGACAACAGATACCGTGTGTACCATTTGTTGTCCGCCGGCAGCACATACCATGGGCTGTGAGGGGTGGCCGTCTGATTGATGGCCTTCTCATAGGCTTTCTGATATTCTTCCCAATAGGCCCGCTCTTTTACATCGCTTTGGGAAAATTTCCAATTCTTCTCTTTCCTCTCGATGCGCTCCAGAAACCGCTCTTTCTGCTCCTCCTTGGACACATGGAGAAAGACCTTCACCACCCGGTAGCTGTTCTCATAGAGATATTCTTCAAAGTGCCGGATCTGCCGGTACCGCTTCTGGAAAAACTCCGGGTCGTCCAGGCACCGCTGGGCCATCTGATAACCCTTGTGCAAGGAGTGTACCCGCACAATGAGCACATCTTCATAATAAGACCGGTTGAAAATGGCCATGCTGCCCCGGGCGGGAAGCTGCCGCACGGCCCGCCACAGATAATCATGGCTCAGTTCCTGGCTGTTGGGCTGCTTGAAGCTGTGCACTGTGATGCCCTGGGGATTGATGGCCCCCATCACATGCTTGATGGCGCTGTCCTTCCCGGCGGCGTCCATGGCCTGAAGCAAAATGACGATGCCTTCCTGACCCTGGGCATACAGTTTATCCTGGAGCTTTGCGATCTTCTCCATATTGCTCCGGGTCTTTTCTTCGATTTCCTGCCGCTGGAGTCCCAGGCCCTTGGCGCTGGTGGGGGCTTTTTTCAAAGACAGTTCCTGACTGCCGTCATAACGGTAATTCTTTACATTCATCCCCGTTCCCTCCTTTTGGATAGGACGATTGTACCCGATGACAACGGGTAAATGTTGAACGAACTGTAAACACTGGTTTTATTCTCCCTGGGGAGAAAGCTCCAGCACGGTGATCTCCGGCCGGGCGAAAAACCGCAGGGGCAGTGAGGTCACACCCAACCCCCGGTTGACATAAACCAGCTCGTCTCCTTCTTCATACAGCCCGGCGGTGTAATGTTCTCCTCCTGGCGGCTTGACCAGTGCCCCGTAAAAAGGCAGACACACCTGGCCGCCATGGGTATGACCAGCCACCGACAACTGAAAGCCCTGGGTTTCATCGGCATAGTCGGGAGCATGGGACAGAAGGATGTTGCATTTTCCTTCTTCCTCCAGCCCTTCCACCTGGGGCACGAAAAACAGCAGCTCATCGGCCCCCACGAAGTTCACCGACCCCAGCTGCACGCTTTGGTTCCGCAGCACCTGAAATCCCGCTTTCTCCATGATGTCCTCATAGACCCGCTCGGCGCCGCCTCCCACATCGTGGTTGCCCATCACCGCCAGCTTACACGGCGCCTGCAACTGGGATAACACCCGGCTCACCTCTCCCGGATCGCCCTCATATTGGCTGTAATTGTCAAACAGATCCCCCAGGAACACCACGGCCTGGGGCTCCTGGCCATTGATTTTTTCCACCCATTTTTCCAGATCTTCCGGGCCAAACTCCAGCCCCATATGGGTATCTCCAAAACAGACCACCCGCATTTCCTCTGTGAGACCCGGAAGGGAGAGCTCCACTTTTTTCACCTGTATCCATCGTGGCTCGATCCATCGGGCATAGCAAAGCACCATGGCGCACAACAGCAGCACGGCCAGCACCCGTTTGATCCACTTTCCCAAACAGCTTCCCTCCTTGCCTTTCCACTTCAAAGGCGGCCCCGCTGAACGGCCATCCACACCAAAACGGCTATCTGCAAAACCAAAATAGCCGGCACGCCCCAGGTAAATTTCCGGTGCCTGGTCTTGTGGTGAAAGACCCGCATGGCCAAAAGCAACCCCGGGCTTCCTCCCAGTGCCGCCGCCAGCAGCAAAGTGCGCTCCCGCACCCGCCAACGGCCCTGCACCGCTTTCCATTTATCCACACCACACAGGGCAAAAGCCGTCCCATTGATCAGCAGCAGCCACAGCCACAGGGCCTTGAGCATACCATTCTCCTTTTTTCTTTCCACAGGGCAAAGGGCCGAAGCCACAGACGGCCCGGCCCTCTTTTCTTATTCTTTCTGCAAACGCCTTCCCACAGCCTCTGTGAGACGGGCAAAATCCTCCAGCCCCAGGGTCTCGCCCCGGGCCTGCGCTCCGACGCCGGCCTCTTCCAGGCAATGGAGCACATCCTCCCGCTCCAGCTGAGGAAAGCCATGGCGCAGGCAGTTGAGCAGCGTCTTGCGCCGCTGGGCAAAGGCCGCCCGCACCACCCGGAAATAAAGCCCTTCGTCCACCGGCCCCAGAGGATTTTCCTCATAGGGCGTGAGGGCCACCACGGCGGAATCCACCTTGGGAGCCGGGATAAAGCATCCAGCCGGTACATCCAGCAAAATGGAGGGCTTTCCGTGGAACTGACAATAGACCGAAAAGGCCCCATAATCCCCGGTGCCCGGTTTGGCGCAGATCCGCCGGGCCACTTCCTTCTGCACCATGACGGTGATCTGGGCAAAGCAGCCGCTGCTTACCAAAGCGGTGAGAGCCGGGGTGGTGATATAATAGGGCAGATTGGCACAGGCCACTTTCCGCCCTTCCCCCAGCTCCTCACGGCACAGCTGGGGAATATTTGTTTTCAGAATGTCCCCTTCCACCAGGTGGAAGTTATCAAACTCTCCCAAGGTCTCCTGGAGAACCGGAGGCAGTCTGCGGTCCAATTCCACTGCCACCACACGCCGGGCCCTCTGGCACAGCTCCCGGGTGAGGGTGCCGATGCCGGGGCCCACTTCCAGCACACCGGTATTTTCGTCGATGCCTGCCCCTTGGGCAATGGCTGTGGGCACATGCCTGGCACAGAGGAAATTCTGCCCCAGACTTTTGGAAAAATGAAACCCATGACGGGTCAATATCTCTTTGATGGTGCCGATATCACACAAATTCAGATGGGATCACCCTTTTGATGCGATCTAATCCAGCACATAGACGGTGGCCGTCCGTACGCCGAAATTGATACACTCCCGATAGGTGTTGAAATAAAGGTCGATCTTGTTTCCCTTCACGGCGCCGCCGGTGTCTTCTGCCACCGCCAGGCCATACATCCAGCTGCCGTCGCTGCCCTGGATGAGCAGGCGGGAGCCCAGAGGGATCACATTTTTGTCCACCGCCACAGCACCCACACGGGCGATGGTGCCGGAAGCCGTTTTCTTCCAGGTCTTGCCCTCTGTGGTATAAGCGGTGGCCTTCATTTGATACACCTTGCTGTAAGTGTAGTTCTGACCGTTGTATTGTACCATACCTCCGGTGCCGGTTTCAATCACTTCGGTCACCGGCTGGCGGGCAATTTCGGTGCCCAGGCTAGTACGGCTGTATTCTGCTCCGTCCCGGTACTCCACCCGGAAGGTGGTCACCTTTTCACCGGCCTGGCCCTGCTGCACCACCCGGCTCTCCCCATAGGGAAGGGCGTCGGTCTCCACCGTCTGGGTGGTATAGGGGATGCTCTCCCGCACTTCTTCATTGCGCACTTCCACCCGGCGCACAGTGATATCGCTGCCCTGGGTCAGTTCCTCTTCGGAGGCCGGATAAACCAGATCCTGCTCTCCCAGGGTGATGCCGGCGTCGGCCAGGATACTCTGCACCGTGCCGCCGGTGGTCTGCAGCATATGGGTGCGGCCATCGGCGGTGATGAGCACCGGGAAGGCCCGCTCCACCTGTACCACTCCAAAGCCCTGGGAAAGGTCTCCGGAGCAGGTGATTTCATCGTCAGCCCCCAGTTCAATGCCTGCTGCGGCCACGGCCCGCTGGAGGTCATTCGAAAGGGTATAGACCACATGGCGCTCCCCTTCGTCATAAACAACTACCCGCTTGGTGCCCATCATCATGCCGCCCATCAACAGGGACGAAGCCAGGAACATGGAACACATGGGGATCAACCGGCTCTTTTTCTTGGTTTCCATTGGGGAATGTCTCCTTCCATTTCCTCACGGCCAAGGCCGCGGGTTTTTGGTGCCGTCATCAGGCAGGCTCTGCCCACCCTCTGGCTGGCTCCCCCCGCTTGCTGTCTGCGGGGAATGGCGCTCTGACCATCCGCTGGCCTGTTTGCCAGCTTGAAACCTTCTCCATTGTAACCGATTTGATACCAATTTGCAACCATTTTCTTTCGACCTTCCCCACCAGCGCCGTTAAATATGGGCTTTTCAGGGATAGATTCTCCCCTTTTCTTTAAATTTTTATTCCATTTTACCAAAATATTTCTTACCATTTGTTTCGTTTTTCTTTTATTCCCTTCATTTTACAGGACATTTCTTCATGAAAAATTACTATTTCACCTCTTTTTATAGTTGCTTCTTTTGTTCCCCTCCTATTTTTACTCTTTTTGTTATTTTTCTGTAACTATTTGATTTTTTCTTTTCCCCGCCAATTCCATCCCTCCAATAGCAATATTGATAATTTTTTAACAATATATTTGGTAATATCGCTGATTTCGACCCGGATATCTTGCCAAAATTTCGGCATATGGTATAATATGGTCAAACAGAATCAGAGAGCGTTGTTCTTACCCTTTGAAAGGAGGGTCCTTATGTTTCGTATGAAAATGATGAGCAATCGCCGTTTTGTTCCCACCAATTTTATTTTTATTCTGATCTTGGGCTTTCTCTCTCTGGTTTTGTGGGAAACCACCCGATTCTTCGGCCGGGTCCAGCCGGCCTACGGTCCCTTGATGGTGCTGATGCTGGTGCTCAGCTCCCTGGTGCTTGTCTATTTCGCGGTGAGTTTCATCCTTTACCTGTATGACCACGCCTTTTCTGAACCCTGGAAACGATGGGCCGCTATCCTGGCCGTAGGGCTTGTGGTAGTCGTCTATATGGTCTCTTCCTTTGTGGGCATCCTGCCTTCTCTCAACTATGTGCACTGGAGCGAAGACTGGGGAGAAGTTGCCCAGCGGTATTCTTACAGCTTCGCAGACAACGCCAACCCCAACGGTCATATGATCGCCGAAGAGCAGCAGCACAAAGAGGCTCTGCGGGAATATTGGGGCACCTGGAACTGGAAATACCTTCTCCTCTTTGTGGCTGTTGTGGCTGTGTGCCTTGTGGCAGACATCCTGTTTCTCCCTCTCCGCATCTATGCAGCCCGGGAGAAAGGCTATGACAGCGACAGCCTGGGCAACACCGCCGCCAGCGTGGCGCTGCTTTTGCTGGCTCTGATGGGGCTGGCAAAGCCTTCCCTCTATCTGTGGATGGGTGTCCTGCTTCTGGTTCTTCTGGTGGTGCGCATCCCCAAACTGGGAGTGAAATATGCATTGCTCTTTACCATCTTCCAGCCCTTTGCCATTCTGGACAGCGGCATGCAGCGGGCCAAGTTCGTTTCCTCCGGAATGTACCTCAGTCCTTTTGTCACCGGCGAAATGCAGGCCCGGATGACCGGCTTGCAGCAAACCGGCCATGATGAACGGAACGAAGAATTCCAGGAAGAGCTTCGCATCCGTGACCTGGCTCAGGAAGGCCAGAAAAAGCGGAACAAAGAAAACAATCAGAAATAGCACGATAAGCAAAAAGCCCTGGGAGAGTTTTCTCCCAGGGCTTTGTTTTGCGCTGTGCAGCAGGGGCTCAGGCGGTGATGAACAGAATGAAGTAAAAGATCACCACAGCGGCCGCCAGAATTCCCAATCCTGTCAAAATAATGTGCATTATTTCTCCCTCTCCTTATTTCTATTATGAAAATTGGACTTCATACTCCTCTAAATCAAAAGCTTGGGCAAAAAAGGCTTTCAGAATGGTTTTCGCATTACTTTCAGCGTTTTCCAAAAGACCATTTGCAATAGCATCTTTTTCAGCTGTTTCCTGCAAATTTTTCATAGCAGTATTGTTTTCTTCCAAGGTGATGGGACGGAAAATACTCTCTTTTTCATAATACACTTTAAAGGAATCCAGGTCGATCTCGTTGCTGAGAATCTGGGCTTCCGGCAATTTGACTTCGATGGTCTTTGTTTCCTCGTCCACACTCCACTGGATCTCCCCAAAGTCATAGCCCGCTTTGATAGTTACATCATAGCTGTAAATATACTTGCTCTGGGTGAAGGGAATGGAAATGCCAAAGAATTCCCGATCGGCTTCGGTCATGCTGATTTCAGTGCAATAAGCCGACTGGGTTGCCATCTCGCCGATGTCCTCAAACCCCAACTTGCTGGTATCGCTGTAAATACTCATCCGATCCCGAATGGCCAGCCAGAAGAAGGGGCCGCCCACAGCTATGGCTACCACCAGGATAAACAGTATCAGCAATTTGGGGTGGCGGGCAAGCCAGCGGAAAAATCCTTTGATTTTTCCTTTCTTCTTTTTCACCGGTTCCTGCGTCTGCACAGGCTGCGTCTGCTGGTTGCTCACTTGTTTTTGCTCGTTCATATTTTTACCCTCCGTTTTGAAGATTTTCATAACAGAGTCTGCAAATTTCGCGGAGGGGCTCTGTCATGATTCTCCATTGCTTCCCCATTATACCAGCTACCATGGAACAATGCGACACAAAAAGACAAAGTTTGCAAAATTTTTTCATGGGAACACAATACAAAAAGGACGCCCCGAAAGGCGTCCTTTTTGCTGTATGCAATTTTATGGCTTACTTCGCCACATTCTCGCAATAGGTCATCAGGATCTTGGCCACTTCAGCACGGGTAGCAGTAGTGGTGGGATCCAGGATGCCATCGCCCTTGCCGTTGAACAGAGCGGTGCCAACGGCCCAGCTCATGGCGTCCTTCGCCCAATCGGAAACAGTGTTTCCATCGGTGAAGGCAGTCAGATCGCCCTTGGCGGACACATCATAGCCCTTGTACTGGGCATAGCGATACAGAATGGCAGCCATCTGCTCACGAGTGATGTTGTCCATGGGGCCGAAGGTGCCATCGCCGTAGCCGGTGACGATGCCCTTCTGGGCAGCCCAGTTCACAGCGTCATTGTACCACTGATCAGCAGCCACATCGGTGTAGGTCGAGCCGGAAACGGCGGGCTTGCCTTCCAGGTTGTACAGCACCTGAGCGATCATACCACGGGTCAGGTTGGAATAAGGAGCAAAGGAGGTGTCGCTGACACCGTTCATCATGCCCTTGTCATAGACATACTTCACAGCCTCATAGAACCATTCGCTTTCGGACACATCGTTGAAGGGCAGAGCGGCAGGCTGAGTGCCTTCGTCCTTCTTGAAGGTGGCCTTGACGGTGACGGCGGAAGCAGGCATCTTGAAGGTGTACTGGGTGTCGCTCACCTTGGTCAGAGCAACGGTATTGTTGTTCTTATCGGTGACGGTCAGAGTATCCAGCACATAGCCCTCGCCCGGGGTCACGGTGATGGTCACAGTGGCGTCCTTGGCCGCAGAGCTGTTGGAGGACTTCACAGCGCCGTTTTCCGCAGCGGAGACGGTGATGCCATAGCTGGTGGGAGTGGTGGTGGAACCGCCGTCACTGGGGTAGCCATAGAATGTGATGGTATAAACACCATTTTTGTCCGGTTTTACTAGATTGCCGTAACCGTCCTTGATGGTGCAGGTATTGCCACCAGCAACTGTAAAGGTAACGGTCTTGGCAACGGTTGCAGTCTGACCATTCGCCAGCAGAGTGATGGTTTCGCCATCCTTTACCGCATTCACAGCATCCTGCAATGTAGCATAGACTGTTTTCTGGCCGTTCAGGTCTGTGACAGAAGCACCCGCTGTGGTCTTCAGAGTAAATGCGCTGAAGCCATGGGGGTTAGTGAAGGTGGCAGTAAAACCATCATCCGCATTTCCCTGAACAGTTGTCTCATAAATGTGGTTCTTATGATAGACATATACTGTGCTGCTTGTACTATCCACAAAACCTGCAGGCAGGCCCACAGTGATTTCCACAGGCTGAGCAGTGGAGTCAATCGTCAATTTACCGGTAATATCAGTATCTTTATCCGGGTTGGTAGTGCTGTCATTGGCATCTGCGGCTACCACCTTGTACATAGGCTGGATATCCAGTGTAAAGGCCAGTTCAGTATCTTCGCCAGCAGTTGTGTAGCTTGTCGCAGTCACCTGCAGATAGGTCACAACTTTGATGGTATCATACGGAGTGTCTTCTACCCCATCATTAGCCGCACCCAGCAGTTCCTGAACTTTCTCTTCTGTCAGGCCCTGAGCGATCTCTGTGATTTTTGCATTCGCAGCCTGCGCAACAGCAACTGTGGCATCATCCACATCAACATTTTGCAGTGCTGCTTCAACCTTCGTCTTCAGATCGTCAGCAATAGCATCCGCATTCTTTTCAGCTTCGCCCGCTTCCACTTCCACATCATCAGGCATAGCGGAAATGCCAGCAACATCGATAGTATACTCTGTGCTGCCTACGGTAACCTTATTGCTCGCAGGTTCTTCTTCAGCAGCGGAAGCAATGCCAAATTTACCTTCTGCATAGGTCAAGGTAATTTCCTTTTCCACCTTGCCACCGGCATTGGTGTTCAGCACCAGCTTCAATGCGGGAGCCGGGCTTGTAGCAGCCAGGCCGGACAGATTGATCTGAGTGCCGCTGACCGCAGCGGAAATGGCAGGGGAAACTTGTTCCTTCTCCATCACGGTAACACCAGTAATGGTGGTATCGGCTGCATTTGTGCTTACATTGCTCAGATCAATCCTATAAGTAGCAAGACCATTCTCCACATTATTGCTCGCATCACTCATCCACTGAACTGTGAAATATGTGCCATCATCTTGATTGGCTTTCAGATAGGCAGCGACACCCTGCTCATCCGGGAAAATTGTTTCAACAGCATATGCTTTCTCATCGCCCTTGAGTGCATTGGCGAAAGCATATTTAAAATGAGTTGCCGTCTCTGCAGCAGGAATGGCAAAGCCAACCCAATAATTTTCCACAGCAGGATCCGATGCATTGTAATGCTTACGCAGATTCTTGGCGGTGATAGCCACATCATAATAGTTATTGGCAACCTTCTTAGTAACTACTACATCATAGCTACCCTTATCATACAAATAGTCGTCAGCCACAGCGCCTGTTGTATCATGCAGCGTAGCGGCCTTGATACCGGAATCCTCGATCAGCATGGTCACATTATCAAGATTCATATGATAGGTGTAAGACACTTCATCTTCGCTTGCTTGACCATCAGCATCAATAACCGCGCCCTTTTCATCCAGCCACTGAACTCTTGTCCACAGCTTGGAATCATCCGCAGCATTCACATAGAACGCAATGCCGGACTGGTTATCTTTTACATTCGCTTCCACAGGGATTTCTGTCAAATCTTCCAATCCCGCAACTGAGTCAGCCCAAGCATATTTCACTTTAGCAGCTCCTGTGGGGGCTGTCAGTGCAAAGCCAACCCAATAACCCACGCTTTCAGGGTTGTCGCCATTCTGGTGCTCTTTCAAACCAGAAATAGAAATGGCTACTTCCGTATAAGGGGCATTGTCCCCTTCACTTACTGCACTGGTTTGTACATTGTAGCTGCCTGCATCGTACAAATCCTTATCCGCAATTTTTTCAGATGTGTCATGCAGAATAGCAGGCACTACCTCGACCCCATCCGCCGCAAAAGCGCCAACGGGCAGAAGAGTCATCAGCATTGCCACGACCAGCAGAATGCTGCCGATGCGCATTTTTGCTTTACTCATATGCGTTTTCCTCCTTTAAAAATTTTTTCTCCTTTGTGTGAAATGCATTCACTTGCGGGAAAAGCCTCTTTTCCGGCCCGCACTCCCGCCCTTTTCATCAAACGAGCATTCACCCCTTTTCTCCTTCAGCAAATTCCCGCTCTTCAAAGTTTTCTCTCCTTCGAAGGCTGGTTTTTCAGAACAATTTGTTCTAAACCTACTCTTACCAGCCTCTGTGGGAAAAATCAATGCTTTGCGATAAATTGGTAAAAAAAGTTTATATTATAACAAAAAGGCAGCTCCGATCCATTCATACAAAAAAAGACACGCCGGATGGCGTGTCTTTTGGTATCTGGTGGGCCTTCAGGGACTCGAACCCGGGACCGTCCGGTTATGAGCCGG